>NZ_PNBY01000066.1 GCF_005886875.1 Pseudoalteromonas aurantia | reverse complement strand
CGAAGCTCATTAGGGGCACTGAAATAACAGTTAAGCCCGGATATATGTCAGAGCAACGCTTTATTGCAAATGGGTCAAACGTCAAACAGTGGCAGCGAAGAAATGAAAAAACGAGGTAGTTTATTCTACCCCGCCAGAGTTATTTTGTTTGACACACTGGGAGTGTCCATATATGTCAGTTTAAATTTACACCTATCCTTATTTGTTAGGGCGTGAATTCACCGATCAATGCTACCCACTCTTTTTCCAGTTGACTAAAAGTTTTACCAGTAACTGTTTGCATATTTTCACCTGCGTAAATTTTTAAATACTGATCTAATCCATAATTTTCGATTAAGTATTGTGTGAATGCACCTTCTTGTAAGTACGCAAGTCGTCTACCTACTCCCGTTTTTGCTGCGTGCCTCACCGTTTCTGCTTCGGCGAGTGCAATTAAACCGCCATAACTAATCGAGGTTTCTGCAACTGCCCTATATAAATCTTGGCCGAAATTAGGGTACTCAGGTGATTCACCAAACCTGTGTTGTAAGAATACGGCTAGACCATCATCGAAAAAGCGATCTTTCTTCTTTTTACGAAAGTAACTTACAGCATACACATGTGCTAGTTCATGGATGACGGCCATGCCACTATTTTCTGATTCTTCTGCTGAGAAAGCCGAAAGTACTCTTTTTTCAGGGATATGAATCGTATTCCAATCTTGGTAAGGGGTACGACGTTTTTTCGAAATATATACAACTAAGTCATCTTGTATAGGAGTCCCCTTATATTCCTTTGACTGGTGTAGATAAGCTTTTACAATTTTTCTATTTTCACTCACTCGTTGAGCTAATTGTTCGACAATTAAAGTCGGAACATTATCGTCATATTCAACGGTGAAGTCCCCAGCGTCGAAAGTTTTTGCAAACGAAGATGTCGAAAACAATAGAGTTATTACTAAATACTTTTTAATCATAAATCCTTCCTTGTAGGAGCCCTAATGCCTAGCATAACGGGCCAATAATGCTTGGCTAAAATTGGTGAAGCACGAACCAAGCCAAGCTTTATTAGTCCATGCGTTAATGCGCTTTTTAGGTGAGCTATTTACGCCACCTTCCTCGACTCCAATTAACAGTTGAGTCAATTGCCATAAACAATGGAACTATGAATGGTGAAAATAGAATATAATAATTGTAATCACTTTTTTGCTCAACAAAGTCATACTGTTCAACGCCATCAATTTTCAGTGAAAAGACGTGAGAACTTAATAGGGTGTTTATTTGAACCGCTTCAAAAGAGCTAGCACTTTTGTAAAAATAAACAAGCTTTGAACACTTCCCTTCCTTATTAAACTTAAACTCAACCTCTGCTTTATTAGTTAAAAATGTCAGTTCTTTTTTCATAAACGAACGTGAACCGTCTTTGCATTCAACAGAATTTATTGTTCCCTCTATTTTCTCAGATTCGGTAAGCTCTGCAATGCTGTCGGCATACTAAAATGAAGAAAATATATATGCCAAACTGCTCAAGCCAAATATCCAAAGAAGCTTTATAAATATTGGCACAAACTCTCCTGCTCACATAACAACTTTTCAGAAGGACGCTGGCCTTATTTTCTATCGCTAAAACCAGGCCTGCGTCCCGTTTAATACCATCAAAATAATATAAAAATAAATTAAATACAAACACTTGTTATCTTCGGCAATATTAATCAGGAATGACCCAATCATAAAACAGAGTTCTTCAATCTCTGGCCAAAAATCGTTAGCCAAGCTCTGCGATTAAAATATACATCTAAAGGAAAGTTATATAGCCTGCTCACGCCCGCTGTAATTTTAATACCCAACCAACTCGACATAGCCTTTTGCAGTGTAGCCACCAGCGCTAACCACTCGACCCTCCCAGTACGGTATACTCAGTGCATTTCGGGCATCTTTATTGACACTGTGAATATGAATTGTCTCAAGGCCCGCAATATCAAGCGTCCATTTTACTGGATAATGTTTACCTGCCAACGCTACGTACTTTGTGCGCTGTAACGACATGTCGGTATGATTGATTCTTTCTACCATGCCATTTGGTTGAATTCGAGAGCCGCTACAATGGTCGTATTTTTGCTCTGCGTTTTTTATACAAAACACCATTAAACCTCCTTCTGTCGGATCGTCAGCTTGCAGGCTAAACCAATCCCACCCCGATTGACTGGGGTCTATTAACGCAGATGACCACTCTCGGTCTAACCACGCTTTACCAGAGACTTGATAACGCTTACCGGCAAAGTCGAGCGTTCCGCTTGCATCCAAAAAAGGGTAGCTATAGTAATAAGATGCATGCCCTTGTGCTGTTTTTTGGCTATAGCCATCAATGCCATGCCGCACTAATACACTGTTATCCAAGGTTAGGTTGGCCGCATATGGTCCCTCACGCGCGATTAACTGCATTGGTAAAATATCTTCGTTACTCCCTTTCAGCTGCCAATCATCAATTCTGGCCACAAAAGGGGCTGCCGTAATGTCTACTTGCCCCGCACGTGCAAACTTTTCAAACGCATGGTGCGCATCATTATTTTGTATCGCAAAGTGTGCAAAATACAATTGGCCATCCCACCAAGGTGACTGGCTCTGTGGCGGCTCAGCCATCGATGTACGAAACAACGTCCACTGTACGCCAAACTGGCTGCCATCTTCAGCCTCTAAGTTAGCGGTGACATACCACCATTCAATACTCTGATCTAAATGTGCACCATGATCTCGCGGAAATACCAAGGGCGTATTCGGAACTACGTCAACACCAAGGTTAGGTGGGGCTTGCCGTGTAATTGCTGATTTGTCTTGCGCAGGCTGGCACCCAGCTAAAACACTCAGTAGCAAACCCAGCCCTAAAAAATACTTTAACATTACTTCACTACTCCTTTACAACGCGACATGCTCGTTAGGTGTACCGCGCAGTAATACCTTGCTTAATGGCACCGCGCAGCTGAACAGCGCAAAAACAAAAATAGCCACTGAAAAAACTCCGATTTCAACCCAATTAACGGTTAATGCCATGCTCCAGCCAAATGCAATCGGCATAACATACTTTAGTAACACCCAGCCGAGCGATAACCCAAGGGGGATCGCAAGTGCTAATGTTGCGCCAATAATTACCCCAGTTTGTAACAGCTTCGCTAAGAGTAAGCTTTTATTTGAAACCCCTAACCGCTGTAATACAGTAATAGGTTCTAGCTGTTGCCGCCCTAATGTCAAAAAGCTCACCCACATGCCAAAGAGCGCAATTAATATTATGAACGAGTTCAGTGCATTCGTGATGTAAAAGGTACTTTTAAACAATGTTTTAGCAAACGCTTTAAACTGTTTATTTGCAATCACCTGAGCACTGTCTAATCCATAGTGCGTCATTAATTCATCACGTAGCGTGCTGGTGTTAGCCCCCTCATTTAACCAAAGCGATAAACCATACCGTTCAAACTGTATCCCGCTCTTAGCTATTTCATGAGTTGTTGTGACAAGCGTTAATGCTTGTTCGCCATAATCGTAAAAAACACCAGTAATAACACAGCGAATATTCGCATCACCTTGCTCAATAAGCACCCTATCTCCAGTCGAAAGCACATATTTACGCAGTCCGGGTTCATTAATTAGGCAACCCCGTTCAGTGTCATTTATTACAAAGTGATGAGGGGCTACGGACTCATCACCTAACAGATTTAAATGTTGGTGATACTGGCTCGCCTCACCAAAGCTGATCAATTTAGCAGCCGCTTTTTTATTATCACTGGGTGTGATCACCCCCTCATTTTGCATCACTGTACGTACTTCAACGGGGGCATGCCAATACACCCCAACTTGCGTAACACTGTGATGATTTACTAGCTCCTTTTTGAGCTGTTCAAAATCGCCAGCAGGTCTTACATAAAGATCGGCACTGAGCCGCTGCGTTAAGTGTTTATCTAACGCGTCACTAAAGCTACCCACCATTATTTGCATGCCCACAGCCGCCCCCATCGCCATTAACATGGCTAATACAGACGAAGTAAGTGCTGACAATTGAGTGCTACTGTCAGCCTTTAGCCAGAGTAAAACCGCATTCTTAGTTGGCCACTTTATTAAAAATATCCGCCTGATAAACCACGGCGTAATGCCAAAAAAGAGTAACAATACGCCCATGCATAATAACAATGCCTCTACCTCTGTGACCGCAAATAAATACAAATAACCACTGGCCAACATAACCAATAGCACAGAGCCTATTTTTAATAGAGGACTATTAAACAGAGAGTTACGAGTTTGAATAAACACAAAACATAACAGCACGAGCAGATTTAAAACAAAACCAAGCAGCACAAGAGACCAATCAAACTGTACAATTAAGGTACGATCTAATTGGTATAAACTCTGTAACGTATACGACACATCTAAAACCAAAAAATTAGCCAAACTCGTGCCAAGTAACGCACCAAATATCGCCGCCACAAAGCTCAACACGGTAAGCTCAGTCAACAATGTTTTGGTCAACATCTGTTCACTACAGCCCAATACAAATAACTGATTTTGTAAAGTCTGGCGCGAGGTATACGCCAATTTAATCGCATTAAAGCTTAAAAATGCGCCCACCACGTAACCGAGCAAGGCCAACGCTTTTAAATTCAAGAAAAATGCACGAGAGAGCCCATCAAAGGCTTGTTCTTGCACTGGCTCCAAACGTTCACCATTTTTTAGCAACGTCGTTATTATTGTTTGCAGCTCAGTACTTTGCTCTGTCACTTCAAAGTAGCTTATCTGGCCGTTTTTATTTAGTAGTTGATCAGCTAAATAGATATCCATGAGCGCACTGCCACCGAGCCCTTTCATCGCAACAACAGGAATATTTTGTATACTGTCGCTAAATGATAACGTCGGATTTTCAGCAGATAAATTCAAACGCTTCATCACACTAGGATCCAAATATATAGCACTAACAAATGTGAGGGTTGCTGCGTTAGTATGGCCTCGCTCTACTGACTGGCTACGATCATTATTGGCAGCGCCCAACCACTGAAATAAGTTAACCCCACGAATGTTCACACTTGCACCCGTTTGAGTTTTCACCCACCCCTCAACCACAGGTTGAGCAGCTGTCACCCCTTGCTGTCGTAATTGTGTCCATAATGAAAAAGGCAGAGCATGCTCACCAAGTGCCGGACGAATAAAGTGCGTGACAGGATTATTGAGCATGGCGGTAGTTGACTGATAACGTTTAGACGCTTCAAGATTGAGCCCCTGAATAGCAGTTAACAAAGCACTCCCTAAACTGAACCCCACAAAAAATAAGAGTAATAATCCAATGTGACGTCGGTAGAACCACCAGTATGTCTGTAGAACTAATTTAAATTCAGTCATACAACCGGCCATCTTTTAGCACTAACTGCCTTGATAATTGGCCCGCTAATCTTGCGCTATGTGTTACTAACACTAAGTTAATATCACGCTCATGACAAAGCGTCATGAGTAACTCCAATACTTCTTGCGCACGTTGTGCATCTAAATTGCCTGTTGGCTCATCGGCTAACAGTAGTTTAGGCCGGTTTAAAATCGCACGGGCAATACCCACGCGTTGCTGCTCCCCACCTGAAAGCTGTTGCGGTAGTGCATTAAGCTTATGTGCAATACCCAATCGCTGTGATAATTGCTGGATATCTTGTTCGCTACAATCTAGCTTATTTAAACGGGCTTGAAATGTAATATTATCTTTTACCGTTAACGGGCTTAATAACTGATACTGCTGAAATATAATACCAATTGTGCGGCGATAATGAGCCAGTTGCTGCATAGTTAACGTGCTTATTGTTTGGTTATTAACAATTACCTCCCCACTATTGGGCTTAAGCAGCCCAGCTAATAGGTTTAGCAATGTCGACTTGCCCGAGCCACTGTCACCTAATAATGCCACTTGCGTTGCCCGCCCAATAACCAGCGTAATATTGTCTAATATTGTCCGTTCATCTGTGCCATCTGTTCGCTTAAACGTGACATTTTTTAGTTCAATCACTTCAAAGTCCTTTAATGCAGTAAAGACAAGGTTAAAATTAAATTACTATTAAAAACAGAATTTTATATATTTCTATACAGCATAAGTCAATGTATTAAATATCGAATTTTTTATAATTCAGTTTAACTTCAGGTTATTTATATTGCACCAACTATGTTCCGTGGGTATATATACCTGAGTCAAAAAAAAACGGAACTTATAATGCGAATATTGAACCTACTACTCAGCCTTGGTCTATTATCAAGTGCACTCTCAGCCAGCTTTACAGCCTCAGCGTCAAACACACCGCCTCCTCAGTGGCAAAATAATAAAAGCAATAAATACATAGGCTTTAAGTATCCTAATGGTGCTAAAAATGCCATTAGTATCACATTTGACGATGCCCGAGAAAGTCAAATTACCGTGGGCATGCCACTCTTTGAAAAGCACCAAGTAAAAGGCACTTTTTACGTCGTACCAAATAATGTTGAGTCGCAATTAAAGGGGTGGAAAAAGGCGGTGTCATATGGTCATGAAATTGCCAACCATACCAATAACCATGTGTGTACTGGTAACTTTGAATGGCTTCGCGTAAGAGGGTTAGGGCTCGAAAATACAACCCTTGATTGGATCAAACAAGACATAGAGAAAGCCAATAATTACCTTAAAAAAAAGCTAGGTGTCACTCCCACCAGTTTTGCGTACCCATGTGGCAATACGTTCGTGGGCAGAGGTGTTGATACTCGCAGCTATGTGCCATTAATCGCACAGCAATTTCAATTTGGCAGAACATGGAACGATGAAACCGCCAACAACCCAAACTACACGTCTTTCTCTCAGCTGACTGCCATTCGTCTCGATGGGCAAACTTTCGAGGAAATAAAAACAGTACTCGAATTCCTTAAAGGCAATAATAGCTGGATCATCCTTGCTGGCCATGATGTTGGGGAAAACGGCTTATATAGCGTTGATAAAGACGTACTAGAACAACTATTTGTTTATTTAAAAGATCCTAAAAATGGGTATTGGCTAGATACCGTCAATACCATTGGCAGTTACATAAAACACCATAGAAAAGCGCCGTAATTGGCTGTAATTGCTATTCTCAGGTAGTGAAACTAGACTCCTTTACACAATAGAAGTGCAGCAATAGTTGCGCTTCTACGTCAATAGTTAGGTCTAAAATTAAAGGAAGTTTAGGTATGGAAAACACCTCTTGCCATTCAACCATTGTATCAGCCGCGATATATCCCCCCATCGGTGTGATGCGTGTTGGTAACAGTCAATCTGAATACTTTATTGGTCCAGAAGTCAGCGAGCCACTCCCACAAACAGCCAATTTTTACCGAGATAGTACTGGTGCTTTAAAGCGCCAAGCTGCACGTTTTCGCATTTATGGGTTAAATGCTGCGGGTGAAGTTGTAAAAGAACTCACCGCCGACAACGCCGATATTACTTGGCATGCACAACTTGCAAACCAAAAAGCCTCTTGGTATAACTTCGAAATTGCCTTAGATATTCCAGAAGCAGCACAAGCAGATCCTTCCAAGCTACGAAACAAAAAGATAGCGGGAAGTGCCCGTGAGAAACTGCTCATTGATGGCGGAAAAAACACGTTATCTGGACGTAATATAGCTGGTGAGCAGCATCAATTTATCGGTGCATTTGATGAGGTTTCGGTCTACCTAGGTGAAATGACAACCGACTCAGAGGGCCGCTTAGTCATGCTGGGAGGCCATGGTAAATCAGCAAACATACTTGGAGAACAGGCAGTTACATTCGGTAACAACGATGGGTGGTATGATGATACCTCTGACGGCCCAATTACCGCTGACGTGACTGTTGATGGTGCTGTTTTACCCGTAAAGCCTAGCTGGGTTGTTTGTGCCCCTCCTGATTATGCGCCTATGCAAAAGTCGGTCAGAACCATGTGGGATTTGATGTATGATATTGCAGTAGACGCAAACATGTTACCTGTGCCGGGCAAACCTTCTTTTACTCACGATATTTTACCTATTTTCCAGCGCATGACTGACTTACAGTGGGTCAATGCAGGGTTTGCCGCTGGGTTTGGTTGGCAAAGCCCGTTTGATTTTACGTCAGAACTTTGGTTAAAGCGTCTGAGTGACCCTTCTTCGACATGGCAAGAATCAAAACGCACATTATTTAATAACTTCCGACAGTTAGATACCCAATTTGACATAGGTGAAAACCCAATCTCTGTTGCAGCGTGGGATCCCACCAATACCTCTTTATCGCCACAACAATGGCCTTGGATTTATGGGGATGCAATGAGCAAAGAGTCAAACAGCTCTCCTCGACAATTTTTGACACTGACTCGAATTCAACTTAATGCGCTGTCACAATGGGTATCTGGAGAATTTATTGCCGATTACGATCCGAGCCAAAAAACGCCAACCTCAATTGAGAGTGTACCAATTGCTCAGCAACCCGATATGCTAACAAAAGCAGCTATGGACTTTTGTTTGGCTGACGCTTTTCACCCAGGATGTGAAATGACTTGGCCAATGCGGCATATTGGGATGTATAGTGAAGCATTTAGATTGCGTCATGCTGACGATACTTCTCCAACACACGATATTAATTTTGGCTCCGTTTTAACGCCTCATACTGCACTATCTTTTGATGGCCCGATAAACAACGGACAAATTGCAGGTGGTATCACACGCTGGATGGCGATTCCATGGCAAACTGATACCGCGTCTTGCCGAGATGGTTATAATACAGCTCTAGACCCATACTTACCGACCTTTTGGCCTGCACGTGTGCCGAATAACATGTTAAATAAAGAAAACTACGACAAGGTAATTGACGAAAGTTTACCCATCAATGAGCGACAAGCTGCATTTAATGAGCGTGAATTTTGGCTTGATGATCTCCCTATTGGACCCACGACTGACTACAAAGCACAGATCAACGACATGATTAATAACTTTGATAAGCTGGCAGTGGTTTTACCTAAAACAGAAAAAGGCGTCACAGGCTTTCCAACCACTATGCAAGTTGGTTTAACACCCACCTCAAAAGAGCCTAAAACAGCGTTAAGATCAACAGGGCAGCAACAAGCGAAAAAGGGTATTCGCCCTGATTTAAGTCAAACTGACAAAGCCAATCGCTTTAACTTTAAAAGCTAAAAAACATGACTGAGTCACAATTACCAAAGACACAAGTCGTCATAATTGGCTCTGGTATTGGGGGCTGCATTGCAGCCCTTGCACTAGCGCCTTATTACTCTGTCACGTTGATAGACAAAGACGCTGAGCCACAAAATAAGGTCGGTGAATCACTCGCGCCCGCCGCAATTAGGATACTAAAACAATTAAATTTACAGCATTTGCTGAGTGATCCTCGGCATATCGTCAGTCAAGGGACCCTATCTTATTGGGGCTCAGACGAGCCCACTTTAATCGATAACTTAAAGAACCCCGATGGGTTTGGCTGGCATCTGGATAGGGCTTATTTTGAAAAGCAGCTTAGGGAAGCCTGCTACACAGCAAATATACACACTATTTGGCCCGCACAACTGGTTGACAGCACTAAAACATCTCATGGATGGAAGGTAACCTATCAACACAACGCACACGCACACCAGCTTATAAGCGATATTGTGATTGATGCTTCAGGCAGGCATTGTGTATTTGCACGTCAACAAGGGATCGCAAGGCATCAATTTGATAAACTCATGTCTATTGGTTTTACCGCAAACCTGAATATTACGAAAAATGTGGCGGTTATAAGTCATACTGACGACAGTTGGTGGTATAGCGCCCCCCTCCACCAAAATGATTTAAACGCTGGCGTATATCAACAAAAGAGAATATTTTCTTGGTATGCAGAGCCACACATCATAAAAGCAGCACAAATACATACCCCACAAGTATTGCTTCAACGAGCACAGCATGTAACCGGGTTAGGCGCACTGATATCTCAGCTAGATCATTCAAGCGCAACTTTACACCCCATGCTGGCTGCAAACTCCTCCAAACTAGAAAGTTGCTCTGGTAACGCTTGGTTCGCCATTGGAGATTCAGCTATCAGCTTTGACCCATTGTCATCTCAAGGCATGTTCAACGCCATGGCCAGCGCAATGCAACTGGGTGAATTACTCATTAATAACGGGCTTACCCACACCGATAATCGCCATATATATCAACAGCAAGTTGATAAAATATGGCAAAGCTACCTCGCACATAGGGCGCTGTATTATAAAATGGTTTCATAAAACTGAAAATAACTACTACCTATCAGATATATATACTCCAGAGGTAACCTCTGGAAGATTCACTTACACAAATATATTTATCTTGACTTGAAAGAACTTTGCAAATCTGAATGCTTCTATTCGATTCACAGTGTTGATCTCACCCGTTTTAATCTAATAACGTATATGGTCGGTGGAGCCATGTTTCTATTTATCGAAAAATGCTTACCGCCTTTACCCATGAATTAAATCATACCCTTTGCAAATCGTTACACAAAGCTACCCACTGGTAAAAAAGACACGTATAATCCTGCACCAAACAGTTATGTCTGCTTAAATTCCAATACTTTATCAATTGAGGTAAATCATGTTGCTCGATGCTATTTTAGTTAACTTCATTATTATCAGTTTTTGCTTAGCCGCCACCTGCATTATTATGGCAATGACTAAAAAAGCATCTAGTTCCGAAGAGCGTATGCAAATTAAAATTGAATACGGGCTATTTGCTTGTGCTAGCATTATTTCAGGTTCATTGGCAACCTATGGTTATCTCGCCTAACGTCTACTGACACTCCCTGACCATGTAATGTGTTTTACTGAATGCGACTTATTAATCACAGAAGGAAACACATTATGCCAAACAATATTATCGAAGTAGTTTCATTTGCTTTAGCGAAAGGTATCACAGAACAAGATTTTATGACTGCGAATGCTCAGTTCGAAACATTTCTAAATGCCCAATCAGGATTACTTTATCGATCGCTCGCCAAGCAACAAAATTCAACCTTGTATATCGATGTGATTTACTGGAAAACACTTCATGATGCGACACGTGTCCAACAAGCATTTTATGACTCGCCCGAGTGTCAAAACTTTATTAAATATATAGATAAAGATACTGTAGAGCTGACACATAACAGAGTCATTGCCCAAACCGAATGTCATAATTAATTCATGAATTGATAGAGGATCACTGTGCACAAATCTGAGCGACTTTTTCAATTGGTAAACGTTTTAAAAGGCAGGCGTTTTGCCATGACCGCACAACAATTAGCGGCTCATTTTTGTGTATCAGAACGCACTATCTACCGAGATGTTCAGCATTTGCAATGCTCTGGGGTGCCCATCGAGGGGGAAGCTGGCATTGGCTACCTGATTGCCGATCACGCGTTACCCCCCATGATGTTTAATGTTGAGGAGTTAAGCGCTTTGCTGCTCGGCAGTAAAATGGTTGGCGCATGGACAGATCCAACGTTAAGTGAACATGCCCGCTCAGCCATGGCCAAAATAGAAGCTGTTTTGCCAGATCATTTAAAGCAATCTCAAGATAGCTCCCCTTACTTAGTCTCTAGTTTTAGCCATAATGAAAAGCAGCAGCAACTTAATAAGCAATGTCGTCAAGCAATTGAAGGCAAACAATGCCTTCAACTAAGCTATTGCGATGTTAATCACACTGCAACACAACGTCAGGTCGAACCACTCGGTTTGGTATATTGGGGTGGTAAATGGACTCTCGTTGCATTTTGCCTACTGAGATTAGATTACCGAGAATTTAGAATCGACCGAATACAGTCAGCATGCACACTTGACATTTATTTCGAACAACATAGTGAAAAAAGTTTGTCTCACTATGTTGCACTTGTTACAGCAAAATACGCAAATTGTTCAAACAATAAATAACACTACCCTATAATTTTAATATACTCATATGTTTATATGATTTTTACAAAGTAATAACAACACATCATGAGTGTACCGCCTACACTTAATAGTATGACGGTTAACCAGTTTGGTGATGCATGAAAACATACATAAAATGGTTGGCAGGAAGCTTTTTTACTATTCTTATCATAGCATTAGGATGGCTTTTTTTGGGTACTAACGACCCTTACAGCTCACGTCAAGTGAAAGCAATTGCAACAGCTAAAAGTAACCCGATATTGAATTTTCACCCGCATATATCCCACACTCAGCGTCCGCCAGAAACGTACTCGTTCCCCATTCCATTGGGTGAGGTAGGACCAAATACCAACCTGTATTCAGGCCCCAATCAGTACCCTTTCTTTTGTATGTCTGTAGATTCTGGACTCGGACTGCCTGAAGTCGATAATAAAAACGCTGAAGGTGTGACAGTGTATGACGATAATGGGGTTTTACTCGGCTATAGCAAAGATTGTGGCGTAAAAACACGACTAGAATATTATACAATTGATGATTCACTCTCTGCTCGTAAACTATCAGACAATGAAGATATAGCCACCTTCAAAGGCCCGTTATTTCGAGTAGAGCGAGGCACCATTAACCGCTTTATTTACACCATGGTTGTTCCAATTGCCCCTCATGAAGCGCAGCATCGCAGCAAAACGTCTTTGTGGAACAAGCGACTTATTTATCAATTTAATGGTGGCTCAGGCATTGGTTATAGACAAGGCCGTCAAACCGCATGGAAAGTAATGAAACGTCAAGCACAACAGTTACTTGATGGTTACGCGGTAATAAGTTCAAGCGGTAATAAAACCAGCTATACCTACAACATGTTGCTCGCTGAAGACACCGCAAGGCGTGTCAAAAAACAGTTTACTAGCCTTTATGGAGAGCCGCTATACACCGTTGGGGTTGGCGGCTCTGGCGGCGGTTTAGCGCAATACCTTATTGCCCAAAACAGCACTGGGATTTTAGATGGGTTACTGCCGTTGTACAGTTACCCAGATATGATCACACAAACCACCTATGCATTAGATTGTGACTTACTGAATAATTACTTTACGTTTCGAGCTAACGATAAAAAGGCATGGAGAAATTGGGATCGACGCCGCCTCATTGAAGGTATGAATGCCATTAATGACTTTCCACAACGAGCTGGGTTTTTGCAGCCTATCAATCAGTTAATGGCAGGGTTTGTTCCAACGCTGCCCGAAGGGAATAGCGAATGCATTAATGGTTATTTTGGTTTATCAGCCTTTATTAATAATCCCAGACAGGGGTTTTTACGTGCATTCTTCTCTGAACCCGTCGTTGAAAAAACGCAATGGAGCTATTGGCAAGACATGCAACACATTCTAGGTAAAGACGCCGCAGGACTCGGGCTGAGTACATGGGATAACGTCGGTGTACAATACGGCTTAAACGCATTCAACAACAATGAAATCTCGTTTTCTGAGTTTATAGATATCAACCACAATATTGGTAGCTGGAAACCTCAACAAGCCATGCAGCAAGAACAAATTGTTACCCCCTTCGGCACTAACATTCCGCTATGGCTATCATTATGGGGCAACGAAAACATTACCACACCATCAGAAACGCCAGCACCACGCCATCAAGGAAGTATTACTGCCATGGAGGCGGCCTACCGCTCCGGACAAGTCTTTATCGGCAAAGTCACTCTGCCCATTATTGATGCACGCCACTATTTAGAAAATGAGTTAGATATGCATCATATGTCTGCATCCTTTTATAGTCGCCTGCGTATTGAGAAGTCACAGGGGCACACTAAGAATCACGTGATTTGGGTTGCTCACAAAGATCATGATCCGACTCTAGCGGCATTTGCAATGATGGATAAATGGCTGTTAGCGCTATCTGATGGCAGCCCAACTGACGTATTACAAGCTAAGCCCAGCGAGCTAAAAGATACATGCTTTGACAAAAATGGGGATATTTTTGCCGCAGGCAAAGATGTATTCAATGGCAAATGGAACAACCAAGCAGACGGTGCATGCCAATCACGCTTTCCAATGTTTAGTACCAGCCGCATTGAATCTGGCGCGCCATGGGCAGGAGATATGTTCAAGTGCGACTTAATGACCATAGATACCGCGCTGAATAAAGGCATTTATGGCACCATAAAACTAACGGAAGAGATGATCACCCAACTCCGTGCCACATTCCCAGATGGTGTGTGCGATTATCATGGGCGAGATTTAGGTAGGCCTTTAGACATTTAAGTTGCCGCGCTTTTCAATATTCTGCTATTGTAAAGCGCAATCACTTACCTATAAAGGAAACATTTGTGGAAGCACTATTTTCATACGGCACTCTACAGCAAAAGCAAGTGCAACTTGACACGTTTGGTCGATTACTTGAAGGGCAAAGCGATACTTTACTGGGCTATCAGGTAGGTGAAATTGAAATCACTGATGCCAAAGTGATTGCCAGTAGCGGTAAAACACATCACCCGATTTTGAAATATACAGGTAATGAGCAAGACGAAGTTACCGGTACCGTTTTCTTAATTTCAGCAACGGAACTGTCTCAAGCTGATACATACGAGGTTGATGCATATACGAGAGTTTCAGCTTCTTTAAAATCAGGTAATACTTGCTGGATTTACGCCGCTACAGAGAAAGGGAAAGAGAAAGAGAAAAATAATGACTAAAACTGAAAAGAAGACGGAGCAATTACTCATAAAGCAACTAACAAATGCCTGTGAAGAACTCAAACTACACAATGATGCTTTTGAATACCTAACGCACCACGGACAACTGAACAAACTCAAACAAACACTCAAAGTTGAGGTATTTTGCACCACAGCGTTTACTGGGCAACAACTTAAGCAAGCATTATCAGTTATTAATCATGAAATAAAAACACTGCAATTAGCACTCAAGCCACATGATTTGATCATGACTGTGATATCAGATTAAACACTTCTATCTATTACCTTATACTTTACTAATTAGTACTGCGGCTAACCATACTGGCCGCATTTATTATAAGAAATCAGGCCTAATGAACAGGCTCCCTTATAATGCCTTTACAATTACCCCATGTTCAATTGTGAATAAATCTTATAATGTGTACTTTTTTGTAAAAACCCTTTAAATACCATCTCGTCAAAAGGTAGAATAGTCGCTATAAAATCAGAAAAGCCTCATAAATAAATTAATCACAGGGACGAAAATGCACCTACTCAAATATACATCATTAACCCTTGCTGTAAGCCTACTCACTGCGTGCTCCTCAGAAACAACCGAGTCAGCGGCTGTAAAAACAGAAGCCATTTGGTCTGATATTTATATAACATCAAACGGCCAAAATAGCCGAGTTATTGCAGAGCTAAATGTATCAGGAAGAAATGGTAATAATTTAAAGTTAACCAACGGCGATGAGCTTCGCGCAACGGTTGGTTCAACGGTTAAAGTATTAGAAGAAGATGACAGTGATGCGTTTGATATAGATTACCGTGCAATTTTTGATGTCGCAGTCGGTGAAAGCGAGTTCTTAGTACAACTCAACCGCGTCAGTGAGAATAAGGTCTTAACCAACACGCTCACTTTACCTCCTCAGTATCAAATTCTCGCGCCACAAGCAGGTCAACTTTATAACAAAGACGCGTCTTTAGATGTTGAATGGACTAAAAGTGGTGCAAATGATCAGTTCAGTATTAAATTTCATACAGAATGTACAAAAAATGATGGAGACAAAGTGTCCTCAACAACTACCTTTGATAATGTATCTGACGATGGTGATTTCACCATAAATTTATCAAATATTGAATTGTACAAAGATGTTCAGGTAAATACAGATCATGACTGTAATGGATCATTATTATTACAACGCTTGCGACACGGTCAAATTGACCCAGCCTACGTCAACAATAGCCGTACTTTTGCCACCCAAGAAAGAAGATTAGAAAATCTCATTATAACATTAAAATAAGCCAATACTTTAGGGTGTACACCTTATGTTCACCCTTCCTTTAATCATCTTCATTAAATTATCAATTAAAAAAAATCATATATAATTCATAAATTAAAGATTCCTTCCCCCTGACCGATAAGCTAATCTATAAAAGTAAATTTGTGTAACGAACGCAAGGATGGGCGCGAACGCTGTGTTAACACAAATCATAAAAATACAAACGTAACCAGGACGTTATACAAAGGATATGGTTACAAACATACTATTGGATTTAAAAAGCTTATGTCGCTCACACAATTTTCAGATCAGTATATTACTGATCGCTTTGATAGTGCCCACTACGAACTCATTCATAAAATTGGTGAAGGTGGTTTTGGTAAAGTATTTAAAGCCAAACATAAAAACACAGATCAATTTGTTGCAATAAAATTCTTAGCGCTAGAACCGCATTTAGAAGAACAAAAAAAGCAGCGCTATATAGAACGTTTTAAACGTGAAACACAATTAAGTAGCCAATTACAACACCCGCATATTGTACGATTACTCGACAAAGGTCAGATAGACGCTCACCTCCTTTTTGGCGTGTTTGAATACGTTGATGGTATTTCGCTGCGCCAACACCTCACACAAGAAGGTGCACTCAATGCGATAGATGCCACTGATGTTATGCTGCAAGTGTTAGACGCCTTAATTCACGCCCATAGCAGAGGGATCATTCACCGTGACATAAAGCCAGCCAATATTATGCTGACAAAATCTGGCGCTAAAACTTATGCCAAAATACTCGACTTTGGTATTGGCACCTTAGTATCTGAACATCGCCAGCCCGATTTCAATACACTTACGCTCACTCAAGAGACGTTAGGCACACCTTCATATAGTGCCCCTGAACAATTACGTGGCGAACCGGCAACAACAAAAACAGATTTATATGTTTGGGGTCTTGTTTACTTAGAGTGTTTAACGGGTCTACCCGCTATTACTGGTTCAAGCATTGCGTCGATTTATCATAAGCAGTTGAGTGATGTAAATGTACCTTTGCCTGCTCCACTACTTGGTCACCCACTTGCCTCTCTACTCAGAAGAATACTTAAGAAAAATGCGATTGAGCGCGTGATCACCTCACAAGAGAGCTTTAATGAACTCAATAGTATTAATGTGGCCAATCTCGTAGGTATTCTCACCAAAGGCGAAGCACAACACGGATTTGATGACGAAACCGTTGTTCTGCGTAAAGATGCACAAGAGAACAGCAGTGCTAACCACACCCTACTCACAGAACGCAAACAAATTACGGTGTTAGCGTTAAAAATCAGTATCACTGAAGTCAGCACAAACACCAAAGACCTAGACGTTATCGATGCGCTGAACAAAGCACAGTTAAACCAGTGTGTTGATATTGCCACGCGTTTTAACGCCTACCATGTAGGCACACTCGGTGACATGCTACTATTTTATTTCGGCTTTCCTGTTGCCAGTGATAACGATACACGTTTATCAGCTCGTACCGCATTAGAAATAATGAGTGAAATGTCAAAAAGAGATGCGTTAATGCAAGAGGTACATGGCATTTCTTTTAATATACATATAGGGTTACACACGGGTGTATTCGTCACCTATGCCAATACCATCCCTGAAGGCCATATTACCAATACAGCGATGGAGCTCGCACGCTGCGCTAAACCGAAACAAATACTCTGTAGTGGCGATTCTCGCGCTATTTTAGAACCTTACAGTGAATTTGAAGGCACTGAGTTACCAAATTTACAACAACCAGGTTCACCAGCAACAGTCTATAGCTTAAAAGGCGAAAGGCAAGTTGAAGCGTTTGGCTTTATGCGTGGTACTCGCAACAATCACGAATTAATTGGCCGAGAAAAAGAGCTAGATAAAACCCTGTCTGTTATAAAGGGCGAAAATACCCATAGCCATTTAACCCATATCCATGGTGAGGCAGGCATTGGTAAATCTCGTTTACTACAAGAAATACGAAGTCATGCAGGCCAATACCAGCACTTGGTTGCGCAGTGTTTGCCCGAGCATCAAAACAATGCACTTTATCCTGTACTCACACTTATTCGCTATTTATTCAGTACAACAAAACTGGATGCATCAAGCGCTGTTAGCCTATTCAGCGATATAATAACCCAACAAGACAGCAGTATTGCAATAGAGCAAGCTCTACCAATATTACTGATTTGGTTAAACATAGAACTACCAGAAAACATACCGGCATCGACACTCGCGCCAGATCAACAAAAAGCATTACTATTTAGTAGTTTAACAGCATTACTACTGAGCAAACATTATAGTATTAGTGAAAATAAACTATATATTATCGAAGATATCCACTGGGCAGATACCACGACAATAGAGTTTATTCAGCACTTTGCAGGACAACTAAACTCGGGAAGCGTGTTGATCAGCACATCTCGACAGCAAGTGCCCACATCGCTAAAAGATCTCACGTTAATGGAGGTGAACCTTAATAAGTTAACGGCACAAGCCACTGAAGACTTTATCATTAGGCTATTTGATGATCAGCCAGTTTCACGTAATGTACTCGACATACTCACCAGCAGAACAGATGGTATTCCATTATTTATCGAAGAACTTGTTGGTATGTTAAAGCAAAAAACCTTGGTCGGTCTCGTTGAAGGTGAAATTAACTTTGTAAGCCCAGACAAACTAGATCAAGTTCCCAGCAGTTTACGTGAATCACTCCAGCAAAAACTCGATAGCCTCATTCATGCCAAAGAAACCGCCCAGCTTGCGGCGACAATCGGACGTGAGTTCGAATATGAGTTGCTTATTAGTGCGTCATCATTAAGTGAAAATCAAATTCAGAATGATCTGAATGAGCTGATAGCCAATGATTTAATTATACAAAAGCGAAGTGTAAATAACGAAACCTACATATTTAAACATGCTTTAGTGAGAGATGCGGCTTATGAGAGTGTTCAAAGCTCAGTCATAAGTAAAATACACCAAAAGGTATTCGATAGCCTTTTACAATTACAAAATCTACCTGAACACGAGTTAAACCAAAAGCTTTATCATCATATTAAATTTACAGATAATTCAGGAAGCGTTTATAAATATGCCAAAAAAGTAATATCACATTCTATATTGATTACTTCCAATGAGGTGGCTATAAATGTAGCAAATGAACTTTTTGTTTACTTTGAGTCTTCGAACACTTTACTTGATAAAGATAAAAAGCTTGAGATTAACAATTTTTTAATTAAAGCGCTTATGATGACTGAGGGCTGGGCCGGAATAAACGTAAGAAAAAAAATATCAGAATGTAAAGCATTATTGACTAACGATTCCAATCTCAGTAATTTGTTGGCGATTTTTTGGGCTTCTGCCACTCATAATTACGTTTCTGGTGCTTACCAAGAAATGAGAGAAGACATTATTGTTCTAAAGTCGCAAATTGAAACGATTGAAAATCATAATTTGGCCGCTTCTCTCTTCTGTCTTGAAGGGCAACTACTAAACATAGAGGGCAAATTTGATTTAGCAAATGATACATTGAGAAAGTCACTGTTCCATTACGAAAAAGAAGAAATTTTTGATTTAAATATTTTTGGTATAGATGCTAAAGGTTGGTCTTTGGCTTCACTAGCATTTAGTGAAGCCATTTTAGGGAACAAAGATTGCTCAATAAAATTAGCTAAAGAATCTATCCAATGGTCCGAATCAATTAACCATATACCCACGTTAGGCCTTGCACTACTTTTTGAATCAAAAGTTCATCATATTCTTTCAAATAGAAAGTTAGCACTGTGTTCAAGTAGTACTCTTTTAAAGCTTTGTAAAAAATACACTTTACCTGCTTATGAAGCATTCGCTATTTTAATACACAAATGGGCGATAAATGACAATGAAATTGAAGGTCAAGTACTCCTATCGAGAGAGTTAAAAAAATACAATTGTCATTTACTAAATAGCTACTATTCGTCTTTAGCTGCTGAGACATGCTTCCACACTAAAAGATTTGCCAAGGCTCAAGAAATCATTAATGCATGCTTGTCTCATGCTGTAGAATTGGGCGAAAAAGAATACATTCCAGCCCTTTTAAAAATGGCTAATTTACTGGAAATTAACTCTTACCCTGCTGAAACCTCACTTTTACAGCAGGCTAAATTAATGAAAACTAAAGATACATACAAGATTAAGATAGATAGTTTAAACTAAACATTAGGAGATAAAATGGAATTAACAAAACAACTGCTTGAGTTTCGCTCTGTATATATGAGAGCAATTGCAAAAGCTTGGAATAATGACGATTTTAGGCAAAAACTTTGTGCTGAGAATAATGCTTTAAATATTTTTAAAGAATATTTTGAGTATAATTGCCCTTGGAACATCACCTTTACTATCAACGATAAATGTGAAGGCCCATTCTATAACTCTTTACGCGGTGTATACATGACAAGTGCATTATCATTTGACAGATTCCTTGTATACGTACCTAAACTACCTGATATTCCACACCCAGTTGATGCTATCTCTGATTATTATCTAAAAAACACTTGGTTACTAGAGCAAAAATGCGAGAAAGATCTTCATCAAGATTTAACTCAATTAAATACTTTTTTAGATAGCCTTGATAACTTATCAACACAACAAACTAATAACACACCTGTAAATGAACATATTTCTGAAGGTGCGGGAGATTACCCTGTAAACTTCATGCGTATTCCCGAATCAAGCTATAATTTAGGAAATAGTGATGTAGATTTCACTAACTTTGGTGGGGTAATGCTTTCAGCGTTATCATTAGCTTGGTCAAATAAAGTTTTTAAAGAAAAATTTATCACATCAGAATTGACTGAAGAACAGCCTATCGGCACTGCTGCGGTTTTGTTAAAAGAATGGTTAAATTATGATTATCCTTGGGATGTAGATTTAGTTGTTAAGGAAGATGATAACGCACATTATGCTAGAACTTTTTCAGCTACAGTTACCCTTAAAGGTGGAACTCAACATCACTGTAAAGTAGCTTTCAAATTAAACAATGAAAATTATAACCTTCAACTTAACGAGTTAGTTACCTCTTTTGATGACTACTTATTTTCTGAAAGTCATTCAATTTCTAAAGATGAAATAGAAAGTATCTCAATCGAAAGTAATACAATACCTTTAGATCAATGGGTATGGTGTCAAGAGATTGCTGGAAATTATAGTCAGATTCAAAAAACCTCACTTGGTATAGTTTTGTCGTTACCAGAAGCCCCTGATAGTAAAGATGCTCAACCAGTAGCATTGACTAGATATAACAATGATGGATCTGGTTTTCCATTTACCTGCTAGCGCATTCCATTTAAGTTCTGTGGGCTCAATTTAGGCCCTCAGAACTATTAATTACATAAAATTACCTTTTAGTTAAGCCCTGATCTGCTTGTAATCCAGCCACGATCAGCAACTTACTGAACAGCTTAGGTGTTATCTGTAACTTCACGAGATGTAATATATTAATTTATTAGTAAGTATCCACATAGTAACGAATGTTCGCCATTGGAGATCATTCCATTACCAAGTACGAAAAACCTTCCTTGTGATGAATTACAAATTAACCCAATAAATAACGAGGATTCAACTAAGAAGTACAGCTGTAAGATCGATTTTTATAATTAGTTTATCAAACAAACTTCTATAGCTTATCTTGACTACTGCCGTCTCAGCAGGTGTAAGCTATACAAAGCCCACTCTGTGAACTTTGTATAATTGTGACTGTTATAGGCACGGGTTGAAATATATGGTATAAAATGACGTAAACTCATAAATTAAAGGATAATAACGATGCGTAATTTAAATAATGTAAGGTTTAATAGCACCGAGTTCGGCTCGTTTTCTCATACTTTACAAGTACTATTTGACGAAGCCCTTCTCGATGGAACTGCTGCTCACGAATCATGGAGCCATGCTTGGGGAAGAGCTGTCGCTTATGCATGGGAATCTCAGGAAAACAAATCCCTATTACTAGAGAAACCACTGGACGTACTTGCTAAATTTAATTATGTTCCACCAGCAGGCGTCGATATAAGAGTTATCGATGCAAATAGAGACGATGATATTTCATTTACTATTGAAAAAACTGAGAAAAAGGTTTCTTATAGTAAAAGTAATCTTGCTTCTGGACGTTTTAAAGCATACTTAGTAGATGCTAAAACAGTTATCGCAGACACCGAGAATGATGGTTTTGTATCTTTTAGTCTGGTATCCGAGTGTAATGACTTATATAAAAATGAGACTAAAGTCTGGAATGATATTCCAGTAAATGGTTGGGTATCTGTCCCTAGTACTGGGTTAGTCGTAAAACACCCATCAGGAAATTTATGGTTTGTCACTACCGAAGAAATAGCAACACCAAAATCTATTGATGAAGCAAAGTCAATCGTTTCTCAAACAATGGATGAATATATTAGTTCTAACCCGGCTTATCTAAATTTATCTTCAACTATCATAATGAAATTACCACCAGCTCCAGAAAAAAGCTCAAATATGGCACTAATGGATTATGATGCGCTAGGAAAAATTTATCCGTTTACGACCTGAATAGGAGGGGGAGTTCTGCTCCCCAACTAAAATGAATTATACGATATGTAAAAACTTTATTAATTTGAAATTGATAGATAAAAACATTGCAGATTATTACTTAAATAAGCAATTTATGGAATATGGGACTCCATTAAGACTATGGTGGTTTGATAGTATTAAAGATAGGGTTGCAAAAGCGGATCAAATACACCATACATGCCCTATTTCTTATAAAATAATAAAAAGTATAAAAAAGCCTGATATACCAAAAATATTTCAATGCAATACACTACAAATTTGGGCTTCTTCTATAATAACTATCCCCTCTTCAAAAAAAGACATGTCTGAAATAACTTTATATAAAGATAGCGACCATGTGAAGTTTATTAATGGATCTCATTATTCCGTTTTTATTGCAATTACAGATATCATTATTAACATTAACGTCAAAAAAAAACCTCACCCAGTATTAGATGGTGAATATAATAATGAATTTTTAGAAGTATTTTTAGCAGCTGGTGACGCGGTATTCATGGACCCTGAAGTACTCAGAGGTACCAAAGAAAATAACACTGGCTCACATCAAATTCTACTAAATGTATTTATTAGAAAAGAGAATAGCAGCCTAAATAACGAGCCTGACTACGGGTTAACAAAAGAAATTTCTAACTTCCAGAAATCCCCAATCATATGAAACACTACGTTAAAAAAGATTCATTTGCATTTAAAATAAAAAACAAACTAATAATAATTAAAAAAAACAAGGAGTTTATAATCCCATTCCATGATGGGAATTTAGACATAAAAAAAGAAACCAATGAATTAACCTGTGACAACATAGAAATAACAAACCTATTAATGGAAGGTGGGGTTTTATCAAAAACCCCACCTTCCCAAAGTTCTACAATAGACATCCAAAAAGAAGTTATAATTACTAAAGACTTTTTATCTCCTGAAGTCATGAAAGAGTTAATTAAGTCACCGAATTCGATTATACTCTACCCAACTAAGTTAAACCCTCAATTTATTTATCCAACAAAGAATGAAAGCTCTTTAGATATATATAAAAGAGCTCATTTAAAGACTCTAAAAAACAACCCCATCAGAAAATACTTACACGATAAAGGAGTATTGATAAGTATTGAGAATGAAATTTGTAACTTATCTTTATCACTCCTAAAAAGAAGGGGAAATTATGGGTGGGGTTACATTAACACCCTAAAAGAAGAAAAAAATGAAGAAAAACAAATAAGAAAAACTTTACCAAGTGATAAGATAATAAACTTCAACGCCGGTTCTAGAATAAGGACTATAGATGAGACTCTAGATCAAATAAACAGCATATTAGACCCCATTTTTGGCTTCGTTAAATTCCATGATAAATATAAGAATGAGACAGGTAATAACAAAACCTACTTTACTACATTCTCAGAAAACCCTATAGAGCCATCAAGTTTTGCGTTAGAAAACTTCTATTATACTGCTATGGGAAAAGGCATTAGTGATAAACAGTCAAAGCTAAGCTCTCTATGTGAAGCTATCGAACGGTATTCATCTTTATTTGTTGAAGGAGATTTTTACACCTTTAAAAAAGGTACAGAACTAGACGGTAAAGTAATACTACCTTCTAAGTTAACTCCGTATAGTATAAAGCAGTATATAAAGTTCAAAAGCAGGATGTCTAACTACAATCAATCAATATATGAAACTTTAGAATATGATAACCAAAAGATCGCCTGGACTAAATGTAAAGATATAAATCACAATGAGTATTGGATACCTTTGGAGTTCATCTATAAAAATACACCTTTTGATTCAAAATATGTTAAATACTTTCATAATGGGGGTGCCTGTGGCAACAGTCTAGATGAAGCCCTTCTTCAAGCCTTATTAGAGTTAATTGAGAGAGATGCTGTGGCTATATGGTGGTATAATAAGTTAAATATGCCAAAATCTTCCACTTCTGATGTTTGTAAAAAACTGTTGTCTCAAGTTAACACTCAAATATCTGGGTCTTTCGACTATTGGCTCATCGATATAACAAATGATATAAATATCCCAGTTATCGCCGCCGTTGCAATGAGTAAAATAAAAAAAGAAGTAGTTCTTTCATTTGGTTGCCATTTAAATATATCAACTGCCAAGGAAAGGGCTTTAACAGAGCTAATTCAGGTAATAGAGATTAAAGACATTAATACATCACCATTCTCTTTCAGTAATATACCGATTGAAAGCTTTTTATTTGGTTCAAAACCAAGCTATAAAACAACAGAGATACATAATTACATTCATTTATCTAAAGCATTAAATATAGTACATGATAAATTAAAAATATGTGAAATAAATTTTTATTATGTTGATCAAACTAGAGAGGAGCTTCCTTTACATGCTGTCAAAGCTGTCGCACCTGGACTTTGTCATTTATTCCCATACTTTTCAGCTGAAAGGTTATATAAAGTCCCAGTAAAAATTGGATTTTTGGATAAAGAAAAAGAAGAAGATGACTTTAATAAAGTGGAACTCCTTATTTAAATTCAGCGTAAAAAGAAAAAACTACTCAGAGCGCATTAATTAAAAACATATTTAATAAATAAAATCAACACGATATTAAAGCCCTATGAACTAACTTAATATTCATATGGCTCTGAATAACAAAAGGCTAATTCATAGTTATGTGTGGAATATTAGTATCCCAGCTAAGTAAAGTTGACTCATTCGACCTTATTAATGGTTTATCTTCAATAAAACATAGAGGCCCAGATCAATCTAACACATATATTGATACTGATAGTCAAACCTATATTGGACACAATCGACTCGCTATAAATGGTGGATTAGATGCTGTTCAGCCCATGCTGTCAGAGTGTACACCATGGGTGATTGGAGTTAATGGCGAGATTTACAACGATAAAAGTGAATTGGATGTCGTAAAAACAAAATTTAGAACAAAATCGGATACTGAGTTTGCACTTCGTGGAATAGAGCAATTTGGAGTAAACTTTATATCTGAACTAGACGGCGAGTTTTCCCTTTGTCTTTATAATAGAAAAACTAAAAGCCTTTATCTTGCGAGGGATCGTAACGGTAGCAAACCACTTTACTACTACCAAAGTAATGAAAAATTCATCGCTGCATCTGAAATAAAAGCCCTTTTAGCCACAGGTGTGCCTGCTGTTTGGAACAAAAACTATTTAATGGCAAAAGAAAGATTTCTAGTTGGAGCAGAGCAAACCTTCGTCAAAAATATCTATAGTCTTCCCCCTGGGAACATATTAGAATGCAAAAATAATGAAGTTCAAATCTACTCTTATTGCAAAATCCTACCTTCTTATCCTGATACATTTGAAAAATTAGACATCGATTACGAGTCCGCGATTAACCAATTTGATACTTTACTTAAAAGAGCCGTGAGTAAAAGGCTCCCTAATGAAAACTTTGCGTGTTACTTGAGCTCTGGAGTTGACTCGTCTTATATCTGTGCAATGGCAAGTAGGCTAACTAAAAAAACATCTTCAATAAGTATTGGCTTTACAAACAGCACTTTAGATGAAAGCACAAAGGCAGAAAAGTTCGCCAAACAGTTAGGCATACAACATCATACCTTATCTTTGAGTCAATCAGATCTTATCAACGCTTTTGAAAGTGCCGTTTATCATGCTGAATCTATTGTCCCAAATATGAACGTCGCGGCAAAGTTTTTACTCAGTAAGCAGACAAAAAAGTTAGGTTTCAGAATTGCCTTAACGGGTGAAGGTGCGGATGAATCGCTATTAGGATATAATTTTTTTCAACATGATATCGCTACTCCACAGAAGTATCAGCACAATCAAGTTGAACTTTTCAAAGGGCAAGCTAGGTTAGAAAAGAGGCTTAACTTTACGCCAAGCGCAGCTTCTAGTACTTTCTCCATTTCAAGTACTCTAAACTCCCTAAGATTAGATGAATATTATTACACACACAATCAATCACACCTAATCGCACCTGATGATGAACTAATAACATCTCCTCTAGGTTACAGCCAATGGCTTCATTATAATACTGTATTTCAAGATTATAATTTGCAGGCTCTCGGGGACAAAACAGAATTAGCACATTCAATTGAAGGAAGACAACCATTCTTAGACAACAAGGTAGTTGAGTTTCTTCACTCCCTACCTACAAACTTCAAATACCACAATGGTGTTAATAAGCGGATCCTCCGAGATGTATATTCTAAAAACTTTCCTGAATTTCAGATTGAGCAACAAAAAATACCATTTCTAGCGCCACCTAATTTAGCGCAAAACGTAATGTATCAGCTACTCAATGAACTTCATGCTGTAGCCAGTAATAACGTAACGCTTGGCGTATATGATATTCATAAAGTAATTAACTACATCACATCTTTGATAAAAAACAAAACAACTCTCACCTTTTCAGAAGATATTATTGTTTGCCACATGCTAAGTATTCTATATCTTCAAAAACACTTTCATTTAAAAATATAGGTTCATTATGAAATTACAGTTTAATCCATGTTTTCAATTGTTTTCAGATAGCCAACATAATGTCTTGCTTAATAGTCAATCAAATGAAGTTGTTCTTGATGCAAAAAATTACCCTTTATTCTCATACCTCTGTGATGTCAGCGCCTTTACAGACTTAAACGATATTATTAAATGCGCATCACCTAATGAACTTGCTCTATTCTATTATCAAGTCGAAAATTTAAAAAAGTGTGAGTGGCTAAGTACAGCCGAGTCCCATGATAATGATTATCAATGTTTCGGCAACATGATCGGCTCATCCTCGTTTAACAAACACTACAGCATACCTTGGCACTCAACCATATCTAGCCTCGAAACTCCGTGTACATTAGTAGAGAGAGTAGACGCATTAAAAAATAATACCCTCACACTTCCAACCAGAGTTATAGAAATTTATAAGCAGTGCGTTTATGTATCGCCTTTGATTGCCTCCAATGAGGAATTACTTTTATATCAGAATTTACTTAACAGAAATCGTCCTGTCGATGTCTTTATGAACGACTATGGAATTGGTAAAAGTCGACTACTTACTTACCCGAGTTTGCCTTCAAAGTTAGCGAAGTCTATTAATAAACTATCAGAAGTAGAAGCTTTAGTTATTGAATTACACTCGAAGAAAAGCTCAACCTGTTCACTTTCCGCTCTACTCCTCCTCCCTGAAAAAGTAAATAATAGGCCTTCAAAAATAGCACTGAGGAACATAAAAATTACTTATAGTAAGGACGGTGGCTCAAGAACATGCCTTGCTCAGCAAACCATAAATAAGCTGAAGCCTTTTATTCACCAACAGTTTGGTTACGTGCTGCCATTAAAAGAAATATCTGATCCTTACTCTAATGTTAAAATATTCAGTTCTGGTTATTATAAATCTCCAAAAAAAGTACCAACTAAAATATCAGGGGCTGACTTCATACAAAAATCACTCGGTAAAGGTGTTACTGAAGAACAATCTAAAGCCAGTGCCCTATGTGAAGCGATTGAACGCAAAAATGCGCAGTATTGTGGCAATGAACAATACGTTACTAAACAGGCGAAAGACTTACCTTATCGATATATCAGCTTTGACGATATAAGCCCGTATAGCGACACGCAATACCAGAACTTTTCGAATGAGTCTCATAGTGACTCACGAAGAAAACAAGCGGCAGTACCATATTCCCATAATGAAAAAATTAATTGGCAACTCGTTTGGTCGTTGACATCTGATGAAGCGGTCTACGTACCTTCTGTTTTATGCTTTGCCAATACGCCTTTTCACGATGATATATACGGTAAATGGAACTCCAATGGTTGCGCCGCAGGTAACAATTTAGAAGAAGCCATTTTGCAAGCTCTATTTGAGTTAATAGAACGAGATGCCACTGCTATTTGGTGGTACAACAAATTAGAAAGACCTAGCTTTGACTTAACACGATTAGACCCTGATTATTTAAACCCATTACATCAAACCTTAAATAAAGATCATGATTACTGGGTGTTAGATTTAACGGTTGATACAGGCGTGCCGGTTATGGCTGCAATTGGCCGCCACAAACAAAATAAGGGGTTAATATTTGGATTTGGTTGCCACTTAAAACCAGAAATGGCAGCCCAGCGAGCCCTAACTGAGTTATGTCAACTTATTCCTATTCGCAACCAGAATGGCGCACCATTTGACTTTGATGCGATTGAGCTTCAAAGCTACTTATTTGCTAATGACCAAGCACCACGAGGGGTATATGCTTTGTCTGAGACTCTCGATATAAAAGATGATATTTTAGCCGTTGTTGAACAATTAAAGTGTCTAAACTTAGAGACATTAGCCCTTGATTACACTCGCCCCCCTATTCCAATACACACAGCAAAAGTTTTTGTACCTGGCCTATGCCATATCTGGCCACAACTAGGTAACGCGCGTCTTTACCAAACACCGGTTAAGTTAGGTTGGTTAGATGAGCCACTAAACGAGCAAACCATCAATCAACAAGGTTTATACATATAACCCATTTATGTGCATTATGGATAAAACCATTTCAAGTGAACCAGAGAATCACGCCGCTCCTCTGGTTTATTTTTAACGCATAGAAACCTGTGTATTGACGACATGTAGTTGATCTCAACACATTCTTACTTTTATTCAATGTCATCGGAGTGTAAATTTCGTATACTGTGCGCAAAATTATCTATTCACTCGCATCTTCAAAAAGGACACTTCATGAATAAACTTATGCTTGCCAGCATTGTTGGTCTGTTACTTACCTCTCATACAAGCCAAGCTGAGGTTGGTGTTACAGCATACGCTGGGCAAACTTACAGCCAATCAGTGACCACAACTCGACAACAAAAACACGAGTTTTCTGATGACACGCATTACGGATTTAGTGTGGACTGGCATGAGAATGAGACCAAATATGGTTTTTTCTATAGTAAGTACGAAGGTGAATTTGAGGAGAGTACGATACATAAAATAAAAACAGAATACCTCCTGTTTCAAAGTGCCGTATATCGTCCCGTTTCTGATGACCTAGATGCATATATTGGCATGCAACTGGGTGTAAATCGCCTTGATACGAACTTTGCAGAAGCCGATTCTTTCTTCGCCACAGGCTTATTTGGTGGCTTAGAGTATCAAGTAATGGATAACTTAAGTATTGGTACTGAGGCTCGCTGGTTAGCAACTCTTATAAAGAATAAGTCTAAAGTCATCTGTGATACCGATCCTAGTACACCCAATATGTGTAGTTGGCACTTTGATGGCGAGACGTTAAACCAATTTCAAGTCAGTGCAACGGTCACTTACCGATTCTAATTAAGCAGAATAAATGAAAAAAGCCTAAGTTTTCACTTAGGCTTTGCGCGTCAAGTAGTACGGGAAGCTACTTATTGATGAAACTCTTTCTCAGATAATTTTCCGTCTTTATTGCTATCAAGCAAATCAAATACCTTACTTATCGAGGCTGACTGTGCTGCTTCACTTTGGCTAACAAAACCATCTTTATCTGTATCTAACGTTGCAAAATCTGCGGCTGTTGCCGAATATGCTACAGCCAGTGTGCCTACAACCAAAAGCCTGCTTATTAATTTCATTACTTTTCCTTTTTATAAAGTCAGGGCACCTCTTTCAGTACGAATAGCGCCTCATTAATTGCCTTTGCTGTACTTCTTATAATTGAAAATTGAGAAACTCACTGCGGCTGAGTAACTTGTCTTTATCAGCGTCTAACTTGGCAAATTGCTCAGTGAGTAACGTGTTCGCCTTCGCTTCTTTAACACTTATTACACCATCATGATCAGTGTCTAAATCAGAAAAAGACAAACCCGATGCAAAACTCATTGCACTAATAAATGTTAGGCTTGTTGCCATAAATACATGGACCAATTTCATGTTGTACCCTCTTTTTTATATGAGAAATTCTTAAAAACGTAGTATTCGGCTGTAACTCCAGCCAAATTAATCAAATTCAGCGCGTGAAATAACGCCACTATTGTCGACATCTAAATCTTTAAATTGCGCCATAAGTCGCGGTAGCTGCTTGGATTCACTCCAGCTTATTACGCCATCGCTGTTCGTATCTAACTGTTGAACAGCCAGCTTTCCTGTCTGCGGTTGTGAAAATAACCCTACTGCACCACTCAGTAATATCACTGTCATGTACATTCGTAAGCTCCTGTAATATCGACCTTCTCTTAACTTATTCGCCACGCCCTATACTCAGCTACCAATTTATACAATTACCAACTTTCACTTCATTTAGTGAATGTTAAGAACATTTAGCGTAACTAACTAATTGAACGTGACTAGCCCAGCCTTTTGAAAAGCTGCAACGCCAATTCATATGATTGAGATAAGTTATCGATTGCTATTGGGATATATCAACTATGATGCCAAATATAAAATTATTATTTAAATCATAACGTTAGATTTGTTAGGGCGTATTAGTTCAGGAAGCATTAAGTCGGGCTGTTGCTAAATAGCGACATAAATAATTATAAAACATAAATTTTATTATTAAATCATGTATTTATAGATTCGCAATTTAGCAACATGCGATTAGGAAACGCAATGAACATGACAATAGAAGAGGTTAAACAGTGGTTTATTTCGTCTTTTAAACACATTAGGAGCACACCCCAGCGCTTTTTTTCACAATCTTTGGGGTTGCAAGCCAAACTCGCGCTCGCTATCGCGTTATTTCCCATTATTATATCGGCGGTTTGGTATGCGCAATACTTATCTTCAGAGCAGCAAAGGATGCACCAATCATATATTATAAATCATAACCTTATAATTGAATTTTCATCGATAAAAGAAAGTATTTCAGCGCTTGAAAAGGCGCAGCAAAATAATACATTGCTCGATAGCCCCGCGTTACAAAATAGTATTAATAAAAAATGGAAGGCCACTCGAAAACGCATTACTTTACTGAAAAATAGGTTAATGGAAAATGTACTTGTTGCACAATGGCAACAAGTACTCACCTTATTACCAACCTACGATGCACATTTAGTCAATTACTCAGCCTTGAGTCACCAACTGCAAGCAACCGAAAAACTATTTTACTATGCGTTAGCAACACGTCTCGATGATCAACGCGCGTCTTTCGCTGATAAAAATTACGGGCTGCTGGGGTTACTACTCGCACTGGTGACCTTATTCATCGTATTCAGTCTTATGCTAATTCATCGCGTAACACGACAGCTTTACACACTTGAACAAACCATTTTTCAATTAGGAAATGGTAAGCATGTGAGGCACATTGAATTGAAAGGGAGCAATGAGCTGGAAAAGCTTGGTCAAAGACTTAACTGGCTCAACGAAGCGCTGCAGAGCAGTCATGCGCAAAAGGACTCGTTTTTACGGCATGTTACACACGAACTAAAAACGCCTCTGGCTTCATTAAGCGAAGGCAACAGCCTCTTAAAAGACCCCAGCATAGGCCAATTAACAGCCCAGCAAAGCCGTATCGTCGAGATCATGTCGGGGTCAGTCCAACGCTTAGATACCTTAATTGACGACTTACTCAGTTACAGTGCGGCAAGCCACCCTCTTAATACCCAAAAGAGAAAAAGTTTAGCAGCCATAGCAACAGATCTACAAAAGCACTTTAGCGAACACACGCTCGGGATCAACAAAAAGCTTATTTGGCACATAAGTAAGAATACGGCCTACATGCCCTACCTGCCCTGTAAAATTATATTGGTTCAACTTATAAATAACGCATTACAGTATGCCGCACACCGTATTCGTATCGATATAGACAGTAATGACCATGTGGCTACCTTTGCTATTTATGATGATGGCATGGGTATTGACGCTGACGAGCTCCGTAATATAACCCAACCATTTTTTCGTGGTCAGCATAGCCATAATCATCAAGGGAGTGGACTGGGTTTATCAATTGTTGCCGAATCAGTTAAGCACTTACAGGGTACTATCGAGTTTAAACCACTGTCACCAGGTACACAGGTCTGTGTCGTAATGCCTATAAAAGGAAAACAATAATGCGTTTATTATTTTTATTACTGGCACTTTGTTTGCTTAGTGCGTGCCACTCAAGCCAAAAACTGAATACTGAGCACAATGCAAAGCCTCTACCAACACAACGCTATGCACCTGTCGCCATGCTTTTTAAAACGCACTATACAGCCTGTAACACACCCGTTTTATCAACAACAAACAAGCAAGTGAACACGCTGCCAGCACGCTATCAACAACACCAAACACTAAACCTATTTTTTACCAAATGGTGTAACAGCCCTTCAACAACTACACAATTGAGGTTGCTTAAAACATTGGTGGCACAGAAGGTATGGCCTGATGAATACGCGGTGTATTTCGACTTCATTAAACGCAGTACGCAAGACTTGCGCACTCAAAAACTTGCCAACATAACACTACGCAAAACCCTAAAAAGTAAAGAGCACCAGCTAGAAAAAGCACACAGTGCGTTTATTGAGCTAAAAAAACAATTAGCCCAAATAGAGTTACAACGACTCAACCCCCCAGCACCCACAATACCACTTCAGCAAACGCAAGAGGCACCATGATAAACAGAGCAACCATATTACTGGTCGATGATGATCACGCGTTTGTCGAACTATTGGCAATGAGGTTGGAGTCAAATAATTACCTCACACTGCGTGCTTATCGTGCCACTCAAGCATTGAAAATTCTGCAAAGTGAAGCCGTTGATTTAGTCATAACGGATTTAAAAATGGCCCATATGGATGGTTTTGAGCTATTTGAAAAGATTAAAAGTGACCACTTTGGTATGCCCGTCATCATGATGACAGCCCATGGCTCGATTCCTGATGCCGTCGACGCAATAGAACAAGGCTTTTTAGATTTTATAAACAAACCCATTAACAGCCAAACACTGCTCCATACAATAGAAAAAGCACTGTGTAATACAGTAAAAGCCTCGCTTAGTAACACAAAACATAATTACTTTGGGATCTCATTCAAAAGCTGTGCAATGCGCCAAGTTGTGCACCACATTCAAGCCTTGGCACCCAATAATGTGAATATACTCATACAGGGTGAAAGTGGCACAGGTAAAGAGGTGGCTGCAAAAGCCATTCACCAAGCCAGCGGTTATGCCTCAGGCCCCTTCATCGCTATAAATTGTGCGGCCGTCCCCTCACACTTATTGGAATCAGAGCTATTTGGTCATAAAAAAGGCGCGTTTACTGGCGCGATTAACGATAAAACAGGCCTTATTCTTAGCGCCAATAATGGCACTATTTTACTGGATGAAATTGGCGATATGCCTCTGGATTTGCAAGTAAAATTATTACGTGTGTTGCAAGAACGAACCGTTCGGCCAGTAGGATCTCATACTGAGCATAAGATCAACGTGCGCTTTTTGTCTGCCAGTCACAAAGATTTACAGCAAGCAATTGTGAATAAAGAATTTCGCGAAGATTTATACTACCGACTCAATGTTGTATCACTCACACTGCCGAGCTTACGCAATCGGGTGGAAGATATTGTCTTACTCGCAAACCAATTTGTTGATGAACTCAGTAGCCACAGTAAAACAATCAATCCACAGGCTATGACACACCTACTAAATTATGCTTGGCCCGGTAATATTCGCCAGCTCCACAATGTGATTGAACATGCATTGGTGCTAACTCCTGGTAAATTAATTACAGAAGACACCATATTAAAAGCACTACCAACACAACATAAACGGCATTTTCAAGGACTCAATGATGCAAAAAAACAGTTTGAATACGACTATCTAAAAAAAGTACTGTCGCTGTCAGAAGGTAACGTAGCAGAAGCCGCCAAGTTGGCCCAAAGAAACCGTTCAGACTTTTATAAACTGATGAAAAAACATGGAATTAGTTAAGTGTACATGCGGCTAGGCGCGAACTTAAATTTAATTATTTTATTGTGAATACTTGTATAAAATCAGATAAATTTGCGATTGTGTGTATAATTTATAAAGTTACACATAAATAAATAACAAATGTAACCAAACATCACACAGTCGCGGGAGTAGCAAATGAGAATGCGCCAGAAGCTCATTATGAGTTTTTTATTAACAGTGATAGTGCCCATTTTAGCTATTTCATTGGTGAGCATTTCACAAACGAAGCAAGAATCTTTAGAACGATTTTTAGACTCGTCTAGTAACGAAATACGCCAAGTTGAAAATACATTTGTCCTGTTTTTTGACCAAATGAAGAATAACGCCCGCTTTCTGGCACAAAGTAAATTGGTGAGTAATTTACCAAACAATGTAAGCAATTATATGGGCCCTGAGCGAATGATGTCTCCTTTAGAAAATGGCTCACAAGAAGGCGAGATATTTGAGTTATTTACCGCATTTGGCATCACCCACGAAGAACTGCTGTTCGTTTACTTAGGTTCAGAGCAAGGGGGGTTTATCCAATACCCAGCAGAACCCCTTGGCAATTATGACCCCCGACAACGCCCTTGGTACAAAAATGCCAAGAAAACACCACGTGACGTGATTGTGACTGAGCCTTACCAAGGTGTTACAGAGCAAGCTATGGTGTCAGTAGCAACGGGTATCTATAAAGATGGTACATTTGCCGGTGTACAGTCGTTAGATGTGACCTTGTCTACACTCACTGATATCGTCAGCAACATTCGTTTAGGTGAAACGGGTTATTTAATTTTAATGGATGGTAACGGGGTCATACTCGCCGACCCAAAAAACCCAGATAATAACTTCAAAAATATTAAAGAACTTAACTCGCCTTTATACCAATCGTTAAATTCTGAGGGAGTTAAGTCATTTTTAACCATTGAAACGGGTAATAAAACTGTCACAGCAAAACCTTATCAATCTGACGCATTAAATTGGCGTTTTGTGGCCATTATTGACCAAGATGAGATTTTATCTTCAGCCTATAACATGTCAGTGAGTATCAGTATAATCGCACTCATAATGTTAGTGATATTTGGTGTTATCGCCGTGGTACTTGCAAATAAAATTGTCTATCCGATTGAACGCGTCTCGGATGGGCTAAAAGATATTGCACAAGGTGAAGGCAACTTATCGAAAAGACTCCAAGTCATCGGGAACGATGAGATCAGTGAGCTTGCTACTTGGTTTAATCAGTTTCTAAATTCTATTAATGCCCTCGTGAAAGACATTCAATATAATGCACACTCATTAAACGGTGCCGCTCACCATTTTAAAACACAAATATCAGACATTAGAACGCAATGTCACAACCAATCAGACACCGCAAATCAAGCGGCACACAACACAGAATCAGTAAACAATATGGCGCATATTGTGAGTCAAAACTGCCAAGAATCGCTCAGTGAAATAGCTCAAACAGATGAGTGTACACATACAGGTAACCAACTTATCGGCAATACTGTCACGCAAGTGGCTCAACTTAATAGCTCATTAAGTGGTTCAGCCGCTGCAATGAGCCAATTAGAAAGTGAAAGTATCAACATTACCAATATTTTAAGCGTTATACGTAGTATCGCAGAACAAACCAACTTACTTGCACTCAATGCCGCCATTGAAGCCGCCCGAGCAGGTGAACAAGGCAGAGGCTTTGCCGTGGTGGCCGACGAAGTAAGAACGCTTGCCCAGCGCTCGCACGATGCAACACAAGAAATTGAGCAAGTTCTCACAAAATTAATTGATCAAACTCGCGCTGTTTCCGAAAAAATGACCCAAAGTGTGAGTGCTTCAAATGATGCGATCACTCAATCAGAGCAAGCGCACCAAGCGTTTGATGACATTGCAAACAGTGTAACTAAAGTGAAAGCATTAATAGCAACCATCGCCCAAGAGGCCGATCAGCAAGGTGTGTCAGCCAGTGAAACTCACAACCAAATTCAAGGGGTAACAGCATCTGTCGCGCAGGTGAGCCAGTCAACAGATAGCCTGTCAGAAGGCGCAACTCAACTTGTTGATTTAGCCGATGGGTTAGACAACCTAGTGGGTCGATTCCGCATTGACTAAATAGGCCCAAGAACTGTGCTTTTATGAGCGTGAGTGGGTTTAATAAATATGGCATGTGTTTTAAACCCACTCACGTACAGCCCCAAAAATAATGGTGAAATTTCTGCGGACAAGTAACAGAATTAACCGTACGAAGGCCAACAATGCGTACATCAAAACTGAATGTAAGCCACATAAAGCGTATATTCATATGTCTGTTTATATTAGGGTGTGCGCCGTTAACGCAAGCCCAAGACATGTCTGCAAAAAAAACCATAACCATCAGTGTAGCTAATGATTGCCCGCCTTACTCTTGCAAAGAAAGTAGCGTATCTAGAGGGCTTGATATAGATATCATTGAGCTGCTGTTAAAAGATATCAACATTTGCTGGAACTATGTGACTTTACCCTCGTCGAGTCGAGCATTTAGCGAGTTTAAAAAAGACCATGTCGACCTCATTTGTGCTGCAAGCTACGCTTTTAATCGCCGAGGGTTTGCTGAATTTAGTCATGCCTATCGGACTGAAATTATGCAGGTGTTTAGTCATATATCACAACAATCTCTTCAAAAAGCCCAAAGGGCAGGTTACCACTTGGCCTTAATAACGCGATTGTGGCCATTAACAGAGGCAGCGTATACGGACCTGCATTCAGTCACCTTCAAGCCCAATGTACCGATTGTGTTATCGAATTAAGTGGATCAATCGACCGTTTTGAGTTGATAAAACATAAACGTGTTAGTTTTGCCGTAGAAGATTTACTCAGCGGGCTTACTTGATAAAAAATAACACGCGCTTAATCATAACGTACGCACCACACAAATCACGGTTCACAACAACCCAGTGCACTAAATGCTACGCCCAAGAATGCTCAACGAGAAAAAGTTACGTGAATTTAACTTAGCAATCGCTAAAAATAAAGACCTTATCGAAACACTCACCAGCCAGAACATAGCGCCACTAAATCCGGCCCCCCCAACACCTAATTAGATGAGAACCACTTCATATCATGTTAATCTAACAACAGTTAATATTTAGCGTAAATTAATACAAGGACTGTATATGCCATTAGACCATTTTTAACTGACAAAAATACAATACAAAAGCTTACTGCTCATTGCTTTACTACAGGGGCTTGCCCTGCTTCTGTTACATCAAGCTCTTAAGTTTAAATGGATCATAGCAGAATCACCGGCGGTCCTATTTGCCTGCTACTGTGTTGCCATCATTTTTCCTACCCTAAGTATTTACGGGGTAACCCAACAAACAACTCGCAAGTACTACTGGTTCATAAGCCTATTTACGTTATTTTGCGCTGCTTTAGGTGCTTACACAGGCAGTCAAATCACCAGTCTCAGCAGTGACTCTTTGGGCATATACAGCTTTACATATGGTCTTGTAATGACGGTAGTTGTTTTTAAAGTACTCCTATTCAGCCAAGCCCTCATTAACGACACTAAAAAGTACTCTATTGATTACAGACTACTTATCCAACGTGCTTGCCACTTATTTATTACTCTCCTTTTTGCCGCATTATTTACACTTGTAATGTGGTTGATTTTAGTACTTTGGGCTGAATTATTTGCAGCTATCAATATCACTGTATTCCAACACCTATTTTACGAACCGTGGTTTTTCTATCCAATGCTGACTTTAAGCCACACCCTTGGCGTACTTAAAGTCAGAGACAATGCCAGCGTGGTCAATACTGTTAATCGGTTAATTCAAGTTTTATCGTTGGCACTGTTACCGCTTCTTGTCATGTTAAGTTCTCTCTTTTTAATTGCATTACTTTTTCAAGGTCTGCAACCAATTTGGGATAATGGCGGAAGTGCACTGATATTCACCTTACTCATTGCCATTTTGCTAACCCTCAATACCGCGCTACAAAGCAGTGAAGGTCAATTACTAAAGCATCATTGGACACGAATTGCTTTAACGCTCGGCGTTATATTCCTGCCAGTATACGTTGCGATAAGTGGTTATGGGCTATACCAAAGAATTGAGCAATATGGGCTATCTGTCGATCGCTTATGGGCCATCTTTATCTGGACATTTGTGGCAGCTTATTTCATCTGTTATAGCGCCGCTATTATCAAATTTAAGGTTAAGTGGTATGCCTATTTAGGCAATATCAACACCAAATTAGGGTTGATCTTAGTCGCAGCCCTTTTAGCAACGCAATCTCCCTTATTAGATTTCAGAAAACTGTCTGTCTCTAGCCAACTAGCCCATATTGACTCAGGTCATATCGATATTAACGATGTCGATTTAGACTACCTTGCCTTTGACTTAGGTCGTCCAGGAAATGAAGCGCTCAAGCAGCTGCAACAAGAGTACGGTAACACACACCCAGCCCTCAATACGCGTATTGACGCTGTACTTAAGCGCGTAACAAACTCCTATGGCAACCCCAATATTGAACAATTAGATGTAACGACTTTGCTGCAATCCAATGCGTATTTGTCTATCGAACAGCTCCCTCTGCCACTACTCAGTCGAATTCAAAACTATGCTAAACATACCAATACACACCTTTTTAACAGTAAAAAGTTAGATATTGTCGCCGTCGATATACATGGTGACACTCAAAAAGAGTATATTTTAATTGCTCATTTTGAGTATTATTTTGAATATGTGTTGTTTTATCAGCTTGACGGAAACTGGTTGGAAAAAAGCATGGATATAACACACAGTCGAAACCCATTTATAGAAAAACACGTGATCGATGCGCTTATTGAACAACAGTACACAACCCAAGCGCCTAATTTTAAAGACATTATTGTCAATGGTGAAACGATGCAAGTTAGGTAAGTATCGTATTCACCTGTTTTACCATTAAGCCCTGACGCAGCATTCATTATGTGCCATGCAAAATGTTGATACTTGGCACATAATTTATGACTCATCTCACTTAAAAACAAGCTAGAACTTGCCAAAATAGCTGTTTACAACCATCTCGATGTATTATTGCACTTAAAGTCATAAAATTGTCATGTTGACGATCAATAATACAGCGATTAAATATTAAGAGACTTACTTACGTCATGAACCACCCGCCTCTCAGGCTTAGTTTTGCTGCGCGTTCCTTAGATGAACATACACGTATCGCAACAATGCAGTATGACACGTTAACGCTAAATTACCAAAAGTCAGAGGTTATCATTAAATGTATTCTTCCTAATGATGCAATTTGTGGTGATAGTATCTCTTTATCTGCAACTTCTGTAACAGGCCGTGATGCCAGTTTTAGTGCTGAAGTAACCTTAACTAAAAGCGCATTAGATACAGGGTATGTTGAGTTATGCTTAACGGGGTATGGTTCAAGTGGTGAGTATGTATTACAACTGAATTTATTAGGTATATATAACACAATAAAAAACACCGCAGAGTTCAATGCGAAAATATATAACCCGCTTAACATCAAAACCCATGCTCACACACCTTTTTTTGGCCGTGTATGGGCCAAAACAGCAAAGCGACATGCAGCTAGTGTACTGACCTCATTGCTTTCAGTCTTTTAATCGGGAAAGCTTATTTTGCCCATTGTAATAGGTTGGTTTTGATTGCTTTCACCTTTTACTGAAGTACTTTCACCGACCAGAGTCTCATTGGCTAAAATAGCGAACAATACCGCTTCTTTTGCATCAGGGCTTATGCCTAACGCTTGACTGCTCATCACGTTATAGTCGCTCGACAGCTTTGCTCTCACCTGCGCCATCAATAACGTATTATGATACCCCCCGCCACTGACGTACACATTCACTGATTCATTCACCTGAATTACATAAGATGAGAGTAAGGTAATGTGCTCTGCAATGACCTGTGCACTGAACATATTTAATGTTGCCATCACGTCATTATGCGACAAATGGTCAGTGTTACTGTCTGTTTGAGCTTGACTCAATAATGCTAAGTTAAATACTTCTGGCCCTGTTGTTTTTGGCATATCTCGTTTAATAAAAGTAGCCGCCATTAAGCTGTCGAGTAACGCTTGATTTACTTTCCCTGACTTAGCAATCTCACCATTTTGATCATACATTACCTGAAAATGTCGCTGCATGTAGGCATCCATGATCGTATTTCCAGCACCTATATCGGAGCATAGTACCTCTGAAAATGCACAATTCTTAGGTAACCATGTGAGGTTCGCAATTCCACCAATATTGAGTAAAAGACGGTGCTCTCTTTTACTGCTGAAGTAATAGTAATCCCCATAATGTGCAAGTGGTGCGCCTTCTCCGCCAGCGGCAATGTGCTTTTGCCTAAAATCAGATAGGGTCGTAATGCGTGTTGCAACAGCAATATGATCTGCATCAGCAATTTGTAATGTACCATTGCCAAATTCACTATATTGATGCTGATGTGCTGGGCTGTGATATATCGTCTGCCCATGACTGGCAATCACGTCAATGTCATGGTTTGCAATGCCCCAGTGTGCCAACGTATCAACAATGAGCTGGCCGTGATAGGTACCTAACCATCCATTGAGCAGTGTCAAATACTCTAAATCGACCAGCGATTGTGCAAACACTTGTCTCACTTTTTCTTTAACGTGTTCGGGGTATTCACAGGTCGTAAATTGTAATAGTTTCACTTGAGTTGCCGTGCCACAGCCCCTGATGTCACATAAAGCGATGTCTAAACCATCCAGTGACGTGCCACTCATTAACCCGATGATTAAACGACTTTCTTTTTCTGCGCTTTCAACCAATCTTTTTATATGATTATGCATAAGCGGTTATGATTCACTTTCAGATGTATATAGACTCACAATAGGATAATCAAACGCGCCAAATTCGAGTTTAATTGTTGTTTGTTCATGACCTGCTAACTTAACTCTAGCGTCGGTTAAATTGCCAAATACCCGTGTGCCATCAGCCATAATTGCCACGATATGTTTGGTATCAAAAATCCTCTGCCCTGATGCCATATTTTTGATCACCACTAAAGCTGCCCTCTCCCCAGCTTGTGTGCTCATAGGGATCGCTCTAACAATGCTAAACTCACTTGGTTTAGGGTAAATTCGGGCGTCATTTTCAAAAGCACTGGCGGGCATTAACGTTTGTATTGTATCAAAATTATATACATCATTTTCAGCAACGGCATTACCTGTAGTAAATATTAACGTCAGCCAAAAAGAAAAAGTCAAAAGTTTCATAGTGCTCCATATCATAATTAAATAGTATAACGAGGCATACTACCCAGCGTCAGCTGAATAGAGCCTGATTTCTCCCTGTTTATTATTAGTTTGCAAGCCCTAGCTGGCGAATTTTATCAGTGATCACTGAATACCTGTGCCCTTCACAACATGCAAAACCAGGCAGCTGCTTCAATTTATACTTGGTAAATAAAGGGGTAGTAACACCCGTTAAAAATCGCAGTATGGTATCGGAGCTGACCGACTGAGCGCCATTTTGCAAATGCTTTTGTAAACCAAATACAACCGTACGTATATGTTCATCCGTCGGCAAAGTGCGTTTGGTGCTTTCAACTAAGGTTGCAACCGCGCCATGACACACACTACAGTGACCACACGCCTCGGGTACATTCGTATCATCAAAATACTTGGCCAAATTTGCACTTAAACAGCGATCTAACTCAAAAAACCGGATCATCGCGCCGATACGCTTTAATTCACTTTGCTCTTTCGACTTAAAATAACCATAAAGTTGCTCAACCAGACCAGGCTGGTCAAGCAATGCTTTATTAACGTCATAAACTTGCATAACGCGTTTACTTTCTAGCTCGACTAGGCCTTGTTCATGCAAATAATCAAGTGCCGATACGACCCTTTCTCTATTAACTCCCTGTGCAACTAATACAGAAATATCAACCGTTCCCCATACTTTTTTAAATTGTATAGCCGAAAACACTTGTTGTAAAAACTGTTGCCGCTCAGGGTTAAACTTTGCGTAAATTTTCTGTTCACTTTGTAATAGCTTAATACGAAAATCTGCATAATAGGCATACTGGGCCGTAAGCACACCTTGTATTTCTAATTGTACTAATAATGTTTTTAACGCCAACACACGGATATTACTGGTCTTAGATAATGCCAGCTCTTGCATATCCCAGCGTCCGTGTTGTTGTTCAGCACTTATTGTATCAATGACCGTTTGTATGCCTGATAATTCTGGTGTATCACCGTAAACAAAATTTTCAACGGTGGCAATGCCATCAAGGTTAGCTAAAACAGTGCATCGTGAGGGTGCGCCATCTCTGCCCGCTCGCCCTATTTCTTGGCTATAATTTTCGATCGATTTTGGTAAATCAAAATGAATCACAAATCGAATATCTGACTTATCTACCCCCATACCAAAAGCAATCGTTGCTACAACAATCTGCTGTTGGTTTTGCATAAACGCTTTTTGAACATTTTGCCGAGTTTCATCACCTAACCCTGCGTGATAGGCAGCCGCTTTAATACCTGCGGCTTGCAATTGCTTAGCCACTTGTTCAGCTTGTTGCTGCAATGTGACGTATACAATTCCTGATCCAGTCAGCTCTTTAATAGAGCGCACTAAGTAAGGTATTTTTTCATCTTCGTTGTGTGCTAGCACATTAATATCTAAGTTCGAACGATAAAAGCCAGTTTGAACAATATGCTGCTGCTCAATATGGAACTTTTCTGCCATATCATTTTTTACTTTCTTCGTCGCTGTTGCCGTTAAAAGCAAAACCAGCGGAATATTTAGTGCGCGTCGATATTCTGGTAACTTTAGATAATCGGGTCGAAAGTTATGGCCCCATTCTGAAATACAATGTGCTTCGTCAACTACCATCATCGATACAGGCACTTGCTTAATAAATTCTCGGAAGCGTTCATTTTTGAACCGCTCAACCGACACCATGAGTATTTTTATCTCACCTTTTCTGATCCCCTGCATAATCGCTTGGCTTTGCGCTTTTGATTGCGTTGAATCTAAACTGGCCGCCGCAATCCCCTTGTGCTGTAAAAACTCTATTTGGTCCTGCATTAAAGCTAGTAGCGGAGACACCACTAATGTGAGGTTAGGTAAATGCAATGCGGTTAATTGGTAGCAAAGAGACTTACCTGAGCCCGTCGGAAAGATAGCCAGAGATGAGTGGTCTGCGAGCAATTGGCTAATTGTTTGTTGTTGCCCTGTTCGAAAAGTGGCAAATCCAAAATGTTGCGATAAGCTTTTAAGCAGTTGCTGCTCATGCACCATAACAGTGGTCTCAGTATCTTCAATAAAGTGACTTAAAAATATCATATTTTTGCACTTTAATGTGCACTATCTAATGGTGTTGTATAAGTTTTATTTAACGTTCAACTTTATATAGTTGACCTTCATTTGAAACCAACTCAGAGGTTCATTATGGCTAATAATACCACGCCCAAAACGTTAATTTTTAATTTTGACGGCACATCAAGTGAACCCCGGGATTCCCACCAATATAGTAGCGAGCACTTTAAAGAAGACACAGGAATTAGTAACGTACTCAAACTTCACCTTATGCTTGGAGGCAAACTTCATCGTCATGCGCCATCGGCCACTGAGCAACAACTGTGTTTTTACTATTGTGGGATTGGCGACCAAGGCAGCGAGGTTAAAAAACTACTCAATCAAATACTCGCCCCAAACGACAAAGAAGTAGCTACTATTTTAACCCAAGCAATTAATGATTTTAATCATCATTTTCACCTAGGTGATAAAGTGCTATTGATAGGGTTTAGCCGCGGTGCAGCATTAGCAAGGCGATTCGCGAAATGTTTAGAACGCTTCATATCACAGGACGTCTATTTATGTGTGTTCGACACCATAGCCTCCATTGGATTTAGTAAAATAACCAAAGCGACTTGTGGCACAGAGCATGTCATTTTTCAAGACCATACTGTCGCCAATAATGTGGTTAAAGCGTTACATTGTGTGAGCTTAGATGATAAACGCCGTGCATTTGAACCAACCTTGTTTAACCATGCACAACATATAAAAGAAGTTTGGTTTGCAGGCTGCCATTCAGATATTGGGGGAGGGTTTTACCGGAGTGGATTATCAGACATCACTTTACGCTATGCACTAGAGTGGCTCATTGATCTCAAAATAGACTTAACGGTATTAAATAAAGAACACATTAACTTTCAAGCTCTCTTGCCCTACGAAAGCACCCCGTTGATTTGTGAAGATGATATTTCACTATGCCCAGATCCACTCGCTCGCAGCTATCAACATGACTACTGTTGGCTTAATAGCAGCTTTAAAGTGGTCAATCGACAATGTGCGGTATTAGAACAAGATCAAATTAGCCAGCGCCCACCGATCATTCACCACAGTGTGGCCAAGCGAATAAATACGTTAAGTGGCTATCGCCCTGAGTCTTTAAAGTCAGTACCTCACATCATTGAAGATAATAATGCGAATCACCTCACCTGTGTTGGCTTAACCCCTCATTTAACACTCAAGAATCAGCACATCACTATTTTACAAACTGGCGAGCAAGTCACCGTCAAAGCCTTTGCTTCACAAAAATACAATGCGTCTGGAGTCATGTTAGAAAAAGGCGCTACGTATCGATTTAGCACACAAGATGACGCCATTTGGTACGACAATAGTCACCCGGTCAGTATCAAGGGGTGGAATAGAGGTCAGCAAACAATAGGTATAAAACAACAAGCAATTGAATTGTTTACCCCTTATAGACGTGCCTCAAATGCACAGTGGTTTGCGCTTATGGGGTGTATAAATCACAATGATGAAACTGCGTTTTTGATAACAAATGGCTGTGAAGTTAGAATTAGTCAATCTGGTGAATTCACCCCGTTTGCCAATGATATACACAAAGATTATCAGCAAAATAGCGGCAGTATTGACCTTACTATCATTCGACTCGGGTAAAATACCTCTCACTTCACTACGGGTTATAGTATGCGTATAACTCGTAAAACGGCTATCAAAAGTTTCTCTTTAAGTCATTAATAACGAAGCAGTGTGGCTAAGGCTTCCCTTTTATCCACTCTGTATATTTCGCTTCAATACGGCGTAGTTCTGGGTTAAGTGCTTTAATGGCATTATTGATTTTGAGAACTTTATCGTAATCAAAACTCTGCCTATTCAGCATAAAATGTATGGCGTTATCGTTTACAACATATTCATGGAGCAAAATATTTTTATAACCCAGTAAACGCTTAAAGTATAACCCACTTATCTCATCTTCAATCAAAAAGTCTACACGACCACGCTTTACTAATTCCATACGTTGCGTCACGCTCGCCACTTCAAAAAACCTTTGCTCGTACCACTTTATAGTCAATATCTGAGCAAGCTCTTCACCATAATATGCGCCAGGATTTGCTGTAAACGTGTATTCAGCAGCAAATAACTCCGTGAGATTAGTAATAGGTGCCGTCATTTGATGGGTGAATAACCGCATACGTTCTCGTCGATAGCCTTTACTAAAGTGCGCAATTTCAGCACGTTCTTTGTTATAACTGGCTGAAGGCAAAACATCGATCTCACCTTTTTGTAATTCAACGATTCCCCGTGCCGAAGAAGGTAATTTTACAAATTCAATACAAAACCCTGCATGTAAAAACACCGCTTCTGATATCTCAACATCTAAACCAGAATATGACGTATCATCGTACATGACATAGGGCGGCCAGAGTGTCCCTACCCCTACTTTATAGGTCGTTGCGCATTGCGTATTCGCCCAACCTAAACAGCTTATAAAAAGCGCACAAAAAATAAATAGTTTCAGAACTAACAACCTAAAAATAAAGTAAATATACATTTAGTATGGATTACTAACCGAATAAAAACAAAGGCGCCAAAGGCGCCTTTAATCAATTAATGTGTCATTGTGACTCTACATGCGACTTGGCCCTTCCTTAGGTCAATCAAATTGCTTGATGTCAAATCTCATATACTAATTATAGCGCTTTCCACACTTGTGCTTTACCTGGCTCTTCGCCACGTGTCCACCATTTAGCTTGGTAAGTTACGCCACCATAAACACATGTGTCGCCACCAACATAGACTTTGTCAGCTTGCCACGTGTCACCACCAGCAGCTTTATTAGTGACCGTCACATCAAATGTTTGTGATGCAGATGCTTGACCATCAGATACAGACACTGACACTTGGTACGTTGTATCAGTAGTAACTTCGCCTGCAACCAATGTTACATTTGCGCCTGTTCCCGACAATGTTAGCCCTGTAGGTACTGTCCAGTTATAGGTTAGTGCATCATTGTCTGCATCAGATGCAGAAGCCGAAACAGCCACACTTGCCAGCTCTTCAACCGTTACGTTGGCAATAGGTGATAAAACAGGTGCTGAGTTTGAACCCGCAGCTTTAGCTGTTACCACAACATTGCGTGTTGCTTGGCCTTTACCATCAGATACTGTCACTGAAAGTGCATATTGCGTATCAACTGTAACTGCTGGTACAGCCACAGAGACTGACGCTGAATTCGCATTAGTAAGTACTAAAGCCGCATCACCATTCCAGCTGAAGCTCAGTGGGTCACGATCTGCATCTGTAGCACTTGCATTAACCACTACAGAAGCACCCGCAGCAATGGTCACCTGACTATCAACTGTCACAACTGGCAAACGATTGGTGGGAACACCACCAGCTAAACCATCATGCATTGCATTAAGAATATCGCCATTATCCGCATCAATCTCCCAAGAGAACAAACCACCTAAATTGTGCGTATTAACATAGGCACCTTTAGCTTTAACTGAGCGAGGTGTGTCAAATGTCAACAACTTACCGCTGCTTTTATTCCATGCATATCCAGCCTCAGCTTGCTCATCATAGCCCACTTCATACCCATTAATACCGGTACCACTTGCACCAATTAAGTTAGCAACAACGCCTTTATAATCCATGATGCCAGCTTCCCAAACGCCTTGCGCTTTTGAACCTGTAAATTTACCGTTGCCCGGTGCTGTCATTGGGTTACCTGAAATGGTGGTATTTGCATCAAAGACTCCTTCCCAACCACGACCATACATTGCCGCGCCAACGACGATTTTCTTAGAGTTTACGCCTTGTTGTAGTAATAGCTGAACCGCACTATCCGTGGTATAAGCTGGCCCTTTACGCGGCTCGCCGTTATCATCAAGGCCTGTGCCGTTACATTCGTCAGTGCTTAAATGCGATCCGCAATACAACGCCGTTTGATGACCTGTTACATTATTCCAACCACCGTAAAAGTCATACGTCATGGCGAAGATATAATCCATGTACTGCGAAGCGGCCTGATAATCTACGTCTTCAATTTTGTCATAACCAGCACCAATTGCTGATGTTAGCTCATATTTTCGGCCTGTCTCAGCTTCTAGCCCATCCAACATCGCACGTAACTCTTGCATCAAAGCAACATAAGCAGGGCCATCTTTGATCGGATCACCGAGGTTACCATTTGGACCACCGCCACCAGGGAATTCCCAGTCAATGTCTACTCCATCATAGAACTTCCATGTTTTTAAGAATTTCTTCATCGACGCAACGAACGTGTCTCGATTAGCTTTTTCTGTGAAACCATGGAATGGGTCAGATAGCGTCCAGCCACCTACAGAGGGTAATATTTTCAAGTCTGGATAACGCTGTTTAAGGGCCATTAACTGTGAGTATGTACCACGAATTGGATCTTTTGCATCAACACCAGGCAACGCTTTTTGCACTGCAGCCCACGGGTCATGAATAACGACTTCATAATCAGCTGAGCCACCACATGCTTTTTGTAATGCACGCCAGCTATTGCCATTTTCGATTTCTTTTAAGGATTCATTCGCGCCACAGATTGGAATAAAGCCATAAAGAATATGCGATAAGTTTTGTGCTGGTACTTGGGTAACATCAAAGTTACGTCCATAAATTCCCCATTCAACAAAATAAGTACCTGTTACCATGCCTGGCTTAGTACCATAGTTTTTGTTATTAGGATCTACGTTCATAGGCAATGGTGCTAAGTGACCGCCATCAGTATCAGCAATCACTATCGGCTTACCTGCACTTCTCGCACACGTTGTACCTTCACATAATTCTAAGTAAACGTTATGACGGCCTGACTTGGTATAAGGGAAAGTTACCACTCCACTTTTAGTCCCCGCAGGAAGAGTTCCTTCGTTTACTAGCATGTCGTCAAAATAAACTTTATAGCCATCGCCGCCTGCGCCACTCCAAGCATTCCACTTGAGTTCAACAGTGACAACATCTTTTGCCGTAACAATATCCTTATAAGACCCATTACCGTCTAAGTTAACTTCAACGAATGAATACTGCTGTGGTTTCCAATCAAGACTTGGTGTAGATGGCGCTGCCATTACTGCACCTGAAGCCAACGCGAGACCAACTAGGGCCGTTAATTGCTTTAGTTTCATTACTTTTCAACCTTCTTTACATGTTGTATCCAACCAATAGGGTGGATGATTGTTGTATTACTAAATTAAATCGAATTAAGCGTTTGTTTTTCTGATCATTGTTTGCAAAAACTATTGTTTTTTCCAAACTTGTGTGGTACCGGGCTCCTCGCCTACATTCCACCACTTTGCCTGATAATTCACATTGTTATGGCTAACCTTGTCACCAGCGACATATGTCTTGTTGCTACTCCATGCTGGAAATTGTGGCGCACTAATATTTTTAACCGTAACTGGTACATCTGCTGAGGTGCTGAGCTCTCCATCAGACACACTGACTGTGATTGTATAGTTCGTATCGCTCTCAACTGCAGGGGCTACCACGTCAATCGTTGCTCCAGAGCCTGAAAACGTCAGAGGGCTGGGAACTTGCCATTGATAAGTCAAAGCTTGTTGCTCATCATCAAAAGCATGTACATGTAATTTAGCCGAGGTACTTTCATCTAATATAAAAGGGTCTGGCTTGTGAATTTTTGGTGCCGTATTGGGTGCTTGAACTTGAATCGTCAGGTTATAGGTATAATTAGCATCACTAACAAACACTTCATTTGATAACAAGTTCTGCCCGTCAAAAACAATGTCACCGCTAGCTTGACGTACACCAATTTGCACTGTGTTCGCATGATCCAAATTCAGCGAATCCGCCAATAGCTGTTGCCATGATGACTCATTTTGAGCCGTGATTTTTATGGATTTACTGACAAGTTCTTTTCCGCTGGCATCAAAAATACGCGTCCACACCGTATCGGTAACGTTCGCATTTTGACCCTGTTTAATGAAGTACCCTGCGCTTGTCCATGTGACAGGGCTTGAGTCTCGAATAATCGTTATATCACTACAGTTGTAAAACCCTTCACCGACTACATCATTTCGCTGCCAGCGTGTATATAAAATAGCATCACCAACGCGATCTTGAGGAATTGACACTTTCATTTCGTAAAAGCGTTTTCCATCAGGATCTTTTACAAAGTCAACATTACCAACCTCTGTCACTAACTCAACATCCTGCCAACCCAATGTATCAACACCAGGGTTAAACGTTGGTTTACTGATATAAAACTTCCAAAAGCTCGGATTATGAGGCGTTGTTGCTCTAAACCTTATTGCTAATTCATTTTGCGCATTTGGCGTCACGTCTGTTCTTTGCCAATGCTCAGAAGGCAAATTCATCCCGCGTTTTTCATTTGAGCCAGCCGCGCACAAGGTACCATTTGGAATATTCTTTTCTACCGCAGCTTGGTTATTAAAATCCGGTGTATTCGCAGCGAATTCATGCTCTTGAATAAACTGCACATGTCCTGACTCTAAAAATGCCGCACGACATGCTAAATTTGGAATATTTGAGCCATCATCAGGCCACCAATATCCCCCTTGCGCCTGACAAATCGCTTGCCTTGCTTTTGGAAATTCCATAAAACCATGCGCCATTACTGATTGGCTCAGCACACTTAATGCCATTACTCCTAGCCCAGCGCTTATTTGTGATATTTTTCTATCTTGCTTGTTCATAATCATTCCTTTTTATAGGGCAGCAAGGCTGCCCTATAATAATTGAAGCTTACAAATTACAGACTTTTGTATAATCACCGCTTGATTCTGGCGCTTTATTTGACCACCACTTAGCCTTATAAACCTTTGTGCCTTGGATTATCAAATCACCTGCCGCCGCGTGAGTAGAACGAGGAAATGTGGGGTATACTGAAATATCAGCAATTGGTACACCTTCACAGCTCGTTACAGGACCACCATTGTCATTACCAGGCTTTGCAGCCGGCAACTTAGGATACTCGAACTTAAACGCATAGCGCTTCCCGTCCTTTTCCGCGACAAAGTTAGCTGGGCCTGTGATTGGGTTGTAGTACATGACCTGAGCATTAACACTTTCACCCGGAGTTAACGATTTAGGCACACTTCCCCATTCATTTACTAATGTGATTGAGAAGCGGTGGAATTCATTTTCAAATCCGCCAATGTTATTACCCGCTGCGTTTGACCCATTTACATCCACTGCCATTTTCAACTTTTCTTGGGCATTCCAGTTCGATTTAAAAATAGCAGAGGTTGATACCGGCACATCGAACGAAATCTTCGCACCGCTTAAATCAATATCTGAGTTATTGGTAAATACAAATGTTGGTGCTATCGGGTAGTTATCATCGCCTGTTGGGAAGTCTTTTGCCGCAAACGTCACATCGACAGATTCAGCCGGCACCGCAAATGCCGGATCTCCGTTATGGACATCATATGCAACACCACTTTGATTAAACTTGTTATAAGCCAATGATGTCATGCTAGACCCCATGAAGTACTCACCCTTCGCAGCATCGTAATCATAATCTCCAGCAAGTTCCCAGAACATGATCCCACCTAGACCATTGTTGATGACGTAATCAACCTTAGCCCCCATAGACTCTTCATCTTCAATAGAAATGAATACATTCTTCTGCGCATTCCAAAGCCATGGTGCAACGGCAACTGAATCATAATGACGTGTATAGGTACCCGTGAGTACATCTGTTGGATCAGTATCTGGTGTTAAACCGTAAATACCTAAATAGCTTGGCGTGATCCCATTCTCTAAGTTTTTGGCATGCCATAGTGGATTTGAACCCGCAGGTACTTCATAGCCATTATCATTTTTGTCATGCCATAAATTATCAATGCCAACAGCGCCGTCGCCACACTTGTTTTTGTCACCTACGCCAGTACCTGGTGCACAGTCAGCTTGATTGGCGAGCGCGGCTTGGCCCCATAAACCATTTGTACCACCTTGTACGTTTTGGAAACCACGAGTGTAATATGGAAGCCCAATATTAATACGCCCTGCTGATATTGCGCCTCTGAAGTAACGTACAGCCCAATCAGTATTAAGGTAACCAATGCCTTCAAATTCTTTGGTGCCGTATACATTCCATTGTTTTAATTCTGAATCTAATCCAGTATCAAACAACGCGGCATTATGACCAACATGAGAGTTCCAAGCACCATGTAAGTCGTAAGACATAATATTGACGTAATCTAGGTACTTCGTTACTTGGAAAGTTTCCATACCGCGCAGTAAATAACCTGATGATGGAGATGCAATTGTTAACATGTAATGCTTACCGTCAGCCTCACCCGCTTTATCGAGTACTTCACGTAAACGCTTCATTAGTACTTGGTATGATGCGTTCAAACCAGCACGACGTGCATTTGAAATAGGGAAGTCATCAGGATGGCCTGAGTCTTTCATAGATGATGGGTATTCGTAATCGACATCAACACCATCAAATCCATATTTTTTAATAAAATCAACAGAGCTTTGTGCAAATGCTTCAATACCTGCGTGGTTCACAGAGCCATCAGCATTGGTCGTCATCGTGTAGAAACCACCACTTTTTACACGTTTACCATCACCACCAAAAAAACCACCTGTTTCAGCCCATCCACCAACTGAGATTAAGGTTTTAACATCAGGATGCTGTTTTTTGTATTTATTTAACAGGTTAAAGTGGCCTTTGTACGGTAAGCTTGGGTCCAGTTCCGCACCAGCGACACCTGGCCACTCCATATTAGTTGCAGGGTTGCCTGGCGCATTAGGATCACCAATTGATACTTTGTTTGCTGCATCAACATGCGCAAAAGCATAGTTAATGTGTGTGATTTTATCCCAAGGAATGTCATTCACTAGGTAGCTAGGCTGACCGTTAGCACCATTTCTCCAACTAGTGAAGTAACCTATCACTCTGCGTGGATGATCAGCACCCATCACCTCACGGCCGTTTTCATCATAAATTGTACAGTAAGGTGTGTTCACACCCGGCGTTTGATAAAGGCCAGCAGGTTGACAGGCATCGCGGTTGTTCACTTGACCCGCTTCAATAACGGTTAACGTTTTACTTACCTCCCCAGTAGCACCCTTATCATCAGTTACCGTTAACGTAAATGTGACAGGGCCTAATTGAGCAGCTTGCCATGTATGCGCAGTTGCAGATCCATTGCTTGATGCAACTTCAACACCATCAACGGCAAAGCTTAACGCTGTTACTTGCCCGTCACTATCACTACCAGACAAGTTAAACTCTACGCTTGAACCTACCACTAATTCAGCGGGCAGACTAGCTAACTCTAATGCTGCTACAGGTGCTTTGTTCACAGGATCAACTACCTGCTTAACAATCACTTGATTGCTCAATATCGTTGACACCGCACCTTTATCATCAGTGGCTTTCACTGAAATCACATGTGACCCCTCTTGCGCAACCCATGTTCCATCAAACATATCTGCTGATGCTTGTGTATCGGTGGCGATGAGAACGTCATCAACATAAAAATCGACTTTACTAACAGTGCCATCTGCATCTGTTGCATTAACACTAATGGCAACGCTGTCATTAGTGTTAAATTCAGTACCTGACTCGGGCGTCAACCCAGAAACAACTGGTGGCGCATTAGTGATAACGCTGTCACAAACACCCAATTTAATCCATTCTTGCCATGATTTTGAATGGGTGACAGGGTCAACTTTATTCCACCACTGGGATTCATAAGCTGCATCAGCTCTTTGTACAACCTCACCCTTAACGTAAGCCGTATTTTCCTTCCACACAGGTAAGCCTGTACAGTCATAAGGTAAATTTGACGCGTTGCTAAAGCCAGTAAATAATCCTAATGAAATGGCACTATACCTCAGTGCCGACTTGAACATTTTTTGAGTTCTCATGATTTCTCCAACCTTTACAAGTAACCTTTGCTTAACAAATTAACATTAAAAGTAACACATAGTTCCAACCCGTCAATGTACCCAAGTTCATTTTTCAACCAACAAACACACCAAAAATAATAATAATGTCGTATTTCCATTGTTATTGAATGAGTAATATTCAGTCACCGGAAGTCAATATTAATATGAATTTGACTCATCTTTATGTTTGCTAATATTTATTAATTAAATTATTAAAAACATAAACTTGGGAGTGGGTATATTGAATTCATTACTAATAGAGACACTTTCGGATTAAATTACCTAATGAATATAAAACCCCAACATAAATAACCAAAAGTAATAACATATATTTTTAAGTTATAAAAATACCTATAATATTTACTAAAATTTTGATTTTGGTATAACTTATGAAGTAATTTTACTGTGATGTTTAGAGTTATAATGTAGTGATTTTAAAATAAAATATTCTTTATACAGTATTAAAAATGAAAAATAGCGCCTCTATTTTCAGTATTATTTAGTAATGGGGAGTAACAATTTGAAACATTCTGGTAAAAAATAATAAAAATAAACGAGTTGAAAAAGCACTAAGCTTCGCCTGAGTAATTAGCTGTTAATATGTAAATTGAGATAGGCAGTTACACAAAACTAGTTACAGTCTCGAAGGGAAGGAGAATGAGCTGGCCTTCGGTTAAGCGCTCCTGTAACGGACCGCTTAGCCTTTCTAAAGGTTAGAGTCAGGCTCTGTCAAGATAGGCAGACTACAGCGGATCAGTGAGCCTTGCTGTATACTACTTTCAATATATATATCTCCTTTGTGCTCTTTTATAATGCTATAAACGATAGCCATTCCCATCCCGGTACCTTGGCCTACGGGTTTGGTGGTATAGAAAGGTTCAAAAATTCTATTCATGGTTTCATCATTCATACCACAGCCATTGTCTACTATTTCAATGTATATGTGTTCAGTATCGGCGAAGAGCTTAACAATTATATGTGGATACTGTTCTGTCGTTAAGTCACATGCATACTTTGCATTAAGCAATAGATTTACGAACAGCTGATTAATAGCAGATAAATTACAATAAGTGAGCGGCAACCCCTCTTTAATACACTCTACCTTGCTATTTTTTAATTGATTAGTGAGTAGCTTTATCGCACTATCCAGTGATTCCGTGACGTCTGACATCGCCATTAGATTGTTTTTTGGTCGTGCAAAACTCAGTAAGTTAGTCACAATCGCGCTTATTCTTTTAAGCCCTTCATGGGTATCATCTAATAACTCATCTAAATCTTCTAAAATTAACTCTAAGCTAAGCGCACTATCGAGCTTAGTGATAGCCTCTACCACCTCTTGTTCTGATATTGACTGTGATATTTGTTTTTGTGCTAACTGTAATAGAGTCACTAAAGTGGGTTTTAAGTAGCTAATACTTTCTAAGTTACTGGTCACGTAGGCAAGTGGATTATTGATCTCATGAGCCACACCTGCCGATAAAGTACCAAGCGTCGCCATTTTCTCTGTTTGCATTAATACTGCTTGCTGATTTTGTAATAGTTCAATCTTTTCCTCTAATGCTTGGTTTGCATTAAAAAGCGCCCGTGTTTTGTCTTCAAGTAAGCACTCAAGTTCATCTTTTGCCGCCTTTTCTCTTAAATAGGCTTTTTCGAAGTTGTAGCCTGCTTTACTCATACAATCACCTGTTTAAATCTCACCTCAATAGCACACTCATCAGCCCCTTTGTGCATACATTCAATATGTTTCAAAGTCACAGTCATATTATAATGAGCAGCAGCGCCATAAATAAGCCCCTCTGCGCACAAACAGAGTTTTCGGCTCGAATAATAATGCATCAAAATCAATCCATCCTCTATCACTTTACACCTTATTTTCGGTAAATTTGGCTCTTGATATAGCTTAGCAACTTCCGAGTGGATCACTGAGTCAATGCTCATAATAAGTGAAACAAATCCATCAAACTTTGCAATAATTGTTGAATGGCGCGGCAATAAGTAACCAAATAAATACTCACCGAATGCTTTTAATACCTCTGCTATAGGAAGCTGTAATGCAACAGCAACATATTGCGCCAACCCAACTAACTCATCATCAGGGTAACTCTGGACAGATATATATACTCTATCTTCAGGTGCATTTTTTTCCAGTAGCGTATCCCATACAGCCATACCGCACTTTTCAATTACTAACGACTCGAGCCCTCTAAAAATAACCCCTTTCATATACTACCCTTTTGAGATTTTTGCCATTCAAAGTACCAATCTTGCGTTACCTGTAATAAATTTAATTCATCCAGTAACTTATAATCAACGGGTTTTAAATCAAATCCACCATTGTAATATACATGTTCAACAATTTTATGAATAAGTGTCGAACTAATCTCGCTACATAATGGCAACGCCTCGACCAGTTGAGCCCTGACAACCTCTCGCTCAAACCCCCACAAAGCTAATAAATAAGCGGTTAGCGCATTTTTTGATACACGATCTTTATCTTTGCCTAATTGAACATAGCAGCTATTAGCTAACTCCCCAACACAACTCAATAAGCCAGCGGCAAAAGATACTCGCTGAGACTGGCTGTCTTTTCCTAGCCGTTTTGCTAGAGAATGGGCCATTGTAGCTCGGCCAAATGCGCCCTCAATAATTTTATCTACCTCTGCCTGTTTAGCATGATTTAATAGCTGTTGAGACAAATTACAACATACTACTATTGCTTCTAACCCCTCTAAACCAATCCGAATAACCGCTTGCTTAACATCATGAGTATGTTGCTCAAAACCCATGAATGCTGAATTTGCTACCTGCAGTATTTTACCCATCATTATAGGATCATGACTTATCTGCTCAGCTAAAACCGCCATATTTGGTTGTTCAGTGTGCAGTTCTTGTAGTAAATTTTGCGCTACGGTGCTTATATACGGGAGTTCACAAAGTTGTCCTAATATGACTCTCACTGGCTTACAAATAGGCAGTTCTTCTAGTAATAAAGCACTCTCTATCACTTCTATTAAGTGGGTTTCAGTAAACGGTTTTACTAAATGGAAATGAATCGTGTTATTCATTTGCCATTGATAGCTGTCTTTCAAATCTCCCGTTAATAGGCATCGAACAGCAGCGGGGCACACCTCTTTAGCCAGTTTCAAAATCTCTGTACCGGATACAAAAGGCATCATAGAGTCACAAAAAATGACATCAGGCATCCCATTATTATTAATGCACTTAATAAATTCTTCAGGGTCCTGCAAACAAGTAATATGAGCTTGCCTATACATTCTACTTAACGTTCTCGAAAGCGCTCTTAAAAGCAGTTCGTCATCGTCAATTAACAATATATTTAATTTTAATTTAGGCATTCATTCCATCCGCAGCCACAAAGTATTTGTTTATACCTAAAGCTTAGTCTAAATTTATCAACATACATACCCATCTAATGCGCTGTTTTTTAATGGAAGATTTTGAAGAGTTCACAAGTAAACCTATACAAATAATGTGCCTAGACGACGAACCAAGTGTATTAAGGGCTTTAGTCCGGTTACTTCGTCATCATAAACTACAAGCGATCCCTTTTACAGAAGGGGTTGATGCGCTTGATGCCCTGTCAAAACAGGAATTTGCACTCATCATTAGTGATATGCGCATGCCAAATATGAATGGCGCGGAGTTTTTAGAAAAAGCAAAAGCCTTGGCGCCTGATACACAAAGAATATTGCTTACAGGATATTCTGACATGATTTCTACCGTGAAAGCCGTAAACCAAGGTAAGATCCATGCCTATGTAGAAAAGCCTTGGCAAAACCAACGGTTAATTTATCTCATTGAGCAAGGGATCGAGAAATATAGACTTATAAAACATAATCAAGCATTGCAACAACATGTCATTGAGCAAAACAATAAACTAAAAGAGCTCAATGACTCATTGGAATTACTTGTTGACAAAAGAACCAAACAAATTCGTCAAATCCTCAAGCAGCTTGAAACATCAAATGAACATGAACGTACCGATCACAAAGCAACAGTAGAGCTGCTCTACAACTTTATTAATGCAAATCCGAATTTAGACGCGCAGCTGGCAAAAAACATCGCAACCACCTGCTTACAAATCGCAAAAGTACTGAAGCTAAGCGATAGGCTTATTGAAATGGCGAATATGGCGGGGTATTTAGCACAAGTTGGCCTGCTGGCAATGGATCCTGCACTGTATAAAGTGCCCACGGCGCAATTGAACGAGCAACAACGAAAGTTATTTTACACGCACCCAGCCACCGCACAACTCATGCTAATGCCTGCGCAACACCTTAGTGAAGTGGCTGAAGCAATATATCATCAGTTTGAAAAATATAACGGCAACGGCATTCCAAAAGGACTGAAAGGCAATGACATACCAATCTGTGCCCATATTTTATCCGTTGCACGAGACTATTGGCAAAATATAGAATCCAGCCAAAAGCCCGATGAGCAAAAGCTTGCCGACGCATTAGAGCTGATAAAGATGTACAGTGGTAACTTTTACCACCCTAAAGTGGTGATAGCACTGGAGACTACACTCAATGATAAAGCAAACGCACAATCTGATAATGTACGTTCAATGGACATACTCACTTCAAAACAACTTAAGCCTGGTATGGTTCTTGGCCTTGCAATTCATAGCCATAAAGGGATCATGCTGCTGCCAAAAGGCCATGAGTTCAACGAAAAATCCATCGCCAAGTTACAGCAACTTGAAACGCAAAAACCCACGCCTTTTAGAATAATGATAAAAGATGGTTAGCGCTTAAAGCGAACGACAAGTTCGTACATATCATTGGCAACCACAGTTAAGTTTTGACTAACAGTTTTAACGTTGTCGGCACTATCTAAACTGGTATTTGCCAATGATGCTATATTCACTACTTGTTGATTAATATCATCAGAAACAGCAGCCTGCTCTTCTACAGACGTAGCTATTTGCATCGACATATCATTAATATTTTCAATTGCCCCATTAATTTTTTCTAGCATGAATGTACTTTTTTCTAGCTGCTCAATACCAAATTGTGATTCGCTTTGCCCACGCTGAGCAATTTCAACAGAATGTTGGGTACTTTGCGTTAATTCATGAATGATGGTGTGAATTTCCTGCGTCGATTGCTGTGTTCGTTGCGCCAAGTGCCTCACCTCATCAGCAACAACCGCAAATCCTCTCCCCTGCTCTCCGGCACGAGCAGCTTCAATGGCAGCATTTAAAGCTAACAAATTCGTTTGCTCGGCAATTTGATTGATGATTTGCGCAACATCTGCGATACGAGTCGTTTGCTTAGACACCCCTAATACCGAATCTCGGATCAGGCCCACTGTATCTCCTAATTCTAAAATTGCCTGTTTTGTCACTTTACCCACTTCAGCACTTTCATTGGCTAACTGCAAAGAATTCAGCGCTTCATTCGCCGTTGACTGAACATGACTTGACACATCATTGATTGTGGTACTCATCTCATTCATTGCCGTCGCAACTTGCTCTGTTTCAAGCTGTTGCTGTTGCAGCTTTGTATAAGACTCACTTGCGCCAATGAGTGAACTATCGGCGCCTCGAGCCACTTCTTTTGCTGAATTCTCAATTCGCGTAATAACCGTATCTAAATGCGCCTTCTCACTTAATAGTCGCACTTGGATCTGCGCCATTTTCCCCCCCCAAGTGGTATAAACTTGTGTTGCAACCTCATCGCAAAAGCTATGTGATAACGAATCCTCTAAGCGAGATAACTGCTCATTATCACGCCACAAGTTATAACCACTTAACCCCAAGCAATTAATAACAAGCCAAATGAATGCGCCACCTTGTGATAAATAAAACCATAGCAGAAGGGAAGATAACACCATAAATATCGGCCAAATTGCGCGTAACTTTGGTAGTTTATAAGCTGCTTGCTGATTAGAGTGAATTGACGAGTATAATGCTTGCGCACGCTCTACCATCGCTCGTTCTGGCAAGGTACGCACGGATTCGTAGCCAATTACTCTGCCATTGTCTGTAACAGGTGTGACATAAGCATCAACCCAATAAAAATCGCCATTTTTACATCTGTTTTTCACCAACCCCATCCATGCTTTCCCTGCTTTTAACTGCTTCCACATTGTTTCAAAAACAAGCGCAGGCATATCCGGGTGCCTAACAAGGTTATGAGGTTGACCAATTAATTCTTCGCGTGTAAAACCACTGACTGACATAAATGCCTCATTACAATCAACAATATTTCCATGTAAATCAGTGACTGAGATTAGCTTAGTATGCTTATCAAAAATTTTCTCTGTATTTGTTACTGGTTGACTCAGACGCATAAATCCTCTTTAAGACTAAAAACAATAACAACGTATCTTTTAATTCATTATTGTGACGACGCAGCAGCACTAAAAATATGATTTGAAATACGAAAAAGAGTCGAGAAATTACGTGTATCATGACTGGCATGCAAGGGCGAAAAGATAAAATGTTTCGAAAATAAGACTAAAGAATGAATAATATATTGAAGTTTTCTATTATTCATTAGAATAGATCCACTTTTCAGTGACGTACGTAGTACTAATCTTGTAAAATTGGAAATAGATCAGGTGATTCACCACAATGATCTATTACACTCTCAAATCTGCATTATAAGTATGCTTTAAGGAGCTTTGCGTGTCCCGTTTCTCGGCAATAACAGATAACCCGCACGACCAACGATTCAACCAAAAAACAGGGATCTTAGTCACTAATTTAGGCAGCCCTGATGCGCCTACAGCAAAAGCACTCCGAGTCTATTTGGCTGAGTTTTTATCAGATCCACGTATTGTAGAGATCCCACGATTAATATGGTTAATGATACTCCACGGCATAATTCTTCGAGTGCGTCCAAAAAAATCAGCAAAAGCTTACGAGTCAATTTGGACAGACAATGGCTCACCGTTAGTCCACATCACAAAGCAGCAGGCTAGCAAGTTATCAAAACTAATTAAATCTGAAGGATATGAAAACACCGAAGTAGTTATGGCAATGCGATACGGAAACCCGTCAATTGAATCAGGACTAGAAGCATTACGAGATAAAGGGTTAACTCGTATCATTGTCTTGCCCCTTTACCCGCAATATTCAAGCCCAACGACAGGATCTACATTTGACGCCGTCGCCACCGTACTAAAAAAATGGCGCTGGGTACCTGAGCTGCACTTCATTAACGGCTATCATAAAACGCCAAAATATATCTCGGCACTAGCAGCCTCTATTGCTGAAGATTTAAGAGAGCATGGCACACCTGAAAAAATCGTATTTTCATATCATGGTATGCCAAAGCAATTCTTGAGCAACGGCGACCCGTATCATTGCTTATGTCACCAAACAACCAATTTGGTCGTGAAAGAACTTGGGATTGATAAAGATCTAGTCATAACCACGTTTCAGAGTCGCTTCGGTAAAGCGGAGTGGTTAAAACCTTACACAGATGCAACGTTGACGGACTTCCCTAAACAAGGTATAAAAAATATAGCAATTGTAAGCCCAGCCTTTAGTGCGGATTGCTTAGAAACCCTAGAGGAATTAGAAGAAGAAAATCGCGAGATCTTCGAGCATGCCGGCGGCGAACATTATCGTTATATTCCCGCGTTGAATGAAAGAGACGACCACATCGACGCCCTTTATGACGTGGTAAAAACATTGCTTTAAACACGAATAGCGCGTCACATGACGCGCTATGTTACTCACTTTACCAACACGCCCTCTGAAATAGTAAATTACCTTATGGTTCTTTCATTTATCTCGGCATTTTTCAGTTTAATTAATGCATAAGTGCTGCAACATATATTCACTATATTGGCTAGCCATCCTGTACCTAAGTCGTTATAATCAAACAAAAACATTATGATTAGAGTACAAAAATCATCCCTTACGACAGTGTTGCTTACTTGGCTTGCGGTGGCACTGCCTAGCACGCTTGGAATATTAGAAACTCCTCAATTGTCTATTATTGCAACGCTTCATGGCTTATTTCTCATAGCAATCGTAGCCATCATAAATGATGTTACGAATGCAAACCCACGACTAAATCACGTATTTATTGCAATCACAATTGGGTTAGTTGTGAGCTTAATGATCATCTCAAATAGTTACTTGTATCTTATTTACAGTGTCATGATGACCTCTATTTTCGCTTTTCATACGCCGGCTCTATTCTGCATTGGATACATTATTTTCATCCATAGTGCTTATTTACTAATACAGTTTTTGATATGGCAATCCGGGTGGGATATCGTCAACGCAGCTACTTTTATTGCATTTCACAGCTTTGCATTAATGCTCACCCAAAAAATGCTCAGTGAAAAAAAAGCCAAAGAAGCACTTGCCCTTAGCAACACACAACTCGAAACTGCACATATACTACTTGCCAATGCCGCAGCCCATGATGAACGGCTTAGGTTAGCTCGTGAGCTTCATGATGATGTGGGCCATAGTTTAACATCACTGATCATTAATTTAGATATTGCACGGAGAACACAAGATGAACAACAAATAAACCGCTGTTATGAACAAGCAAAAGTTGCCCTTGATACAACCCGAAATGTCGTCAGTCAAAAGCGCTCCACAGACTATTTAGATTTAGCCAGTACCTTAAGGAATTTGGCCGAAAATACCCCTCGGATCACGGTTGTCACCAAAATACCAGCGCAATTTACCTGTAAAAACTTAAATATTGCACATTGCATTTTGCGTTGTTGCCAAGAGGCGCTCACAAATACATTAAAATATGCCAAAGCCACACACTTTACCATTGAGTTAACAACACACCCAGAGCAACTCAATTTACACTTGTATGATAATGGCCAAAAGCAAATTCAATTCACGCTCGGAAATGGTCTAATTGGCATGCATGAACGTGTGGAAGCACTTGGGGGAACATGTAATATAAACAGTACGACGACAGGATTTAGTATAATAATAAGAGTACCTTATGAATAAAATCAAAGTACATTTAGTCGATGATCAATGCTTAGTTCGACAGGGGATGATGGCGCTTTTACAGCTTAATGAGTCGATTGTTGTTACAGGCGAGTCCCATAGTGGGAATGCTTTTCTTGCTACTCTTGCCAATAATGACATTGATGCTGATGTCGTGTTATTAGATATGCGTATGCCTGATGGCACGGGGCTTGATGTATTACGTACACTTCAACACAATGAGAGTGATTTAAAATGCCTCATTCTGACCACCTTTAACGAGGATGAACTCTTGATCGGCGGGATGGAAGCAGGAGCTTGTGGTTATTTACTAAAAGATGTTTCATTAGAAATGCTTGTTGATGCAATTACCAGAGTGAGTCAGGGGGAAACCGTTTTACAGAGTGCCCTCACACAACAGCTTATAAATGCAAATAGGCAACAATCCGAAGCACCACAGATACACCTAACAAACAAAGAACGTCAAGTATTAAGCTTAATCGTAGACGGACTGTCCAATAAAGAAATCTCTGCGAAAATATTCAATGCGGAAGGTACAGTCCGTAATCACGTCTCAAATATACTTGCCAAACTCGATGTGCGTGACAGAACACAAGCAACACTCAAAGCTATAAAGCTTAACTTGCTTGAGTAGCAGCACATTGTTTTATATTTTTTCCTGTGCTGCCATGCAGCATATTTAAACAGTCTTTAATTGGCTTCGCTGGGCTATAGTAATAACTTTGAATGTTGTGACCCCCATACTGTTGCAACATTTTTAACTGCACACTTTGCTCTACGTCTTCTGCAATCACTCTAATATTTAACTGAGTACTCAAAGATGAATAACCAGTACAAAAGTCATCTAAGGCAATTTTAACGCCTTTTGAGCGTAATATACTGAGCACATGCCACGTATATTTATTCGTTGCCATTGACTCTGTGACTTCAAGCGTGATCTCATTGTACGGTAAATTCGCTTTTTCCATCGCTGCACTAATAACCTCTATCTGGTTATTTGTACTTTTAGATTCATTGACTAAACGATTAATCAATAAAAATATAATATAATGACAACCCGTTAGATATCGGAGCTATTTTCCTTGTGATAACAAGCCTAATTTAAAGGGCTAGGATGTAAAATAGGGTTGGATCTGATTGTGTACAATTAACTGAACTGGAAGGAGTTAAATATGCTCATACAGATAGGTATAATGTTAAATACTTCATAAAAGCCACCAGCAGACATCTAGCTGCTAATGGCTTATATTTTTCTATGATGTTATTGCGCTATCACTGGTTGAACATCTAGTCCATAACCAAAATATACTGCCAAGATCAATACCACAGAAGCGGCAGCCATTAACTTTAATAATAAGGGCAAACAAAAACGGAACCAATGCGCATAAGGCACACCCGCCATACCTATGATCCCCATTAGTACCGCATTAGTTGGGATAATCATATTAGAAAAACCATCACCAAATTGATATGCAAGAACAGCAACTTGACGAGGTACCCCCACTAAATCACCCAGCGGTACCATTAACGGCATTGTAACGTAAGCTTGACCAGACCCTGACGGGATGAATGTATTTAGCAATGTTTGAATCACCAACATACCTACAGCTGAGATCTCGGCACTCACATAAGACAGTGGCATAGACATGCTATGCACTAAAGTATGTAAGATTTGTCCATCTTCGAGGATAAGTGCAATACCACGAGCAACACCAATAAGGATTGCCGTAGTCACTAGGTCCGATACACCCTCAATAAAACGTTCAGCAGTTTCATCGGCCGACAGTTTACCCAAAATAGCAATGACTGCACCCCAAGCAATGAACACACCGCCTAGTTCATATAAGTACCAACCTTTTGTCGCTATTCCCCATACAGCAATGGTTAATGTGATCAAAAAACTGCCTAATATCATCTGGTGTCTTGATTCTAGCTTTGGATAGCTCGGCTGCTCTTTACCATCAAGTGGGCATGATACGCCAATCATCATTGAAGAGCTCGGGTCTTGTTTTACCTTTTGCGCATATTGCCAAACATGGTGAAAACCAATTAAGACAAAAGGCACAAAAATAGCGAATCTCAACCAAATACCAGAATAAACAGGTATTTCAGCGATTTGCTGCGCAATAAGTACCGTAAATGGATTAAATGCAGACACACCATATCCAATACCGTAACCCGCGACAATCATGCCAACTGCTGTCATTGCATCTAGCCTCATAGCCTTACATAAAGCGACAAGAATAAGTACAAATGGGATATATTCACCTGCAGTACCAATACTACTCGATGCCATCGCAAAGCAGAAAACCACCATAAAAATGAGCTTTTCAGGCTTTGAACCATATTTCTCTAAAAGGCGGCCTATCAATGCGTCAACTGTGCCTGTCGCGCGGGCTATTGCGAGCACGCCACCTACAATCAACACGAAGAAGATCACATCTTGAGCCGCTGCAAATGCACGGGGGATCGCTGTCAGTAAATCCCAAGGCGTTAAAAACGTTTTCTCTTCTATAACTTGGTACGTACCAGCTACGACCATTTGTCGCCCTGAATCGGATAAGTGTGTTTCAAAAAAGCCTTGAGGTACCACCCATGTAGCAAATAAAGCAATTACCATCATACCCAATAGCAAGATCAAGGTATGAGGGACTTTTAGCGTTTGACCCATATGTACTCCTAAATTACTCACAGGGCACTGTGCGCCCCCTAAATCGCGACATGATACCGATTTTGTCAGCTACTTTCACTTCCTGTCGATAAAAGAGTGTGCCAATTCAGATAAACCTAACCAAATTGTAAGTTTACTTACATTTCATCATGCAAAATTTAACAGTTTCTTACTGGAGAAATTAAGCGTTGCGCGGAATAATTTCCCTATACATAACTGGGAGAGCAACAATGAAAAACATCTTACTCGCATTAGGCGTCATTTCGGTATTAGGCGCATGCGCGCATCACGATGATGTTCGTCCAAATTCAGACAACCAACACTATGTGATCATAAAAGCGTCTGACCGCGGGGAGGGCATAAAAGAAGCACTTAATCAAGCCACACACTTTTGTAAACAAGACAAACAATCTATGTATGTCATCAATGAGTCCGTTACCTACCAAGGTGAGCTAGATGAAAAGACTTTTCTAAATGACAAATCTACAGCCCAAATGATATCAGAAGCAGGAACATGGCTTTGGATACTTGGTGATGGTTATGTCGATGATGCAGGTGCAATAGCTTCTTTGGCTGGGGCCAGTGCCGAACACTCACTGGGTAAACCCTATCTAGTCAACGTCAGTTTTCGCTGCGACAGTTAATCACTCCAGTTTAGTGCTCAATAACTTTGAGCACTAACTCATAGGTTAAGCAGCCTCACAATCAGTTACTGCTTTTCTATATTCTCCAACCACGCTTTACATCATAATGGGCTTTATCTGCATTTTTTAGGACATGATGAAAATGACATTCAGTAAGTGAGCTATAAGTAATCCCGAGTGATATATTCACTTTGGCTACTGGTGAAAATAGATGGTTTGAGGCATCAACTCTCCACCTTTCGGCAATAGATACCGCTTGGCCAATGTCAACATTAGGCAAGCATATGGCAAACTCTTCACCCCGTTCTACAAATAACATCCTGCTCTCTCGCACTGCTTTGCATTAACTCGGCTAAAGTTCGGATCACTTGGTCACCGACATCATGGCCAAACTTATCATTGATCCGCTTCAAGTGGTCAATGTCTAACGCAATCACTGAGTCAGGCTTTTTTATACTTTGAAAGTACTTTAATTTAGCTAACATTCCTCGACGATTGAATAGCTGAGTCAATGGGTCTTTCTGGCGATCTAAATCATATGCTTGTATGGTTTTTCCTACCTATTCAATATTCGAAACAATCGCTTATTTCGAATGCTCAGCTTCAAAATACCAAGTATCAATTTTTTGAACATTCGACTGTGCATATCGATCCATTACTTTAACACCGATGTCTAACTTCCATAGCGGTTTAGCTATTTTTGAGCCAAATACTAATATCAATAATAAAGTCAGTATGGCCACAAGCAGCGAACTGTTCAGGACGCTCAAAACTGTATCATTGCGTTAAGCCAGTGTTACTTTAAGAGGCCTTTGTACTTACCACGCCCCATCTGGATATTGGCACAGATGCATACCCGCTAAGCATGTCAGTACCTTGACTATTACGAAATACACTTGCACCAGACTTACCGGAAGCGGCATCTTCAATTGCTTCATTAATTTGAATCGTTGTGCCCACACGCTCAGAATCAACATGATAAATAGGCTACTTATTTTGGTCGACAACATACAGATAAGAGCCATCACTGTTATAATGCTTGCCTGGTAAACGGTTGAGAATATTATCGCCTTGTAAATAGCTACTTGTAGCAATGAACCCTTGGTATTTACCCACATCATTAAATATTGGGTGAAATACACTAATAATGAAGTTACCGGCGGGGGAAATAAAGGGGGTAGCAATATACGGTTCTTTTCGCAATAACGGTGCCCTCACCTGAGACCCCCAATAAAACCTGTTTTTTTTCGTGAGCTTGGGACTATCACCACAGAGTTAAACTAGATGTTTGTTTTATTAAACGCTGTAGCTCGTTATTGCTTGCAACCGTTCTCTTGAAGTCTGCTCCTATATAATTGGCACTAAAACTTAGCTGAGTAACGACTGAATTCAGAAACAGCGTTGTTATTTCTACCAAATTTTGTTGCATATACTCGATTTGCCTCAAGGGTATCTTCAATTAAAAGTGCCTTTGAACCCTAAATGTAGCATGTAGTGAATTACCTAGGGTTATCACCCTACTAAAAAAGCTAATAAAAATAAGTCTTTTTAGATCAATGTGTTTGGTTTAATTAAAGCAGCCTAACATTGTCATTCCTTGTTAAAAACATATATGAGTATTACCCTTGTCGAAAATAATATCTCACTTTTTGACTCTCTCTTTATTCTGTATCAATCTGACGATAAATGTATAAATAGCCATTGATGACTCAAACCGTGACTGACTTAATAGTCTACAGTCTCTAGTCACTAAAAAGCATACTCCACACTCAATAGTCGCTTAATATACATGCACAATGTATAATCATAGATGTCAAAGTCAAACATTTAATTCAGGGTTCGGCTCTATCAATGAAAAAAACCAAGGTAAATCCCCTCGTCTCACATTTCACTATTGCATTTATTTTACTTGCTACTTTGTGGATATTTGTCAGTGAAAAAGACTTACTCGTCCTCGGTAATTCGCTTATTTTAGTCTATGTAGTGTATGCGCTGGGCTCTAGAGTGATGCCACGAAAGCCTAAAAAATAACAATATTACTTGAGCGCTTGACGCAGTATCTCTCCGTCACTATCTACCTTATTCAGTAGTTTCAAGCCTAACACGTCGCTTATCACAGGATAAATTTCTAGGTTTTTCATCTCATTAATTTTCATACCTGACTTAAATGCGGGTCCATGTGCCACAAATGTTGCGGCCATATCACCGGTATTCGGGTACCCATGAGTTCCTTGGTAGGCTACCTGGTTGCCACGACTGAACACTCGTGGCGCATAAGTCTCTAAAATGATGTCAGGGATCCTCGCTGATCCAAAGTAATTTCGCTCAACTAAAGTCTGTTCATCCATAACGACAAATCGACCTTTCGCCTGAGTATTTAGTTTTTTAATAGTGGCCATTTCATCAGCTTCATTGGCACCTTTGGTATAAATTAAAACCCGTGGGCCGGTATTTTTCACAATCCAACCTGCTGGTATTGCAAGTGCATCAATATCTATCGATTGCGTACTATCGACGGTAGACATGCCATGATCAGACACCACAATTAAGTTTACAGGGTGAGGTAGCTTAGACAGCCGCTTATGCAATTGAGTGATTAACATGTCAATCTCCTGTACCCCAGCATAAACCTCTGCACTATCAGGGCCAAAATCATGCCCTAGGGAGTCTACTAAAGAAAAATATCCTGCTACAAAATGAGGCCGCTGTGTTTCATCAAGAGAAAGCCATTGAATGATTTGATCTATTCGTGCTTGATAATCACTTTGCTGTGAATAGTGATAATAATAGTTAGGCACCATACCATTAAACCTAGCGTCAGATTCTGGCCAAAAATAAGCGGCCGATTTCAATCCTTGCATTTGTGCTAAGTTCCAAAGAGGAATGCCATTGAGCCACGTACTATCGTCTTTTCCGCTGCCCATTTTGTAACATTGATCTCGCTTTTTGTCGCAAAACTTATTATCAATAACACCATGGTTTACAGGCAGTAAGCCTGTGATAATTGAAATATGGTTGGGAAATGTTTTACTCGGATAAACAGGCCACATTTTATTTACTCGAACGCCTTGCTTTGCAATATTAGCCAGCCCTTTTGCACGATGCTTTTCAATGTAATCCCAGCGAAATCCATCGAGTGAGATAAGCACTACAGATTGTTGTTGAGCGAATGCTGTAACAGAGAAAAAAAAGCTAATGAGTACCAGATGCTTTACCACATAAGACATACCATATTCCCACATGTTGTATTATCAAAGATAAAACGACATTATTACGCTAAACCTATGTCATTAAAAAATAATTACGATGAAATAACCAGTTGGTAATTAGTTATTCCATTTCTATATCTTTAATTACAGCGCCACCGCCTGCATTGCAACAAGTGAATAGCCTGACTGTTCATTCGTTGCCTGCTCGCCACTTTGCCAAATAAGCTCAAACCGCTTTTTCTGTTTGCTTTTATTGTGGCTACACCAAACAAATTTATTTAAATTAGAGCCTTTTTCACGACATTGTTGTGGAATGACATAAAATTTCTGCCATTTCATCTGCTTCTTATCATCCATGAATAACTTACCAGCATAAGTCATGTCATCTAACGGGGCATTTAGGAGCTGCTCATCGGGTAACGACAGGGCGTGTTCATTCGTTTCTTGCTCACTTTTGCAGTGTCGATGTAGCAGCACAAAAATACGTTGTTCTTGAGAGGAAAAGTCAGCGCTATAGCTACTCTTTTGCGTAATATGGCTCATTAAAACTGCACGCTTGAACGCCAGTTTTTCACAAGTGGCCTTGCTAAATTGAGCGTTTGAGGCACAAGCATAATTCACAGTGCCAGCCCATAAAATACAAGCTAAAATCCATTTCATAATATTGAGATATCCATATCTATTTAGTAACTAAAGTTAATAATCTACTATAACAGGGCAGTTAGAATTAAATATTCGCTGTAAGATTTATCTGAATACCGAAACGTTGCTTATACTTCACTATACAACCCCTTTTCTTCAGCAAGAAAGAGTATGAAATAATTAATAAATAGACAAAAGGACTAATTTTATAAGTCGCGAGTACGGTTTCAGCGAAGAAAGAAAAAACCTCGACTATTGTGTGAGATATTTCATACAAGATTATGCGCAAAAAACGGGTCAATTCAGTGTAAACGTAGCCTAAACCAAGTGGCACTAAAAATAGAATAACTTAGTGCCACCGGAACAGTTCTTATAGTCGGCCGTTGGCTAACTCAATAAAAAAAGCATAATGTAGCGCCCTATCTTTGATACTTTTATAACGTCCTGATGCACCACCATGCCCTGCTTGCATATCAACTTTAAACAACAGCTTATTGTTATCAGTTTTCTTTTCTCTTAGCTTCGCAACCCACTTTGCTGGTTCAAAGTATTGTACCTGAGAATCATGCAACCCCGTTGTGACCAGCATATTGGGATAACTTTGATTAGATACTTGATCGTAAGGTGAATAAGAACGCATGTAATCAAAATAAGTTTTATCATTCGGGTTACCCCACTCATCATACTCATTGGTTGTCAGTGGCAGTGTTTCATCCAGCATGGTATTTATCACATCGACAAATGGGACTGCTGCATGTACTCCATGGTACAGCTCTGGTGCTTGGTTTACGACGGCGCCCATAAGTAACCCTCCTGCACTTCCCCCTTGTGCATAAACTTTATTTGCATTCGCATAACCTTGCGTAACAAGCCCGCGAGTTACATCAACAAAATCATTAAAGGTGTTCTTTTTATTTAATTTTTTACCATCCTCATACCATTGCCTGCCCAACATTTGAGAGCCACGTATATGTGCGATAGCGTAGACAAAACCACGGTCGAGTAAACTTAGCGATGCATTTGAAAAGCTCGCATCCTTTGTATGTCCATAAGATCCATAAGCGTATTGTAAAAGGGGGTTTGAGCCATCCTTTTTAAACAACGTTTTTTTATAAACCAAAGATACAGGAACTTTAACTCCGTCTCTCGCAGTGATAAAGAGGCGTTCAGAGGCATAATTATCTGAATTAAAATCGCCTAGAACTTGAGTTTCTTTTAACGTCGTTTTGCCATAGTTTTTTAAGTCTACTTCAAAGGTGGTCATCGGCGTCGTCATGCTAGAGTAACTCAACCTTACAGCAGTGTTATCCAATTCACGGTTACCCGTTAATCTAACCAAGTAAGCGGGATCGTTAAACTTTAACTGATGCTCATAGCCATCGGTTAAATCTCTAATCGTGATATAAGACTGCCCCATTTTTCGCGTCTGGTACACCAAGTGAGCATCAAAAAATACCACGCGTTCGAACTTTTCTTGAACATCATGCTCAACCACTGTTTGCCAATTTTTTTTATCTGAAAACTTCGTTTCATGAACTTTCATTAGTTTGAAGTTAACTGCATTTAGGTTAGTTGTAATATAGAACCAATCCTTTAACTTAGAGACACTGTACTCTAAGCCTTTTTCTCGCGGAATAAAACGCTCGGGTACAGACATTCGGTCATTAGCATCAATTAATGAAACTCCCTTTGACTCAGTACTAGAGTGGTGGATATAAATATATTTGCCATCTTTACTCTTACTAATATAAGTATAATAAGTGTTATCTTGCTCTTCGTAGACCAACTCATCGCTACTTTGAGGTTGACCTAAAGTATGCCTAAAAACTTGGTTACCTAGCAAAGACACGGGGTCTTTTTTCACATAATACAATGTTTTGTTATCGTTCCCCCAAACGACACCGCCTTGCGCACCTTTTAACTCTGTTTGCAAATTATTGCCAGTAGACAGATCTTTTATACGAATAGTATAAATGCGGCGGCTAAGCGTATCTTCAGAATATGCTAAAAGTCGATTATTCGGGCTTGCTGAGAAATCTGCAATATTGTAATAATCATGTTCTTTGGCATGATCATTCATATTAAATAGTAGCGTAGGGCTACTTCCCGAAACATGGGTACTTCTATACAAAGATGGGTATTCTTGCTCACCTAAAGTTTCAGTAAAATAATAAAATTGACCATCTTTAACGGGTACCGAGCGATTATCTTTAACCATTCGACCTTTGATTTCATTAAATAACGTTCTTTGTAATTGTTCTGTAGGCTTAAGTATTGAATCACTGTATATATTTTCTTGTGTTAGATGCGCGAGCACTTTCTCATCACTACGGGAATCATCACGTAACCAATGATAATCATCACGCATTTCATAACCATGAATTTTTGTTACGTGTGCTACTTTCTCTGCAACAGGGGGGGATATAGCCACTTTCTCAACAGCATCTCCAATACCAGATGCTTTCGATGACGTGTTTTCACAACCTGTTAAAATAACAGCAAGACTAGATGACACTAAGCTGGCAATAAATAATTTATTCATATTCCTTTGCTCTTTTTATTAATTAGATAGATGGGCAATATAGCTCAGACTCAGTAGGCTGTCGCTCGAAAATAACGGAAACACGATGAAATAGACGGAAACAACGGCGTATACCAGCATAAGGTGTTAAGTTAAAACCAACACGACTTCATATTTACTCTACATCGTTAAATTAATGTACGATTGAGTAGAAGAACCAATAATCACATCACCACTTACTGAGATGATCAAGGATAAAAATGTACAAAGTGTTAATAGCTTTACCTCTTACTCTTGTGTTACTTGGATGCCAAGTAAACCACCATAACACAGGCGCCATTGCAAACTGTGAGGAAACTCTTATGAAGTACCCTCAGTATCGAGATAAGGGGCCCATAAAAAGCTATCAATCTCTATTTACGCCAGATGCAATTTTTTCAGTTCCAAAATTCAATATTGCGTTAAAAGGAAGCGACGCGATTTCTGCTCGAGTAGAAACAGCGCTAATGAATAAAAAGAGTATTCATATGATCACCGGTATGAACGTATACCCAACGGGAAGTGATACCTTCACAAACAGGTCCCATTTCATTTTATATCGCCAAGATAAAAATGATGAAACTGCGCCGACCCATATTTATAATGGTCGTTATGAAGATGAGCTCATAATCAAGTCAAACCAATGTTACATAAAAACAAGGCATGTGCTCATTGATAGAGTAGACGTTCTTTAGCCCATGTATTGTAGCTCATAACTGAAGTTTACAACGATCATGAGGAGGTTCTTTTATACCAACGAATGAGCTCTTTTTGATCTCGCGTAATTGGTTCTCCTTGTGCTTCAATAACTGAAGCTGTCTCTGCTAACACTTGCTCTGCCTGCAATTCCAACTTTTCTAGTAGCGCTAACAATGTAGATTGCTCTTTAATGGTTAAGTTGGCCGTTAAACGGTCGGTACGGTGCTCAAGGTGGGTAGTTATTTTTTGATAAACAGTCAGTCCGCTCTGGGTCAATGCAACCCGCTTTACTTTCTGATTTGTTACTCGTTTAACTTCAGCTATATAATTTAGTTTCAATAAACAGTTAATGGCTCTATTCACAGAGTAAGGATCTAGCCGAGACTGATAAGCAATATCAGCAGCATTAATTGGACCATAAGAACCTACATTTAATAACACCCTAATCTCCCTTGTTTCCAGCTCTGTGAGTTGTTTAATTGCTGCATCTCTATCAATTTCCAATAAATTACTTGCAACAGCCACCCTATAGGGCAAGTGGTTATATAAATCATATGGATTTGCGATATCTTTGTTCAAAGTAAATGCTGCTTTTCGCATTTTGTTACTCATTTAAAACCCTCACACGTTTAAACCATTCACATACTTTTGCTTTACAACACCAGCAATGACACGGTAGTATTTATGTTGCATATGCAACATAAATACTACAACAGGATATTATCATGGCACTAGTTACACCTCTTTCACAAGATGAAAACCAAGAAGTTAGTGAATTGGCAACATTTTTTAATGAAACACTTGGGTTTTGCCCAAATAGCGTATTAACCATGCAAATTCGCCCAGCGATAGCAAAAGCTTTTATCACCTTAAACATGGCAGTGATGGAAAATGGCGGTCGAGTTACAGCTGAACAAAAGCGCCTTATTGGCTATATTACCAGCGCTAATACTGGCTGTAGATATTGCGAAGCGCACACTATTTTAGCTGCCAAACGCTATGGAGGGTCTGAAGAGCGCCTTCACTCGATTTGGCAATTCAGAGAAAGTACGCTTTTTACCGATGCAGAAAAAGCCGCATTTGAGTTTGCCTTGGCAGCATCAAGCGTTCCTAATGCAGTCGATAATGCCATTGAAACTGAACTCAAAAAATACTGGGATGATGGAGAGATCGTTGAAATATTGGGAGTTATTTCATTATTTGGTTATTTGAATCGTTGGAACGACACAATGGCGACGACTTTAGAAACCGGTGCCATTAACGCTGGCAGTACATTCCTTCAACATAACGACTGGCAAGTAAGTAAACATCAATAATCAATTAATACGTCATATAAACTTCTTATTTTATATGGCGTATTACGCTTTTATTTGCACGCAGTAGATGATTATTATATCACTGAAGTAGCAAAATGCTGTGATACTTGCAAAAAGGTACAATTGCTTAGATTAAGATATGTTGCTAGTGAATGGGCGATTTAGTATTGCACATACATAATATATCATTCCCTTTGGGTATCCAAAAGGCCTTTTACTAGCAGGTTATAATTCGTAGCCTTATTGTTAGTTAAGTATTTTATTGATAAAAATCGTTGATTTAATCAGGTAAAGTGAAGATAAATCAGTCGCTGAAATTAAAATTTCAAAGGTTTGGTGATCATAGCTTTACAAACGTAAATAGCCCCCACAAAGTGACTCATAGAAAGACAACTTTGAGGGGTGCAACACACTAGCTCAACTCTTTATTTACTTACAAACTGATTCAACGAATATATCAACGTATCTATACTCATTTTATTGATGTCTTTATGCGTCACTAACCTCATACCTGCGTAGCTCGAGGTGAGTAAAATGCCATTCTCTGCGAGCGTTGTGGTCAGAGCCTTCAAATCTATAGACTGCGCAACATCAACATACACAATATTGGTACTTACACGATAAGCACTGGTATTAAAGCCTTTCACTTCGTTAAGTTGCTTTGCCAAATACTTTGCATTGTCATGATCTTCCGCCAACCGCTCAACATTATGTAATAGCGCATATTGTCCTGCTGCCGCGAGAAAACCAGCTTGACGCATACCTCCGCCTAGCATTTTTCGGATCCGACGCGCTTTAGCGATAAATGCTTTGTCACCCAGTAATAATGATCCAATAGGCGCACCGAGCCCTTTAGACAAACACACGGTCATTGAGTTAAAGTACTGACTTATTTGCGTAACATCCACGCCCAATGCTACAGCCGCATTGTAAACTCTGGCACCATCTAAATGTAAAATAAGCTGGTTCTGCTGACAAAACTGCTGTGCTTGCGCCATGTATTCCAGACTGAGTACTTGACCGCCAATGGTATTCTCAAGGCTCAGCAATTTTGTACGCGCAAAATGAAAGTCATCGGCTTTAATTGCTGACTTCAATTTAGTAAAACATAGGCTACCATCAGCTTCATTCTCAATCGGTTGTGGCTGAACAGACCCTAATACTGCAGCACCACCCGCTTCATATTTATAATTATGTGCATTTTGCCCACATAAATATTCATCGCCCCGCTCACAATGCGCCATCAATGCCAGTAAATTGGCCTGCGTACCTGAGCTTGTAAAAAGTGCGCTTTCAAAACCATGCCGTTCATTGGCATATTGCTCAAGGGCATTAACCGTTGGATCGTCTCCATACACATCATCACCCAGCTCCGCCTCGAACATGGCCTTTTTCATCTGAGTGCATGGTCTTGTTACTGTGTCTGAGCGAAAATCTATCATTTTATCGTTCCTTATTTTTTATGGTCTTCGATAAAGCCATCAAGGCATATTCAGGGAGTTTCATCTACTCTACTTTCAATCATTTTACACACCTCATTAATCAACTAAAGGCGTAAAAGGTCCATTTTTATCGAGTGCTTTTTGATACGCTGGACGGCGCTTTATATCTGCAACAAAGCGGTGAATACTTGGATGTTTATTGCCCAAATTAATTCTTGCAATAGCCACCTCCATACAATACCCCATCACTATATCAGCCGCTGTAAAGGTATCTCCTGCAAACCACCGAGAGTGCTTTAACGTTTGTTCAATATGTGAGATTAATTTGTTTAAGCGAGGGTTTAAATAACTACTTTGAACCTTGTTGACCACCACCCGAATGATTGGCCGGATAAATGCCGGAGATTTACTGATCATGCGTTTAAAAATAAGCGACTCAGTGAGTAAAGGCATTAAGCTGCCTTGCGCACTATGAAACCAATATAAATAAGAGACCCTATGCTGCTCTGAACCGAGGTTTCTAAGTTCTGCATTATCATACTTATCAAGTATATACTCTAAAATGGCATTGCTTTCAGGCAAGATATACTCACCATCAGAAATACAAGGCGATGTGCCCGCAGGATGAAGCTTCTTAAAGTTATCAGGGGCTAAAGAAGTTTCTTTGTCTCTGGCATAATGCTCAATATGGTATGGCACATCAAGTTCTTCTAGTAGCCATAATACCCTAAATGATTGAGAGTTTTCTAAATGGTGCACTGTCAGCATACCGAGTCCCTATTCTGGCTATGCAAAAACTCAATGTATCTTTTCATCAATCATGATACAAGTACATAAATCGCGTAGTTTATTCATAGTCACTCACCGACTTAGTCATTACTGCGACGCAAATTTAATATCTCTGGCTAATATTTATTTAGTTTGTTCAACAATCACCACAGTGAACAACCGCTCATAGTCTAACTAACAATAAGCAAGTTTGAACCACCGACATTCACGAATAATTCAAAACGTGCGACTTCAGCTGTGTGCTTATGCTTATGTAGTCAATTGGATCTCATGCAGGCATGCATTATGATGTATATGCTTTTTGTTCTTGACCTCAAGCTAACTAAGCTTTTAAGCAGGGCCTATAAGGTCAATTTAGCTTAATAGAAATACGTGAGCTTTTGACTATTTAAAATAATAAACACCTGAAATAAGGAAACATCATGTATTTAGAGCATATTAATTTGTTACACAGTCAGTGATTAAACAAACAGCACTACTTATTTGACCAAACACCTGCTGTACATTTACCTTGAACTCGTATCACAGAGTCATCGAATGTCGGTTCTACCCCCTTTGCTCTTTGCGCGTGATAATCTTTGTTGAGGGCAATCACCGTTGGTGTGAGTTGTACAATGGCAAAAGTATTCACCAAGGTCATCAAGCCTAATGCCATATCTGCTAAGCTCCATACTTCTTTTAATGTTGCGGTTGCTCCCCATAACATCATGACTAAATACAAAGAGGTATAAAGCCCTCTCCCGACTTTATTATCAAGTTTAAATAAGTGTAAATTACTCTCAGCATAGGCAAAATTAGCAACCACCGACGTAAATGCAAATAACGTGATTGCCGCTGCCACAAAATACACTCCACCAGCTGCAAGATGTGCAGTCATAGCAGTTTGTGTCAATCGTATGCCTTCCATTTCACCCGAAATATTAATGTCAGCCAGTAAAATGATCACTGCCGTGCAACTACATAATACAATGGTATCTAAAAACACCCCAAGCATTTGAATATACCCTTGAGTAACTGGGTGGTTAGGGACGGGGCTTGCGCTTCCTGATGCATGGGGTACACTGCCCGCACCCGCTTCATTTGAATATAAACCACGCTGTATGCCGTTTTTAATTGCAGCCCCCATGGCACCCGCCCCGGCTTCTTGTAAGCCAAATGCAGACAATAAAATCTCTTTGATCATCGCTGGCACAGCGTTTAAATTCATTAACGTGATCACGACTGCCACAGACACAAATAAGATCCCCATAACTGGCACTACCTGCTCTGCAAATCGCGCTATAGACTTCAACCCTCCTAAAATGATTGAGCCTGCTAATAAAGTGATCACAATACCTGAGTAGAGTTCAGGTATATCAAAGGCAAAACGCAGTGCATCGGTTATGGTATTGGTTTGCATGGCACTGAAACTAAATCCGTATCCCAAGAATAAACAGACCGCAAACGTCACTGCCAACCAAGGTTTATTAAGGCCAAGTTGAATATAATAAGCAGGGCCACCTCTAAACTCCCCTTGGTTGTTCTTTATTTTATATACTTGCCCCAAGACACTTTCTGCAAACCCAGTGGCCATACCCAATATGGCAATCACCCACATCCAAAAAATTGCACCACTGCCACCCAACGATATAGCAACAGCTACACCTGCTAAGTTACCGGTACCAACCCGGGCAGAAAGACCAGTACACAGTGCTTGAAACGAGCTTACTTGATCTTTTTCTGCTTTGCTGCTGCTCTTTAATAAAGAAAACATATGTGAAAAGTGACGTAGTTGAATGACATTCAATTTGAATGAAAACCATATTCCGGTAAACAGTAAAATATAGATAAGTAACTGACCACGGCCCCATAACAACGCATTAATAGTCCCCACCACCTCTTCAAACATCATTCACCTCTTTAAATGCATGTATCAGCATTAAGCGTAATTTTCTGCTTTATTTACACCACCATAACAAACTTATTGGTTATATACAGTACAACATTAGGTAAGAGGTATCCGTCCGCCAATCCCA
>NZ_PNBY01000065.1 GCF_005886875.1 Pseudoalteromonas aurantia | reverse complement strand
CTCTCAAGTCTGTGCCTTTCTTCACATATTGTCTCAACAGACCATTTGCGTTTTCATTTGCACCTCGCTCCCAAGAGCTATAAGGATGAGCAAAATATATTTCTGCATCCAGTGCACCTCCAATCTCTTGATGACCCGCGAATTCTCTACCATGGTACATATTGAGTTATGCTCATTGAACAATCTATTTTGAAGGTGTCGACCATTCACCAATACTTATAGTGAGTAAGCAATAAGTGGAGTTAACTAATGATCGACATCACCAATAATAGTAAAAATTTAACCTTAGTTGCGATCGATATCGCAAAGAAAAGTCATGACGCTCTTATTCAATTTGCTAATGGACATTCTGTACAAATGAAAATTGAAAACTCATTGCAAGGCTATCAGCGGTTATGGGTAGAATGTTGTAAGCATGCCTCAGTTGTTCGTATCGGGTTTGAGCCAACTGCTGATTACCATCGCAATGTTGCTTATTGGTTTCAACAACAAGGGGCACAATGTCACCTCGTGTCTTCATTATCATGCGCTCGTGCAAGAGAGATGCTTTATCAGACATGGGATAAGAATGATCGCAAAGATACCTCCGTGATTATGTACTTGTTAAATCAAGGAATGTCGCGTCCGTTCTTTGACCCTTTGGTTCATCAAACGATGGATATACAAGAGTTGTCAAATACCTACCATCAAGTAACCATTGCTAGAACACGTTGCTTAAACAGCCTAGTTAACCATAACCTGACATTATATTTCCCTGAAGCCGAACAATTTTTTCATAACTCCAGATCGGAATGGTTTTGTGATTTCTTATTAAAATTTCCAACCCCTGCATCCATTACGAGATATCGAAAAGCCACATTTGTAAAACGGGCATGGGATGTTATTGGCCGTAAACAGTATAAATTGCAATTTTTAGAGCATCTTTATGATATCGCTGAAACATCAATTGCATTACCTGTAGATATCAAAAGTGTCGCTGTGGAAACGTATCGAATACAATTGCAGCGTTATATTGATTTAACGCGCCAGCGATTAGCACTAGAGCGCAAGTCTGAGCAGTTTTTATCTCAGCGGTCAGATTACAAACGCCTGAAAACAATACCAGGTGTTGGTGCAATCATCGCATTAATTATTATTGCTGAAAGTGGTGATTTATGTCGATTTAATCATTATCGACAATATTTAAACTATTGCGGTTTTAACTTATCTGCTTTGCAGAGTGAACAAAAGAAGGGTAGCTATAAATTATCGAAGCGTGGAAATGCACGTCTAAGGTATGGTTATTGGCTTGCAGCAAACGCTGCAATCAGAATGAGAGAAAATAGTTTCCGCTATAAGTATGAGCGTTATATTAAGATCAACGGTCGATCTGCTGATACAAAGCGAAAAGCCTACACAGCTGTAGCGGTTAAATTAGCCAGAGTTGCCCACTCTATCGTTAAAAACGATGTAGATTACCATGGCTATCATGAGGTTTTTCGGGGGGACGTAAATCACGTTGCCGTTGAGGCGCATTAAGCGACCTAGTAGATAATGCTCTACGTCCTCGACTTTTAATAATGCTATGTTAAGTCCGTTAGTGCCCTTTAAATAGGGACACCTGTACATCATGGTAAGCAATATTTTTTGTGAGCGATACAGAGTTCTAGTCGCAAACTAAGTGACACGATAGTTACATAAAACGTGTAGCTCGGGATGTTACGTCTCAAAAAATGGTTGACTAAACAGGTAGTCCGTTATCTGCTGTGATTGTGTGTACACAGTCTTTAAATGGCAAAAGCATCTCTATTGTCGCCTTAGTCACTGCATCAGCCGATTTAGACGACACTTTCTTCGCTAAATAAAAGCGGCTTTTTCGCTCTAAGATGGTGACGATAGCGCCTGTACCATGCTTACCTAATACAGTATCGATTTCCCAATCCCCGAATCGCTCTTGGCTATCCACAATTGATGGGCGCTCATCAATGGATACCGCATTTTTTATTGTTGGCACCTTCTCTTTTAGGCCTTTGCGATATCGTTTTTGTCCTTGCCTCAAGTGACGATAGAGTTGACTGCCTTGACGTTTATCTCGCGCAACATAACGATAAATCCATTCATGACTAATGCAAGCTCCTACACTTGTAAGGACATTGGATATTTGCTCAGGGCTCCAGTCGATACTAAGCAGCACGCGAACAAACGCAATACGCTCACTAGGTATTCGATATTTGCGAGCGGCTTTGCGCCTGCGAACCGAAAAAGCATGAGCATTATGAGGGCAATAACCCCCATGTGCTTTATTTCTTTTTAACTCACGATACACCGTTGCACGATGGCACTTCACTTTTTTGGCAATTTCGGTAATTGAAATTCCCAGTTCCAAAAGGGTAGAAATCTGGTATCTTCTCCCCTCGGTCAACTGCTGATAACTCATAGTAGTACTGCTTGTTTCTTTGGCGAGAAACGAAGTCTAAAAGTGACACCCAAACAAAGTTTGAGACCAATAGACAGGCCACCTTCAATCTGAAACATCGCTTAGTCAGTAAAATCAAATGAACTAAATGCGCTATAAGCTCAAAGATAGGGAAAACTGAGCTCATACGCATCTAAAATGCACCGCCAATTCACCAAGCTATGGTGTATTGGTTATATAGAAATTATCTTGATGATATAGCAATCAAGCCAGTAACATTTCACACTGCGTATAATTAGCGCGCCATTTTATTTCTAGGCTCGCGCAATAATTATCAAGCTTTTTAGGTCGCCCTACTTCGCCGTGAAATACTTTAGTAAATTGGGTGGTGAGTTTTTGCCAGTTCTCTGGGGCGATATTGAGTCTGTCTAGAATTGGTGAGTTGATTAGGCTTATAGCGCCTCGCTTACCTGCCCGCATACATCGG
>NZ_PNBY01000064.1 GCF_005886875.1 Pseudoalteromonas aurantia | reverse complement strand
CTTCGGAGAAACTGAGTGACCAACGGAAACAAGTTTACTTGTTTCAGCACAGTCAATTCGATTTCGAAAGAAATCAAAATCAGAATTCAATGAGCACGAAACACTTTCTCGTAAAGGGTTTCAACAAAACTTTTAATTGAAGAGTTTGATCATGGCTCAGATTGAACGCTGGCGGCAGGCCTAACACATGCAAGTCGAGCGGTAACAGAGATAGCTTGCTATCTGCTGACGAGCGGCGGACGGGTGAGTAATGCTTGGGAATATGCCTTTTGGTGGGGGACAACAGTTGGAAACGACTGCTAATACCGCATAACGTCTACGGACCAAAGTGGGGGACCTTCGGGCCTCACGCCAAGAGATTAGCCCAAGTGGGATTAGCTAGTTGGTGAGGTAATGGCTCACCAAGGCGACGATCCCTAGCTGGTTTGAGAGGATGATCAGCCACACTGGAACTGAGACACGGTCCAGACTCCTACGGGAGGCAGCAGTGGGGAATATTGCACAATGGGCGCAAGCCTGATGCAGCCATGCCGCGTGTGTGAAGAAGGCCTTCGGGTTGTAAAGCACTTTCAGTCAGGAGGAAAGGTTGGTAGTTAATAGCTACCAGCTGTGACGTTACTGACAGAAGAAGCACCGGCTAACTCCGTGCCAGCAGCCGCGGTAATACGGAGGGTGCGAGCGTTAATCGGAATTACTGGGCGTAAAGCGTACGCAGGCGGTTTGTTAAGCGAGATGTGAAAGCCCCGGGCTCAACCTGGGAACTGCATTTCGAACTGGCAGACTAGAGTGTGATAGAGGGTGGTAGAATTTCAGGTGTAGCGGTGAAATGCGTAGAGATCTGAAGGAATACCGATGGCGAAGGCAGCCACCTGGGTCAACACTGACGCTCATGTACGAAAGCGTGGGGAGCAAACGGGATTAGATACCCCGGTAGTCCACGCCGTAAACGATGTCTACTAGAAGCTGGGGTCTTCGGACAACTTTTTCAAAGCTAACGCATTAAGTAGACCGCCTGGGGAGTACGGCCGCAAGGTTAAAACTCAAATGAATTGACGGGGGCCCGCACAAGCGGTGGAGCATGTGGTTTAATTCGATGCAACGCGAAGAACCTTACCTACACTTGACATACAGAGAACTTACCAGAGATGGTTTGGTGCCTTCGGGAGCTCTGATACAGGTGCTGCATGGCTGTCGTCAGCTCGTGTTGTGAGATGTTGGGTTAAGTCCCGCAACGAGCGCAACCCCTATCCTTAGTTGCCAGCACATAATGGTGGGAACTCTAAGGAGACTGCCGGTGATAAACCGGAGGAAGGTGGGGACGACGTCAAGTCATCATGGCCCTTACGTGTAGGGCTACACACGTGCTACAATGGCGCATACAGAGTGCAGCAAGCTCGCGAGAGTTAGCGAATCACTTAAAGTGCGTCGTAGTCCGGATTGGAGTCTGCAACTCGACTCCATGAAGTCGGAATCGCTAGTAATCGCGGATCAGAATGCCGCGGTGAATACGTTCCCGGGCCTTGTACACACCGCCCGTCACACCATGGGAGTGGGTTGCTCCAGAAGTAGGTAGCTTAACCTTAGGGAGGGCGCTTACCACGGAGTGATTCATGACTGGGGTGAAGTCGTAACAAGGTAGCCCTAGGGGAACCTGGGGCTGGATCACCTCCTTATACGATTTAGAACTTATTTGTTCGTAGTGTCCACACAGATGATTGTTAATTAAATGACTTAGGTCGTTTAATTAATATTGCTCTGGAAGTAT
>NZ_PNBY01000063.1 GCF_005886875.1 Pseudoalteromonas aurantia | reverse complement strand
CTTTGTGGATTGAGTCAGGGATGACAGCGTGGAGCATATTGTGCAAAATAGTAAACGCATTCATGGTGGTTAGGTCTGTTGTTTTTGGCGATTCATAAGATCACAAAACACAATGAATGTTCCCTTATCTCTCAAATTTTTTAATATTTCTAGCTCTCTGATATATATAGGTTTATTCTGGGGATACTTTAGGTTTAGAAGTCACTCCACTCATAACCCGTAAATTGACTACCTTGAGCTGAATGTATGAGCACCTGCTTTTTGGTTTTCGTCACCATACGGCAGCCAGAAGTGCTTGAGTAATGAGTTCTGATCCCATGCGAGAACCCATCGACCAACTAACAGCAGCGCGGGAGTATAGGTCTAAGACGACCGCAAGATAGAGCCGCCTTCGTGGGTTCGACTGTAGTCAATGTCTGTTACCTAATACCTGTTAGGTGTAGTAACAGCAAACTGCCTATCAAGCATGTTATCTGCTACAACCGCTGGTTTGCCGCTGTAATGTCCTTTGTGTTTTCTAAATCCGACTTGTGCCTTCATACCTTTTAGCTTCATCAGCTTGTTTACATGATGCTTGCTGCAAGCCTCGCCTAAATCTTTAAGGTCACTGGTTAATTTTCTATAGCCGTAGACACAGTCACTTTCTAGCCAAGAATGTTTAATTAACCCCGTCAGGCACTCGTCTTCCACCTGCCGTTTTGATTTCGGTTTTTCCATCCATGCATAGAAGCTGCTTCGTTGTATCGACAATACTTCACACATCAATTTTGTTGGATAATTCTTGAGCCTAGTTTTCATAAACGCGTATTTTTCTTTGACTCGCCCGCGAAAAATACGGTTACTTCCTTTAGAATGTCACGTTTCATTGTCACGCGTTTAAGCTCTTTCTCTAGCTGCTTAATGCGATCGGTTTGCTCTTTAGACTGAACGCGCTCTTCACTATCAGGGCCATACACCTTTATCCAGTTATAAAGCGAGCTGCTGGTGACTCCCAGCCTCTCAGAGACGGTTGCCACCGAATAGCCGTGCTCAGTAACTTGTTTCACCCCTTGTATTTTAAATTCTTCTGTAAATCGCTGAGACATTTTTCCCCTTAGTACACATAATTGTAAAGCAATTAAGTGTCTAGAGAAGACTGGTCGATTCACATTGCTATAAAAACAACATTGTAACTATTAATAACTGGCCTATTCTTTAGGTATTATGAATAACTTTTTATGACTTAATTTTGAACAAGCGCTTCTTTGATATTGCAATGAATGTCAGTAAGCAAATGTCATTTGCTCATAAGTTTATGGCTATCATTGCCATGCTTTCAATCCCTCTGCTATTTCTTTTGGTTGTACTATTAATTGATACCAATAGCTCAATACAGAAAACCCAAAAAGAAATACAGGGTATTCAGTCTCTTGAAGTACTAATTTCCACTATTTATCGAATTCAAGATTTCCGAGATCATGCTGTTTTACAAGAGGTTAATTTAGATAATGAACTACTAAAGTTCATTTCAGATGAAAAGCACTTTATCAGCACACAAATAGAACAGTTATCGAATACCCTTTTTGTCCAACAACCCGCAAGTAACAATATTAAAAGTCAGATCGAAAGTATTAAGTCTGAGTGGCAAGTTCTAAATGAAAGCCAAGCGGTAATGCGTGGTGGTATTGAATCACAGTTTCTGCATTTTGATAAAGCGGTACTTGAACTCCAACTTTTGGCAAAGGTCATTACTTTTGAAAGTGCCCTCATACATGATGACAGTCCTATCAACTTCTATCTCATCAATAACTTTGTTAACGAAGTACCTAAAATTTACAAAAATATCGGTTTTCTTCGTGCCGCAGGGGCTTACGCTCTTAGCATGCCAAGTGTCGACAGTTACACTTACCACACACTTGAAAGATTAGCGGCTCAAACAGAAGACAATATTGCCCTAAACAATTATTCGTCTAGCCATATCGCGCTTTATTTGAATGAAGACAGTGATATAAAAGATGGTATGACGGGGCTACTAAATAGCGCCAAGACACTCCTCAATTATACTTATGAGCAGATTTTGGATGAGCCAGAAATACTGCCAACTTGGAAAGAATATTTAGAGTTTTATTCAAATGAAATAAATATAATGCGCGAATTTGACATTAACATTTTAAAGTATGTTGGAATTCAATTAAAAAATCGTAGCTCAGAGCAAAAATTTAAGTTTGCAGCTTTGGTCATTGTCACATCATTACTTTACTTTATTATTGTCTATTTTGTTTATGGGATTTACTTGCAACTTAAAGAAACTTTAAGCAATTATTCTCAAAAAGCAATGGCACTAGCACAGGGTGATTTAGATACTCGTATTAATCTCATGTCTAAAGACGAATTTGGTGATTTAGCCAAAACCTTTAATGAAATGGCTGAAGTTATCTCAATCAATCACAGTAAATTAGTAGAGGCAGAAAAAGTTGGGTCACTTAGTAGAATGATTACAGGAGTTGCTCATGAGATAAACACACCATTAGGTATAATCATCACTAGTTATAGTCTTAATAAAAGTGCCATTGAAAATTTAAACAATCATTATATGAATGAAGAACTTGATGAAGACGACCTAAAAGAGTTCATCCAATCGTCACAAGACATTGAAGTGTTAATAGATAAAAACTTAAACAAAGTAGTTAATCTCATAGAAACCTTCAAGCAAGTAAATAGCTCATTGAATGTAAGTCCTCAAAAGGGAGTTGAACTCTTATCTCTGATTGAATTTGCTTATCTGCCTATTGAAGAATCACACAAAGATATTGAATTCACTATTAATGGAAGTGAGTGTGAAATTGATACGGACGTGAATTTACTTACACAAGTTATAAGTAACATTATAGAAAATGCTATCGAACATGGACTAAAAGAAACGGAAAACAAGCAAATAAGTGTTATTGTCAAAGATTCAGATGAACAAGTTCATTTGAGCATTCAAGATAATGGTAAAGGGATCTGCGAAGGCGAAATCTCACAAATTTTTGAACCTTTCTACACAACAGGCAGAATAAATGGGAAAGTAGGTCTCGGAATGCACATAGTTTATATCATTGTTTCTCAATCTTTGAATGGAACTATTAAAATCTCAAGTGAAAGAAATAAGTTTACAAGGCTAGATATTTCACTCCCTAAACATCGTGATGACTGTGAAGAAATTGATATAGATTTAGATGACTTTATTTAAGAAAATGCCCTTTTGAGACCACTCATAGAGTGAAACAGTGACACCCACTTAAAAAACTAAAATCAATGTTGTGGTTCAATTGTTGTGGTAATCCTCCCATTTTTAACCGACATCAAAAATAGAAATTTAAGCTGCGGCTAACGGAGGATTACCGTTAGACGACGAGCACCAGTATTATCGTTGACTTTGATAATTCAAGTTGCCGCCAATAGGCATAAGTTTTATTTTCCCCGTATTAAAGCAGTGCATTAAGCAGGGTGAGATCGTGAGTG
>NZ_PNBY01000062.1 GCF_005886875.1 Pseudoalteromonas aurantia | reverse complement strand
CTTTGTGGATTGAGTCAGGGGTGACAGCGTGGAGCATATTGTGCAAAATAGTAAACGCATTCATGGTGGTTAGGTCTGTTGTTTTTGGCGATTCATAAGATCACAAAACACCATGAATGTTCCCTCATTTCTCAAATTTTTTAATATTTCTAGCTCTCTGATATATAAAGGCTTATTCTGGAGATACTTTAGGTTGTTTACCCCCTTTTGCTAATTCAATGCGTTTTTTATGCTGGTATGGTCTGAGGTTTTTGAGGTTTTTGAGGTTTTTGAGGTTTTTGCCATCTTGGCGCGAATTGGGTTTAAGTCTATATACGCCATACACGTAGCTAATGCAGCTTCGTCGAACAGAGCCGGAGACTTAAAACGGCCTTGCCAAAAACGGCCTTTACAGTTGTCTTCTTCATTCGCTTTTCGCGCAATATATCCGTTTAAAACCCGCATAAACCAACTAGTATCAGACAAGCGCTTCCTGAACTCTTTTATTGCTCTCTCTAAAAAACCTGCTGACTTTTATCCTGCTCCACAACAGCCAAAAAATTTTGCGCATGAAGCGCTCTCTTAAACAATTTATGCCAACGAATCACCACTAAATTTATTCGCTTTTGATCATCTGCGTACAGTACAAAGTGAGTGTAATTACTCATCACCGCATACGAACAGACAGCAATTAAAAAATACTTTATATGTAGTGGTACATTGCCTGTTATGATTCGTTAAACGCCTCATAGCGCATAGTCAAATGGCCTTCTTAATATCCATTAATCGTATAACGAGTTAGATTACATCAAAATAATAAGTAAGCCGCTGGTGGTAACAATTTATATGTGCGGCTTAGCCACATAAACCTAATTTACCCTTCTTTTGCTTACAGCAAGCCTGAAATCGAGTTCACTAATCCCCTAATTAATTGTGGTTCAGCCTCTGCAAACTTTAAATTTACTTTGTTGGCTGTAGACACAATTCTAGTTTGGTATTTCTTACGATCTGTAATTTCATTCGAAGTAACAGATTTGTAACCTGAATTACCCTGCTTAAGCTTTGCTTGATTATTTTCTTGAATCTTTACACCAGACTTGGCACGTTCTGATACTTGTAAATCGGTGACTATATTAAAATAAACATCTTCAATTAATGAATCAGCTACAAAACCTGCTGCTGCGCCTAATAATGTCGCTGCACCTTGTCCGTTGCCACTCCCAAATTGTGCGCCAACCACCGCACCGGCTAATGCACCTCCATAGCCCTGGGAAAGAATACCTTTATTCTCATCAGCCGTTGTAATGCCAGCTTTTAAAATATTTGCTTGAATCCAAAAGTGCGCATTATCCGGATCATGAACAATCTCATAGCCCTTTGCTGATAATGCCGTTTTTATCTCTGTTTCAATCACTAAACCTTGTTTATCAGACGTATTTCTCAGTTGTAGAAACACTGTTCGCTTCTCTTGACTAACAGGGTCTAGAAAAACTGAGTCACTCATTTTTGTTTGTACACGTAAGTCACGCTTTTTAACTGCAGTATGCATTGCATTACATCCAACTAGTTGCAACAGCATAACAGCAAATAACAGTGTCCAAGCTAAATTGACATATTTATATTTCGTAATTGTGGTATAAATTTTAATGTTGTGTTCCATTGAGACAATCCCATTTGTACTGAATTAGACACAGCGATTTTTAATCAAAATAACCCTGTTGAATAGGGTCGAAATTTCTACCCTTACCTCCGTAATTATGACTCGGCATCATAAAGATTAAATTTTCTTTAGCATAAAGGTATCAAGGATAATTATGGCGACAAGTATTTTTAAAAAATTAAAGTATATCTATTTACTGTTACTAATATGTTTAGTCTCAGCCTGTGGTTCAAATGATAACGATCCCCCTAAAAGCAACCAAGGAAGTGCCGCACCAATTGTAAATGCTGGGCACGATCAAGAAATTAATGAACTAACTATGGTTTCATTATTAGGTCAAGTTCAAAGCGATAATAGTACTTCGACTCGTTTTAAATGGCGTCAAATTTCAGGACCAAGTGTCGAAATTATAAATGCAAATAGTCAAACCGCTAGCTTTTTAGCACCTGATGTAGATGCCAATGATATCCTCACATTTGAACTGGAAGTGACTGATAGCAACAACATTAAATCAACAGATCAAGTCAGTATAAAAGTTAGTAATCTCAACAGTATAGATATACAACTCGCTAAAGAGCCTCCTCTGGCTAAGGGAACTTGGAGCCAACTAGAATTAGAGCTAGTAAGTACATTTAACATTGCTTCGATTGTATGGAAAACGGAAAATCCTGTGAGTATCCAAACTCAAGATGAGTCACAAAATAAAGCAATTATCACTGTACCTTATGATTTTGCTGCTGATGAAATAAAATTCATAATTGTCGCAACAGATAACACTGGTTTTACGCACACTAAAGAGCTTGAGCTTCCCATCACCGCAGCCCCGACATTTGTTGAATATACAGAAGAACAAGATACCATTGCGCTAGAAAATATCGACATTGTGGCTATTGCAGCAGATTCAAATACACTGACACCGGCTAATCGCCTCGATCATGGTTACCTAACCCATGTTTTTGATCAACAAGCTCAATTAAACTTAATACCTAAAAAAGGGTCTTTACATATTGAATCTGGAGAACTGAGTGATATTCAAATTGGTGATGTCATTGTCGGCATCACAGCTGATGGTAAACAAGGGTTTATGAGAGAAGTATTGGCCGTAGAAAATAGCAATATAATTACTCAGCCGGCGCCTCTTAATAAAGCTTTTCCAAACGCAGATGTAAAAATTACCCTAAATGTCAGCAATACCAACACAAACTCAGTAGTTAAATCAAAACGTGTAGACCACTCCCAATCTCAAAAAGCATCTTTTGAGCCTGCAAAGCTTCAATTTGAAAGAACGTTACAGCATAAATTCAGTGAAGAAGTTACCTCGGTTGTTGAATTAAAAATGGATTCAAGTGTCGAGATAAATATAGATTTCTCTATTATTGAGGGAAAAGTAAAAAGATTTTCTACCATTGCAAAAACAGATTATCAAACAAAATCATACCTTAAAGTAGATTATGAAAGCCAAAGCTCCCTCACCCGAGAAAAGCTTTTTAAATCCTTAATTAATAAAAACCTAAAAGTTTTAGTGGGTCCAATTCCTTTACTTTTAAACTTAAACCTTCAGCCTAAATTGGTTGCTCAGGCTGCCAGTGAGAGCAAAGCTTATTTAAAAGTCGGCTTGAATGCTTATGGGAATTATCAAGCAGGCTTTGAGTACGCTAACGAACAAATAAAAAATATTAACGAGATATCCCCGTCGCTCTCTGGCATTGGCCCTATTTATGATTTAGCCGCTACCGCTACAGCTAAAATTAATGCTGAATTAGGGGTTGTTATATCTGCTTATGAGATATCAACAAAATTGCCTGTATTGGGCAAAGTTAAGCTTGATGGACCTGGAGTCGGTGTTGCAATGGGACCTTACGCAGACTTCATCGTTAATAGTGAATTAAACGATCAAACGGCAAAACCCAAGTGCCATGCTCAAATGAATTTAGGCCTCGATGTAGACGCTAATTTAGATTATGGTTTTTTAGGTTTTTTACTCGCCGTGGAAGAGCAAGACAAGCAAAAAACAATCAACCTTTATAATACCAGTAAACCGATTTGGACCAGTGATGAATGTCCTTTTGAACCAAGCTATGGCCATTTAGAAGGCCAGATAACAAACACTGAAGGCCAACCTATAAATGGCGCAGCACTGTCATTAAAAAATACAATCACTGACAGGTCTTTCTCACTTAATAGTGATGAAAAAGGACTCTTTGCCGCGAATAATTTAGAGGCCGGTAAGTATACCATTATCGCTAAAAGTACAGGGTATCAAGCTGATAAGGTTATCTTTGACGTTAAAAAGGATGATACAAAAACATTATATTTAACTTTATTCGCAGGCGATAATAATGATGATGACCAAGTTGAAGATGGCCATGGGAACAGTAAAAAATCAGCCAGTGTAATGGGCGACCCGCACTTAAGAACATTCGATGGTGTGCAATATGGTTTTCATGGTGTCGGTGAATATATATTAACTAAATCTGATGTAGATAATTTTGAAGTCCAAGCAAGATATATTGCTTTAGAAGGAAGAAACAGCGTGTCATTCACGGGCGCTGTTGCAGTAAATATTGAAGATACTCGACTGACGTTTTATCCATCAGATACAGGCCTTGCAGTGCTTAAAGATGGTGAGTTAATAACGCTGGAACAAAAAAAATTGGCACTGCCCAATCAAGCGATAGTCCAAAAACATAATACCCGTGAATACACGCTTCAATGGCAAGATGGCTCCATGATGCAAGTAATTAAACGGGCCAAGTTTATAGATCTGAACATCACTTTAAATAATCAGCGCTCTGGCACTATGCATGGACTTTTAGGGCACTTTGATGGCAATGTCGACAATGATTTAGTCGATGCACAAGGAACTCCTCTTGAGGATAAATCTAACTTTAATGAACTCTATGACTCGTATGGAAATAGCTGGCGAGTTAATGGTGAAAATACCTTGTTTGATTATTTCAACGATGAAACCCTTGAAAGCTTTGTAGACCTTAACTATCCCAGAACACTCATGACGCCCGCAAGGCTGATGGCTCAAATAGGACAAATAGAGTACCAGCGCATTAAGTTATTATGCGAGCAATATGTTACTCAAAAAGCACGTTTAGATGCCTGTATCTTAGATAGCGCGTTAACCGGTGACACCAGTGCGCTTGATGCTTACAGGCTTATGGCTTTACCTAAAGCAAGCCTTGAGATTACGGTACCACCAACACTCACTTTAACTTCTCCTTCACCAGGGGCTATTCTAAGCAGTAATATTCTAATCTCAGGCGATGTCCAAACTGAACAGGCGGATATACAGTCCCTTGCGCTTTCTGTAAATGGCGCTGAAAAAGTAGATATCAGCTTTGCTCTGTCTGCTGGCACATTTCAACTAACCCAAGCAGCTGAGCAATTTATTGAAGGCGAAAATAGCATTATCGTTTATGCCACAGACACAAATGGGAATACTGCAAATACCATAGTAGGATTTACCTTCGACAAAGGTGTGGCGCCTTTGGCTGGTAGCGACTTAATTGTATTTAACGATGTCAATATATTAGACAATACAAGAATTACATTAGGAGATAACACACAGTTTGCTGAGAATTTAGTCAACTTTACAGGCCAAGGCGCCCGCTCAAAAGGTACTAAAATATTATTTGACCGCGCACATAATTCTAGGTGTAGCACTCAATGTACTTCATTAACTGGTTTATACCGAGTATGGGAAAACCTTGGATTTGAGGTTATTACAGCATACAATCAAGACAGCTGGGATCTTTCCGACCCTCTTATTAAAACCATCATATTATGGATCCCTCAAATTCCTTATACCGACACCGAAATCTCTCAGTTAAAACAATTTGCGGCTGAGGGGGGCAGAATTGTATTTGTAGGTGAACATGAAGGCTATTATCGAAGTGAAGGTATTGCTCTTGAAAATGCTTTTTTAGAAAAAATGGGGGCGTATATGAGAAACATAGGTAAAGATGTATATGGCGGCAATACTTACTTTTCTAAAAATGAAGATAATACCCACCAAGTAATGCATCAAGTTGATACCTTGGTATTTAACCGTGTGTCTTTGTTATCTCTTGGTCCAAATGACTACCCTTTAGTCACCAGTGACGATGGACTAGATGTTATTGCTGGCGTCGCTCGAATCAATATTAATCAATCACAAATACCAACAATAAGTGTGAACAAAAAAGAAGCGACAAAGCGAACAAAATTCAAGCGCCCATCCCCCATTATTTCAAATAAAACGACCGATTAACTAGGTTACTTAGCTAAAATAGTGCCCAAGTGAGTATAAAAGCTTATCTTTGGGCACGTTTCCATGTTTTTTACGAAACTTGTCGACCACTTTAGATGCATAACGATAACTGATTCCAGTATGATCTTCTATTTGCTTCATTGGCTTTCCTGACACCAAATAACGCATAACGGTACGCTCAGTATCATTCATTTGAATATAGTTATCATAAAGCTCAGCAACTAAATTGGGATCCGAGAAAATTTTGCTGTGTAATGCGCTACAAAAAAGTGTGATTTGTTCTGATTGCTTGTCGACTAATTGATTAAACTCGTCATCTTCGAAATTACTATACAAAGTTGTACATGCATACCCTCTTTGGTCGCACATCAAGGGGATAACAAACCCATTTACCAATCCGAATTTATCTTTTGCATGTTGTAACGTTGCAACTTGAGTCGGGGTAGGGTTTAAAGAATCAATGTCTTTCCACCAATTTATTGGTGATGTATGACCACTCAAAATTTTTGCCACAAAAACATCAAATTCAGGTCTAAATAACTCTTTCTCTTGATAGTGTTGTAGATACTCTAACGGCGCACCTTCAGTTGGAATAATAATAGGCAGCTGATTAACATGCTTTACAAAGTCATGGCTTGGTAAAAAGCCATAGACAGCACTATCAAACCCAAGGTGCGAAATTGCATTATAAAAATAATGACTATACTCAGCTTTATTTTTAGAGTTAAGTAAATCGACCAAAAGTTGATAGTGCATACGTGTTTCCTTACTTAGTTGCAATAATCAAATTAACCGCACCATGATAGTGAGTATTATCTGTATGTGTAATGGTAAAGCCGGCTGTTGTTAAACCATTTTTAAGTTGCTGCATAGTATAAAAGTTAGCATAGTAACTTTCTACAAATTGTAAGTTCATCCGTTTAAAGTCCTCTGCAGCAGGGTGACCTCTAAACTTAGCTTCATATAACCCTATCATATATTGCATATGTTCTTTGGTCATTTTTTCATTAGGGTTGGCAATGATAATTTTGCCCCCTGACTTTAATAGGTTGGCACTATGCTTAAAGACCAAAGAAGGATCACTGACAGCATAAAAGCTATTCACGAAAGTGACTACATCATATTTTACTTCACTGACAAACTCTTCAAACTGAGAATGATAAACCGAATACGAGCTTGCTTGTTCAAGCTGGAGTATATTCTCTCGCGCTTTTACTATCATTTCTTGTGCAGAGTCAACGCCATGATATAAGGACACATCTTGCTTTAGAAAAGCGGCTAAATTTGCATTCCCGCATCCACCATCGAGTACCTCGCCTTTAACACTCTGTGAAATAGCGGAATATAGTTCGACTTGTGGCGGCGCCATAATAGCGTCAAACGCACTGCTATATTTATCCCAATGAGATCTCATCATAATATCCTTGTACTTAATTTTTTCGCTGTTGCTATATCTTAAAAACTGTCTTCTATTTAAAAACTCAAACCCTTTATTGTGGATCTGGTTTAAGTCAACAACTAAAGCCGTGATCTTTTCTTTTGATCCTATATCAAAATTACAATTGCCCTTAATTGTTACAGCATTAAATAACTTCCTGTAAAATTTATCATTTTTCTTTAAGATAAAAAACAATCGTTCATAGCCTTTTTGCTGTGCTCTGTCTAAGATCAAGCCAAACATAATTTTCATTAAATTATCGTCTTTTTCACAAATACTAAATTGACCAACGACAACGTCTTTTCCAGCTATAAAAGGCTTAATGATATTGGCTTTTACTTCTTGCCATATTTCTTCATTTTGATAAGTCTCACATAGCCCAAATGTCGATACAGGTAAAGCACGATGACTCTTCATGTCTGTAATTAAGAATAATTCAATATTCTTCTTATCTATAATCTCCCTCGATACTTTAACGGCAGGAAAACTCGTATCATAATTTCGCTTAACGACATCGACAGCAAGATCAATATTTTTATTTGTACATGCTTCAATTTTATAAGGCATATTAAATCCTCTCATTTAAATTTTTTGTGAGAGGCAAAATCTGTCTGCAGCCAGAAATCACCAAGTGTCAATCAGCTAAGAACCACCGCTACAATCGCGCTGCTCTGTGCTGACACCATTAAGATTACGGCTAAATCCTCAATTTACGAAGGTCGCAGAAAGGAAGAAAAAACAATATAAAAATCATAACATTGAAACAAAATTTTCTCATAGGAAGCAAACAGGAAAAGAGTGGAAATCAATCTTGACGAAGGTGTTGAATATGTGTTTAAGCACATGGTTACATGCTTAAAAGCACCATAAAGCAAGCATATAAACACAGCCTTTGAGGCAATTATATTTATTTAAATAAGTGAAACATGTCGACTAGTTTGGAGAACAGCAAGCCACTCTATGTGGCTTGTGTACTAAGGTAAAAAATTAAATGGCATTGGTTGGAATCGTCGAGCCTTGATCTTCATCTGTAACTTGGCGTAAAGCATCTAGCCACTGGGGTGTATTGGTAATGCGTGAGCTTAAATACTCTAAAAGCTGAGTTTTCATAACGCGCGTCGCGGCGTATTGCGTTTTAAACTCACCTTTTTTTAATATCTCTAACTGTGAATTTAACGCATTTTCTATGACATTTGGGTCTAACTCTTCTGCATCTTTAAATAAAAACAAATATTTTTCCCTCGCCCTTTGAATATTATCACTGGTGTCATTAAACTTATTTACTAACACAGGGTTTGGCTCATTCTGACCTGATAAATATTCACTTAATAACTCAAGCTGCTTTAAATCATTTGCTAAATCTGCGGCTAAAGATGACAAGCTACTTACCAATAAGTGCCCTTTTTCTAATAAATCTTTATTAACTCCAGCCTCTTTTATTACCACTAGATGCTCAGGTTGCGCAGCGACGTTCTCTAAACTCACATAAAAAGTTTCATTGCGCTCATACACATCCGAATCTGGCGTAATTGAGACTCTAATGATCTGCTCACGCTGCCCTTTTTGAAAAAACACAGATTTTGACAATACCGTATAGTCTTGGCCGGCTATTGCAGTACCAGCTCGAGTGTTAAATTGAATACTTTGCGTTTGTTCAAAAAACTGTGTTCTTTGCACAATAATTTCAACAATGGCGTCTTCTTCATATACTTCTGTTTTAGCAGACTTAAACTGCACATGGTGATGTATTGTAGGGAAAGCAATCGGAAAACTTGCAACTGCAGCCAATGTCAAAGTACCAACATACATACCTATTTTATGCCAATGCGTTTTCCACCTTGCAAACTGTAAAGCTTCTCCACACAGTGAACAATGTGCAGAGCCTGATTTTGTAATCAATTTATGCTTACGGGCATCATCACAATGCGCGATATTTGCACAGAAATATGTTTTCTCTTGTGGTCTTAAATTCATTCTACCCTCAATCCAACATATCTATTTCTTTAACCAACTTTGTCATTTCAAGTTCAAGTTTATCAAGTAGCTGAGTACGATGATGCTCTTGTTTAGCCTTGCGAAATTCTCTTAATACTTCTTCCCTGCTGGTATTGAGCCATGGATGCAAAGTCTGTAACTGCGTAATTTTTGCTTGATTGGCATCATCGCTTTTTACAAGAAGCGCTACCTTATCAATTAATTGATCACGGGCTGTAAGTAATTCTTCTAACTGCTTTTTTTGATCAGTAAGCGTGACTTGCAACGCCTTGTTAGTATGGTTGCGAGACGCATTTTCAGTTTCAAGCGCGCGCATTTGCTCATTGATATTTATGGCTCTGCGCTCTAAGGCAGCTTGACGTTGTTTTGCTTTCTCTTCATCCCACCCGAACAGTCCACCTTTCGTTGGGTCTCCTGTTGTTTTGCACCCCGATAAATACACCACAGCGCACATCAGCAATAAACGAAAATTATACATTAATATAATTTCCGTCTATCTAGCGATGCTAATTGCAGGTGTAACTTCTCTAATGCTTTTTTTTCTGCTTCTAGTTTTGTCATCACAGTCTCACTTTGCGATACCAACTGAACAGAAATCGCCGCTTTTTCCTGTTCAAGCACGTCTTTTTGATAAGCAATCTCATCTTTTAAAATGGCGAGTAATTTATTTGATTTTGATAGAGAGGTTGAGATTGACTGCTGGCTTTCTTCCAAGCCTTTAGTGTCACTATGGACCTCGGCACGCTCAGCTCGAAGTGCTTCCAATTGCGCTTCATGTTGAGCAATACTTTGTTCAATTAGAACACGTTCATCTTTTGCAGCTAAAAGCTTTTGCTCCGCATCTTTGAGGACGTCTAACATATAAGCTTCAGTGTTGGCATAATCTTGTTTTTTCTTAACAACGCTTCTGCCATAAAGATCACCTATTAATGCACCAACCGCTGCACCTAAAAGCGCAGATTGTTTATTATCTCCCAATACCAAACCAATGGCGCCACCTATCATTGCACCTGTTGCGGCACTTTCTGCACGGGTTTGTGTTGAATCTGTGATAGCACACCCAGATAACACAGACACTAACATTACAGCGCCTATTAATTGTTTCTGTTTATTCATTTCCTTTGTCCTCTAATGCCTCTTTGCTAGGCGACAGCACGTCAGTTAACTCTTCTAATGCATTGGTTTGAACTTTTTGAGAGTTTGGGAGCATGTCCATCAAGCTAGTTTGTGCAAAACGAGTATCTGGATACTCTTTGCGGATAAGCGCTTGACTTTCTTCTAAGTCATCAAAATCGTCCAGCTCTACCAAAAAGTCTTTTTGCTTTGCAACAATTTCATCTGCTAGCGTCTTTTTATACCCATGCTGTTGCTCTAAGCCATCAAGCATGTGATCGATGTTGATTTGCTCTGTTTTTGCAATCGACTCAAGTTTGCGTTCACGAGAACCTAATTGTGCTTTGATGAGATCCTCATCTTTAATTTCAAGTCGCTCAATAAATATGTCCATCCCTCGACTGCTTTTAAGCGCGGTGGTCACTTCATTCAATAATTCAGCTTGCAATTTTGAGTTAAATTCTCGTTTATTTACCCAAAGATCTATTGAAGGGATGAGTAATGGCGAAGCATTTAACAAACGGACTATTTCTTCGTGAATATCATGTAATTCACTTTCTATTGCGCGCTTTTTACAAACCACATCAGACTCACTTTTAAACATCGCTTTAGTCTGTCGCTCTGGTGAATCTATACAATAGCCAAAGTCCCATTTTTCAAATGTTTCCCAGCTATCCGTCGTCTGCTTAACTAGCCCCAGTACCTCAAATGCGCTATTGAATGTATATTCCGCCCCCCCTTGTTCAGTATTAAAGAAGCGTTTGAAATTAATCTGGACTTTCTGCCCTCTTAATTCTTCTAATCGCATTGCATCTTCAGACTCAACAGCCATTAAAGATTTTACATCTGCTTTTAGTCCATGCTGTTCCTCCAATCGGGTGGTTATTTCTTGCGTGAGTGTTGGTCTGACAACTTTTTCAAATTGGCTCAGAGCTTCATAATGATTAAACTGATCGTTCAGCATTACCTCTTTACAAATATCATGTACCAAGATTTTAATGCGATCTAAAATTTGAGCTTGAGTAATACCAAGTAAATCAATTTGGTTGTCGTTCTCAGCGCTAGCAAACAAATGACGGTATTTTTCAAACTGTCCTTCCTGCGCCTTAATTTCGAGTCGAATATTTAACCTTACACGGCTGCCGAACATACCAGTTTTAAAAGCGCCATCATCCTTATCAAAAGTCAGCATTAAACCGTTTAATAAACGTAAAGGGGCAATATTGGGGAGAGTATGGAAAGAATTTAATTCATAGCCTATTGCATTGGCTTGCGCTTGTACGCTTTGCTTAACTTGATCCGAAATAGACACCGACTGACTAGTCGCCGTTTTAAAATTGCTCAGTAAATCCATTTCAGATTTACCTAAAATATGCTGGCGAATTGCTCTATCAATTCCCTCTTTCATATGCTGAATAACGCCATCAATGTCTTTAATTTCTGACTTTCTATAAGCCTGATAATTATTGAGCATCAATTGACACTCAGATGACACTTCCAAACCGGTTTCTTGGATTTGTGTTTGATAATTAAAATCAGCATATCGCTCGGGAGCATTTCTTAACGTAAAGCCAATGTTGAAGTCCATTCCCTTGAGCTCTATCGTCATTTGCTCTGTCACGGCTTGGTTTAATCTACTGCTTTCCCCACGCTGTAATGCTTGCTGATAAAATTCATCTAATAAATTAGCCTCACCCATAGAAGTACATTTCGCATATAAATTAGACATACAGATATGAAGATGTTTATCTATTAGATTCAATAATCCGCGCTCAGGTATGCCAGACATACTTAATATTTCTACAAGCTGTTTTGCCTCGACTTCATCACTTACCCGAAGCTGAAAAGTCGCATAAAAATCAAGGGCTATTTCACTGGCACCCTCATGCCACGAAAAAGGCAATTTTTTAATTACCACGGGCTTTGTATGCGATTTAACAAAGAAATACTCATAATATTTTTTGTTAAAAAAATCACTCAAAATTGCCCCTTCATTGACGACTTCGTTTTTTTTGTTATGCCAAGTAACTATGAAGCCCTGACCATGCACTCTGGGGTTATGGTAATTCGACTCAACTTTTCGGATTAAATCACTTAAATTCGAAATATTTTCATCCATGGGTAAGCTCTCTTTTATTTTTAAACTGCTTGGTCAACTCTTTACAAATTTTATGGCGCCCTTTTAATAGCGCACGCAATGCTTTATCTCTGCCACAGCTACGGTATTCATTTAAAGCTTGCTCACAAAGCAGCTTTAAATTCGCTTTGAGCAAGCGATACTCTTGCTTGTCACATGTCGCTGCTAAATTCGCCATTATGAATTCAGATTTTTCTTTTAATTGTGTGATTAATACTTCAGCCTCCCCATTAATCGCTCCATCTATCGTCATGAATGTAGAGTCGATGCGATATCTGATCAGCACTAAGGCATTAAAAATTAATTGGATGTTTTTTCCTCTGTATTGTTTGTGCTTTGTAAGAAGCAAACAAAGCTTATCGAGGTGGTGAGCACGCATAAGCACGTCGATAAAATATGACTGTGCTTTGTCTTTAACACACTCTTTGGGATCCTCAATTCTATAACACAAGCTCAATACAAATAGCCGCGTAATAAAAGTGGTACATCCAAAGTACTCGTCGTCTTGCGAGAACAATTTTTCAATAACCTGAAGTAAATTGTCTGGATTTGAAGAAAGGTAACCACTGTAGTAATGGCGAATAATGACAACCCCTGGACTTGTTTGAGCCTTATCAGTGGCAGTTAGGCTTTTTGCTAGCATACTCTCAAGGTATACCAATGTTGCGGTATTTTTAAACCCAACTCCCAATGCCAACACGTTAAATACACCATAAAGTCTATTTTTATAGTCAGACCAGGTTACTTTCAATTTACTAGATACGTCGTTAACTAAAAAAGGAACCCAGTTTTTGATATAAATTGAAAAACTAGGGTTATCGAGCAGCTCCTGCTCTTTTTGCATCGCATCTTTATGAATCTCATAAATAAAATTTTGAATGCTTTCAGAGAAATGCGCATACTTTTTCAACGCCTGAATCCACTCAATAAAGTGTGCAAACTTTGATTCAGTGCCACTCAATACTCGACTTTGATCGAACTTTTCTCGCAGGTAAACCGCATTAATATCTATAATACCTACACTCGATAACTTACTATACAAATAAGCCAAGTCACCAAATAACTCGCTTCTTTTATCAATATCTTTATCTAAGGGCTGGTCAAAAACAACTCCTTCAATGATGCCTGCTACTTCTTTTAATAAAAACGGGCAATGTTGTAAAAAAGCAGCTCGGCACGCACTAATTTTATCTGTTGACCTTAATTGTACACTCCCTTGAAACTGCTCTGACGGATGAGAAATTTCAAGTTCAGCAGCTTGAAAAATAAGATCGGGTTGTCGCTTCCATAATTCAAAATCAGTTTCCAATTCATCTTGAGTAAAACTGACCCAATAGCCTTCAGGGCGAGCACTGTTCATCTTAGCTTCAAATACAAGAGTAATTGTTTGCTCAAAGACAGTGATAGGAATATTGGTAAACCAACATGCCATTAACTTAAGCGTGTTGTGTAGCCAATTTTCAGATAAAACCTTTTCGTGATTGTCGCCAACTTCAATACGTGGGTTAATGTACCCGCCTGAAAATATAGACCCCATATTTAAATAATTACTTATTTGATGCGCCTTTTTTCCGTCACCTTCACTATCTAATACAAAAATCACCGCAGTCTGGTTGTCTTGAAGCGCTTGCGATAACGCAGTCAAATTCTCTCGCGCTTCAACAAACTGCTCTAATTCGTCTAGATCAGACAAAGACTGTCGAATGACACTCTTTGTCTGGGATTGCTCAAAAGGAAATCGCTTATCTAAATACTCCCTTATAGAGGTTGCACCTTGCCTAACAAAATAGGACTCTTTATTGGTGTTGCTCAAAACGCCTGTAATAACATCTGAGATAAAGTACTTATTGTCATTATTCTTTTCTAAAATAAGCCAGTGGTGTTTTTCTAAAAATTGCGCTGCTTGACTGAGGTCTGATTGCGTCAATAATTGAGGAGATAAACACGATATAGGAAATGCTCTAGGCGCCAAAGGCTCTAATTTTGTGTTCGTTAAGCGCTTATCCGCAAAGTAGTTGTTAATTTGAACGTCACGATTCCCCTGGAACACACTCTCTTCAAAAGTACTATCTTGAAGATTATTCTCTTCAAATTGATTCAGCTGAGATAAGTCTAGAAATTCATCCCCATTGGCTAAATGCTGCCTAATTTTAGAGTCTAAATTGTCCTTTTCAGTACTATCAGAAACTCCTGTAAATCTAAAACTCATGCCCATCCTCTAATCTATCTAATTTCTGCTATTATTCCTTGGATCCAATATGAAGAGTAACATCACCAACACCTTGAATAAGAAATGCATTGCCTTCGAAATTACCATGATTATTATTGATCGTACTCCTTTGAATTTTTTCCTCCTGTTTAGACTCGACTTTTTCTTGCTTGAGTCTTTGACTATGAAACTCAAGCGCTTCCTCTGTATTAATTTTCAGATAATTTAATAAATTTAATAAATTATACGCAGTGCCTGAATTTAGAGGCGCTTTATCCGCCAAATACCCTTCTTTTTTATAATTACTAATACTGCGAACTGTTAAAAAAGCCCCAGCTTCAATCAACCTACTTGATAGGGCACCATCTTCTATTCGTTTAACGATTAATTGCCTTAAGGATTCGAGCTGTTGTTTATCTGAAAAGTTATATTCACTCATAAATAGCACCCAACATTAAATTTTAATTTACATTTGTACACAAATAAAAAACCCAAATCAAACATTAAAGAACAAAAAACAGACTAATAACAAACCCAATGAGAATATCATCCGCTACAAACATCAAAATTAACTTAACAGTATTAGGTAAAAGCAGGAGGCGGTGATGAAGGGAAGAGAAATGGTTAATACAAGTTAGAAAACAGCTCATCTAGTTAAAATATATAAAAAAGACCTTTGCAAATTGAAAGGCCTTTTAATTTTTTAATATTCGTAATTTAATCAGTTAATTTGCCTTCTGACTAATTGTTCTAAGGTAAGTATGCCCCAGCCCTTTGAACCTTTAGGTGCTACAGGGATGGCTGAGTTTAGCCAATCTACAGCTACAATGACTAAATGAACCCATGGTAAATTTTCACCAACAAAGGTACCAACCACTGCGACACCAATACTGCCGCCAGGGTTGCCGGCACCTGAGTTTTTGATATCAGCAATATCAGATTTAATTCGCTTAAAGTAGTTAGGGTTTAGCGGTAATGTTCATACTGCTTCACCACTTTTTTCGCCAATTGACATCATATTTTGCGCAAGTGACCAGTCTCGCGTGATCATAGCAGCATATTCATCGTTTAGCGCTCGTGCAGCAGAGCCCGTTAGAGTCGCAATGTTCACCAGTATACGAGGCTTGAATTCATCTTGTGTGAAACGCACTGCATCAGCTAATAGTAAACGACCTTAAGCATCATTAGAGATGATTTCGATCGTCATGCCCTATCTAACAGAACAGCCACTCAAAAATTAAACTAATCCGTTAATTTAGAGGATGCCTTTTTAATTGGCATTCCCCCCTGTTATTTAGTGAATGACAGGTATTCACTTGTTAAAATTGCCAGTCAAAATCGACACCTATAACTCTTGGGTTGGCTAAAGGTGCGTAATCGTTACCGTCATCACCCAATAAGAAGTTTTTGTATGCGAGTCCTGACGCATAGCGCTCGTTTGTTAAGTTTTTGGCGTATAGACGCACTGACCAATGCTCGGCCTGATAACCCGCTGAGAGCCCCAAGATAAGTTGCTCTTCTCGTGTTACGCTATTGTCTTGGTGTAAAGGCGTCTCACCTAGGGCTTGCATATCGACCCTTGCATACCAATGATCACTTAAGTCATAACTTGCACTTAGACTGATGTCATATTCAGGCACCATTTTAACGTCATTACCTGAGAAATCCTCAGTTGCTGAAAATTGGTACTGACTGTAGCTTGCGTCAACATAACCAAGTCCAGCAATAATGTTCAGCTTTTCAGTTACCTGGGCATTAAGCTCTATTTCAAAGCCTGTACTTTCAATTGCAGCATCTGAGCTCACCAGTACGGTCGATATGATTCGACCTTCACCGTCAGTGAGTACACTATATTCTTGCCAAGAAGCGGCCTCGATATAAAATAACGCAGCTGAAATAAACGCCTTACCATTAAAAATCTCACTCTTGGCGCCTAATTCATACGACCATAGCTCTTCATCGTCATAGTTACCATATCTATTGGCTATTTCAGGTCCCTTGTCGGCGGCAACTAAGTTATACCCCCCAGGTAAAAAGCCCTTTGAAGCCGAGGTGTACAGCATTACATCGTTATCAAAGGTGTAATCTAAAGCAATTTTCGGCACCCAAGCATCACTTGTTGCCTCTCTACTGAGCCCTGGGAAGGTAAATTGGCCAATTTCCCCCATATCTAAAACCCCCGCTTCTTGCGTAATTTTATGCTTTGAATGTTCGTACCTCAGGCCCGTTGTTAGGTTTAAGTTGTCAGTGATTGGCCAGATGGACTGTGCAAATAACGCCCAGCTTTGAGGTTCAAGATGTTGTAGTGATGCTTTAGCATAGTCATCAAAACCTCCTGCCCCAATTAAACTGTATAGCTGGCGACTCTTTTTTTCTTTGGATAAAGCTGTACCGATTAACCAATTCACCCCTGATTGCTCCAGTTTAGAAAGGCGAGCTTCAACATTCCAATAGCGGTTATCTCTTTGCGTGCCGCCCGATGAAACAGGCATAGCGGTTAAATCAAAGTCGGTACCATAGCTTAATTCGTCTTCATTGCGATAGCTCGCAGTGAGGTTAAATGTTAATTCATCAAAGTCGTGTTGCAGAGCAACAGCGCCCCCCCACTCCTCTTCGGTGGTATTTTTCTGCGCTTCATTGGCGAATTCAAAATCACCAATTAATTGACCACCATTAAAAGTGGCGCCATAGGTTTGATTATATAGGTCAACATCAACAGCCGGGAATTCTTGTTCATACAAACCCGGCGCATCAAGCTTGTTATAAAAAACGATAAAATCTAGTTGGCTATTATCACTAGGGTGGTATCTAAACCTACTACTTACGGCAATATTGTTTATCTCTCCTTCTTCATTAATTGAGCTAGAAATATTTCTGACATAACTATCACCTTGTTCAAATTCAACATTAACAATCGCGGTTAAATCTTCGGTTACCCCCCCTGATACGCTGCCATTTACCGTATAAGATTGCCCATGTTCGAAACTATTAACAGATAGACCGAATGATGACTCTAATTCTTGATAAGGGGTTTTGGTTGAAATAACAATGATACCGGCATTGGCATTAGAGCCATATAAAGTTCCCTGAGGGCCGCGTAATATTTCTATTTGATTGACATTGTGTAAGCGCAACATATCAGGATCACGATAGGGTATCCCATCAACATAAACAGCTGTTCGATTGACGATAAAGGGGTTTGATTCTATGCCCCTTATTGAAATATAACTACCACCTACTTGACCTATTTGGCTAATGGAAACATTTGGCGCGTAATCATCTATATCGCGTAACGTCATCATGCCTGCTTTATCTATCATTGTTCGATCAAATACCGTCACTGACACTGGTGCTTCTTGCACCGCTTGGTTCATTTTTGAACCAACAACAATGATTTTTTCAAAATCGGTCTCATCATTTTTTTTATTGCCTTTAATGTCATCAGCGGAAAATACCGCTAAAGGCACTAAGCTAGTGACCAATAAAAGGCTTACTTTGGGTAACCACGAATACATAACTCTACCTCTCAAATAAAAATAAGAATTATTCGTGAAGGGGATAAGTGTTACAAGAGTACCCGTTTCAGAAATCGGGCGTTTTATTTCAGTAAGTGGGCAAGAAGTCAGCGTCTATGACTTTACAGACCTTTTATAACAACCAGACTGAGTTATTTTTGTTAGCTTGGAAGGCTCAGTTTTTTACTTACGCTGCTTGCGGTCACCCCAAAACGTTGTTGAAACTTTTCACTAAAATACGGCAAGCTGTATCCTACAAGGTAGGCAGTTTGAGAAACACTCAGGCCTTGCTCTAGTAAGTTTAGGGCTTTTTCTAATCGTCGGTGCGTCATGTATTGATTAATCGACATGTTGAAGTGCTGACGGAATGCTTGAGTGAGCGAACGCACGTTACTGCCAACTTCCTTGGCGATGGTCTTTAAGGTCATCGGTTCCATTAAGTTAGCCTCAATGTAGTCTCTTGCCATGTAAGCCAGTTTAGTTTTTGGGGTGAACACAGCTAAGGGGACAGTAAAAGCGATCATCACTGATGCTAATAACTCAAAAACACGTGCCTCAGCGATGAGTTTAAGCGCATCTCCTTGATAATGCGATCCGATAGGTGCACAAAGTTTTTCAACAACTGAAATGGCAATATTATTTGATCCTCTAAAGCCTGGCATATCATCAAATTTTTCTGATAATAAAGAAACCTCCTCGGGTACATTGTCACATTGGTGCCAAGGTAAAAATAGCCCAGATGAAATGGTTCGCCCTATTTTTAATGTCGTTGTGCTCTGTTCTTCAAAGCCTTCAGGCTGGATAAAATAACTGGCGAGTGCACCATCAAAGTTTTGATGCCCAGAAGAGGGGCTCATTGTGGTCATCGACGCAATACCAGCCCCAATGTGTATCCCAGCAGGGAGCTGCGTTTCAAAATGAGTCTGTTGAGCGATTGTTTTTCCACTACACCAAAAATTACCAAAGCGTGTGTTGTGGCTATGGTAGTAGTCTGGAGCACGATGATCTAATGCCTTTTCACTCAAGTCGTTAATATTTTTTATTGGGTCCATAAAACAAGTAGCTTAAAGAGGAGTCATTATAAAGCTGAATCGAACTAGGCTTAATATTGCCTTGAGCTTTATTCATAGCATACTGAAGATAGTAACATGAAGCGAGAAGTTACCTAGCACAGTTATTTGGTATTTGGTATTTGGTATTTGGTATTTGGTATTTGCACAATGACTTAAGGAAACCACGTTAATGACACTAAAAAAAGTACCTCATTCCATTGAAGGAAATGACCGCTAAGGCCAGAGCTAGATACTTTGAGATAAAACAAGTTAAGTGCTCTGACATATTTGTTAGCAACAAAAAAATCAAAAAAACAGTTAAATTAGCCTGCTTAATTTAAGCACAATGCAGGACTTAACTTCATTAATTCTCTACTTGACGACATAAATCGTTTAGCCGGCTAATGCGGTTGCTCAGTCGGCTTCTTATTTAAATTTTGCTGCGAAGGTACTTATTTAGCTCTGTGATATCAACACGATAGATATTCATTAAGCCATTATGAATACTTTTTTGTCGCTGTAGCAACGCTTGATAGTCTTTAACGGCCTTCACTTCAGGGTTTTTATCACTGGAGAAAAACAAGGTATTACCGTCAGCAGATAGAATTGGATCTGAGTCCATCGCGCGCGAATTAATCTTTTCACCTAAATTTATCGGCTCTCCCCATTTACCATCTTTTTGTTTAACCGAAACATGTAGATCGTAATGCCCTAACCCCCCCGCTCTAGTCGAGGTGTAAAACATGAGCTTACCATCTGTTGACAGTTCGGGATCCGCATCACTTTTGGTGGTATTAAGCTCGGTAATTTCTATTGGCGCGCCATATCCATCAGGGTGATACTTAGATACAAATAGGTCCATCCCCCCCTTTGCGCCTTCGATAACAGAAGAAAAATAAATATCTTTATTGGTATGAACGGTTGGATAAATAACATTGTGACCACCATTTATTTTTCCGGGCACAAGTTTGGGTTTACCAAATTGATCACCATTAAAGCTTACTTGCCACATTTTGAAGCCGCCTGTACCCGCCCCTTCAACAGGCCTTCGAGAGGTAAAATAAAATATATTACTGTCTTTAGAAAAATAAGGGTTAGTATCGTGAAATTCGCCACTAAATGGCAGTAATTTTGGCGTCTGCCAAGTGTCTCCCAATTTATGTGAAATCACGATGGCACTGTGTTCAAATCGAGCCAACGCCCTAACAAAAGCAAACTTTTTGCCATCTGGCGATAAGCTAGAACCATATTCAAACTGATTAGTTGATACTGTATTCGATGCAAATAAACTCGGCTGTAAGTTTGTTAAGATTGTTTGTAGCTTGTCGTCCGCTTGCACAGACCCTTGAGTGGCAATAGCGGTAAGTAGTAATCCTGCTTTGACAACTGCTTTTTTATTTATCATTACTGCTCCTTGTTATTATCTATAACCTCTTTAAGACAACCTTTTATTACATTAACTTGTTGTGATCGCAAATTTTTTATAAAAATGATGGCAACAAAATGTTCAAACGAAGCAATTAATCAAAGCGAACCGTGTACGTACTAGACTAGGCCTCATTAATTTTGGTTTATTCAAATTTAATGAGGATCAATTTTTCTTGATTTTCAGAGTTTGTAACTATCATCTTGACGCAAATTTGGGAACGTCCATCTCATCAGTCACCTCAATAATTCAATTAAAATCGTTAATTTGCGATAGATATTCTTTTCATTTTCAATGTATGGATGAGCATGTGTTTGTGTCTTTTTGATGTCGTGGGTGTAACCAATAAATAAACATGAAGAGTCACTAGTACAGACGCATGCGTTTTAACCACATACTCTTATAATCATCAGGTTCAACAAACGTAATTAGCCTAGTGTTGCCACGTTGCACAATATGCTGAGAGATATTGGGAAAGTTCAATCGAGGTGAACGTGCCATCACTAAAACGAGTCCACTCGTTTATATTTATATCAGTATAGCAATCAAACATAAATGCATAAAAATCAACAACTCAGACACTCTTTATTTGCCAATAATAACAAAAGGCAGGAAACGCCTGCCTTGTTATTGTTTGCTAGTGGTTGGCGTTAACCAAACTCTCTCGCCTTTTGATACGCGGCTCTGCCTTGCATATTAGCCAAAAACCGACTGATATTTGGCCGGTCATTTACAAGGCCGATCTGAGTCGCAATTTCTAAGGAAATTGCCATCATAATGTCCGCTGCACTAAACTGCTCGCCAGCAAAATAGCGCTGTGAGTTTAACGTTACATCTATGTATGACAAGTCAAGATTCAGCTCTTTTGCGATGTAACCATCTAGTGGTTTTTGTCCATCTCGCTCTTCCATTCCCATCAACATACGCGTAATAACAGGTAACGCTAACGAGCCCTCAGCGAAGTGCAACCACTCCAAGTAACGGTAATACTCTGCTGTCCCGGCCTCTGGTCGCAATGAATTATCGATACTTTGATCAAGAATATACTCAACGATTGCCCCAGATTCTGAGATCAACATACCGTTATGCTCAATAACGGGGGCTTTGCTGAGTGGGTGTACTTTGTTTAGGCTTTTTGGCGCCAAACGCGTTTGTGCATCACGTTCATGATGCACAATTTCATAAGGCATATTAAGTTCTTCAAGTAACCAAATCACCCTCGTCGAGCGTGATTGATTTAAGTGATGAACTTTAATTGGTAAATTCGACATATGCTTAGCCTTGCAGTTGCTTAACTAATGCCACACCCACAGCATGCGCACTCGCTGGGTTTTGGCCGGTAATCACGCGGTCGTCTTCAATGACAAGCTCGTTCCATGGCTGTACTTTGCTAAAGCGCGCCGCTTTTCTTGAAAGCGCTTCTTCTAGTAAAAATGGAATATCATTGATTGTGCCAAAGTCGATTTCTTCCTCACGGGTAAATGCAGTAACCGATTTAGCGCTGAGCAAAGGCTCTCCTGTACTCAAGTTAATTGGCAGTAGTGCAGCAGGCCCATGACATACAGCAGCTAATAATCCACCTTGCTCATAATGTTTAGCTGCAAGTGCCGCAACCGTTTCATTGGTTGCCAAGTCTGACAATAAGCCAAAGCCGCCAGGGTAAAATATTGCATCATATTCGCTGATATCAACTTGTGAGATAGGCAGTGTGTTATTAATCATCGTCTGAAAGTCTTCGTCTGCAAGCACCTGATTATTCACTTCGTCCCCTTCGATATCTGTGCCGTAAATGGGTGCTTTCCCCCCTTTGATCGACGCAATATCAAAATCAACTCCCTGCTCTTTAAACACATTAACTACATGTGTTAGTTCAGGTGAATAGGTGCCATTTACTTGGTCAGTGTTACCTAATGTGGTGTGGTTTGTTACCGGTATTAATACTTTTTTCATGAAACCTGTCCTCTTTGAATAAGAAACTAAGACAATAACTAGATTATATCTTCCCAGAATATTTGATAACCCACACAAACAGTGAAATACTTTTGCTATATAGCAATAATACAATAAAGCGAAGGTGCTAATGGACAGTTTTGAAGGGATATTTGAGTTTGTTGCCGTCGCAGAAAGCGGTGGCTTTTCATCGGCTGCGCGCGTACTCAATTGCAGTACAAGCCATATAAGTCGCCAAGTCGCGCGCTTAGAAGAACGAACCGGCTGTATTTTGCTTGCAAGAACCACACGGCAAATCAATTTAACCGAAAATGGCGCGTTTTATTATCAACAATGTAAGCAACTGATCACGGGGTTGCACCAAGCTAACGAACGCCTTAATCAACAGCAGTTTAATTTAAGTGGTACGTTACGCGTAAGCGCAGCGGGCGCATTTGCCGAACAGTACATTGCACCTGCGTTGATGACGTTCGCCAAACAACACCCGACACTCAATATTGACATTGATTTCAACAGCCGCATGGTCAATTTTGTGGAAGACGGTGTTGATTTTGCCATTCGGTACGGCGAACTAACCGACTCAAATTTAATCGCAAGAAAGCTTGTTAGTCGTTCAATGATGGCCGTTGCAAGCCCCGATTACCTAGAAAAACATGGCACCCCTAATCACCCAAACCAACTAAAATCACATCGTTGTGTGTTAACCAATACAGATCATTGGAATTTTAACATCGACGGTGCAACACAGGGGGTCAAAGTAAAAAGTCATTGGCGCAGTAACAACGCCAACGTGGCTTTATCAGCCTGTGAAAAAGGGTTAGGTATCGCTTACTTACCCGCAAGTACCTTTATCGACTCTATAAACAAAAACAAACTAGTCCCCATATTACAAGATTATTGGGTGACAGGTGCAACAAGCTGGATTGTTTATCAAAACAAGCAATTCCAACCACTCAGAGCAAAGCTCGCCATTGAGTTTTTACTCGCACACTTTAGTAACTGGCAGTAAACACGTTACTTTTTGCATCAATGCAAAATACTTTAGCAAGGGCGAATAATTTATCTTCATCCCATTCTCTGTGGTATTCATAGCCTTGACTTATAAAGGTGCCTTTACCACATAAAAAGGCACGGCGAACACAGCGAGCTATAAAATCGTAGTATTTGGTATCAATTAAACTAACTTGTCTTTTACATGTAATCGCCATAAGAGTACACCTATCTTTTAAGCAGGTTATTTCGAGATAGATCAGAGGTTTGGTTTATTCATGTTTGAATGGGGGTTACTTTTGCAATTCAGCTAGTTAGGACTCTTTATTGAGTTTAATGTCGATTTAAAACTAGGTTCATAATAGATATATTATGGTTTACTTCATCTTTTTCATACTGTTTATGCTTTTGGCGAACAGAGCATGCCACTTCCAGCAATCGACTTTCTCTTCCCCACTATTTCTGTGTGTCGCACTTATCATTTGAATTTGAGCCTAAATTGTGTACAGCGTACAACGTCGAATAACTGATGGCCAATCCATGTATTACTTGGTCTATCACATACCGACTTTAATTATAAAGTGGCAATGTATCTGAAAGATAAAATATTAATTAATACAATCGAATACAGTTTGCCATTTTAAAAGTACACTTATTTTAACTTGATATGCATATTTGGTAATAGGAGTTTAAACATATGCACTTAATTTACTTTACCATGGCTTTAATACTTTCAGTATCGGGCTATACCCATGCTTTTTCTGCAAGTAAAATTAACAACATTATTGATGAAATAGAAGAGATTAGAATTAACCACAACCTTCCAGGGTTATCAGTGGCTGTTGTGAAAGATAATACCCCTTTAATCACAAAAGGTTTTGGTGTATCTAATATACATACAAACAGTTCATTTAATGAACATACACAATTTAGGATCGCATCAATTTCTAAAACGTTTGTGACATTATCTTTATTAAAGTTGGTTGAACGAGACCAATTGAAACTTACAGACAGTATTTATAAGTATCTACCAGATTACGCCCCAAAGACACTTACCCACATCAGCGATGAAATTCAAATAATAGATTTATTGGTTCATCAAAGTGGGATTTCTTCAGCATGGTATGCAGGAGATGAACCTGTGCGCAACGCCATACAAGCATTAGAGCAGTTACCCACCCATATGAGCAAAGACTTCTTGGTATGGGACCGTAACACCGTTCATGCTTATAACAATGCAGCTTATTCTCTTGCTGGGCTTATTGTATCAAGAGTGACAGGTAAGCCTTGGGATGAATTTTTAACAAGTGAATTCTTCGTGCCACTCAACATGCTTAATTCGCTAAGCCACTTGCCCAATAATGTAAACTTACCTCAACTATCTCAAAGCTACTCAATGGGGCAGTTAGAGCAATTATATAATACTGCATTGATACCAGCTGGTGGTATTATTTCTTCGACTGCGGACATGTCAAATTATATGCAGGCCATCTTAGATAGCTGGATATACAACTCACATGCCATTGTGAGTAAAGAGCTTATTCAAGGGATCGGTAAAAAACAGTATGAAATGAGCAAATATGATCAGACTTTTTCAACTGGGCTCGGATTTTATAAAAACAACATAAATGGCCATGAAGGTGTCTCTCATAATGGTAGCTTTCAGGGATTCGAAAGTGAGATGCTCCTTATTCCTTCACAAAATTTAGGGATCTTTGTGTCAACCAATTCAAGAGAAGGTGCTGAAGTGGTGCATAATATTGTACAAGATTTGGCGCATGAATTGACAGTACCAAAGTTAGAAAATGGTTCTCAAATATCAGATAATAAAAATATAGATCACAGCATGAATTTAACTCTCAGCAGTGGTCAATACATAAGTAATGATGTATTGCAGTTGGATATTATTGATAACGATGAACTAGAATTAACGCTTAACCCAAACATGACTTTGTTACTGAGTCGTATTAATGCTCGTCGATTTAAATCTGTCGGGCCTCTACCTCTTGAGATAGAAATTTTTGATGATGAATCAGGTTTTAGAGTCTATGTATTTGGGCAGATCACACCGCCTGTCTATACTAAAATACACAAAACCATATTGACTCCAGAGATTGAACAACGGCTTGGCTTTTATCAACTGCAGGGTGATCAATTGGATTTCAATGATATATTTATCGAGTATCAAAATGATGAACAACTATTGTACGTTTCACCCTCAAACCGAGCTTTTCGTAGGCCTCTAAAAGTCTTATCTAACTCACACTTTCAAGTACAAGGGTATGGCCGTGGGTTTGGCGCTATATTTGAGTTCATGCCAAATGGTAAACTCAATGCCATGGGCTATGAATTCAAAAAACTATCTGATAGTTTATTCTCACAATAGTTATATGGTTTTTTAACCAAAAGCAATATCTAACCTACTATTGAGACTGAATTTTTTAAGTGCTCATTAGTAGGTTACTTGGCTTAAGATCTATGGGTGTGACTGATATGATGATATTGCTAAGTTCATTACATGGGTTTAATGCGTTCTAGGCAGCAATACGTCATTTAAGCTGTACTCTATATTTTGCTGGCTTTGTGTGATCGCTTATTAACTTACACGATAAAAACCAAATCGAGGGAATTGAATTATGAAAATATTAGATAAACACCAGTTAAAACTAGTTCATGGGGGCGACTCTCGTTCTCCAGATCTGCCACGCGAACAATCACAAGAGTGCAAAAAGGAATTTTAAAGCATGAGGAAACTGAGTAAAAATGAGCTTTCAAAAGTGGTCGGTCGAGGGATTTCGTCTCCAGACTTACCTAAAAAGCAAAATACTGTACAACCTGCTGATGAAACAACACTAAAGAAACTTCATTCAATGCATTCAATGGGGTCAGAGTTGTTGATGACCTTTGTGGTTTAGACTAACTCAGTTCATTCAGCTTATGGCCTTGCTCACTTTTTAACTTTTAAAAATTAGTTAGTGCTAAATACTTTCAATGAAGATCAATGACTCTGACCCCTTTGATTTTATGAAATAAACTGACCAGAAAGTAAAAAAGAAATATAAAAAAGAGCGCGTCACTGATGACCCTGTTTTATTTCCCCCTTTGGTTACTTTGATCAGTCTGATTACTCTATTGTATAAAAATCTTTATAAAATACTCAATTTACACCCTGATTGTTAACAAATGATTGCCATATAGTTACTTAGCTGATAGTTTTCGCTTATGGAATAAGGAGTAGGTACAAGCGTGTGATTAAAAGTACAAGAAGGAAAAAAACGAATAATTTTAAGCTGTACGTTCAACGCTCAATCAGACAAATGAGACTCGAAAAAAAATTGACTCAAAAACAATTAGCGGAAAAGTTAGGTGTTGATCAAGCAAGTGTCAGTAACTATGAATCAGGCAAAACTGAAATGACCTGTACTCAGCTTTTTGAGCTGTTTTTAATTTTTGGTAAAGACTTGAGCAATGTATTTGATTTAAAAAATTCGAACATTGAAGATGTACCTATTGAAGAACAAAAAAAGGAATAAATCCAATGTATGATATTTATACGATTGCAGATCATGCTCACCCATTTATAGTGGCTCTAGGGCTGCTGTTTAGTTGGAAAGTTCCTACTGCTCGTTGGTTTTTGCTGTGCTACTTTTTTGTTATCTTATTTAACATCGCTGTATTGCCCATCACCATTCAATGGAATACGCACTACTATATTTCTGAAGCTCTTATTAATATTGTTTTTATATTTCCAATCCTTTATCGTAAGGACTTAGCGTTATTCTTCTATAGCAAAACAGGGATGGAGTTTTACCGTCAAGTATATGAAAAACAAAGACTTTCATCACAAGAGTGCTTGATTGTTTTAATGTTCTTATTGGCGGTTGTTGTAAACCTTATTACTTGGTTTGAAGTGTTAGCATACAAATACTATTGGATCGATAACGCTTACTTTAAGCTCTACTTTAGAGACAACATTATTTTGTTTATTCTGTTAGCTCTATTGGGGTGTTTATTAACTTACACGATAAAAGCTAAATCGAGGGAATTGAATTATGAAAATACTAAATGAATACCTATTAAAACAAGTTCATGGGGGAGGACATTCGAGCTCGCCAGATCTCCCTATTCGTCAACAGGCATTACCATCTCCCCCTTTACCAATTTATAGTACCGGGGGTTAATCATATCAAAGCGCCTTTTTAGGCGCTTTTTGATATGAATATATTTATGTGTCAGAGTCGTTGATTTTTCTCTTTTGACTTTAAAAATGCCTCTGATTTTCTATCTCCTCCTTTGGGAAGAGGAGAGGCTCTTCTACCTGACACTTCCTCAACTTGTTGTTTGAATTTATCATTGCCAAGTACCCACATTTTATCAGTGGCTGTTTTATTTCCCCAAGCGCATATGGCGCAATGTGACTTTCAAATAATGATCGGTATTGTGCTTGCCTCTGCTCTGGTCTAGTACCTAACTGCGCATATAAGTCATGTTCAGTAATAAGCTCGATGACCTTCCCTACAGCATTATGCTGATAGCTAGACCAAGTATATTCAGCAGGGTGCTGAACCATGCCTGCTCTAACAGGGTTAAGCTCAATGTAACGGCTCACAATTAAAAAATAATTGTCACTATCAACTAATGTTGATTTAAATCGCCCTTCCCACAATGTGCCCGTGCGTTTATAAGTTTGGTTAAAATAGCGAACATAATAACGCCCTAAAGACTGTATAAGCTTGCTCACACCATTACTTGTGGTTGGTGTTGCCAGTAAATGAACATGATTAGTCATTAGTACATATGCATGAACTTTAACCTCATACTCTTTGACGTAGTTCTTCAGCTTCTCTAAATAAACAACATAGTCATCTGCTTCAACAAAAGTCACTTGCCGATTGTTACCGCGTTGAACAATATGCTGCGGGATATTGGGAAGATTTAATCGAGGAAGACGTGCCATAACTTAACTAGTCCATTAGTTTTTCGTTACATCAGTGTAGCCCATCAAACACAAGTGAAGCCTAAATCAACGACTCTGACCCCTTTGATCCTACCAAAGTTTTCAGCTAAGCCTGTTCGTGCTGATACAAGTGAACTGTAATCGTCAAATGCTCTATGACTTACGAAAGCATCATTATACCCAGCACCACTGATAGTCCAACCACCATCAGCATTCGCTAAAGTTAAGTCAACCGCACCACCTTTACTCTTAGCTGCTACAACCTCTTGCATGTATTGTTGTGCTACATCTGGGTCAATACTTTGACCTGTATTTTTCGCTTGTTCAATTTGTTGCTTAGTTTTCTGACTGACACCCTGTGTAGCCGAATCTGGAGATTTACTTAACCCTGATACAATCGAATTCCCCAACGCATTGCCAAAGGCATCGGCTAGCAAAAATAACTAGCCGTATTGTGTTAGGTGTTTACCTTAAGTTTTACCTTTCACTTTAAAGTCGACTAAACACACAGTCTTAGATTTATCTGTTTTGTGATAGGTGGAATATGAATGGTAATATCTCATCTTAATATCATAGCCTTCATAAGGCGTAATCAGTTCTATAAAATCACCTTTAAAGCACAGTGGCATGGTAGGGTCTTGTGATCTCAACCAACCTGCTTCATTATTAATATGAAATTCCCCTTTGCTGGTATTCAGTTTTAGGATTGTCCATAAGTCATCCTCACCTCTATTTGTCCTGTTACCCGGCCAAGTTTCTCTCAATATTTCGGTAGAAATAAGCTTCGCTTCAAATGTTTTGACCTTATGAAAGTTATTTATATGCTCATAATTTACATAATTGGCTTTTTTTACCTCATACTTATCACTGTAAGTCGTGGCTTGATACGTTATATAAGCAAAAATACAGCCAATGCATAAAACTGTGTGGTAAGCTTTAAGTTGGTTTTTATACTTTTTATGCTTATAAAAAATAAATACTAATGCAGCTATCAATACAGTACTGATAACACTTGTGTGCATTAATCCTAAATGGATATCTAGCGAACTCGTCATCGCTGGTGAATAAATTGTGGTATAACTTGTCATAGTTTTTGGTGGGCTAAAACACGCCCACCTTTTCCTTTTAATGTTATCGTTTGTTTACTTTGTTAACCATTTGTACTGGGTAAAATGCATGTTTTGGAAACCATATAATAGCTCGCCCATACTACCTAAATCCCACGATGAGTTTCGAGAAGACTGTTGCCTAACAATATGCCCCGAGACACCATAGTTTCTAATACCTGTGATAGGCTTCCTAGAAGAAGACATAAAGCTGGGCCAATCGAAACTTTTAGCCATTTGAACACCATATAAATCTAATTTCGCGGGGTTATTTTTACCAACCCCGTATTGGAGCGGATCTAGATCATAAGTCTTGCCCCTAAATACACCAACACTATTTGGTAGAAATGGAGATCGAGCAGCTGGTATCTCAACGTTCATTCCGCCTGCTAACACATAACCATTTAGAAAATCTTCCGCTCTCATCTGGTCTCCTGTTGCTAGAGACATATCAAATGAGAATGTGTTCTTACGGACAAAACTTTCGAATCCTATGTCATGTGCAAATGCAGTACCGCCAGTTCCATTTGGGTTAAAAGCGATTGTTGCCGCCCCCCCAGTTCCTAAACCTGAAGAGCTTGTGTAGTAGGCTCCAGCTTCAAGCTCTACAGCACCACCGTCTAAATATCCTAACTCTTGATAGATAGGTAATATAGTCGCTGACAAACCCACCTCAAGTAAGTCAATACCAACTTTGCCTAAATCAGCGCCCATACTACCTACACTTTTCATTAAGTCGAAAGTTAAGTCAGTGTAATTATCATGTCTTCTGTAGGCGCTAGACATATCAACTGCGGTATTCCAGATTGAAATACTGCTATTAACAACTGATTGGCCTAAATCCCACAAGTTGTCACCAAATCTAGACCAATTGGGGTTATCTTTTCTCCATTGTTGTGCACGAACAGCCTCAGATTCTCGCCATGCTAAGTAGCCCTCAACATCAACACCTTTGAGTAAATCAATTCCAATCTTCTCACGGTTTCTAACACCCGCAGCATACATCGCTTCACCACGCGCTACACCTTTCGCAAAAGCAGCATCTGCACTTGCTTGAATGCCTGCGATCTGATTTCGGTGCCTATTTTCTAATGCGCTTGCTTGTGACGACAATGAAGCACTTAACCCATTAGCCCTATCAACCACCCCTTGCTGTCTCGAAGCTCTTCTCGCCTCATCGGCCGCAAATTGCTCATTGGCATCAATTTGTTGATTATGATTAATCGCCCACAACATACGGTCAACTGAAGAATCAACACCCTGCATCGTAGTGTTAAGCGAATTGTTTAAGTCTGTTGCAAGTTGTCCGTCAATTTTACGCGCTGTATCCGCGGTGAGTTTTTGACCCATCGCTTCAATATAACGATTGCGGTTATTTTTCTCAGCTTCAGAGCGTTGGATTCCACCTACAATACTATTCCCCAACGCATTGCCAAATGCATCCGTTGCAACATGACCAAAGTTCCAGCTCGCTTGATTACCAAACAATTTATCCGCACCATATCGGATCCCTGATTGTACAATCCCTGTGAGTGGGTTGTCTATTCCCTTACCAATCTCACCCATATTTCCGGGTGCAATGGCAGAAGTCAACGCCGACGCAGCTACATTCCCCCAGCGGAAACTGGCTTGGTTACCCACCAATTTATTTGCTGCAACAGAGCTAATAGCTGATGTAGCCCCCATTACCGTCTTGCCAGCTGTTTTGAGCGTTTTTAATCAATGGGGTCAGAGTCGTTGATTTTAATCAATGGGGTCAGAGTCGTTGATTTTACTCTTTCGATTTTAACCATTCCCTGATTTCAATCTCATAACGAAATTTCGCAGCGCGAGGAAGTGAACGCATGGATGCCGACAGGCAGAAGCTTCATGGGTGAATTTTTGTACGTTACTAAATTGAAATACTTGCCGCCCCTTGGTTGCTGTCGCCAACGCGACAAAGAGTTCAATTGAAGACAGGTGGTGAACAAAACATAGATTCTGAAACAAGTTCAGAATGACGAAAATGTTCAAAAGTCGCGATATAAAATCGCTGCTACCTAGGTAGATAAAGCCAAAAATATTCAAACCCCACCCACATAAAAAACCGCCTTAATGGCTTAAGGCGGTTTTTAAAAATCTAAGTCGGGGATTAGCCCGACCTATACTCAATTACTCTGCATAAGTCTCGAACAATGGGGTCAGTGTCGTTGATTTTCTTAAAAAATTAGCACAAGTACTGCCGCGAGATTGTCAGCCTATTATTGTTACGGATGCCAGTTTTAAAACACCTTGGTTTCGCAGTGTATTAGCACAAGGTTGGGACTGTGTTGGTAGAACCCGTTTGCCAAATTTCTATTCTGTTGACGATGAAAACTGGCAATGTATTACACACGTTTACAGAAAAGCGACACTACATGCTCAAACATTTATTGGCTACATTACTCGTAGTAATCCCCTAAAGTACCAGCTTGTTGTCGACAAGCAAAAAGCGAAAGGTAGAAAAGCACTCAATCGTTCGGGAAAACCAAAACAATCAAAGCATGCAAAAGTGCATATTAAGTCTGCTAGGGATCCATGGCTTATCTCTAGCTCACTTCCTTATTCACGTAACTCTGCAATTAAGCAAGTCAATATTTACCAGTTACGAATGCAGATAGAAGAAGGGTTTAGAGATATGAAAAGTCGGCGTTTTGGTCAAGGGTTCACATACAATAAAACAACCGTTCAAAGCCGTTTATTCTTGCTTGTATTGCTCACCACCTTAGCACACTGGTTTCTTATGATTTTAGGCATGACGGCTAAACTTAAGAATAAGCATAGACAGTATCAAGCTAACTCTTTAAAAGCAGGCAACATACTGTCATTACAATTTATTGGTCAACGTGTCGAGGTAGATAGAGGCGAAAGGCTGTGTATGCGAAGCTGCTTAAATGCAATTATGCAGCTTCGAAAATGTGGCAGTTAAATATGATTATTAAAACGTATAATTATTTCGTGGGGATCGTACAGACTCTGCCCCGATTATTACAATTAGGAATATATAGTTCAAAAATAATATTTGACAACATGAATATTATTCATTTGTTAATAAAATTAACTTTAATTACATTTGTCCCCATAAATTCACAACAACAATTATAACAAAGGGTTCATATGCGTTTTAAATTATCACCTATCCAGAGTGCTTTATCCGCCTCATTATTTTTTATGCCACTTGCTAATACTTATGCAAATGATGACACTGATAAAAAAGATGTAAAAGAAGTCGAGCGAATAGCTGTCACCGGCTCTCGCTTAAGTAGGCCAGAACTTACATCCTCTTTACCTATTACCAGTGTTTCAAGTGAAGACATTGCCTTGAGTGGATTATCCTCTATTACAGATATTTTCACCCGATTACCAGCAATGAATGGGCATCAAGTCTCTATCGATGAAAACTTTGGGGCTGATGCAAGAAACAACGATGGCAGGCAAAAAGTTCAATTAAGGGGGTTAGGTTACGCACGGACGCTCAATCTGTTGGATGGGGTCAGAATGGCGGCAGACACAGATGGCTCTGTTGATGTCTCTGTTATCCCTACTACGATGCTGCAACGTGTTGACATAAAAAAAGGCTCAGCCTCAGCAATATATGGCTCAGATGCAATAGCAGGAGTTATTAACTATCAATTGTTAAAAGACTTTGACGGTATTAAAGTCAATGCCTCAACGGGAATAAGTGAATACAACGATGCGCCAACTCATACATTTAGTTTTGTTGGTGGTAAAAGCTTTAATAACAGTGGATTCACAATTGGTGCTGAAGCAAAAAAGATAGGTACATTTAATCGGGGGAATCGAAGCTTTTACGACCCGGATCGCCGCGATCAAAAAATGCGGGGGGGGTTTGAAGGAACAAATTGGAATAGTATCTATAGTCCTGATGGTAACTTCACCTATGCCGAATGTGATCAAGATACAGCTACCGCAACTTATCACATGTTACACAGAAATAACGGGACTCAAGGCAGTAGTCTATCTGATTTTTCACCCTTTTCTGCAACCTATACTGGCAAGGCTGGAGATAAATGCTGGCAATTAGAAGATCTCGCCCAAGCAGAAGCTGAGAAACAATATAAAGAGGCTCATGGTTATAACTTCCAAAGTGAAACACTCGATGCATCAAAAAGAACTGAGTTCAGTATTTTACTCAATTCTTATTATAACTTTTCTGATTCATTAGAGGGCACTTTTCAACTTCTTTATGCTAATAAAGAAAACTATGCGCAAGAAGCCGCCGCTGTTGTTTCAAATTTATTTGTAAGTGCAGACAATAAATATAATCCATTTGGCCGTGATGTCAGAATGAACCGTCGTCTTACTGACATAAACAAACGCAACACCACAACCAATATGACACCTCTTCATGTTCGCTTTGGATTAAATGGTGAGCTGTCAGAAAGCTGGACTTGGTCGACAGATCTTGTTCACAGTAGCTACAAAGCAAAAACCGATTACCCGACAGCACTTAACAGAACATTATTACAAAATAGCTTCGGCGGCCCTGAAGCATGCTTAGCAGCAGATAATTGTACTGAGCTAAATCCCTTTCTAGACATTGAAGATCTAAACAGTCAATTACCTGAAAATATTATGATTGATGGTATTTGGACTGAGCATGAAGCTATCACGAACACATTTAACTTAAGTGCTGTTGGAGAAGTGTATGAGTTACCTGCAGGTACAATCCAGGTAGCTATTGGGGCAGAATACAGAACCGAAGAAGCCAGCAATGAATTTGATAAGGTAAGAGGCCAATACAAATTGGTCGGAAACTTAGGTCAAGAAGACAGTAACCTGCCACCCAAACGTAAAATTAAAGAGGCATATTTTGAAGCCAGCTTTCCGATCTTAAACGATGCTTTTCTGGCTGAGTATCTCACTTTAGATGTGGCAATGCGTTATTCGAGCTACAGTGACTCTGGCTCATCAAGCACCCCTTCGTTTAATGTGTATTGGAAACCTGTTGAGGAACTTTTAGTAAGAGCAAACTATTCAGAGGGCTTTAGGGCACCGACTTTATTTGACTTATATCGTGGTCGAGAGGTATTTACTGACAGGTGGTATTCAAACTCCTCTGATCCTTGCAGTAAAAATGGGTGGGAAGATCTCCCCTTGTGTCAAAGCTTTGGTGGAAAAGTAGCCGAGGCAGCCCCATATGAATGGGGGTTTGAAATGGGTGGTAATGAAAACTTAAACCCCGAGACTTCTACATCTCGTAACTTGGGTTTTGTATGGACACCTGATTACATAGCCGGTCTGACCGCAACTTTAGATTTTTGGAAAGTGGATATTGAAAATGCACCAGAGCGTTTAACTCGAGTGATGCTACGCGAAAATGCACGCACAAATGGTGAGTTATTTGGCGATCTTATTCAACGTAATCCAGAAACACATGTACTTGAATATTATAAAAGTATAATTATTAACATTGGTAAAACTCGTACTCAAGGCTACGACTTAGATTTAGATTATGCGTTTCCTGAAACATCAATTGGTAAGTTTAGGGTCACCTATTCTTTGGCAGAAATAACACTAGGTGAAGATCAATATTTAGGTGATGAAGAATGGACACCCTCTATAGGCCGATATAACAACTTAGAAACCAAACAATCCTTTGGTATTCATTGGAAGAAAGACAAATGGACGTCTTCATTTACTGTCGCTTATGGCAGTGAGGCCTTCAACTCATATGATGATATTGAGCTAGATTTAACAGACGTACCAGAAAAAGATAAATATAGAGTTGAAAGGGAGTATGCACAGGACTGGTCACCCTCTTATGATTTAAAAACGTTCAATGTAGGATACGATCTAGATGAATACGGCCGTTTTAATTTAACAATTCAAAACCCTTTTGGTGAAACTCCCCCATTTTTAGATGTTGCAAGAGGATATGATCGCGGACCAAACCCCAGAGGCCGTTATTACACACTATCATGGTTTAAAGAGTTTTAATTTTTAACTAAATGGTATATGTGTCGGTAAGGCCATTTAAAGTTTAAATGGCCTTTATGTATGTACTTTAAGAAAAGGGGCCAGAGTCGTTGATATTCCAACTATAACAAACACATCTTAAAGACTCCTTCATCGCGTCTGAAAATAAGTAGTTGATGAGTAATACACTCGCATGACGGGATTTTTTGCCCGACAAACGCAAATACGCTTCAAGCTATGCTGATATATGGATGTGCCTTCATGGCGTTTACGTTCACATCAATTATTTATTTGAAGATCAGCATGATAATGGAGCGCTGGGTGCAGAGAGGGGCCAACAGCCGTCCCTCTTTGATTGCTGTCGCCAACGCGACAAAGTGTCAATTTAGAGGTAATAGTTGATGACCAAAAAGTACTGATACAAGTGGTTTATGGATCCTGACCTTCGTCAGGAAGACGATATTGATATAAATGCTGCTTTGAATGGATCCTGACCTGCGTCAGGAAGACGATATTGATACAAGCTCTGCTAAGAATGGGTCCTGACCTACGTCAGGAAGATGACATTGATACAAGTGCTGCTAAAACCTGCACCAGAAAGACGATATTGATACAAGCTCTGCTAAGAATGGAGCCTGCTCTGCGTCAGCAAGACGATATTGATTCAAGTGCTGCTAAGCATGGATCCTAACCTGCGTCAGGAAAACTAAATTAGTACAACTTGCTGTCGCCTATATTCTTACTAGAAACACCGCGCTTACAGATAACACCACTCCCCCTTCTATCACGCCTGAAAATAAATAATTGATGAGTAATACACTCGCATGGCGGGATTTTGTTCCCGACAAATCCCAAGTACCTAAATCCCTATAGGCAATGCGCTTCAAGCCATGCTGGCACATGGATGTGCTTTCATGGCGTTTACGTTCACATCAATTATTTATTTGAAGATCAGCGTGATGGTGGGGCGCTGGGTGAGTCCAGAGAGGGGCCAGCGGCCGCCCCTCTTTGGTTGCTGTCGCCAACGCGACAAAGGGTTAATTTAGAGGTAATAGTTGATGACCAAAAAATACTGTTACAAGTTGTTTATGGATCCTGACCTTCGTCAGGAAGACGACATTGATACAAGTACTGCTAAGAATGGATCCTGACCTTCGTCAGGAAGACGACCTTGATACACGTGCTGCTAAGAATGGATCCTGATCTGCATCAGGAAGACACAATTAAAATACCTACTTCTATTTAACAAGCCACAAAAAAGCCGCTTTGATCACTCAAAGCGGCTTTTAAATTTAAGTAGAGTTTTGGCGTAAAGCCCAACCTACCTCACTCAATTACTCTGCATACGTCTCTATCGGCAGACATGAGCAAATTAAGTTACGATCACCTAACACGTCATCAATACGTGTAACTGTTGGCCAGAACTTGTCTTTTGCTACACTTGGTACTGGGAATGCCGCGTAGAAACGGTCATACGCTCGGTTCCACTCATTGCCTAGTACGTCAGCTTGGGTGTGCGGTGCAAATACCAATGGGTTGTTTTCGATAGACCATTCACCAGAGATAATTCTGTCTACTTCGCCCTTGATAGAGATCATGGCTTCAATAAAGCGGTCGATCTCTACTTTAGATTCAGACTCTGTAGGCTCAATCATCAATGTGCCCGCTACTGGGAACGACATAGTGGGTGAGTGGAAACCATAATCTTGTAAACGCTTCGCGATATCCATTTCTGTGATACCTGACGTTTCTTTGATTGGACGTAAATCAACAATACATTCGTGTGCAACACGGTTGTTTTGACCACGGTACAAAATTGGGTAATGCTCACTTAGCTTGTCAGTTAAGTAGTTGGCATTCACAATCGCCATTTCAGTTGCTTGCTTTAAGCCTTCAGAGCCCATCATCGTGATGTATGCCCATGAAATAGGTAAAATGGCCGCTGAACCGTATGGTGCTGCCGATACTGCGCCATTGCCTTCAGTCGTACCAGGCACGTTAATTACGCTGTGGTTCGGCATAAACTCTGCTAGGTGTGATTTAACCCCTATTGGGCCAACACCTGGGCCACCGCCACCATGTGGAATACAGAATGTTTTGTGCAGGTTAAGGTGCGATACGTCAGATCCAATTGAACCTGGGCTAGTAATACCCACCTGTGCGTTCATGTTCGCGCCATCCATATATACTTGGCCGCCGTGCTCATGCACGATGTTACATACTTCTTTGATGCTTTGCTCGTAAACACCGTGTGTAGATGGGTAAGTAACCATGATACATGATAGGTTTTCAGCGACATCAGCGGCTTTCGCGCGTAGGTCATCCATATCAATGTTACCAAGCGAGTCACACGCAACAACCACTACTTTCATGCTGGCCATTTGTGCTGATGCTGGGTTTGTGCCATGAGCTGAACTAGGAATTAAGCAAATATTACGATGCCCTTCGCCACGTGACTCATGGTATTTACGAATCGCAATAAGACCCGCATATTCACCTTGTGCACCAGAGTTTGGCTGTAGTGATACTGCGTCGTATCCGGTGATGTTTACCAGCCACTCGTTAAGCTCGTTGATCATCACTTGATAACCTTGCGCTTGATCAAGCGGGCAGAATGGGTGCATTTCTGCAAATTCAGGCCATGTTACTGGGATCATCTCTGCTGTCGCATTGAGTTTCATAGTACATGAACCTAATGAGATCATAGAGTGGTTAAGCGCTAAATCTTTATTTTCAAGACGCTTAATATAACGCAGCATTTCAGTCTCGCTGTGGTACGAGTTAAAGTTAGGGTGCGTTAAAATTTCATCGTCGCGTACTAGGCTTGCAGGAATACCTGTGATGCCATCAGCAGCAACCTGAGAATCAAGTGCGTCTACATCAAGACCATGGCCTTCACCTAAAATAATATCAAACAACTGTGCTACGTCGGCACGAGTGGTTGTTTCGTTCACTGAGACTGAGTATTCACCGGCATAGTTAATTGCAAAGTTTACCTCTGCTGCAATTGCACGGGCGACTACCGCATCTTTATCTGCGCTTACCACTGTTAGCGTGTCAAACCATGTGTCATGCTTCAGTGCAACGCCTTTTGCTTTAAGGCCCGTTGCTAAAATGCTGGCAAAACGGTTAGTACGCTGCGCAATGGTTTTTAGCCCTTGTGGACCATGGTACACCGCATAAAATGCTGCCATGTTGGCAAGTAAAACCTGCGCTGTACAAATGTTTGAGTTGGCTTTTTCGCGGCGGATGTGCTGTTCACGTGTTTGCATTGCCATACGAAGTGCATCGTTACCTAAGCGGTCTTTTGATACACCAATAATACGCCCTGGTAGTGAACGCTTGTATTTGTCGCGTGTTGCGAAGAATGCAGCATGTGGACCACCGTACCCCATCGGTACACCAAAACGCTGTGCAGAGCCAAGCACCACGTCAGCACCTAGTTTACCTGGCGCTTTAAGTAGCATTAAGCTCATGATGTCTGCGGCCACACAAGCTATCGCTTTTTTGTCTTGTACTTGTGCGATCAGGTCTTTAATGTCAACCACTTCACCCGTTGTGCTTGGGTATTGGAATAGCGCCCCAAAAATCTCATGATTTACGGCGTCTGTTGCTGGGCCAACAATGATGTCAAAACCAAACTGTTGTGCACGCGTTGTTACTACGTCAATGGTTTGCGTGTGAACGTCTTCAGCAATAAAGAATGCATTGGCTTTTTTCGCTTTAGACACGCGTTTAGCCAGTGCCATCGCCTCTGCTGCTGCCGTAGATTCATCTAACAATGAGGCTGACGCCAAGTCTAAACCCGTAATATCAATGGTAAGAGTCTGGAAGTTAAGTAATGATTCTAAACGACCTTGCGCAATCTCTGGCTGATAAGGTGTATATGCCGTGTACCAACCTGGGTTTTCAAGTACGTTACGTAAAATCACGTTTGGTACATGTGTTGGGTGGTAACCCTGTCCAATGTACGACTTGAATACTTTGTTTTGGCTTGCAACCGACTTTAAGTAGCTCAGCGTTTCAACTTCAGTACGGCTATCACCGACTGTTAAACCTTGCTCTAAACGGATAGCTGCAGGGACGGTTTGACCGATCAGCTCTTCAACACTCGATACTTCAAGAGCAGCTAGCATATCGCTAACTTGCGCTGGGCTAGGCCCAATATGGCGGCGAATAAAATCTTGCTTTTGCTCTAACTGTTCAAGAGATTTGGCGTTTGACATGAGTCCAGATTCCTATGATCCAAAAATATAAATAATATTTACTGCAATAAACCAACGGGGTTTATATTGGTCTATGGTAATCAATTTTAAACAGCACACAGCAAGGATAATGGCTTGACTAAAGTGTGCGTTTGAAAACAATAAAAGCCCCGGTTGGGGCTTTTAAAAACTCACTCGGCGATTAATCTTCGTCGATTGAGTTTGCGTAACCTTCTGCATCTAACAGGTTACCTAGCTCAGCTTCATCAGATGCTTTAACACGGAATAACCAACCGTCGCCGAACGCGTCGTTGTTTACCGTTTCTGGTGAATCTTCAAGGTCTTCGTTAATAGCAACGATTTCACCAGTGATTGGTGCATAGATATCTGATGCCGCTTTTACCGACTCAGCTACAGCACAATCTTCACCTGCATCAACTTCATCGCCAACTTCTGGTAATTCTACGAATACCATGTCACCTAAAAGCTCTTGAGCGTGCTCAGTGATACCTACAGTATAAGTACCATCACCTTCGGCGCGAACCCACTCGTGTGAAGACGCGTACTTTAACTCGCTAGGAATATTGCTCATTTTTTGTTCCTTTGGTTCGGTTTTTTAGGCGGCGCACCGCCCTATTATAATATTAAATAATTGACTTGCCGTTACGTACGAAGCTTGGCTTCACTACTTTAACGTCAACTAGCTTTTTGCGCATTTCAACCTGTGCTGTTTCACCAGTAGAGCGAGGTACACGTGCTAAAGCAACACTAAAGCCAAGCGTCGGAGAGAATGTACCAGAAGTAATAACCCCTTCGCCACCTTCTACGATAACTTTAGAGCCTGCACGTAACACGCCTTTGCTCTCTAGCACTAAACCAACTAGCTTATCTGTGCTTTTGTCTGCACGTTGTTGCTCAACCACTTTACGGCCAATGAAGTCACGCTCAGCAGGTTCCCAAGCAATCGTCCACGCCATGTTTGCAGCCAATGGCGACACAGTGTCGTCCATGTCTAAGCCGTACAAGTTCATGCCCGCTTCTAAACGTAGCGTATCTCGTGCACCTAAGCCAGCAGGAGCAACACCTGCATCTAATAATTTTTGCCAAAGGTCCGCAGCACCGTCATTGTGTACCACAATTTCATATCCTGCTTCACCCGTGTAACCTGTGGTAGCGATGAATAAATCCCCCGCTTGCACACCAAAGAATGGTTTCATACCTTCAACAGCAGCATTTTGCTCCGCATCTAAAACCTCAGCCGTTTTTGCTTTGGCATTTGGGCCTTGTACTGCAATCATCGCATACTCTGGGCGTTCAGTTACTTCAACTGCATAACCTTCAGATACTGCTGCAATGTGTGCCAAATCTTTTTCACGCGTTGCTGAGTTTACAACTAGGCGGTAATCCGTTTCAGTGAAGAAATAAATGATAAGGTCGTCAATAACTCCCCCTTCTTCATTTAACATGCCAGTGTAAAGAGCCTTACCTGGAACAGTTAACTTCGCTACATCATTAGCAACCAGCTTACGTAAGAATGCTTTGGCATCGTCGCCTTTCACATCAACAATAGTCATATGAGATACGTCAAACATACCGGCATCGGTACGTACCGCGTTATGCTCTTCAATCTGTGAACCATAGTTAATTGGCATATCCCAACCGTGGAAATCCACCATTTTCGCGCCAGCTTCAATGTGCTTTGCATGTAGTACTGTTTTAGAAGTCATATCATTCCTTCACTGTCATATTTGAACTTATAGAGTATGCGCTATAAGTCTTGCCTCAAAGTGAGGTGGGGTTAATTCAATAGTAACAAGGGCCGCAAAATCGCCTTACTAGCCCCTATTCTTTAATCTGTTTGTTAGTTTAGGCTAAAGCCTTGTTGCTGCAATACGCCTTGCCACTTTTCAAGTGTTGGCTTTAGCGCAATAAGCTGATATTGCTGTTCACCGCTTTCCAATAATGAGGTAACAAACACCTCACCACTTTGTCGACCATAGCAGGCTTGCTCGTCAGATATACGAATGCCCGGCGTTAGCTCAAAGCTGCTCACTAAGGTGTCAAACGCTTGTTGACCACTGAGCGTGCTCACATTTAAGTCATCTCGCACCACCAGCTCAATATCATAGTCATGTTCATGCTGACCGATTAAAGCTTTAAATGATGTAACCGACTCCACATCAACAACAAAGCGATAGGCCGTTTCGCTAAAGTAATAAACGGCAAAATATTCACCACTTACTAATTGACCTTTGATGCCCAGTCCTGGGGCCATCAGTTTGTTTAAGTTAAGCCCTAGTACTTGATTTAAAAATGGCGTAGTTTCAAAACCACTAAAATCTAAAATAACTAGGTTATGTGTAGCAACCATGCTATTGGCTGCAGGCGCTGTGCCTTGGCGATGTTTAGCAAACATTGTAGGAGCAAAAGTCATTGCTACACCTTAAATAAAATTTCATTGACTGTGAGTATATGGGGGCTGATAAGCAACAACAAATTGTAATTATTTATCAATTGATAAATAATACTTATATAAATAGCTAGATTAAATTGTATTTATTAATATGAAGAACTTATCTATTGATGGACTGCGTACATTGGTCACCGTGGTTGAAGTGGGTGGCTTTGCAAAAGCGGGAGAACGACTGGGTTTATCGCAACCGGCAGTTTCTTTACAAATTAAGCGCCTTGAAGATATGCTCAATTGCAAGCTGTTTAAAAAACAAGGCCAACGCCAGGTTTTAAATCAATACGGTGAGTTATTACTGCCGCTTGCAAAACAAATGCTGCAGCATAATGACGCGATTTTACAGCAATTCACTTCAGAGAGTGTCACAGGTAAAGTCCGTTTAGGTATTCCCAGTGAATTCGCTGCCCGTATACTGCCTTCAATTATTGGCGACTTTGTTGCTTTATACCCTGATGTATCGCTTGAAGTTAAATCTCGCTTGAGTAAACATTTGCTTTCAGTATCTCGCCAAGATCAATTTGATCTCGTGTTAGCATTAAACGAGCAAACTGGATCAGAGCCATTCCCTGTGTTTATGCAAGATCAGTTAGTGTGGGTCGGCGACCTGTCTTTGATCAAAAATAGCGCGCAGGTCGTTACCTTAGTCACCGCGCCAGAAGGCTGTATTTATCGCCGCCGTGCTATTGAAGCACTGCAACAAGCGGGCATTAAACACCGTGTTATTTACAGTAATGCCGACTTAACAGGGCTGACCGCTGCATTAAAAGAAGGGCTAGGCGTGACTGTACTTGCAAAAAGCACAGTACCTAATGAACTTAACTATCAAACCAGCACTAAGCATTTACCAGAACTCGGCGACATTGGGATCTGCTTAGTCAAAAACTCTGCGGAGTCTGTTCATGCCGTCGATAAATTAGCAGAGTTTATTGCCCTGCGATTAAGTTAAATATGTAGAATATAGATCTAGCAGCTAGGGCCTAACCTAATAGACCCTGAATCAAGTTCAGGGAAACAAAATTAAGGGTCAAACTCAGGGAGACGTAGTTTAGGCGTCAACCCCCACCACCGCCGTCTTCCTGACGCAGGTCAGGATCCATATAAAACGTAAGCGCGGAGTTCAAACCAATAGACCCTGAATCAAGTTCAGGGAGACAAAATTTAAGAGTCAAGTTCAGGGAGATGGAGTTTAAGGGTCAAACTCAGCGAGACGCAGTTTAGACATCAACTCCCACCACCGCCTCTTCCTGACGCAGATCAGGATCCAATAAAACGTAAACGCGGAGTTCAAACCAATAGACCCTGAATCAAGTTCAGGGAGACGTAGTTTAAGAGTCAAGTTCAGGGGGGGCAAAGTTTAGGAACCATGCCCTACTTGCCTACCGCTTCTTTTGCAAATAGAGTCTTGATCGGGCCTAAGTTATCAACCAAGCTCAGCCCGACTCCACGGATCAGCTTTTTAACTGGATTTGAACCTTCAAATAACTCTTTCAAGCCTTGCATCATAGCAATGTGTTTTTGTGCATCCAGCTTACGGTTGCGCTCATATTCACGTAATGAGCGCGTCGTGGCAAACTCGCCTTCTTTGCTTAACTGTTCAATCAATACTTCAGCGTCTTTTAATCCAAGGTTCATGCCAAGGCCCGCTAATGGATGAATCGTGTGCGCCGCATCGCCCATCAGCACAATTTTCCCATTAAGCCATTGCTGAGCGTAACGCATTTTTAGGGGAAATACCGCTCTATCATCGGCTACTTCACACAAACCACATTGTCCATCAATAGCAACATTAAGCGCTTTGTTAAATTCAATTTCAGGTAACGCCATTAAGTGCTTTGCTTCTTCAGGTGAGGTAGACCAAACGATTGAATGATGGTGTTCATCTTTTAGAGGTAAAAATGCCAAAGGCCCAGTATCTAAAAATATCTGTCGAGCAGTCGCATCGTGTGGTAATTGAGTCTTGACCGTCGCGACAATAGCATGATGGTCATAATCCCAAAATGTCAGTGGCATTTTAAACTGAGTACGTATCGCTGAATTTGCTCCATCAGCGGCTACCAGTAATTTAGCCATCACAGGGATGCCGGACTCAAGCGTTATTAATACATCAGTCTCAGTCTGATGAATAGTTTGATAACGCGTGTCAAAACACAATGTCACATTATCGAGCTGCTGAAGCGCGGTAAATAAAACGTAACGGATCGCATCGTTTTCAACAATATGCCCCAACTCAGGTAAATCTAATTCCACATTATTAAATGCTATTTTACCAAAGCTATCCTGATCGCGCACATCCATATGGGTATAAGGGGTAGCACGCTGTGAAACAATATCTTGCCACACACCTAACCGCTCAAACTGACTTTGGCTGGCTAAGCTAATCGCACTTACTCTATTAGCAAATTGCGCTGCCAGCGGTTGAGGTGCCCCATTACTATCGATAACCAACACATTTATATCAGCCTTTGCAAGGCCAAGCGCCAGAGTCAACCCAACGGCACCCCCCCCCACAATACATACTTGCGCTTGTTGCATTACTTACTTCCTTTGTTCACATGACCCATCAATTGTTTTGCCAATGGACTTTTTAACCGCGTTGATAACGCCATTGCCAGCAAACCACAGCTGCGCCCCAAAGCAAACATACGCGAGCTATTTGAAAATAGCCGAACTAAGGTATCCGTTAATGTCATCACCTGCTTTATGTCTGCCTCTTGGGCTTTTGCATATGCTCGAGTAAAAGAGAAATCGCCCAATCTGTCGAGTGGTCCGCATGTCATTATTGACACCAGCTGCTGAATATCTCGTACACCTAAATTAAAGCCTTGGCCCGCAATAGGGTGAATGGCATGTGCTGCATTCCCAATAATAACGCAGCGATGATGTGCTAACTGCTCTACTTTGCCAAGTACCAATGGATACGATGTTCTGCTTCCTACTTGAGTAAATAATCCAGCTCGAAAGCCAAAGGCTGTTTGCAGTGCTTCAACAAACTGCTCACTTTTCATATTTTGATACTCGTGCAGCTGATTATTCTCCATACACCATACGAGTGAGTAGCGGTTTTGGCTCATCGGCAATAAAGCCATTGGTCCATGTTCGGTAAACCGTTCAAACGCTTGACCACTGTGACCCCCCGCTACTTCAATGTTTGCAATTAATGCACCTTGTTCATACTGCGTACTTTCAAAGCCCAATTTTAATAGCTCGCGAGTAGGGGATTTAGCCCCATCAGCCACAACCAATAACTTACCAACCAATACCTCATCAGTAGAGAGTGTCAGCGTGATCTGCTCCGATTGCTGTTCGAGTGCGCACACCGTCGTTGGGCAAAATAATGTAATATCCGACTTTTTCAGTTGTTGGTGTAGCTCGTGCCCATATTGATTAACCTCTACCACATAGCCTAACGCATCACAGTTATAATCCTGATGATCTATATCAGTTTTTCCAAAATGGCCTCTATCAGATACATGTACTTGGTGAATTGCCTGTGTAAAAGACCATTGAGGATTAAATAACCCGAGCTTCATCAAATATGACGCCGACTGTTGTGCGAGTGCAATGCTGCGATCATCAAAACTTGGATGAGCATGCTCATTTAAAGCAAACGCTTCAATCATAGCAATTTGGTAAGTGGGACACTGTTTTTTGATTGCCAAGGCAGCGGTGGCCCCCGCCATACCGCCACCGACAATTAATACATCAAACTGTTGCAACCGACTCTCCTACTGTTGCATGAGGGCTTCTATTTCAATAATTGATTTTGGGACATCGGCAGTTAAGTTTTCAAAGCCATCGCCAGTAACCAATAAGTCATCTTCAATACGAATGCCAATGCCTTTAAATTGCTCAGGAATTTCAGCATCTTCATCGAAATACAACCCTGGCTCAATAGTCAGAACCATACCTGGCTCAAAAGCTCGGTCTGCTTCATCCTGCTTATATTCACCCACATCATGTACATCAAGCCCCAACCAATGACCTAAGCCATGCATATAAAAAGCTTTGCATGCCTGCTTATCAACCAGTGTATCTAAATCACCCGCTAAAATTTCAAGGTCGATCAAACCTTGGGTCATTACTTTCATCGCTGCTAGGTTTGCTTTGACTAAAGTACCACCAGGTTTGACGTGTTTAAATGCCGCTTCTTGCGCCGCTAATACCAGTTCATACAGGACTTTTTGTGGTTCACTAAATCGACCAGACACAGGGAACGTTCTGGTAATATCAGCGGCATACCCTTCTAGCTCGCAACCTGAATCAATAAGCACTAGATCACCATTGTGCAAGTCATCGCTATTTTCTGTGTAATGTAAAATATTGGCGTTATTACCCGAACCAACAATGGTGCCATATGCAGGATGACGTGCGCCATTCATCGCATAATGATGATGGATTTCCGCCTCCAATTGATATTCAGTCGCCTCAGCTGATGCAAAACGCATCGCACGCTTATGCGCATCGCAACTAATTTGTGCCGCTTTACGCATCACGGCAATTTCAGCTTCCGATTTAAATAAGCGCATTTCATGCAATATCGGGCGGATATCTTTGATGATCTCAGGTGCTCGATAGCCTTTTTTAGGCGCGCCACGGAGTGTGTTCATCAAAGACCATATTTTATCGTCAAACGCCGCATAGGTACCTTGACCAAAATACAATACCCGATGACCATTTACTAAGTGGAGTAACTCTTCATCGAGCTCGCTTAATGGGTAAGTCTCATCAAGCAGCAAGTTTGTTTTTGCGCGCTCAAAGCCCATTCTTCGACCATGCCAAATTTCAGCAACTTTGTCTTTGTTTCGGCAAAATAAGCTACTTACCCCTTTGCCCTGTTTATCCTTACTTAACACCAATACGGCATCAGGCTCGTTGAAGCCCGTTAAGTAAAAAAAGTCGCTATCTTGTCGAAATGCGTATTCTGTATCTCGGCTTCGCGTTAATTCAACAGCGGCTGGAATAATCGCTACTGAGTCATTATCTAATTGTGCCAGTACTCGGGTACGGCGTTCTAAGAATTCTTGTATTGTGATCATTAGTGTAGTGTCTTTGGAGTTACGCTGGCGTCAGGTTCTTTTCCCATCTCTGCAAAACATAACAAAGCAGAGACCCGAATATACTCGACAATTTCATGTAAAGCTTGCTGATCTTCTTCACTGTCATCAAACTGCGTATCAAGCTTAGTGATCTCAGTGAAGTCACTGATCACTTCTTTTACGTCAGCCGACAACTTGCCATAATCTTTTTGCTTCAAGCCAAAACCAAGTAAAAAACCAGACACCCAAGCAACCAGTGCATTGGCTTGATCTAGCAATGACTCATCTTCACTAGGGAGAAAAAGGTCAAACTGAAATTCACTTTCATTAAAATGCTCAATGACATGTTTATACATATCGGCAAAGAACTGCTTTAACTCTTCACTAAAGTTTTGCCCTTCATTGAACACATCACTCAGTAAACCTAAGTATTCTTTTGCCTCTATCTTCAGTCCGCAAGCCAATAAACCACTGATGGCACCATGTACTTCAGCAGGGGCTACATATATGTCGTTTTTTTCTAGCACCAATTGGGCTTGGGTATAATCTTTTAATTCGCTCATCAGTATTTCTTACACTCACAATTTAGTGGGTTAATGCTACCACTCGAAGTATAGCAACTCCAAGCAATTGTATGTGCTAGCTTAAAAATCAAACGCACCGTTTACTAAACTAGCGACACAGCCTAAATTAACAGCAAACGAATAAGTATTTTATATTTATTGTTTCTACTATTGCAGATGTTTTATATACTGTTTAGGTTCCCTAGCGCGTTGGACAGCAGATTAAGTCCCTGAGCCGATAAACTTTATTTAGGGACGTAGTTTGCTTACTATTGTGCAAGCTCGGCATGTACCGAGAAGCCTACGGTAAGCTGTTGCGTTCCGCCTTGAACCTTAGGGTTCAAGGGCTGATATCAGCATCCGCGCCGCTGGGGCACATTCTTTTACTGTTTTAGTTCTTTTCCCCAACTCAAAGCGCTATCATCTCAATATGATATAACGGGCTTAAGTTATACCATAGCAAGCTATTAATTTAATACTCTTGATATACATACCACTGTTCTCATAGAAACGTCATAAAATAGACACCAATTTAACCTTACTCTAACGCGTTTTCTTGTGAAACATGCTGCATTGGCTTAGGATTAGAGTGTCGAAAACCAATCATGATCTCTGATACTGATCAATCATATGGATATCTATGTAACACCATGAAAACAAGTAAGTTGAGTATTAAGTTATTATGGTATATCACTCCCTTGGTGATATTGCCCTTGTTGTTTCTTGGTGGTTTTACCCTCACTAATGTAACGAGTTCAACTCAAAAGCAGGCCAAGCTCACCGTTAGCCGCTTTGTTGAACAACAACAGCAAAAAATGTTTAACTACATTGAAATATACCAGTCTACGACAAAGCTACTATCAAATTCCCCCGTATTAATGGACTTTCTGAATCACAATAGCTTTTATGAAGTATCAAGTACGTCCCGACTCAGTGCCCTTGTTGATGTATTTGCCAGTTACAGTGAGGCTTACCCTGACATTTTAAGTATTAACTTGGTTGACCCTGCAGGTAAAAGCCAGGCCTATCACGCCAATAATTTAAATAAAGCACCGCAGAATTACCCATTTTATAGTCAAATGATCAACAACAATTTAAGACAGCAACAGTTTATGGTTGCTACGGAAAAAGGCACAACGCACTTATATTTTGTGCAACGTATTTATGGGGTAAACCTACAACTTAGACAACCTAATCAACAAGGCTATATCATCGTTAAAGTTGACCCTTCTATTATTAACTCCAGCATTTTTGAAGCTGCCTACGATAATACCCTAAACTTATTAGTGACCGATGGTGGTGAGATTTTATTTAGCTCAGACAAGCAACTTTTTGGTAGCTACCTATCGCCAGATGAAATAGAGCAAATTCATGATGTAGCAGACAAAGGCACGCTGAACGCGATTAACCTCAATAGTATAGATAATATCGAGCGGATGCTCTACGCTGTCCAGCTCAGTGGCGGTTATTATTATTTATCAGCAATCCCTAAGTCTTTGTTATATCACTCAGGTAAAGCCATTAGCCTGATCACTGCGCTGATTGTGATTTTGTCAGTCATTATATTGCCCATTTTAATCTTTATCGTCGTGCGCAACTTACTATTAAACCCGATAGAGTTATTGGGTGAAGCGAGTCATAGAGTCGGTGATGGTGATTTATCCGTGTATCTCCCCACACAAGGTAATGATGAAGTAGGCACGTTATTTCATGACTTCAATCACATGGTTAAGCAAATAAGAGACTTTCAGGGGGAGTTAGAAGAGTATAAACATCACTTAGAAGAAAAGGTAGACAACCGAACCCGAGCTCTAGAAGAAATGAATAAGCAACTGGGTATCGCTATCACGCAAGCAAAGCAAGCCAATGAATTGAAAAGCCGCTTTTTGGCAAATATGAGCCATGAAATACGCACGCCACTTACAGCAATCATGGGTTTTACAGAGCAACTGTTGCACAACCCTGATGCACAAGGTACGCGCCACCACTTAGATACTGTGCTGCGCAATTCAAAGCACCTATTAGAACTCATCAACAACATTCTAGACCTATCAAAAATCGAAGCCGAAAAGCTGGCCGTCGAAAAAAATGAATTAAAACTACAGCCCCTGCTAGATGATATTAATTCAATCATAGCGCCTATGGCACAAGAAAAGCTCTTATCATTTGCTGTTGAATACCAGTTCCCGCTTCCACGGACCATGAATAGCGATATTACCCGTTTAAAGCAGATTTTATTAAACATCGCGACGAATGCAGTGAAGTTTACCGAGTTTGGTGGCATTAAGATCAAAGTCTCGTTCAATGAAACATTACAGCAATTTCAGTTTGTTGTAGAAGACACTGGCATTGGTATGTCTGACGCTGAAATAGACCGCGTATTTAAACCTTTTGAACAGGCAGATAGCACCACCACGCGCCGCTTTGGGGGGACAGGGCTTGGGTTATGTATTTCAAAAAACCTGGCACAACTGCTGGGCGGAGATGTTGAGGTAAATAGTGAGCAAGGTATTGGAAGCCGATTCACCATTAGCATCGCTGGTAACTATAAAAACAGCGAGTATAAACTCGCTTATGAGCTATCTACAGCACTACCTGAGACTAATGTTTCTGAAGAGTTAGCAAACACTCATCTAGATGCGCATATCTTGCTGGCAGAAGATAACACTGATAACCAAGTCTTGGTTACACTGCTATTACAAGCATGGGGGATCACGCCAGATATCGCGAACAATGGTGCTGAAGCTGTAGAAAAGGCACTCGTAAACGATTACCAACTGATATTAATGGATATGCAAATGCCAGTAATGGGCGGCTTAGAAGCCACCGAAATGCTCCGTCATGCGGCTTATGATGGACCTATTATAGCCCTTACAGCAAATGTTATGAAACAAGATGTTGATACCTATCTCGCAGTAGGGTGTGATGCAACCCTAGGTAAGCCTATTGATAAAACAGAGTTAGGATCGGTCTTACTGGAACATTTACAGATAGAAGGCGCCAGCCAGTCGCAATGGGATTCTTTACTTCAAAGTGAAAAGTTTATGCAGATCAGCCAAAACTATATCAAAAAGCTGCCTGACTATCTTATTCAGCTACAAACTTACTACGATAATCAGGAGTGGGAATCTCTCAGGGCGCTCGCTCATAGCTTAAAAGGCAGTGCTGGATGTTTTGGCTTTATGAACGTACATAGTGCGGCAGATGATTTAGAGCAGAGTCTACGAACCAATAATAAAGCCCAGTGGCAATATGCGTTATTAAACCTGACTGAAGCAATTAAATATACACTCACCAATCAACAGCCACTGAAAGTTGCGAACTAACTTCGCATCGAATGCCGAGTGGCTTTGAAGTATGAATTAGCAGCTGTAGGTATAACCCGTAGAACTCGCGTAATTAACTGCCGCCCATAAAGCACAGCGCCAATGCCATTAATATCGCGTCTTCTTTGCCGTCACTACTCGGGTAGTAGTTTTTACGAATACCAGACTCAATAAACCCAGCTTGCTCATACAAGCCGATAGCGGCTTTATTTGATGCTCTCACTTCTAAAAACAAGTTTTCAGCAGACATTGTCTCACTACGCGTCACAAAATCTTGTAACAAGGCTTTCGCTAACCCATTCCCTTGAAACTCAGGTGCAATACAAATATCCATTAAGGTGTTATCGGGTCCTGCTCGCTCACCCACATAAAAACCCGCAAGTTGCTCACCTACATACAATGCACCATTAAAGTATCGTCCAGCTAAACAGCCTTCCATCGTTTTTTGTGTCCAAGGAAAAGCATGGCATGCCGTTTCTATTGCCATAAGCTCACATACAGGTAGCTGAGCAAGTATGTCGTGCTTAATATTAGGATTCACTTAACAGTTTCCATAATTGGCGTTTCTGCTCTGAATTTAATTGTCCTGAAGGTAATATTAGCCCTTGGCCATTAATCGCCACATCATATCCTTGTTGCACAACATTTAAATCAAGCTGTGTATTAACCAATCCGATATCGATAACCATTTGCTGGCTTAGCTCAATGTATGCATTAGCCTGATCTGAGGTTGACGCAACATGAGTGTGTTTTAATACCAAAGGGGAGACATCTAAAATATCGGCATGCAATGGGTGCATAAAAACCTACGATTTTATAAAACTAATTATTGCACAGAATATAAAATATGAAGTAAAAAAGGAAGTGGCAGGGGCGGCAGGACTCGAACCCGCAACCATCGGTTTTGGAGACCGCTGTTCTACCAATTGGAACTACGCCCCTGCAATGACGACGAATTATAGAGATGTTTTATAAAAGGTAAAGCGTTATTTTATAAAACACCGTTCAACTGCCTTTTAAATAAACAAAAAGGCGAATATTTAACATATTCGCCTTTAATATTAGTAAACTAAGTCACTAATAGGTGGTTATTCCCACTCGATAGTTGCTGGTGGTTTACCTGAAATATCGTAAACAACACGCGAGATACCATCAATTTCATTGATGATCCGGTTAGATACTAACCCTAAGAAGTCGTAGGGTAAGTGTGACCAACGCGCAGTCATGAAATCAATGGTTTCTACACAGCGTAATGATACAACCCAATCATACTTACGTGCATCACCCATAACCCCTACTGATTTCACTGGTAGGAATACCGTAAACGCTTGAGACACTTTATGGTAAAGGTCGGCTTTATGCAGTTCTTCAATAAAGATAGCATCTGCACGACGTAGCAAGTCACAGTACTCTTTCTTGATTTCACCAAGTACACGTACACCTAGACCAGGCCCTGGGAATGGATGACGATAAAGCATGTCATAAGGTAAGCCAAGCTCTAAACCAATCTTACGTACTTCATCTTTAAACAATTCACGTAATGGCTCGACAAGCCCCATTTCCATATCATCTGGCAAGCCACCTACGTTATGATGTGACTTGATGACATGCGCTTTACCTGTTGCAGACGCTGCAGATTCAATCACGTCAGGGTAAATAGTGCCTTGCGCCAACCATTTAGCATTCACTAACTTCTTCGACTCTTCGTCAAAAATATCAATGAAAGTATGCCCAATTGCTTTACGTTTTTCTTCAGGATCTGATAACCCTTCAAGGTCTTTCAAAAACTGAGCTTCAGCATCTACTTTGATGATATTCAAACCAAACTTATCACCAAACATATTCATGACTTGTTGACCTTCGTTTAAACGAAGTAAACCGTTATCAACAAATACACAGGTAAGTTTATCGCCAATAGCACGGTTAATCAGCATCGCAACAACTGATGAATCAACACCGCCAGATAAACCAAGGATAACTTCGTCATCCCCTACTTTTTCTTTAATGCGCGCAATCGCATCATCAATAATTTGTGCTGGCGTCCATAGCTTCTCACAGCCACAAATGTCGATCGCAAAACGCTCTAATAAACGTAAGCCTTGCTGCGTGTGTGTCACTTCTGGGTGGAATTGCACACCATAGAAGCGTTTTTCTTCCCATGACATCGCCGCATGAGGGCACGTATCGGTGCGCGCTGTCGTCGTAAATGTATCAGGAATTGAAATCACTTTATCGCCGTGGCTCATCCACACATCTAAAAAGTCAGTGCCGTCTTCGATGTGATCTTGAATTTGATCAAATAACTTACAGTCACCCACTTTCTCAACACGGGCATAACCAAACTCTTTTTTGTCGGAGCTTTCAACTAAGCCACCAAGCTGCATCGCCATTGTTTGCATGCCGTAACATACGCCTAATACTGGCACGCCAGCGTTAAATACGTACTCAGGTGCTCTGGGACTATTATCTTCAGTTGTTGACTCTGGACCACCTGATAAAATAATACCTTGCGGATTAAATTCACGGATCTGCTCTTCGGTCACGTCCCAAGCCCATAGCTCACAATAAACACCGATTTCACGAATACGACGCGCAATGAGCTGCGTGTACTGTGAACCGAAGTCTAAAATCAAAATGCGGGAATCATGGATGTCTTTGCTCATTGATAATCTCGTAGTTAGGAAACGACTCACACCAACCGAAATAAACTACTCTGAGTTAACTTCGCTATATTGGTATCAATTTAGTAAAGCACAAAAACGAACTTTACTTAAAATTAAGAAGGGCTAGCATATGCTAGCCCATTTAAACACGCTGAATTTCAGTATGTTAGCCCATTCTATAGTTAGGCGCTTCTTTAGTGATCTGCACGTCATGAACGTGCGACTCACCCATACCAGCAGATGTAACACGCACAAACTGTGGTTTAGTATTTAATTCAAAAATATCAGCACAGCCTGTTAGGCCCATAGCACTGCGGATCCCACCAACTTGTTGGTGAATAATAGTCGCAATAGGTCCTTTGTAAGCAACACGACCTTCAATCCCTTCTGGCACTAACTTTTCAGCTTGCTTAGAGCTTTGGAAATAACGGTCTGACGACCCTTCTTTTTGGTTCATAGCACCTAATGACCCCATACCACGGTATGATTTGTAGTAACGGCCTTGATACAGTTCAACTTCACCTGGAGACTCTTCAGTACCCGCTAGCATTGACCCCACCATAACGCACGACGCACCTGCAACCAATGCTTTAACAACATCACCTGAGAAACGAATACCACCATCAGCAATAACTGGAATATCGCGACCTTTAAGACCTTCAACTGCATCAGAAATAGCAGTGATCTGTGGCACACCACAGCCAGTTACGATACGTGTTGTACAAATTGATCCTGGGCCAATACCCACTTTAACCGCGTCAACACCGGCATCAGCAAGGGCAATCGCACCTTCCGCTGTTGCAACATTGCCCGCTACGATTTGTAAATCAGGAAATGCAGTACGCGTTTCTTTAACTCGGTCAAGTACACCTTGTGAGTGACCATGAGAAGTATCAATAAGTAATACATCAACACCCGCGTCAACCAATGCAGCGATACGCTCATCAGTACCCGCACCAACACCTACAGCAGCACCAACACGAAGACGGCCACGCTCATCTTTACATGCATTGGGCTTTTCTTGGGCTTTTTGATAATCTTTAACCGTGATCATACCTTTAAGCTTAAATGCATCATCAACAACCAAAATCTTTTCGATTCGGTGCTCATGCATTAAGCCAAGGATCTCTTCACGACACGCGCCTTCTTTCACCGTCACTAACTTGTCTTTTTTTGTCATTACGGTTGAAACAGGCTGGTCTAGTTTTGTTTCGAAACGCATATCACGACTCGTCACAATTCCTTCAAGCTGATTATCGGCACCCGTAACAGGAAAACCTGAGAAGCCTTTTTCTTCAGCAAGTACCAGTGCATCTTCAATAGTTAAATTTGCAGTCACAGTAACAGGGAAAGAAACAATCCCCGCTTCATACGTTTTAACTTTACGTACATTGCGAGCTTGCTCTTCAATCGTCATATTCTTATGAATAAAACCAATCCCGCCTTCTTGCGCTAACGCAATCGCTAAACGCGCTTCAGTAACAGTATCCATAGAGGCTGATACAAGGGGTAAGTTCAATTCAATACCACGCGTTAAACGCGTCGATAGATTTGCAGTATGAGGTAAAACAGTGGAGTGTGCTGGAACTAATAGCACATCATCAAAGGTTAAGGCTTCTTTGGCAATTCTTAGCATGTTTGCGGTTTCTCTCACGTGGAACTGAGTATAAGGAATTGCGTGCAAATTTTATCAGCGTTCCCCATGCGAGTAAATAAATATTATCAAAAAATGTGATAAAGTACATCGCAATGGCACTTGGAGAGACTAAATTGAGCTATCAATCACGCAGTACTATACCCCAACATATTTATACAGTTTCTAGATTAAACAAAGAGATCCGAGCTATTTTAGAGCAAGGTTTCGCCCAAATTCAGTTAACTGGTGAAATTTCAAATTTTGTTGCGCCTGCGTCTGGTCATTGGTACTTTTCACTTAAAGATGAAAAAGCCCAAGTAAAAGCTGCAATGTGGCGGGGAAATAATCGCAATTGTAGCTACCGCCCGGTGAATGGCGCACAGGTCACACTGCGAGCTCGCATCTCTGTCTATGAACCAAGGGGTGATTATCAAGTCATCGTAGAACACATGGAAGCAGCGGGCGAAGGGTTACTTAAACAGCAATACGACGCACTCAAGCTAAAGCTCGCAGCCGAAGGGCTTTTTGGCAGTGCTCATAAGAAATCCTTGCCAGCACACATCAACAAAGTTGGGATCATTACCTCTGCGACGGGTGCCGCGGTAAAAGATATCTTATCCGTATTACAACGCCGTGCGCCTCAACTTGAAGTGATTATTTATCCAGCTCAAGTGCAAGGCAAAGACGCGCATTTCCAACTCATCGAAAAGTTACAGCTGGCTAACAAGCGTAACGAAGTAGATGTGTTAATTATTGGTCGAGGTGGAGGTTCACTTGAAGACCTATGGTGTTTCAATGAAGAATTACTCGCACGCGCTATTTTTGCCAGCAACTTACCTATAATTAGTGCAGTAGGCCATGAAATAGATACGACTATATCAGACTATACTGCCGACTTAAGAGCGGCAACACCATCTGCGGCGGCTGAACTCGTTAGTTCAGAACAAGATGTCTTAATTGACTTAATCGCTAATACTAAGCAACAACTTAAAAAAGCCACTAATAACCAGATTAATTACGCCAAGCAACGTACTCAAAACCTCACACAACGCTTGAGGCTACAACATCCTAAGAACCAACTAATGCAGCAATCACAGCGTATTGACGAACTGTCACTGCGTTTACAACGTGCTTTTGAGCAACGTCATCACCTTTTGCAAGGTCGTATGTCGTTATTAGAACAAAAGTTAAGCCACCAGCACCCTAATGGTCGTATTACACAGGCTAAGCAGGGCCTAAATCAATTAATGTTGCAATTAAGGCAGCTGCAAAAACAACACGCTGAAGCCCGTCAAAATAAATTAGCGTTCTTGGCTGCAACGTTAAATAGTGTGAGCCCATTGAGTGTATTAGCGCGTGGTTACAGCATCACAAAAACGAACAACAAAGTCATAAAATCGATTTCTCAATTACAAGAAGGGCAAGTAATTCAAACACAACTAAATGATGGAGAAATTTCATCGCAGATCACACAGCTCGTGTCTAAAACACAGTCCAAAGAGATAAATTGAGCCCATTGATTTATTTTTAAAGAAACGTTTGGTTGGGCAACCCTCATTATAAATGATGAACAGCCCAACAGAGCGAATTTTGGTGACAGCTAGAGCATTGCACTCGTGTGAGAATCATTCACCGAACTTGGTTCATCTTCTAAGAAGTTTTGATTCATGCTTTCAGCTGGATTAGGACAGCTTGGTTTACCCACGACTTTAGCTGGGATCCCAACAACCGTGGTATGCGGTGCTACAGGGTTCAATACGACAGAACCTGCGCCAATTCGCGCGCATTCTCCCACTTCAATGTTACCAAGTACTTTCGCCCCAGCGCCAATTAGCACACCGGCACGGATTTTAGGATGTCGATCACCTTGCTCATTTCCTGTTCCACCCAATGTGACCGATTGTAAAATAGACACATTATCTTCAATAACGGCGGTTTCACCAATCACTATACCAGTCGCATGATCAAGCATAATGCCATGACCGACTTTACAAGCAGGATGGATGTCAACACCAAATACTTCGGATGTACGGCTTTGAATAAACCGAGCCAATTCTTTTCTGTTTTGTCGCCATAAGCAGTAGGCAAGTCGATGTGCTTGTATCGCATGAAAACCTTTCAGATTCAAAATTACGGTTAAGTAACTATCGGCCGCTGGGTCGCGATCTTTAACCGCTTTTATATCATGGGCTACATGCGCGAGCATTTTATCGCAATCGACAAACGCTTGATCGAACAATTCTCTTATCGTAAACGCTGATACCACGGCATCAGCCAATTTGTTAGCAACGATGAAACTCAATGCTGCCCCCAAACACTCATGATTTAGCACACTTGAATAAACATGACTTGCGAGTAAAGGCTCGACGTTGACTAATTCTTTTGCTTCTTTTTGTAGCTGGTGCCAAATTTCATGACGCATAAGGAAAACCTAACTATTGATAATACTTGAAGATTTTAACGGCTTAACACAAGATATGTTACTGCTATTGCAAACCTTCTCGCTATTACTTATAACAAACCGCTCTGTATAGAGCAATATTATCATTTTTATGACTATGTGAACGCTATTTATCAAATTGACGTTCAACCTCCACATTTAGCTTACGACAACATCGTCCTGCTAAAAATAGTGACTATTCCCTTTACCATTAAGATATAAACATGGCCATAAATTGAGTATGGCCATGTTTCGTTAACATAGTTCGTTATTTATTCAAAAACAGTTTTTACATCTTCCACTGTTATATTGCCTGATGGAATTGCCAGCTTATACTTTTCAATCTGCTTGTCTTCATTAATCAGCGATGCTGGCTTATCCGTGTTGTATTTAAGCGACGATACTTGCTCCGACGCCAAACGTTGTGCCATATCTTTACCATCACCAGTGATGAAAACATAATGCATATTGTCAGTTTGTAGTGTGTCAGATATCACGCGATTGACATCTTCCACCGTCAAATTAGCAAGTTGTTTACGAACATATTCAACAAAGCTTTCCGTGTTGTAATACTCACTATCGAGTGCATATCCTAACTGGCGATCTTGACTTGCTACTAGCTGCGGAACGTAATTACTTAAGAAGTTTCGCGTCGCATTAAAGTCTTTTTCAGTCATACCTTGCTCAATTAACTTATCTAGCTCAAATTGTGCAACGCGTGTTGCAAAGTGAGCATCATTATTCGAACGAAGTGGACGTAACCAAATTTGGAAAATCTGCTCTGAACGGCCTAAGTTCGCATCAGGCTTTGTTTGGAACATACCGCGTGGGAAGTATTCAATATATGCATAATCACCATAATTCATACCACGAGTTTGACGAATACGCTTATACAAAAAGCTATTCGAACTGCGGTGCTCACCAAAATATGACCGTACTAGCCACAATGCTGTCCAATCTTTAGAACTGCGTATTGTGTCGATAGGAAAACCAAACGACACAGCGGTAGATTGGGCACTTTTCTCAATAATTGTTGCGTGACGACCTGTTAACACTGGCGCATCTGGTACCATCAAACGTGCTTCATCACCTTTGGGGAGCGTCGCTAAGTCATCTAATAGCTGTGTTTTTACTTTGTCAGAGAGCGCACCGGTGATCCCCACATTTAATTTAGCCTGAGTAAACTCAGCATGATAGAAAGCTTTCACATCGTCTAACGTTAAGGCCTCTAAATCAGACAAATCACCAAAGTTATAACTTTCATATGGGTGGCCTTGATAAAGTTTATGATAAAGCACCTCTTTACCTAGTTCTTCATCATTAGAAGACTTTAAGCCTGCTTTTATGCCGTCTATCAGCTCTTTCTTTAAACGTTTAAAATCATCTTCTCTAAAGCCTGGGTCAAGTAGTTGGCCACTGACTAGGTCATACCATTGCTGGGCATTATCTTTGTGAACACGCCCGCGCAATGAAATCATTTCTTTATCAATTTGGTAATTAAAACTGCCCGCAATTGGATAAAGCGCCGTTTGAATTTCTTTATACGTTTTCGTTTGTGAGCCGCCTTTTGCAAGCATAGCCGCAGTCAGAGCTGCCACCCCTTTTTTTCCAACAGGATCAGCTGCGGCACCTGTATAAAACAATAAGTTCACGTCAACAAGTGGAGAGGTATTGGTTTTATCAAGTAACTTAAAGTGACGTTCTACTGGCTGTTTTGAGTCTGCAACCAGCGTATTCAGAGAGACTTCACGCTCGAACCCTGATACCTTAGCAAGATCTGACATAGTGACTGTCGTACGCCCACTGTCGACAAAATATTTATTCGCGAGAGTGCGGATATCTTCTGGCGTCACTGAATCAGCCGATTGGTATAATTGATTAATCACTTCAGGATCACGCTCAAAATGCATATAACGTGCAAGCGTAGATGCTATGGCTTGTGATGAATCAAGGCCATTAATAAAGCTATATTTTCTATTTGATTTTAATGCTGCCAATTTATCAGCATCAACCAGCTCAGTACGCGCACTAGCATAAGTACGGTTAATTGCATCTCGAACAACCGTTAAATCTTGCTCTTTTTCAACTTTAACAAATACGTGTAATAGCCCTGGGTCTTTCGTTTCTGCATTGTACGGGAACATTTGACTGGCGATTTGTTTGTCGACAACAAGCTCTTGATACAACGCAGAGTTTTTACCAAAGTATAGCTCTGAGATCAGATCTAGCGCCGCTCGGTCTTTCTTCTCTGGCATCCATGAAGTGCCTTTATAAGAAACTAATAACCAATGACCAGGCATACCTTCAAATTGCTCATGGACATATTTTGCCTCAGTTTGTTTTGGCTCAACAGGCACCTCTGCTTTGAAGTCACCTTTTTTCCAATTTCCCCAATGCTGCTTGACTGCTTTCATGGTTTCTTGTGGGTCAACGTCACCAACAATCACCATTGATACATATTCTGGTTTATAAAAGCGCTCAAAGAAGGTTTGCCCATACACCATTTGATCTGGCATTGCTTCAATATCTTCGAAAAAGCCCATTGTCGTGTGCTTATAGGTATGCTTATCGAAAGCTTCGTTACGTACTGCCGATAATAACTTACGCACTGGGTTTGCATTGTTCTTTAAATACTCGCCTTTTACAGTCAGCGCTTCAGTACGAAACTGCTCCTCGGTGTATGATAAGTTTTGAAATATGTCAGCTTCGATTTCAAGGACTTTGTTTAAATGTTCTTTTGAAAAGCTCAAGTAATAATTAGTAAAATCATTGGTTGTATATGCACGATTATCAACCCCTGAGTTTTTCAATATATCTGTGTACACTTCTTGGGGGTACTTTTCAGATCCTTTAAACATCATATGTTCAAAGAAATGAGCAAAGCCGGTTTTACCTGCCTCTACTTCATCACGCGAGCCCACAGATACTGGGATCTGTAATGACACCACATCAGGGTAATCCGTTTTTACTACCATGACTCGTAAGCCATTCTCAAGCTCTTCAATTAGGTAATCTTGTGAAAACACTTTATCACTGGCATTTGCTTCGCTAGCCACAGGTGTGCTGTTGTTCGCACTGTTACTTACACAGCCAGTTAATGCGAGTGTTACCGCTAGGCTGGTTGCCAATAGTTTAAATTTCATATGTGTCCTTAAAAATTATTTTTTAACTAACGCGGTGGCTAGTTTAACCATGCAATTATGCCGTAAATTAACAAGGGTTATACCCAAAAAAGGCAGATTAATGTAAAAAAATATGTCGAGAAATTTCAGTAGACTAATTAAGAATGTGCGTCTAATTCAGGGTTGTTGAGTAAGTTTCAATAAAAAAATCTATCTAGACGTCTAAATGGCTGCTATATTATACCCATCAAAACGACTTTAGGCTGGAATGAGGATTATGGCTTTATCACTGCAAGACAAAATACAAGACCCAAATCAGGGCGTTTACTTGATTGGTACTACCCCACCAAAGCAAAGTACTGATAGAGCTCAATTAGAAATCATTGCCAATAAGCTGCTGGCTCGTTTACACGAAATAGAGTACGACGGTGTCGTTATCTACGATATTCAAGATGAAAGTAGTCGTACACAAGCTCCACGTCCTTTTCCGTTTAAACATACGGTTGACCCGTGTGAATATAGCCAGCTCATTAGGGAGTTATCTCAATTAGATGTGATCACCTACAAAAGCGTTGCACAGCGTGATGTGTCACAATTTAATGAGTGGCTAAGCGACACAAAAGACAAATTTGGATTAGATAACCTCGTCCTTGTTGGCAGCCCATCCTCTACTAGTGACATTCGATTAAGCTTACCCGATGCCTATAAAGCATTGGCTGTTCACCAAGAATCATTTTTTCTCGGGGGCGTCACGATTGCCGAGCGCCACGCGAGTAAAAAAAACGAACAGCAACGTTTAATCGAAAAAACAGCGCAAGGCTGCGAATTTTTTATATCTCAAGCAGTCTATAACCCCCAAGAAACTATCGACTTACTCACCAGCTACGCAAGAACTTGCAAGCAACAAGGCGATACACCTAAACGCATTATTTTAACGTTCACACCCTGTGGCGGACAAAAGACGCTAGAGTTTATGGAGTGGTTGGGCATCTCGGTGCCAGATGCAACCAAGTGGCGCATGCTGGACTCACAAAACCCGTTGAGTGAATCAATCCGTATTTGTCGTGAGAACTTAGACTTAATCTTACAAAGCTGCGCACGATTGAATGTCCCTTTAGGGTTGAACATTGAAAGCTTAACTAACCGTAAAGAAGAAATTGATGCATCAATAAACCTTTACCGCTTACTCAAGGCCACTATGGAATTGAACTTGGCTGAGAAGAAAATTGCATAATATGCAGAGTGCTTTTGTGTATTGAGTTAAGGCTTTTCAGTCTTAGCTTGATACATCGCTTTATTAGCTAGGCTAATTAATTGTTGTAAGTCAAAAAACGAATCGTCGGTCTGAGCATACTCATAGCTAAACACCACATTGGGTAGGCTTTGCTCTAACAGCAATTGCTCAAACTCAGTGGTTAAACGTTGCATAAAATCATTTACCCAGTCGCCAGATGGTTCTTGAACAAACATTAAAATTCATCTTCGCCCATACGCCCAACGAAATCATCATCACGACTTACCGCCTTTATAGCTGTAGCTAACCCATTTAATACTTTATCACCAACAGGGTGGCCATACTGATCATTTACAGCCTTGAACTCATTCAAATCAATAAAAATACCATAAAAGTACATATGCATTTTAGGAGCAATATCACGTTTATGTGCCGCGAATATCACAACTGCCCGTCGATTATAAATATTGGTCAACGGATCCAGCATGGCAATATGGCGCATTTGGCTAAAACGGTGAATTAAAATCAAATCATCTTCGAGCATATCTCATAGATGCTCTATTAATTCCTGTAAATGAATATCATCAGCGGGGATTTTAAAATCCATCACGCATAACGTGCCAAATGCGCTACCGTCAGGCCACCGAATAGGAACGATTCGACTTCACCTTCACTCACCTCTGGGTTTGTTTCCCACCGCTAATTCGTTCGCATAGCGTTCATATAACGGTGCGTTATCTAACACCACTTTTTTACAAAAAATATTGGTGTCGAGTGGAATAACACCACCGGCTGAATAAGGGTTCTTTTCATTACGATTGGCGACCAGTACAGCTCCCCATCTTGTTGAGCTTGTACTATAAACCTGGCGAGGGTGTTAAATACCCGCGCCATTAAATCAATGGTTTTTTGCCATTTCGCGAGCGTCTCTTGTGTGCCTATGTCCGTTGCCTCTTGCTTAATATGCATACCAACCAGACACCAAAACTGTCGCATTAATAGAGAGTTAACTCATTTATTTTTACGGCGTCGCTGATCTCGCTTACCTAAAATATGTTTTTTATCGCGTTGCTTACGTGCTTTCGCTGAGTTTTTGCGGTTATCTTTGGGCTCCTTCGTTAAGTCGGGTTCATAACCTTGTAACCATTGCGGTGTGAGGCGCTCATCAAGTAACACTTCAAGCTCGTCTAGTAACCACTGCTCATCTATGCTCACCAACGATAACGCCATCCCAGTTTTACCTGCGCGCCCAGTCCGCCCTATGCGATGGATATAATCTTCTGCAACGAAGGGGAGCTGTGCGTTTATCACATAATTTAAATCAACAATATCTATGCCACGCGCAGCAACATCAGTCGCAACCAGCACTCTCGTTTTACCTGATTTAAATTGTGCCAACGCTTTATCCCGGGCACCTTGCGATTTATCACCATGAATAGCTAAAGTTGGCAAGCCGTCTTTATTCAGTTCTTTGGCATATTCATCGGCCATATTTTTCGTTCGAGTAAAAATAAGCACCTGCTGCCAATTATTCTTCCCGATAAGATGTGACATCAGCTCACGCTTTCTATCATCATCGACCGCATAAAATAGCTGTTCTACTTTTTCGGCTGCGCTATTCTCTGGATCTACACCCACTCGCTGCGGCTTGGTAAGCCATTGTGCGGCCAACTTTTGTACTTGTTCATCGAGGGTGGCTGAAAATAGTAGCGTTTGTCTTTGTTCTGGTAAATGGCGCATAATGCGCTTAATTTCACCGATAAACCCCATATCAAGCATACGGTCGGCTTCATCAAAGACCAAGTGAGATATCTTGTCTAACTTTAAAGTGCCCTTTAGTAAGTGATCAAGTAACCGACCTGGGGTTGCAACAACAACATCAACACCCGCTTTGAGTGCCTTCTCTTGTGGACTAATATTCGCCCCGCCGTAAATACACGCGACTTTTAAACCTGTGTACTGAGCGTACGCTTCACTATTAGCTGCAACTTGTTGAGCAAGCTCTCTGGTTGGTGCCAACACTAAAGCCCTTACCTTACCATTGTGTTCCGGTTCTTTTAAAAGACGATGTAAGATTGGCAACATGAAAGCCGCAGTTTTGCCCGTACCGGTTTGTGCTGTGGCTAATAAATCATGCCCTTCAAGCACCAGAGGAATGCTTTGCTGTTGTATTGGAGTGGGAACAGAAAACTGCAGTGTCGCTAAGGCCTGATCAAGCTCAGGCGCTAACTGCAAAGATTGGAATGACATAGTGACGACTCACAGACAAATAAGTTGGCTGCAGTATAACAAATGCGTGCAACAGATGCCCGCATCAGACGTTCCTATCAGGTATGCACGGTAACATGCGTTTATAGAGTGGCTTTTCTGTTGTTGTAATATGTAATTAAATCATCAACCATATCTTGGCAGTATTCACGAATACCTGACACCAACATATGCTTTTCACCCCGACCAACTTGCTGACCGTTACTTAATAACTTAAAGCGTAAAACAATTTTACCGCGTTTACCTTCGTAGCTAAATTCCGGCGTATCAGCAGCTAGCTCCACCTGAGAAATAGATTTATCATCTAAATGAATCGCCATTGATTCATAAATTACCATAGGACGTGCAGGGTTTATCATAACCCCCTGCTCTGCCATTAAAGGAATAATAACATGCGGAAATGCAGTGCCAGAAAACTCAACATAGCTCTTGGTCAAACTGTCAATTAACGTTGGGCATAAGTTCGCTTCGCCCTCTCGTTTTACCGACATCATCACTTTATCATTTGCGGTAATATCGAATTCACTTCCCCCTGTTGGAAAGCTCAATAATGACTTCTCATCAACCATACCGACAAATGAAAACTGCATATTATCACTGACCCCATAGCGGGCTAAAACCAAAGAAAAAAGTAAGTCGCCAGGAACACAAAACTTTTTAGCATCAACGTCATGCAATGGATTAAAATCATCTGCAACTTGCTTTGCAAATAAACTACCTTGTTCACGGGTGATCACCACGTGCTCGCCTTGCTCTTGGTAAAAACGACTTAACATATACTCTTTCTTTGATCAGTTATAAAACCGCGCCATGTTATCAGAATATTTACAATAAGAGGTCGAATCTGTTTAAATTTAAGCATAAAAAAAACCACCTAGATTTAAGGTGGCTTTTTAATTATAAAATTCAAACAGTTGAATTATGAAGTAGGGTAATCTCTATAGGCTTTTTCAAGCTTTTTAGCTTGTTTCTTCGATACGCCAATATGTGCTAACGCAACACGTAAACGTGCTCTTGACAGATCTGAGCCTAAGATTTCCATTGCATCCAATACAGAAGTTGAAGATTCTTTACCTGTAATAGCTACAAAGATTGGCTCTAAGAAGTCTTTAATTTTTAACTCATGGAACATAGACACTGATTTTGCAATCGCAAAAATTTCGCTTTTTTCCCAGCTACGTAAGCTTTCAAGTTCCCAAATAAAGAACTGTAATGCCTGACGAACAACCTCTTCATCCGCTTTACCTGCCGTTAGCAACGCAGGCTCATACTCAGGGATCCCCCCCACAAAGTGACCAGCCAATTCAACCAAGTCAGACAAGGTATTAATCCGCGCTTTCGCTTCAGGTAAAATTCGTGCTAGCGTTTCACCGTTAAACTTCCAATCCACAAAACGCTGAATAAGCTGTTCGTCAGTGAGGTTTTCACGGATCCAAAGGCCGTTTAACCAGCTTAACTTATCAACATCAAATACCGGTCCACCCAGTGAAACTCTTTTCATATCAAAGTGTTCAATCATTTCTGCTAACGTGAATTTTTCACGTTCATCAGGCATAGACCACCCCATACGACCAAGATAATTAAGTACAGCCTCAGGTAAAAAGCCCATCTCTTTATAATAATTAATTGAAGTGGGGTTCTTACGCTTCGACAATTTAGACTTATCAGGGTTGCGTAACAATGGAAGGTGGCCTAGCACAGGCGCTTCCCAACCAAAGTCTTCATATAATTTCAGCAACTTAGGAGCTGAGTTGATCCACTCTTCCCCACGAAAAATATGACTGATCTGCATATGGTGGTCGTCAACGACATTCGCTAAGAAATACGTCGGGAACCCATCAGCTTTAAGTAACACCTGCATGTCGACATTTTCCCACGGGATCTCTATTTCATCTCGCAGATAGTCATTGAACTTAAACGTACCTTCGGCTGGGATCTTCATACGGATCACATAAGGCTTACCTGCGTCTAAGTTCGCTTTAATTTGCTCTTCCGTTAGCAGTAAACCACGTCCATCATATTTTGGACGCAATCCTTCAGCCATTTGCTCTTCACGCATTTGGTCTAACTCTTCAGAGGTCGCAAAACAGTAAAAAGCTTTACCTTGTTCAACCAGCTGGTGTGCATATTTTTTGTATATCTCACTGCGCTCTGATTGGCGATATGGGCCAAACTCGCCACCAATATCAGGGCCATGATCCCACTCTAAGCCTAACCAACGTAGGCTATCCATAATCGCTTGTTCTGATTCTGGGGTGCTGCGCACTTGGTCCGTATCTTCAATACGTAATACAAACTCACCACCTTGCTGTTTAGCAAAACAGTAATTAAAAAGCGCAATATAAGCGGTGCCTAAATGCGGATCACCCGTCGGCGACGGGGCTACACGAGTACGGATAGTCATGTGGATTCTCTTAAATATCAGACAATAAAATATGGGTTGGTATGCTAGCATACCAACCCATATTCTCAAATTTTCTCATTGCTCAGTGAGCAGTCTTTATGCGGCGTTATCAAGTTTTTGCAGATAACTGACAATATCGCTCGATTCATACAACCAAGTAACTTTGTTGTCTTGCTCGATACGTAAACAAGGTACTTTAACTTTACCTCCTTGCTCCGCTAACTCTTGGCGATATGTCTCATTTGCTTTTGCATCACGCGTTTCAATGTTTAACCCTTCACGCTTAATGGCGCGACGCACCTTTACGCAAAAAGGGCAGGCTTTAAATTGATACAATTTAAACTGCGCAGTTTGCACATCAAGCATGTTTTGTTGCTCTGGTGAGCGTTTTTTACTGCTCGGTGTGAAGATAAAATCAAGTAATAAGATGATGCGTCCAAGTAACCAACGTACAAATTTCATATTTTTCCCCATATCTATAATAGGTATATCATATCACAAGCTAAAACAATTCAATATCGCTCTGATTGAGCTCTAATGGCTTAATGTCTAAGTCATTAAAATATTTAACTTTATTACGTCTATACTGCTTGGCGCACTTCAATACTGGGTTTGAGTTTTTTAACTTAGCAAGATACAGGTCGATAGCGTCGTCGCAGAGGGGCTCATCCAATGAATTGAAAACGACCACAGGTGTATGTATCTGCGAAAAGTGCTTACTAAAAAAAAGCGCACACGCCTGAATCTCTTGAGTTAGAGTACTCAGCATTCGATTAAAGCAGCTATCTAGTGCACACTCGCTTTTTTGATCAAGCAAGCGTGTTGTTAATTCATGACCACACGATGAGACAGTCTTCATCTCAAGTCTCAAAACACTCTTGAGCTTGTAGCTTAGACCACACTAAGTAAATTGCGCACTACAATACATATTCTAATAAAACCATATCATCTCTATGAAGTACCTCATGAGATGACTTACACCCTAACTCTGCTTCAATTTGAGAACTATGACACCCTTTAATCACGCTTAATTCACTATCAGAAAAGCCACATAAACCTTTGGCGATGATACGACCGTTTTGATCCTTTACTGTCACTAGATCTCCCCTTTTAAATTGCCCTTGACTCGATGTAACCCCTTTGGCTAACAAACTTGCGCCATGATTAATAAGCGCTTCGCAGGCGCCTTTATCAATGATTAAGGTACCGGTTGATTTTGGCCCAGAGAGTAACCATTTTTTGCGCCCTTCTAAAGGTGCACTAAAACGCAAAAAAGTGGTATTCGGTGCGTCATTATTTATCACTTGAGTAATAACATCAGATTCACTGCCTTTCGCGATAATCGTTTCGATCCCCGCTCTTTGAGCAATATCTGCGGCTTGTAGCTTCGTTGCCATCCCCCCCGTACCTAGACTACTTCCACTGCCACCAGCCAAAGCGCGTAATTCATCGTCTACTTTATATACCTCAGAAATCAATTCAGCATCAGGGGAATTTCGCGGGTCAGCTGTAAAAAGTCCTGATTGATCAGTTAACAAGATCAACTTATTCGCATTAGCCAGTATTGCCACCATCGCAGACAAGTTATCGTTATCGCCCACTGTGATTTCAGCGCTCGACACGGCATCATTTTCATTAATAATAGGCACCACATCATGATATAATAATTCCGTTAGTGTATCTCTGGCCGTTAAATATCGATCTCGATGTTCAACATCTGCACGTGTAAGCAGCATTTGCGCTACAGAAATATCATATAAAGAAAATAACGTTTGCCACATATGAATAAGCTGCCCTTGTCCAATTGCGGCAAGCATCTGCTTTTCTTTTAATGATGAACCACATTGCTTGGCTAGTTGCGAGCGACCTGCGGCAACAGCCCCACTTGAAACTAACACGAGTTGATACCCTGCATTTTTTAGCTGCACGCACTGACGCACCAATTCAACCATACGAGGTTTGTTTAATGTTTTCTTTCCAGCGGTTAATACACTGGTACCAAATTTAATTACAACTATGTTTTTATTCATCATGCCTCCGCCCATCCTGCATCATCATTTATAACAAAGCTGACATTTCGTACAAGTAAATTTTTTTTAAGTGCTCTAAAAACCAATAAGCACTTAAATTAAAACAAGCGTTTATAGAGGGTTCTTCGAGTTGTCAGGGCTGCAAGGTTATCTTTAGACTGGACCGACGCCTTTCGGCGTAAGAGATCGGGGCTTCTATGCACAGTATAGTTTTGTTATAACTCTCACCTAAACATTATATGCCAAATCTTACGTTTAAATGGTTGATCAAATGATCCGTATCAAGCGTGAACATGATAATATGCACCATAGTGCAAACCAAACAGGAGATTGGCTATGAAAACACACTCAAAACGCAAAGAATTAATCATGTTGCCATTACTACTAGTGGCGATTTTACTCTGTATAGGTGGGCACTTTATTCTTCAACCGAGCTTTCAGGAAAGTAACATTGCTGAATACAGTTTAGCTGCGCTGCCTTTTTTATTGTTCGCCATTGTCATTATTGCGATTAGAATGGCAATAAAAGCTGAGCAACAGGAAGAGTAATTTATAAAATATGGTAACCATACCAATCTGGTATTAGGGGCTTATGTAACCCACTCGGCGTCAGTTTTATAAAGTATTGCTCATCTAATAAGTCTATTGCAAAACAATCATCTACGTCATGTAAATTATCTTTATGTCGGTGGCTCATTCCTCTTAACAGCTGAGCTTTGGCTTGACTCTTCGCTTCATCAGCACTTTTAGCAACAAATAATGCAAACTCATGTTGCTCCGCAAGATGGGTTGACTGATACCCTCCCATGTTCACAAAATACAGCTTATTTTCTTGTTCAATAGGCTCTGCCACTAAACTTACTTCATAGCCATGAATATGTGTTATTGCAGTATAGCTGTCCATGTGAACAGCATTTCTCTCTCCAACCCACTGAGCTTTAAGTTTTGGGTAGCACTGTTCAATGCTTTCACCAATCACAAACCGTACATCATGCATTTCAATATGACACCCAGCAACTCGACCACCAAGATAGACCATAAATAATTGCATACCCCCTCCTTTCTCAATAAAGCAGAACAATATCATAGTTATGTGGTTAAAGTAGCCCCTTATTAACCCACAGATAAAACATTAAAACAGACCTCCTACTAATTACTAAAGGAGTAAAAGGCACTATTTGAGTGAAGAGAAAAACTAAGATAAGGTGCTAACAGCATAACTAAACATAATGACAACAAGGCAGGGAAATGAAGACAAAACACCTCGTAAGCTTTGTGATATTTACACTAATGTCTGTCGTGCAAGTGCAAGCAAAAACGACGCTCATTCATAATATCAAAGGGTACACACCGACCAATAACCAAGGTTTAAAAACATTCCGCGTTTTGGCTTTTCGTGAAGGCAAAGTCGTTAAAATAGGTAACGATGAGACGCTCAAGCAATTTCCTGAGGCAATACGTATAGATGGAAAAGGCAAAACCCTGCTACCGGGGTTAATTGATGCACATGGTCACGTTATCGGGCTTGGTAACAATTTGCTGCGCCTTGATCTTCGAGGAAGCCGCTCAATTGAAGAGGTGGGCAATAAACTCAAAGCTTATGCACAAAAAAACCCAGTAGGATGGCTTGTAGGTCGCGGTTGGGACCAAACACTGTGGCCTGATAGTAAATTCCCAAATGCTAAACACTTAGATAAATTCATATCAGACAGGCCTGTTGTGCTCACCCGCGTGGATGGCCACGCAATTTGGGTAAACACAAAAGCGATGCAACTGGCTAAAATAAATACACAAACAACCTCTCCCAGTGGGGGGGAAATACTACGTTTATACAACGGGGTACCAACAGGCGTGTTTATTGATAAAGCGGAATCTCTCATCAATAAGCACATTCCTGCGACTAACCGTGCACAAAAAGAACGCGCGCTCAAACGTGCCGGTGAACACTTACTTAGCCTTGGGATCACTTCAACACATGATGCGGGAATAGATCACGACACATGGCAGCTATATCAAAAGTATGCTGAGCGCCAAATATTACCACTGCGTATTTACGCTATGCTCGGAGCCGATGACGACAAACTAACAACAATGCTTGAGCATGGCATAATAAAAGACACTCAGGACTTTTTATCGATTCGCAGCGTTAAAATATATGCAGATGGTGCCCTAGGGAGCCGTGGTGCAGCACTACTAGAAGACTATCACGATAGAAAAGGACACCAAGGGTTAATGCTCGAAACACAACCGCACCTTGAATCCTTACTCGTCCTGAGTTTTAAACATGGGTTCAGTGCCCATACCCATGCAATCGGAGATAAGGCCAATCGCATTGTGCTTGATGCATACGAAAATATCTTTAAAACTGTCGGTGGTAAATTATTAAGAAATCGTATTGAACATGCGCAGATCATTCACCCAGAGGATATCCCTCGTTTTAAGTCTCTGGCAATAATCCCATCAATGCAACCCGTTCATGCAACATCTGATATGACAATGGCCCAACAACGGCTAAACGATACGCAACTGCAAGGCGCTTACGCTTGGCAGGCATTTTTAAAACAAGGCAGTAAACTCGCATTTGGCTCCGATTACCCTGTTGAGTTGGCAAATCCATTTCATGGCTTGTACGCGGCAACCACGCGAATGTCGCGAGACGAAAAACCCGAAGGTGGTTGGCGCTCTGTTGAAAAGCTCGACCGTACACAAGCATTACGTGCCTTTACACTCGATGCGGCATACAGTGAATTTAGAGAGCACAAAACAGGAAGTTTAGAGCAAGGAAAATGGGCAGACTTTATCTTAATCGATAGAGATTATTTTACGGTGCCCCATACTGAACTAGACGATATTAAAGTTGAGCAGACTTGGATAGCGGGTGATCTTAAGTACCAAAAGCCCTAATTTAATTAAAGCTGTACCGATGTCGCTATGCGCGGTGCAGCTTCACTAAATGGTAACTGTTAACCAAAGCCAGTAAACCGTTGGTCAGTGCCACTGGCCAAGCTTCGATCATCACGCCATATACAGCAAAACATATACATCCGGTTAAATTAAACCAGCGTAATTTAACGACATTGCTCATCATTAGTGAAATAACTAAAAAAACTGAGGCAATGTAGCCTAAATATTCCCAAGTCATTTGTTCTCTCCCGGTAGTTGAGTTAGCATAGTCAGCTGTAAAAAATTATTGTCGGTGTGAATAAGCCTAGAATAAAAAAACTAACTCACAAACCCCTTATATAATTAGGACTAAGTAAGCTCTAACACGGGAACGGGGGCGTTTGCACTTTAGCAAACCGCAGGTGTGAGTTAGCGAGAAATCAAGGACTTCATGCTATCGTTATTTATCATTAATAAATAGGACAATTGTCCGAAGAGCCATCTAGATGTTTCAATATCACTTTTCAACCGATCTTGTAGAACAATTGCTAAAGTTCGCAGGCAATGGATTTGTACACCGCAAAAAAGATGTCTTAATCCATCAAGATGAGCCTTTAACTAAGCTGATTTTAGTACGCAGTGGCACGGTATCATTTAGCTATGATGTGGGGAATGGTCGCCGTTTGCTACTCGGACAACTTGATTGCAATAATACCCTAATAGGTGAAATAGAAGCCCTAAACCAACACCCATGCATTTACACGGTTACTTGTCTCAGTGACGTTAAATATAACTTGATTGAGCTTAAACACTGGCGTCAATTACTGTTAGATCAACCGCAGCTAAGCTTGTATACCGCACAATCTATTGCGGCTAAGTTTACCGAAAATCAAAAAATAAACTTAAATAAGCTGCTTTTACCACTGAGTTACAACATTGCAAATGACTGCTTATTGCGTGCTGAAAATAACCACCCGACTATGCTCAGAGCATACCCCACAGTCAACGCAGAAGCAGAGCGCTTTGCTACAACTGAGCGCGCTTACCGCCGCGTAGTCTCTGAGTTAGTAGAAAAAGGCTTAATAGTTAGAAGTAGTGATGGCTTAAAGCCGGTGGATATGGACTTACTCGAAGAGTTTGTAGAAAGCTTTTCGCAAATTTAGTCTTTGTCATAGGATGCACAGAAGTTCACTACTGTGCATCCTATAATAGACCTCTACTTAAATAAGTCCTGTATCTTTGTTAAGTCAGACTTACCTGCAATAATTTCATCTGGCGTTAACCCTGATAGCTCATGTGGGAATACAAGCCACTCATCAGATTCATGAATGTAATAATCAGGCTTCATCGGTACTTTTGTATTTTTTGGCTTGTAGTATGGGCACGCAACTCGAATATCTCGAGGTAAGTTCAAACGCATCAATTCGCTTAGCTTTTCTTTTAACGCAAAAATACTGCGACCAGAATCAAAAACATCATCAACAATTAACAATGAGTCATCCGCATCGGCATTTTCAATAATGTAATGTAGCCCATGGACTTTAATTTCTTTTGACTGCTTACCAATACCATAATAAGACGATGTACGCACCGCTATATGATCCGTCTCAATTCCTTTATAATCATAGTATTCTTGCACAGCGATACCAATTGGAGCCCCCCCTCGCCAAATACCGATGATAAAGTCTGGACGGAACCCATCTTCATACACTTTTGCTGCAACACGAAATGAATCCTCTAATAATTGTTGTGCGGTGATATAGCACTTATCTGACATACAAAACCCCGTGGAACTATGCGAAAAAATCGCCAATTAAGATAAGCTAGTTGTGTAATGACGTCGCGATTGTATCGCGTCACAGTCGAACTGGCATAAGTTATAACCAGTAATTTTAGCGCAGATAAATAAAAAATGCTTTAGCTTCTTATAATCAGCTGAAGTAGCTCAATAAATAGAGTTAAAATAATGCAATTTATAGTTGAAGTTTTATCTATACATTACGTTTCATTACTTAGATCGATACGTTCACTAGGAGGGTGGCGGGCGTACGGTTTTCACCAACCGAGCAATGACAGTCTAAGGGCTAACAACCAGAAGGTTAACTTTTAGATCAGCAATGTAGCAGCTAAGAAAACTAATTATTGGCTTGTGTTTAGCGTGTTACTCAAGCCAACTTAGTCACTGTGACGAGTCAATAAAGACATAACAGTCGCTTACCAATATAAGTGACATATCACTTACTCTCTAATATTGTCAGACTAATATTTGGGCAATAGAACTCTATCCCTGACCATAAAAGTTTGCTGATTGCAATAAACACCTGAATATGGCCGAATGACTCACAATAGTAAAAGCCTTATTACGCAATAAAAAAGCTCACAGAGGTGAGCCTTTTAAAATATATGTATTCAGTGCTATTTACTCAGATGTAAGCTCTACTCCATCATCACTGTTGTCGGTATTGGCTGAGCTGACTTCGATTTCAAATTCGTCAACGCGCTGTAAACCTCTAGGTAACTTATTACCACGTCGACCTCGTTCGCCATAATAATGCTCTAAGTCACTGGGTTTTAATGTTAATTTTCGTTTACCTGCATGTAGTGTGACCGCTGATCCCGCCGGGACACATGCCAACACTTTCACAAACTCTTCTCGAGCTTGTACCTTTGCACTTGGGATAGAAATGATTTTATTCCCTTTTCCCTTGGCAAGCTTAGGTAAATCACGCAAAGGAAACAACAACATACGCCCTTCATTTGAAATCGCCATACACATGTCGGTCGCGACATCATGTACTTCTATTGGGGCAATAAGCTCAGCCCCTTTAGGGACACTCACCAAAGCTTTACCATTTTTATTTTTGCTGATCAGATCAGTAAACTCTGTAATAAAGCCATACCCGCCATCGGTGGCCATCAGCAACAATGTATTGTCTTCCCCCATGAGAACATGATCAAAATTACACCCTGGAGCCAGATTAAAGCGCCCCGTCATCGGCTCACCTTGGCTACGCGCAGAAGGTAAACTATGGGCATCGGTCGCAAAAGCGCGTCCGGATGTATCGAGGAAAACCGCAGGCTGATTGCTTTTTCCTTTTGCCGCGCCTTTATAACTATCTCCAGAACGATAATTCAGACCTTGTGCGTCAATATCATGCCCTTTAGCAACGCGTGCCCAGCCTTTTTCTGACAGCACAACCGTTACCGCCTCTGATGGGATCAAATCTTTTTCACTTAAGGCTTTTGATTCACCTCGCTCAACCACAGGTGAACGGCGATCATCGCCATATAATTCAGCCGCTTCTTGGATTTCTTTTTTCATCAACGTCGACATACGGCGCTCAGAGCCCAGCGTTAATTCTAACTTATCGCGCTCTAAGCTAAGTTCATCTTGCTCACCCCGAATTTTCACTTCTTCTAGCTTTGCTAAGTGACGTAACTTTAGATCTAAAATCGCTTCAGCTTGACGATCTGATAACGCAAAGCGCGACATCAACTCAGTCTTCGGCTTTTCTTCCGTACGTATTATCTCGATTACTTCGTCAATATTTAAAAAGGCGGTCATCAAACCTTCTAAAATATGCAAACGCGCTAATACTTTATCAAGCCTGTGCTGCAAGCGCCGTCGCACCGTATCACGACGGAAAACCAACCATTCTGATAAAATTTGTAAAATGTCTTTTACTTGCGGACGACCATCGAGTCCAATCATGTTTAAATTAACACGATAGCTTTTTTCTAAGTCGGTGGTCGCAAATAAGTGCGCCATTAAAGGCTCAAATTTAATGCGGTTTGAACGTGGCACAATCACAATACGGGTTGGATTTTCATGATCAGACTCATCACGTAAGTCGGCAACCATAGGAAGTTTTTTCGCAGTCATTTGAGCGGCGATCTGCTCTAAAACTTTACCGCCTGAACACTGATGAGGTAATGCAGTGATAACGATTTCACCTTGCTCTTCAGTATATACAGCACGCATTTTAATCGAGCCACGGCCCGTAGTATAAATCTTTTTAATGTCGGCTTTTGGAGTAATAATTTCAGCATCGGTTGGGTAATCGGGTGCTTTAACAATATCCAGTAGTTCATCTAATGAGGTTTTTGGTTTATCTAGCAACAAACAGCTTGCGGCAGCCAATTCCCTCACATTATGTGGTGGAATATCAGTGGCCATACCAACAGCAATACCTGTTACGCCATTTAATAAAATATGCGGTAAACGTGCTGGTAATACCTTGGGTTCATCCATCGTACCATCGAAGTTAGGTGTCCAATCAACAGTACCTTGCCCGAGCTCTTTTAATAATACTTCTGCAAATTTAGATAGCTTTGCTTCGGTGTAACGCATTGCAGCAAACGATTTAGGATCATCCGCGGCCCCCCAATTACCTTGCCCATCCACCAGCGGATAGCGATATGAAAATGGCTGCGCCATTAATACCATGGCTTCATAACATGCACTGTCACCATGTGGGTGGTATTTACCTAATACATCACCTACGGTACGCGCAGACTTTTTATACTTTGCTGATGCAGAAAGCCCCAGCTCGCTCATCGCATAAATAATACGCCTTTGAACTGGCTTTAAGCCATCTCCTATGTGCGGTAAAGCTCGGTCCATGATCACATACATGGAGTAATTAAGGTAAGCGTCTTCTGTAAAACGCCCCATAGTCTGTTGTTCAATGCCTTGCAATGACAAAGCTTGAGGATCAGTCATGTAACACCCTATTTATTGTTATAGCGAATACGATAAACCGCGTTCGCATAGTCATCCGAAACTAACAAAGAACCATCCGCCAATTCAGCGAACGCAACCGGACGACCTAAGGTTTGCTCTTTAGATAAAAAACCACTCACAAATGGTTCATAGGCGGTGACTTCACCCCCTTTAATTGTTGCCATCATTACGCGATAACCTACTTTCTTACTGCGATTCCACGAACCATGCTCAGCAACAAACAATTTATTATGCATCACTTTTGGAAAGTGAGTGCCCCGATAAAAATGTAAACCCAGAGGGGCAACATGGGCTTGAAGCGCAAGCTTTGGCGCACTAAAGTGCTGAAAATCGACCAGGGTTTTATTTTTTGCAAATTCAGGATCAAGCACACTACCACCATGAACAAATGGAAAGCCAAAATGTTGTTGTGGTGTATCCACTCGATTTAACTCATCTGGCGGAATGTCGTCCCCCATCATGTCACGACCATTATCGCTAAACCACAGCTTACCGGTTTTCGGGTTGGTATCAAATCCTACAGAGTTTCTCACGCCTTGTGCAATGGTTGTCAGCTTCTGGGTTTCCAGATCCAATGAGAATATGCGGCCAAATTTTGGGTCTTCTGTACACACATTACATGCCACGCCAACCGGAATAAGCAATTCTCCATTATCTGCAAAGCGAATAAACTTCCAACCATGATGACGTTTACTCGGTAGTTCATCAAAAACCACCTCATAATTAAACTGCTTTGCTGTGGCATTTAATTGCTTGTCTATATTCGCAAAGCGGATCACCCGATTAACTTCAGCAACAAATAAATCATTACCTTTCATGGCTAAGCCCGAAGGCATGTTGAGCCCCTGAGCCAACACTATTTTTCGATCAGCTTTACCATCTTTATCGCTATCAATTAAAGCATGCACCTTACCTGCTTTACGCGATCCCACGTAGACTACGCCAGTAGGTGATACAGCCATTTGCCTGGCATTATCCACATATTTTGCGAAGTAGCTAATTTCGTATCCTTCAGGCAACGACAACTGTTGCAATAACGATTGTGCATAAGTAACTGGGACTAATAAGCATGCTAACAGCATCACTAAATATTTCATCGCCACATCCTAAACACCAAATTCAGCTTTATCACCATGGTTTTCCAACCAAACCTTGCGATCCCCCGAGCGTTTTTTCGCAAGCAACATATCCATCATTTCCATGGTTTGTTCTTGCTCATCAAGCGTTAGCTGAACCAATCGACGCGTGTTCGGATCCATGGTGGTTTCTCGAAGCTGAAGCGGGTTCATCTCCCCTAGCCCTTTGAATCGTTGCACGTTAACTTTTCCGCGCTTCTTCTCGGCTTCTATCCGTGCCAACACCCCTTTTTTCTCATCTTCATCTAGGGCGTAATAGACATCTTTACCAACATCAATCCTAAATAATGGTGGCATGGCCACATAAACATGCCCTTTATTCACAAGCGTTGGGAAATGGCGAACAAACAAAGCACATAACAATGTCGCAATATGTAATCCATCCGAGTCAGCATCTGCCAAAATACAGATTTTGCCATACCTTAAACCCGATAAATCGTCTGAATCCGGGTCGATACCTAACGCAACTGATATATCATGCACTTCTTGCGATGCTAATATTTGCCCCGACTCAACTTCCCACGTATTTAATATTTTTCCACGCAGTGGCATTATGGCTTGAAACTCTCGGTCTCGGGCTTGTTTTGCAGATCCGCCCGCAGAATCACCTTCCACTAAAAACAGTTCTGAACGCTCGGTTTCTGTACCTGAACAATCAGTTAACTTACCCGGTAATGCAGGACCCGAGGTGACTTTTTTACGCACAACTTTTTTAGCTGCCCGCATACGCTTTTGCGCATTACTAATGCATAGCTCAGCTAACAGTTCAGCTGTATCTGTATGTACATTGAGCCATAGACTGAATGCATCTTTTACAATACCAGAAACGAACGTGGCGCAGGAACGTGAGGACAGCTTTTCTTTCGTTTGCCCGGCAAACTGCGGGTCTTGCATTTTGGCTGACAACACATAGCTACACTTATCCCAAATATCATCAGGGGTTAATTTAACGCCCCTTGGTAACAAGTTACGAAACTCACAAAATTCGCGCATAGCTTCTAGCAAACCTTGACGTAACCCATTTACATGGGTGCCGCCTTGTGCGGTCGGGATCAAGTTAACATAGCTTTCTGTTATAGATTCCCCCCCTTCAGGTAACCAATGAAGTGCCCATTCAACCCCTTCTGTCGAACCACTAAAACTACCTGTAAATGGGCTTTTTGGTAGTACCTCAAACCCGCTTGCACTGTCTTTTAGATAATCTTCAAGGCCTGCTTCATAATGCCATTCCTGCGTTTCTTTACTTTGTTTATTAATGAGGCGAATTTTTAAACCTGGACATAAAACAGCTTTGGCTTTAAGAATGTGACACAGCTTGGATAAGGAAAAATTAGCAGAGTCGAAGTAACTCGCATCAGGCCAAAAGTGCACAGATGTGCCGGTATTTCTTTTACCCACGGTGCCGGTGACTTCAAGATCTTGAACTTTATCACCACTTTCAAATGCCATTTCATGCACTTGACCATCTCGTTTAACACTGATTTCAACACGCGTTGATAAAGCATTTACTACCGAGATACCAACGCCATGTAAACCACCAGAAAATTGATAGTTTTTGTTAGAAAATTTACCACCTGCATGCAGTTTCGTGAGGATCAGTTCAACACCAGGGAGGCCTTCTTCAGGGTGAATATCAACAGGCATTCCTCGGCCATCATCACATACTTCCAAAGAATTATCTTCATGCAAGATAACGTCAATCTTAGTAGCATGACCGGCTAATGCTTCATCTACACTATTGTCTATAACCTCTTGCCCCAAATGGTTAGGACGCGTGGTATCGGTATACATGCCCGGTCGACGCTTAACAGGCTCTAAACCATTTAAAACCTCAATCGCTTCTGCGTTATAGTTTTGTTCGCTCATAAATGGATTCTTTTATTAAATTCGTTCAGTTTTACGTGATATCTAAAAAGTTGACTATGGTGTCAAAATAGCGCTGAAAAGCCACAAAACTGTGTTCTCCAGCAAACTCAATACGCTGCTCACACGCGATAAAATAGTGCACAGCTTGTTGATAGGGTAACACTTCATCTCCCATTTGCTGTAATAACATTATTAAACGGGGTTGAACTAACCTTGGATAATACAATTGCTCTAGCGCATCTACATGCGCTAACGTTAACTCATAATGTATCTTTTGATAGGGATTATACTGTGCTCCTAAATAATCCGCTAATAAATCAAATGGTTTCACAGCAGGATTAATGACGACAGCTTTTAAACCGTACAATTGAGATAGATAAGTAGCGTAATAGCCACCTAATGAGCTACCTAACAGTACGGTATCCTCTTCAATCAACGTAACTAACTGTGTTATGGCAATACGCGGGTCAAAGCTCAATCTCGGGGTTAGATATTCACAGTCGACTGGCTGCCTTGCTAGCCACTTTCCAAATTGCTGCGCTTTAAATGACGCCTCTGAGCTATTGAAGCCATGAATATAAATTACCCGTCGAGCCATATTACCTCTGAATCGTACACCTGTGCACCTAGGTTGATTATACGCACTGCAGGGCCCAAATTCTGTTGCTGCCACTGTTCGGTACATTTGCTAAATTGTATTGAGGTTGCAGGCGTGGCCACAATACTTATGCCGCGGTAGCCATAATGGTACTCATTGTGCACATGACCATGTATCAAACCCGCAACTTTCTCGCTATTTACCAAACAATTGAGTAACTCAGGGCCATTTTCTAATATGTGCTTATCTAAATAACCATTAATGGGTAACGGATGATGGTGACAAAAAACCAACACCTGATCGGAACTCTGTAACAATACTTGCTGTAATTCAGACAAGTGCTCTTTCTCACACCACCCAGCAGGGGTATGACCTTTCGAGTTAAGTAGTAACACGTCGGCCCCTTCAAGCTGTATATGCTTAGCTCCAAGGATTTGACCTTCGGTGATTTCCTCAAGCGTTTGCAATTCATCATGGTTTCCTGGCAACCAAAAAACAGGGGCTTTTAATGCCGACGCTGTAATGAGTTTAGCAAATAATTGATATGAAGCCGTCGTGTGATCTTGCGTTAAATCACCGCCAAAAATAATTGCATCAAGTTCAAGGGTCGCTAAGTAATTCAGTGTGCGTTGAAAGTTTTCCGCAGTATTCACTGAGAAGTACTTGCCGGTATCATCTTCGAACAAATGACAATCTGTGATATGGGCAATTTTTATTGCTGATTTATCGAATCGGTATTTATTTTCAAACCATACCATTGTTAACATCCCAGTTTAATGGCACTCGACCACTTTCAAGGCAGGCCATGAGCCAATCACCCAGAAACGCATTTAGCTGATACTTTTCATCTTTTTGATGCATATGGGGATTTGGGTAGCCATAAGATGGCTTGATACGCTGATGAAAATCATGATGGACGACTTCGGCGACTTTGGCATCATGATACAAACGAACAGATAAATGTACTTGCGGTAAAAACACACTGATACTGGATATTTGTTTAATCGAAATATCTGTGGTGTATTTCGCACAGCTGTCTATTTCAATGACATACTGTGCGTCAGCCAATGTTACCCTGCGCAGCTGCCCGACTTCCTCCAAAGGAAGCATCTTTAAAACCCGCAAGTAATTGCGCTCGCATAGCGTAATATATTTGGGTAAGGATTGAATGTACCCGTGCTGTGTTACTACTTCACTCAAAGTTAAACCTCAACTTTTACCACATGGAGCTAAGACCTTGGCCTTATTTATTGCTAACCATTGTAGACTAATCACTGTTGCAGCGTTATCAATTTCACCACTATTTAGCCTCGTGATGGCCTCATCATAGGTAAGTACATGTGTTTTAATATCTTCCCCCTCACTTTCTAATCCGTAAACGCCACCCACCTGAGATAAATCAGTTTCAGCCAAATATAAATACAGTCGCTCTGTTGTGCCACCAGGGCTAGATAAATAAGACATCATAAAGTGTAATTTATCTAAATGAAGCCCCGCTTCTTCGTGAGCTTCTTTACGTACAACATGCTCATAATCAGTAGACCCTTCCGCCATACCTGCAATGCACTCAAGAAGCCATGGTGATGACTTAGTTACCATCGCGCCAATACGGATTTGCTCAATCAACAACACTGAATCAGTGTTTGGATCATAAGGAAGTACAGCCACTGCATGACCTCGCTCTAATATTTCGCGCCGTATCGTTTGTGACATTCCTCCTGCAAACAACGCATGCTTAAAGTGATATGTCTGAATTTTGAAAAAGCCTTGGTAAACATTTTCGACTGATTCAATCTCCACATCATGATTACTAAACTCATTTAATGAAGCCATTTATTTTCCTATTTAATTTAAACTTAGGGTTTAAAAAGTATTCATTAGACCCAATATTAGAAGCTATCAAGTGAGACTTGGGAAACCCATGTAAGTCTTATATATTCTGTTACACTTGTTAGCTTTGATTTACGTATATATTTTGTCGTTTATAAGAAAAACAGGGTAACATGCATTAAGCATAAAAATTGTCTAAGGACTGAACGAAAAATGAAAAAAAGCTTATTATCACTTTTTGTTGGTTTATCTTGCACATTAACCAGCAACCTAACTTACGCAGAAGATCTTCTTCAAGTTTACGATATTGCCACAGCCAATGATCCTGTTGTACTCAAAGCAAAAGCACAAGCTGATGCGCAAAAATTTGCTCAAGATAGCGCGCTTGGTGAATTATTACCACAACTTGGCTTTACTGCTGGATACACTCAAGTTGACTCTGATGGTTTTTCACCGCTTCAAGACGATGCCAGTGGCTATTCAATCAGTAGTAGCTTCCAAGATACATTTAGCCGAAGCCTTTCGCTCAGTCAGACTATTTTCGACATGTCAGTTTGGGAATCTCTAAGCATCGCAGAAAAACGTGCTATCCAAGCAAGTACACAATATGAGCTAGCCCAACAAGAACTCGTCGTACGTATTGCACAAGGTTATTTTGACGTACTGAGTGCACTTGATAACTTGGAGTTTGTACAAGCTGAGAAACGTGCTATCGAGCGCCAACTAGAACAAACTAAACAGCGTTATGAAGTGGGTCTAACCGCCATTACCGATGTACATGAAGCGCAGGCTCAGTTTGACCGAGCTGTTGCTAATGAGATTGTGGCAACCAATGATGTTGAAACAGCACGCGAAGCGCTGCGTACAATTACAGGTAAATACCACAATAAACTTGATTCACTGAATACTGAAACGTTCTCAACAGTATCTCCTAGTCGACAAGCAACTGATTTTGTAGAAATCGCAAAAGAAAAGAATTTATCGCTCGCGATTTCAAAAGCCAATTTAGATATTGCAGACGATCAAATTAAACAAGCACAAGCAGGTCACTACCCCACTTTGAGTTTAAATGCCAGTTACGGAGATTCACTAACTGACTCTAACGGAAAACTTCACAAACCTCGTGAAGATCAAACATCTGTTGGCATAACGTTTAAAGTGCCTATTTATTCAGGTGGCCGCACCTTAGCTGCGACGGAGCAAGCCCGTGCTTTGTATGTTGGTGCAAGTGAAGATCTAGAAGCGAGTATGCGTGAAGTAACTCGTTCAGTGATCACCTCATACAATCAAGTAATGTCAAACGTTGCAACTTATAGAGCATTAGAGCAAGCTGTTATTTCAGCTGAAAGTGCTTTACAAGCAACCGAAGCTGGCTTTGAAGTGGGTACTCGTACCATTGTTGACGTATTAATTAGTACACAGAACCTCTATGATGCAAAACGTAATGTTGCGAATTTGCGTTACCAATATGTGATTTCCTCACTTAGACTGAAGCAAGCTGCTGGTACGCTGTCGCGTAATGACTTAGAAGCCATTAATAACGGGCTTACTCAAGGCTGATTTATTACAATTATTAATCCATAAGTAGTATATTTATAGAGCCGGCTTAGCCGGCTTTTGTATTTTTTGGCACATATAGATAAACTACTACCATATTAGCAGCGAGAGAAAAGTTTAGTGGTCAAAAACCCCCCTTTCAAATCCGTATTTTTAGCACCTAAGTATTGGTTAACTTGGCTAGGTGTACTGTGCCTGTATATAATTTCTTGGTTACCTCAAAAGGTACAATTTATACTCGGCAAGGGATTAGGGAGACTAGTACATCGCTTTCTAAAAAAGCGCCGTCATATTGCAGAAGTAAATGTTAAGTTGTGCTTCCCACACCTTAGCGACGAAGAGCGTGCAAAGATGGTACTTAACAATATGGAAAATACCGGCCTTGCCACGTTGGAAACCGGTATGGCTTGGTGGTGGCCCCAATGGCGTATAAACCGTGTGATTGGTTCGATTGCAGGTATTGAACATATTTTATCAGTGCAACATAGCGGCAAAGGTGTGCTGCTACTCGTGCCACATATGCTTCACCTCGAAATGCTTGGCCGTATTTTAGGCGTAGAGCAAAAAGGCATTGGTTTTTATCGACCACACAATAATGCGTTAATGGAGTATTTCATGACCAAAGGCCGACTCAGATCCAATGAGTTTCTGATCGGCAAACGTGATGTGAAAGGTTTATTACAGGCACTCAAGAATAAAAAATTATGCTACTACTTACCGGATCAAGATTATGGGAGAAATCGCTGCGAGTTTGCGCCTTTCTTCCAAGTCCCAGATGCTGCAAATACCACTGGCACATTACTTTTTGCAAACAGCAAAAATTGTGAAACATTGAGCTTAAGTGGTGTCAGAGATAATAAGGGGCAGTATCATTTGACGATATATCCCGCATTGGAGAATTTTCCAAGTGACGCACCAAATGGTGATGTTCGACGCGTTAACACCAGAATGGAACACGCTATCATGCAAGCACCAGAGCAGTACATGTGGTTGCACCGTCGCTTTAAAACCCGTGCTGACGAAAACGCACCATCCTATTATTAATTATTGAGCATGTGAGACTATGGCCAAAAAAAATAAAACGCTTTCATCTGTGTTCTTTTGGATAAAGCACCTTTCACTCGGCATTGTCCTTGTATGGGCTGCCTATTACTTTTTATATGGTACTTTATCTAAAATAGATATGAAGCAATCTACTAATGCTGCCGCACAAGGCTTATCACAGTTTTATGAGAGCTTTAGAAATAGAGTTAATAATAGAGACACAGAACGAAAACAATTTGTCATCGATATTGGCAAACCCACTTTCCCATTGGACGATGCGCTTGCCCAACGAGGCTTAGTTGTTAAACCTTCGAGTCAAAACTGGACTGGAGAAGTTGCTCCTCGACGTTTTAAAATGGGAAACACCCTCAAAAGTGCTTTATCATCCTACGCAAAGAAAGAAAATATAGAGCTATTTTGGTACCTTGAACGTGACTATGTTGTAAAACATAACTTTCGTGTTGATACCGACTTTGTATCTACTTTATATCAAGTCGGTAGAGCCATTAATAATGATTTTGAATATGAGGTCTATACGTTCTTTTGTCATCGCCAACGCGCGGCAATAATCACTGAAAAGCCTTCACAATTTGTGCGTGAGAATTGCCGTAGACTCGCTAATTAATATGTGAAAACGCCGACTTTATACTTTAAAGTCAGCGTGTACTTGTTAGCTAAGTAACCTGAGCTGCGC
>NZ_PNBY01000061.1 GCF_005886875.1 Pseudoalteromonas aurantia | reverse complement strand
AGTATGCATCACTCTTGTTGGTATTGATTATTAATTAGATCTGAGGGGTTGTCAACACCAAATGCAAATAATTATCATTTAATTTTGAAGCTCAGATTATGTACGAGTATGATAGCAAAGTGGGAAAGACAAGAGCTTACTTAATTTAAACGATACAAAGGTGTGAACACTTGAGGTTCAATTTATTGAGTTCACTATGTTTGATGTTTTATATCGACTGTAATAAATCAAGAATTAGAAAATGTGACTGTTAAATATTTCAATTAGGTGATTAGTGTAAATTACGGACATAAAAAAAGCCCTGTTAGGGCTTTTCTAATGTCATATCTACCGTCACAGATATGAGCAATGTAGCAAGTAAAATAGTGAGCGGGTGACATATGATGTAATAAGGGGCGTTATTACATCGCTATCATCCTAGACAGTTAACGTGTGTCACACGTGTTTCAGGGTCGAGAAACAATTAGAGTAAAATAACAAAACAAACCGTCAAACTTGCTTTGTTGAGATTGATTATCAGTTAGATTTACTTGACTGTCAATATCTATTTGTAAATAGTTCTCATTTAATTACTTGCATCTATTTTTTTGGACTGTTTACATCGTTTTTGCACTGCTCAAGCATATAAGCAGCGTATCTTTAATTTGTTTATGTACACTGGGAGCAACCTAATAGAGGTAACACAGTGAACTCTGTGATGGTTATTAATTTATGTTCACGTTAAGGAGAAGAAAATGAAGTGGTTTACGATTTTGGTTAGCGTATTGATGTGTGGATCAGTAAATGCCGCAGATAAATGGCGAGGGCTGTTAGAAATTCAGCCAAATGTATTTCTTACTATTGGGCTGAATGTTGATATAACAAAAAATGAGATGACATTAGACAGCCCTAACCAAGGCTCGTTCGGTAAAACGCCAACCGAGTTTACTGTATCTGAGACAAAAATAGCATTCAAAGATACGCGGATCCAAGCTGAATTCACAGGGGAGATTGAGGGAGATAAATTAGTTGGATCTTTTACACAAGGCAGAGTGATGCCACTCACGTTGCACAAGTTGTCTGAGCAAGATCTGATGTCTTTAGAGTTTGAAGGTTCATACTTTGGTGATTTAGATTTGAATGGTAAGCCTTTACCTGTTGTTTTGCAGGTCGCGGTGGTCGCAAATGGATTTTATACTTCACTTGACAGCCCTGCTCAGCAGAGTTTTGGTATTCCTCTGAATGAATTTACAATTGATAATAAACGCATGACCTTTAGCTCTAACATGATCGGTGCGCAATTTGAAGGTCAACTCGGTAAAGAGGGCTATCAAGGTAAGTTCGTGCAAGGTTTTGAAATGCCACTAACATTGAAAAAAAACGTCTTTAATACCCTCTGATATGCCAGTACTAGAATTGAGCAAGTTAGCTCAACAGCTAGCGCCAGTATTTGGTGAGCTGCCGGCTGCTATCGTGATATTGGACAAAGACAGGCGAGCTTATTATTTTCATGGCGATGGCGTGCATGAAAATAGCTTGTTTGAAATAGGCTCCGTTTCTAAGCCATTGTTTGCTTTATTGGCCAGCCAATTAGTGATGGATAAAGTTTGGTCTTTAGAGGCGCCACTTTCAGAATTATTGGGGAAAGAATTTGAGCACCATAATTATTCATTGAAACAATTGTTAACACATCGTTCTGGTCTGCCGAGACTGCCTAAAAATTTGATCCCTCCAAGTATAGACGATCCTTACGCTTCCTTTGACACTAAGGCAATGAAGCAAGCACTCATGATGCCTATTGAGCGCAAAGGGAACTACGTATATTCAAATTTCGGTTATGGGGTATTGGGCTGGCAAATGGCAAAAGAGCTAGGGGTGACGCAATTAGCAATGATGCAAAAGCATGTGTTTAATAAGTTAAAGATGGCGCATGCTACATTGTCTTTGACAGGCGTAATTGTACATAGGTTAAAAGGCCATAATCACTTTGGTAAGCAAGTTGCTAATTGGCATTTTGATAGCCTAGTTGGAGCCGGTGGAGTCTTGGCGTCTGCTGCTGATATGGCTAATTGGATCTCAGCATATTGGCAGAGGGAAGGTGTTGATATTAAGACTAAATCTATACTAAAAGCTAGTTTAACAAGTTTAAGCGATGATATGGTATATGGCTTTAGTAAAGGTCTAAACGGCTGGTATTTTCATGAGGGGAAAACCGCGGGGTTTAGTACTATGGTGGTATTTGATCCGATCCTGCAGCAGGGAGTTATTGTACTGGTTGGCGGTGAGTGCAATACAAATAACATTGCGATGTCTTTATTAAGCCAGTTAGAAGAAAAAGAGAAATGAAGTATTTACAACTCCAGTATTTATTTAGTCAGCGTTATATCTTTATTGTGTGTCACTCAATTAGTTGGTTATTTGCATACCTGTTTCTGACAATCATCGTGATGCAAAACCCTTATGCAAGTTGGAATGAAGCTATTTACGGCGCAATATTTCTTTTCTCAGGGGCTTTTATCACTTACTTCGTACGATGTGTTTATAAAAAGCAACTACATAATAAGAGTAATGTATTGCAGTTTGGTTTTTTAGTAGTTGGGTCGTGTTTCGCAACTTTAATAGCAACAACAATTTTGTTATGTGGCGTGTTCTTTTTAGCACACATTGGGATGTCTTACCCTATTCCAACATCACAACTGGGGTTTATTATTGAAACTGTGGGGTTGAGCAATGGGTTAAATATGTTAGGTCTCACCTTGCTTTGGTCATTTGGGTATTTGGCTTTGAGTAAGATAAAGTGTTTGAGTACAGCGTATGCATTGTTAACGGTGAGTCAGTTGCAAGCACTCAATAGTCAGCTTAATCCTCACTTTTTGTTTAATGCGATTAATGATATTCGTGCGCTTATATTGGCTCAACCGACGCAAGCACGAGCAAGCCTTGCAGAGCTAGCAGATATGTTGCGTTACTCTCTACAAGCTAATCAAGACGATAAAGTACCTTTAAGTCAGGAGCTTGAAAATGCTCAGCATTATCTCAGCCTTTGTAAAATTAGTTTAGCGGATCGTTTGCAAATTGAAGTTAACGTGGCTTCAGACGCAGAGCGCTTATTAATGCCTAAAATGATTCTTCAATTGTGCTTAGAAAACGCCATCAAACATGGAATTGCAAAAAACCGGGTTGGCGGGGTCGTCGCAGTAAAGGTATGGTGTGAAGAAAAATTGTACATTGAGGTTGTCAACCCCTTGGTCGTAAGTGCTCAGCCATCGGATGGCCTCGGGCTAGCAACTAAAAACATAGAAGAGCGATTAGGCTTATTATATCGCGGTGAAGGGTCGATTACTCGTATGGTTCGGGGTGAGACCATAGCTACAGTCATCGAAATACCTAAGGAGACAGTATGAACAAAGTTGTTATTGTTGATGACAGTCATTTGGCGCGACTTGAACTTAAAGCCCAACTTAATGAACTGGGCGATTTAGAAGTAGTTGCTGAGGTGCCTGATATTATTGAGGCGAAAGCAGTGATTGAGCAGTTACAGCCAGATTTATTGCTCCTTGACATTAACATGCCTAGTGGCAGCGGTTTTGATTTGCTGGCGCAACTGAGTTACGTGCCTCATGTGATTTTTGTTACAGCGCACGATGACTTTGCTGTTAAATCCTTTGAAGTGAATGCATTAGATTATTTGTTAAAGCCTGTAACACAAGCACGCTTGGCTATTGCAATCGAGAAATATAAGAAGTTACAGACACCTCTTGAAGTGGATAGTCGTTTTTTTATTAAAGATGGCCAACGTTGCTTTTTTATAGCCTTAGAAGAAGTTCAAGTATTTGAAGCAATGGGCAATTATACGCGTTTACATACTCAAGATCGGGCTGTTAGCGTATATCGTACGTTGGCTAATATTGCTGAACGCTTGCCTGAGGAGCCCTTTTTTAGAGCAAATCGTAGTTGGTTGTTTAATATACATTATATTGCCTCATTGGAACAGGAGTCAGGAGGAACACTTGAGGTGATTTTAGAAAATAAGATGAGTGTTTCCCTTTCTAGAGCACAAACCACTGCCTTTAAGCAACGTTACAAACTCTAATATGTATACTTTTTCATCTATTTAGCATAAGTTATCTCTAACGACAATAAGAATCCCGAACTGCCAAATATACAATCTAGCCTGAAGTCATAGCTTAGGAAACATGTATATAAAGCGAGCATGGTGCGTATCCTTTACGAGTTTTGGCCATAATACTACTTGAGCAAGCGGGGCAGATATCAAGGAATTTACAGGTGGCATTATGCTCAGTTTAGTGGGTCTTGCATGCGCTTTAGTCGCGTTAATTTTACTCACATTGCGAGGTGTTAATCTATTTATATCTGCGCCGCTGTGTGCTTTAGTTGTTGCTATAACGAGTGGAATTATAGTGTTTCCAACGGGTCAGGAAATAAGCTTTATCAGTGGGTATATGAGTGGCTTTTCTGGGTTTGTGCAAGCTTGGTTTTTTATGTTTTTATTAGGCTCTTTGTTTGGTAAATTCATGGAAAATACGGGTGCCGCAGATGCAATTGCAAGGTGTATTGTGAACACTTTAGGTATGAAGTATGCGGTATTAGCAGTTGTCTCGTCGTGTGCAGTGTTAACCTATGGGGGGGTTAGCGTATTTATTGTGGCATTTTCAGTGTATCCAATGGCATTAAGCTTATTTAAAGATGCTAATTTACCGCGCCGTTTTATTCCCGCGACTTTGGCTTTTGGCTCAGTTACTTTTACCATGACATCAGCAGGCTCTCCAGAAATTCAAAATTGGATCCCGATAAAATACCTAAATACTTCCCCTTATGCGGCATGGCAAGAAAGTGTAATTATCGCGATATTTATGGCGCTATTAGGTTACGTCTTACTGACATGGATGATAAAAAAAGCACAAATCAATGGAGAGGTGTTTGAGGTACGAGACAGTGATGAACGTCATATTTCACGAGATTTGCCGCACCCAATTACCGGCATTCTGCCTTTATTGGTCGTGTTGGGGTTATCTTTCTCATTACATGATGCTTTACAGCAAAATGCGCTCATGGTGGCGTTATTAGGCGGGGTTTTGAGTTTACTTATTATCAACTTTAAGTTTTTTTTGAATATGTCTGATGCTGTAAACTCAGCGACCACAGGGGCTTTGGTTGCAATTGGTAATACCGCGGCTGTTGTGGGATTTGGCGCGGTTGCGAAAGAAACCCCTGCTTTTCAAGAGGCGGTGGCGTTGATGACGCAAATCCCGGGCAATGAGTTAGTCGGTGCGGCCATAGCGGTCAGTGTCATTGCTGGGCTAACTGGATCAGCGTCAGGTGGACAAGCGATTGCACTGCCATTAGTTGCCCCACACTATTTGGATCTCGGTGTTGATAATAGTGAGTTACATCGAGTGGTCGCCATTAGTTCTGGGGCGATTGACACGTTACCTCACAATGGCTATGTGGTGACAACTGTTCGTGCGATTTGTAAAGAAACACACCAAGCGGCTTATGGGCCTTTAGCCATACTGACTGTTGTGGTGCCATTACTGGGTTTAGGGTTAATATTGGCATTATTTATTTGGTTTTAATTTGTTTAAAAATGATGAGAAAGGCGCATTATCTGACGTGTGTAGGGGTACGTAAAAGTAGGTATTGGGATGCTATAAAGTTGATAATATATTATGGTGTGCGTAATTAAACACCATAGGAACAAGCAATAATTTAAGTTAATTCGCTGACGAATTTACATTTTTGAATTACATATTCTAGTAAAAAGCAACTTTTTATTAAATTGATTGCATTTTAAGCGATATCAATGATGATGTTCGCTAGAAGAGGTGATATACTCCCGCCGAATAATTTTTCTACTTTAAATAGAGCAAAATAATGGCAGATTTATCGAAATACAGAAACATTGGTATTTTCGCGCACGTTGATGCGGGTAAAACTACTACCACTGAGCGTATCCTAAAGCTAACTGGTCAAATCCACAAAACTGGTGAAGTTCACGATGGCGAATCAACAACTGACTTCATGGAACAGGAAGCTGAGCGTGGTATTACTATCCAGTCAGCTGCAGTAAGCTGTTTCTGGAAAGATCACCGTTTTAACGTTATCGATACTCCTGGACACGTTGACTTCACAGTTGAAGTTTACCGTTCATTGAAAGTACTTGACGGTGGTATCGGTGTATTCTGTGGTTCTGGTGGTGTTGAGCCACAATCAGAAACAAACTGGCGTTACGCGAACGAGTCAGAAGTTGCTCGTTGTATCTTCGTAAACAAGCTAGACCGTATGGGTGCTGACTTCTACCGCGTAGTAGACCAAGTAACTAACGTACTAGCAGCTAACCCACTTGTCATGACGCTACCAATTGGTATCGAAGATGAGTTCGTTGGTGTTGTTGACGTTCTAACTAAGAAAGCATACGTTTGGGATGACACTGGCCTTCCTGAAAACTATGAAATATTAGACGTTCCAGCTGACATGGTAGATAAAGTTGAAGAATACCATGAAATGCTTATCGAAACTGCTGTTGAGCAAGACGATGATCTAATGGAAGCGTACATGGAAGGTGAAGTACCTTCTATTGAACAAATCAAAGCATGTATCCGTAAAGGTACTCGTGAGCTAGCGTTCTTCCCAACTTACTGTGGTTCAGCGTTCAAAAACAAAGGTGTTCAACTAGTACTTGACGCTGTTGTTGATTACCTACCTTCTCCAACAGAAGTAGATCCGCAACCTCTTACAGATAAAGAAACGGGTGAACCAACTGGTGAAGTTGCAACTGTATCAGTTGACGAGCCACTACGTGCACTTGCGTTTAAGATCATGGATGACCGTTTCGGTGCCTTGACCTTTATCCGTATTTACTCTGGTGTGCTTAACAAAGGTGACACTGTACTTAACTCTGCAACAGGCAAAACTGAGCGTATCGGCCGTATGGTTGAAATGCAAGCGGATGACCGTAATGAATTAACATCAGCGCAAGCGGGTGACATCATTGCTGTTGTAGGTATGAAGAACGTTCAAACGGGTCACACTTTATGTGCACCTAAGCATGAGTGTACACTTGAGCCGATGATCTTCCCTGAGCCAGTAATCTCAATTGCTGTACAGCCTAAAGATAAAGGCGGAAATGAGAAAATGGGTATCGCAATCGGTAAAATGGTTGCAGAAGATCCATCTTTCCAAGTTGAAACAGACGAAGATTCAGGCGAAACTATCCTTAAAGGTATGGGTGAATTACACCTAGACATTAAGGTAGATATCCTTAAGCGTACTTACGGTGTAGACCTTATCGTTGGTCAGCCTCAGGTTGCATACCGTGAAACTATCACTCAAGAAATTGAAGATAGCTACACGCATAAGAAGCAATCAGGTGGTTCAGGTCAGTTCGGTAAGATCGACTACCGCATCAAACCAGGTGAGCAGAACTCAGGTTTCACGTTCTCTTCATCTGTTGTGGGTGGTAACGTACCTAAAGAATTCTGGCCTGCAGTTGAGAAAGGCTTTAAGTCAATGATGGAAGAAGGTGTTCTAGCTGGCTTCCCTGTATTAGACGTTGAAGTTGAGCTATTCGACGGTGGATTCCACGCAGTTGATTCATCAGCAATCGCTTTCGAAATCGCAGCTAAAGGCGCTTTCCGTCAGTCTATCCCTAAAGCGGGTGCACAACTTCTTGAGCCTATCATGAAAGTTGACGTGTTCACGCCAGAAGACAACGTAGGTGACGTAATTGGTGACCTTAACCGTCGTCGTGGTATGATCAAAGACCAAGAAGCTGGCCTTACTGGTGTTCGTATCAAGGGTGATGTTCCACTTTCTGAGATGTTTGGTTACATCGGTCACTTACGTACTATTACGTCTGGCCGTGGTCAATTCTCAATGGAATTCTCTCACTATGCAGCATGTCCTCAGAACGTAGCTGAGACAGTAATTGCAGCAGAGAAAGAGAAAAAAGCAGCTAAGTAATTAGTTCTTTTTTATTAAATACGAAAAACCGCTTATTTTATATAAGCGGTTTTTTTTATCTTGAAAAAATCACAATAAAAGCGTAAAGGTTTCTTGATTTAGGAACATGATACTCTTATCATTGCACTCCTGACAAAACATTTGTTTTTGTTATGGGTACTTTAGTGAGAATGGAGGCTTTTATGAAAACAATCGACTTAACTGTAAACTGGATGTTCTACAGTACACTATTACTATTGTGCATCATCATTTATGGTGTATCACAAACATCCCCTTTGTTGTCGAATATATTGACGATTTCATCTTATCTTTTATTGGCAGGTGTATTGGTATCATTGAGCTTAGCAATGATCAATCGTCGATACGTGCATCTTGATAAAGCAGGTGTTAGTTACTCAACGGGTTTAAATACCCAGTATATCCCAAGCGATACGATTGTTGATATGCAACTGTTGCAGGTTGGCTTCATAAAAGTGCTAGAAGTAAAATTGAGTGATCAGACTAAAACCCGTTTTTATAGCTGGAAGATGTCGAATGAAGAGCTGGAAAGAACAAAAAAAATAATTAATAAGCAATAAGCACGTCATATAAAGCGTAAAAAAAGCGCCTTATAAGGCGCTTTTTGTGCTTTTACAGCGCTACTATTTTTTCTGTAGCCACTGTGCAGCTTGTTTGGCAAAATATGTCAGGATCCCATCAGCACCCGCACGTTTAAATGCCAACAAAGACTCCATGATAGTGGGTTGCTCAGCTAACCAGCCATTGTCAATTGCTGCACGATGCATCGCGTATTCTCCACTGACCTGATAAGCAAACGTCGGCACACCAAATTCAGTTTTTACGCGTTTTACAATATCTAAATACGGCATACCGGGTTTAACCATAACCATGTCGGCACCCTCTTGCAGGTCAAGTGCGACTTCCCGAATTGCCTCATCTGAATTTGCGGGGTCCATTTGATAGGTTTTTTTATCAGCTCCCTTAAGGTTCCCAGCAGAACCAACCGCATCTCTAAACGGTCCGTAATAGCTTGATGCGTATTTGGCTGAATACGCCATGATACGGGTATGCACATGCCCTTGTTGCTCTAGACCATCTCGAATGGCAGCGATACGGCCATCCATCATATCGGAGGGGGCTACAATGTCGGCACCTGCTTCGGCGTGAGAAAGCGCTTGCTGTACTAAAATTTCAGTGGTGACATCATTGACCACGTAGCCATTGTCATCAATGATCCCATCTTGACCATGGGTTGTGAATGGGTCAAGTGCCACATCGGTGATCACTCCTAGCTCGGGAAAAGCTTCTTTTAATGCCCGTGTAGTACGTTGTGCGAGACCTTCTGTATTATAGGCTTCTTCAGCGTGCAATGACTTTTTTTCAGCAGGGGTAACTGGAAAAATAGCTATTGCTGGGATCCCTAATGCGACAAGCTCTTTGGCTTCTTTTAACAGTAGATCGATAGACAGGCGTTCAATGCCGGGCATAGATTCTATGGCTTCACGGCGGTTTTTTCCTTCCAGTACAAAGACAGGATAGATTAGATCATTAACAGATAGTTGATTTTCGCTCATAAGACGACGAGAGAAGTCATCTCGACGCATACGGCGCATACGAGTATATGGGAAAAGGTCTAGTCCAGATTGAGCCACAGTGGTCTCCTAAGAATGTTCATAAACAACGACGCGATTACGTCCTTGCTGTTTTGCTTGATACAGTGCTTTATCGGCAAAGTCAGTAAATAGTGTCGGATTTTTGCTATCGCTGGCAATGGCGCTACGAATACCGGCGCTGATTGTCATAGCCAGAGTATGTTCGCCGACGGTGAGCTGGAATTTTTCTAAATCAGAACGAATAAGCTGAGCCAGTTCGATAGCCCCTTGCGAATTAGTATTTGGTAAAAGTAACACGAACTCTTCACCGCCATAACGAAACACTTCATCATGGGGTCGCTTTAAGTGTTGTTGAATTTGTTCTGCAACGGCACAGATTGCTTGGTCACCAACGAGGTGACCATAGGTGTCATTAATTCTTTTAAAGTGGTCAATATCTAACATAACGACACTTAAAGTCGTTTGCTCTCGACGTGAACGCCTCACCTCCATCATAATCCGTTTATCGAAGTAGCGACGGTTTTTGACTTTAGTTAATGGATCTTCCATATTAAGTTTTTCAAGCGCACGGTTCTTTTCTTCTAATTCACGTAATGTAACTTGTAACTCAAAGGTACGTTCATCAATACTGGACTCTAAGTCTTCTTGCGCTTGTTCCTGCAGGTGTAAGCGCTCTTTTAACAGCGCATCAGCGGCCTTACTTTGAGCGAGCTTAGCTTGTTGAGCGTGAATTTTACTGTCGCGCTCGTTGACGTACTTTCTCATCAAGGAGTAAGTTAAAACGATACTTGTAAATAAATAGCATAGGTATGTGATAGGTCTGTCTAATAAAGCCCCTGAAAGCAGACCGAGCTCAAAGCACAGTTGATAAGCAATCGCAATCAATAAGGCACTGAAGAGACTCATATGTGCGTAGCGTTGAGCGGCATCTTGACGATACCTGATCAGAGCAACTATCCAAAACCCCAACGCTAATATCAGGCTAAAGATATAAGCACCAAGTAGTGCCACTTCGATTGGCATAAGCAGCAGTGACACTGCTAGTAACGAGCTGAGGCTCCAAAGCCACTTAATGGGCTTTTGATAAGTAGTTAGCTGTGTGTTTTTAAGCAATGTTTGGCTGATAAATGAGGTAAAAAGTAAGCAGCTATAAAGTACTAAAACAGGTTGAGCATATTGCTGAAGCCACTGCCAGTTTCCATAGATATAGCGGTAGCTAAACCCATACAGGTGTACATTGAGTAACCATATTATGGTAATGATAAAGCCGGCAGATAAAAAGTAGTTCTTCCGAGTGAAGGTATAGACTGTAAAGTTGCTGAGTGCCATCGCTACCATAAAGCCTGCTAGTATGCCGTATATAAGATTAAATTTACTTTTATATTTCAAGTATTCGATGGGGTGCCATAGACTTAATGGGATATTTAACGCGCCATGGTGTTGAATCTGCAAATAGATCACGCCGCTACTTTGTGCTGGTAAATCAACAGGGACCAACTGCGCTTCATGCTTAATAGGGCGTTGCATCAGTGGTAAAGAGTCCCCTAAATCTAGGGTAAGCAGTGAACGGTTATGTAGTTGAATATAGGCACTGATCTTATCAAGTAAATTGTTATCAATGCTGAGCAAAAGAGGGAGCTCTACTCGACTGGGGTTGTAAAGTGAAACTTTTAACCATACGGACTCTGTAATGGGCCCTAAGTTAAGGACCCCACTAGTATTATTCTTCCAGTTAGGTGATGATGTGAGTAATTCCTCTACGTTCTTACTGTTATTGATGACGTACTTAAAAGGCGGCTCTGAATGCTTTTTAAAACCATCTTGGAGCTCAAGTGCATTCATCGGTGATGCAAACAGGAGGAGCCATAGAGTAAGTAGCCGCATCAATATCATCAATTTTTTCCAGCTAAAAATAAGCGGTTAAAGTTTTTTACACTGAGTTTGGCGATGTGTTCAATAGTTTGACCGCGTAATTGTGCGACAGTGTGAGCGACTTTATGAATATACATTGGCTCGTTGCGTCGATATTTAGGTTTAGGAGATAAGCTACGAGGCAACAGGTAGGGTGCATCTGTTTCTAGGAGCAGTTTATCATCAGGTATTAGTGGTATCAAAGATTGTAACTCAGCACCTCGACGTTCATCACATACCCACCCTGTAATACCAATATACAAGCCATAATTGAGGTAAAACTCTAGGGCTTCGCGATTCCCGGTGAAGCAATGTAAAACGCCTTCTACGGTGGTACTCTCTAGCTGCTCTTTCATCGCAGAGAAAGCTTCACGCTCATGTAGGTAAACAGGCACCTTCGTTATTCTTGCCAGGTCGAGATGTTTCTCTAAAACGTCTTTTTGAATATTCCTCGGAGAAAAATCACGATTAAAGTCAAGCCCGCATTCACCGATAGCCACGACTTCTTGATGGTCCAGCAATTGTGTTATTTTATCTACAAAGTGATGAGGCGCGTCCTTTGCATTATGCGGGTGAATACCAGCCGTACTAACATATTGATGCTTTTTTGCGAGCTGAAGTGCAGTGTCAGAATCTCTAAGGTCACAGCCTATCAGCAGCATTTTTGAAAGGCCAGCATTACTGGCTCTCATTATAATATCTTCGCGCTCACCATCGAATTGTGAGCTGGTGAGGTTTACCCCTGCGTCGATATAATGGATTGTCATTAGTTAACTCTTTTGACTCGAATAGAGCGATTAGTTCCAGCTTTTTTCATCAAGAAAGAGCCAAGAGAAGCGCGTATTATTTCTACTTTATCAGAGCTTTTGGCGCGGAAAGAATCTGTACCAACTTGTTTCCAAGTTTGCCCGTTGTCAAGTTGGAATGTTCTTACGCCGTGCGACGACGTTTCAACTTTTAAGACTACCGAAGAAATATTTTCAATTTCTTTAAAAGACGTTTTTTGGCTCAGAAGCTTCTTGGTCATTCCAAACTGCTCTTCATCTGTTAGATCTGAGACGTTCTTCGTGTCGGTAGCAAGCGCTTTGATATTTTTTTCCGGTATGCCTTTAATATCAATTGGTTGATTTGCCATAACTTTGTCGAAACACATCAAACGTTTGAAATCATTATCGACTAATGTACATGCTTCCAGTGCTTGAGTGTTAATTTGCTGTGCTGAGAGTGAACCTGAGATAGCAAATAAACTAAGAAGTGCTATTTTTTTCATTCTTGTAATTCCTGTTCTTTTGGTTTTTTTGAGTAGAATCTTGCGAGAATTAAACCTAACTCAAAAAGCAGAAGCATAGGTAACGCAAGTAAAGTTTGTGATAAAACATCTGGTGGTGTGAGGAACATGGCAACGACAAAAGAACCCACAATAATATAAGGACGTTTTTCTTTTAAGCTAATAACATCTGTTGCGCCACTCCAGCACAGTACCATAATAGCTACTGGGATTTCGAAGGCGACACCAAAGGCAAAAAATAATTTCAATGCGAAACCAAGATAGCTACTTATATCAGGGGAAAGAGTCATCATTTCAGGACCTACACTGGTAAAAAAACCCAAAATGATAGGCAGTACAATAAAGTAGCAGAATGATATTCCAGCATAAAATAATACGATGCTTGAGAACAGAATGGGAAGCAACATCCGTTTCTCATGCTTATACAGCCCTGGTGCGATAAAACTCCATATCTGGTGTAATATCATCGGAACTGCCGCGAATAATGCTACAAATAGTGTGAGTTTAAATGGCGCAAAGAATGGTGATGTCACATCGGTTGCGATCATGGTGCTATTTTCTGGCAGATGAGAGATTAAAGGCGCTGCAACGAATGAATAAATATCATTAGCAAAATATATTAGGGCGATGAAGATCACCAAAATACTTAAAAGTGCCTTCATTAATCGATTACGAAGCTCGATTAAATGGCCGACGAAGCCGCTTTGTTGCGTGTTTGACATAGTGTACTCGTTACTTAATTAGCCAAAAGAGCTACTCTTTACCCGGCTGCTTAGTCTTGTTTTTATAGCTATGCTGTACAGATTCAGCTGCTTTTTGTAGTTCTTCGACAGACTGCTTTACCGTTGAAGATAAGTCTGCCATATTTTGCTCTTCCGCTTTCTTTAAGTTGTTGTGTAGTTCATGAACACGCAACTCTTCATTCACTTCAGCTTTAACTGAGTTAGCGACTGATTTGATGGTTTTTATCCATCTGCTGACAGTTCTAATGGCGACGGGCAAACGTTCAGGACCAAGAACAATTAAGCCGACAATGAGTACGACAGCAAGCTCCCACATACCCATATCAGCTAAACCTTGTCTTTTTGCTTTTCTTCTGACACTTCTTGCTTTTGCTGAGCAGATTGGTCGTTCAATTGCTCTGGTGTGCTTTTCTCATCTTCAGAGACTGCTTTTTTAAACCCTTTTACAGCATTACCTAAATCACCACCAATACCGCGTAGCTTTTTTGTGCCAAATAACAAAACTATAATGGCTAAAACAATTAGTAATTGCCAAATACTTATCCCGCCGAAACCCATATTTACTCCATTGATAATGAACTCTAGTTGTTAAAAATGATTATACGCAGAGTGTATAAAATATCATCCTGTTTTACGCCATGCGGCGATAAATAACCCTATTGATAATAACACTGTTAAGCTGGCAGCTATTGCATCATTTGCTAAGTACAACAAACAACTGGTGATTGCTGCACTGCTCGCCAGCATACCTAAGAGCATAGGCTTTGTGTTTGACTTAGGAACTGGTGCTGTGATTTTACGATTGTTTTGCTTCAGTGTCTGGTATAATAAATCAGGTAGCTCTGGCATTTTCTCTGCCCAGAATGGCAGGTTTGCATACACTTGCTTGAGTATTGACCAAGGGCCGACTTGCTCTTTAACCCAGTGCTCTAAAAAGGGTTTTGCGGTTTGCCATAAATCAAGCTGCGGATAGAGCTGCCGACCTAGCCCTTCTACGTACAGCAAGGTCTTTTGAAGTAAAACCAGCTGAGGTTGTACTTCCATATTAAAGCGCCTTGCAGTGTTAAATAAATTCACTAATACATGACCAAAAGAGATCTCAGCGAGTGGCTTATTAAAAATAGGCTCGCAAACAGTTCGAATCGCAAACTCAAATTCTTCAACACATGTATCAGCGGGCACCCAACCTGAATCAACATGAAGCTGTGCAACTTGTCGGTAATCGCGGTTAAAAAAGGCAATAAAGTTTTCAGCTAAATAACGCTTATCTTCTTTATTTAAAGTACCCACTATCCCGCAGTCAATGCCGATGTACTTAGGGTTATGGGGGGTGTGAGGTGAGACAAAAATATTCCCAGGATGCATATCAGCATGAAAAAAGCTGTCGCGAAAAACCTGAGTAAAAAATACTTCAACACCACGCTCTGCTAAGAGCTTCATGTTGGTTCCTTGGGCCAATAATGCATCAGTATCTGACACTGGGATCCCATAGATTCGCTCCATGACAAGCACATTTTTACGAGAGTAGTCACTGTATATTTCAGGAATATACAAGGAATCTGAGTCAATAAAATTACGCCTGAGCTGTAAGGCATTAGCTCCCTCACGTAGTAAATCGAGTTCATCTAATAATGTTTTTTTATACTCTTTAACGACTTCTATAGGGCGTAAGCGTCTACTTTGACTCACTATTTTTACCAATATACTGGCAAACCTAGCCATTAGCGCAAGGTCAGCTTCAATTTGTTGGGCGATGTTAGGCCGTATAACTTTTATCACCACTTCTTTACTGCCGGTCTCTGTATGTAGACGTGCTGTATGCACTTGTGCAATAGATGCTGAAGCCAAAGGGGTTTGATCGAACTCGCTAAAGATCTCATTAATATCATTGATCTGTAGGGCTTGCTCTATGAGTTGTTGTGCTTGTTTACCACAAAAGGGTTGTACTTTATCTTGCAGTTGTGCGAGCTCTAGTGCGATATCATGGGGTAATAAATCACGGCGTGTTGATAACATCTGGCCGAACTTTATCCACACTGGTCCCAAAGTTTGTAAGGCAAGTCTTAGCCGCAGTCCAAGGGGTTTGTCTTTGTGTTGATTCTTTAGCCAGAAGAGGCTTTTTCTTGCCAGTTTGCCATACCAAGGTTGTTTTTTATCTGGGATCAGGTCGTCTAATCCATAATGCAGCAAAGTACGAGTGATTTGATATAAACGCGCAACAGCCAACGTCGAATTCCTCAGCGATTAAGTAACGAATGAATGCGCTGTTCTAACTGCGCAGTGTGATTTTTTACATGGCGGGTGTGCATTTTAAATTGCTCAAGCTCAAGTGGGTGAATAGTCACTTTTAGTTCGTCTTGGCACAATTGACTCAGTGTATTTTGCAATGTTTTGCTGACAGAGGCACGGTGAACTTTAGCGTTTTGAAAACAATTGGCAATTTGCTGAGCAGGGGCATCACCTAAATAACGGGATAGATGTTCAGCCCAGTTAATGTCTAAGTTAGAAAAGGCATTGCTATAGCTTTGCGCCAATTGCAGATCACCGTCTAAATCGAGTTTATCTTGGCGTATCAAGTGTGTGAGTACGCTGGGGTTGGATAATTGCATTAGCGTGTCTACGTTTGCACTGATCTTACAATCTGCTGGGTCAGTATACTGATTGAACAGCATAAATTGTTTGCCTGTGTAGGTTAGAGCAATACTCTGTTGCCAATCACGTAATTCAACACACAGCACCTTATGTTTATTCGTGTGTAGTTCAGCATCAAGCTGGGGCTCCAATGAGAGCAAACGATTTAAAGCTGCTTCAAGCGCGGCACATGCAATGACCTCAATCATAATAGCCTCTAGTATTTAAAACCACGATGTAGGGCGACAATACCCCCTGTCATATTTTGGTAGGTAGTTTGTTCAAAACCAGCTTCATCCATCATAACCTTAAGGGTTTCTTGATCTGGGTGCATGCGAATCGACTCAGCAAGGTAGCGATATGATTCGCTATCATTTGCGATCATTTTACCCATCGAAGGCAGTAGATTAAAGGAATAGAAATCATATAGCTTAGACAGTGCTTCGTTGTCTGTTTTAGAAAACTCTAACACCAATAGTCTGCCACCCGGTTTTAATACTCGGTACATAGAACGCAGTGCGGCATCTTTATCAGTCACATTACGCAGACCAAAAGCAATTGTGATGACATCGAGTGAGTTGTCTGGAAATGGCAAGGCTTCAGCGTTCATCTGAACGTATTCGATATTACCGACTAACCCTAAATCACGTAATTTCTCGCGACCTACTTTTAGCATAGAGTCATTAATATCGCCAAGGATAACCTGCCCGCTGTCTGTTACTAACTGGCTGAATTTTGCCGTTAAATCCCCGGTACCACCTGCTAAGTCGAGTACTTTATGGCCTTTTCTCACACCTGAACAAGCAATAGCTTGGCGCTTCCAAAGGCGATGGATCCCAAAAGACATTAAATCATTCATAATGTCGTATTTTGCAGCCACTGAATGGAATACATCGGCGACCATCGATGCCTTTTTTTCACGATCAACAGTTTTATAACCAAAATCAGCAGTATCTTGCGGCGACTCTTTCATTGTTTTCTCTTTTGGGGTGAACACTATGATGTGCTTAGTGTACTTGATCGCGTGACTGACGTGCAATTCATAACCATGTGATTTTGTCTGATTATTGTAAGATTAGTCAGCTACGAGGGGATGTAGTATTCTTGCTTTAAAATAAGTGCTTTATGTGCTGCTTGAGAAGCTTTTCGCGCAAGCGCTGTAAAGTCTGCTTCATTCTGTTGTTTTACTATCCCGACAGATAACTCAACACTTGGCAGCTCCAGCGGGCTTTTTGAGCTCACGAACTTGAGTTTTTCTACGCCTTTACGCACTTTTTCAGCGATAACTAGCGCGGTGTCAGGTTCTATATCCGGCAGTAACACGGTGAATTCATTTTTACCTGTTCGTCCAGGTAAACCACTTTCAAACACATACTTTTGAATCTTCTTGGCTACACGATTAAGGACAATTTCGCCAATCGCATCGCCATATTTGTCTGAGAATTCATGGATATTCTCTACTTGTATCGCAATGGCACAAATAGACTTTTGTTGCTTTAGCCACTGCTGTGTTTGTTGGTTTAAGTAGTGACGTTTATACATACCCGTTTGAAGGTCAATGATATATTGTTTTCTGAGCTTAAGTAGCTGTTGCTGCGTTTTTTGATGGGTGATACGCGCTTTTTTTAGTGTTTCTTTAAAATGAGCATGGTGTTGTAGCAATGCATCGGTTTGCTTTGATAGGAGCTGCAAAGCGCGTTTGCTTTGTTTAATATTGTGTTCATCTAAACTGTGTACGCAATGATGCAGTTGTTCTGAAAACTGACTAATATTACGTTGTGAGTTTTGCGAAGAGCTTTGTAAAGTAGATAGCATGTCATCTACATTCTTTAACATGGCAGCTTCTTCTTGATGACCCTGATTAATGTGCTCAAAATAAAGTTGTTCTAAATAGATGCTGTCAATTTTTTGCCCGCTGTTCAAAATGCGTTCAAGTGCTGCATTCAGATCAGGGTCAGACTTACTTATATAGGTATAGGTAACTTGGTAGTTTAGTGGCGTCGGCGGTAAGTGATGTTGCTCTAAAAATAGGCAGACTTTTGTCATTTTCTCTTGTGCAACAGCCATGGGGTCATGGAATATCATGTCAATTACCGCAATAATAAGTCAGCTAAAAGTGTGTGTGCAATCTTGATATCCTTGGGCTGTTGCTTAATGTCTCTTCAGTGGGTGCTACATTACTGAGTCATGGTCGTATTTAAAAGCAAAATCGATAGTTTTGAAATAGAAAGTTGAGTTTAAGGGAACTATTTGCTGATTTTATAACCAATTTGTTATCGTTTGTTTGATTTTTACACTAATGCCAATTGTGGTGTCTATCGAAATTAGTTGCGGTGAATTGATATGCTTAGATACAGTGCCAGCATATTCTTAGAAAAGAAGGTCTTCAAGTGAAACACACTTTAGCAAATTATACGGCAATCGCAGTGTTGAGCGTTTGCTTATCTGCTTGCCAGCTCACTCAAACTAATATTGATACACGGTTTACTGAGATAGCAGATCAAGTCGAAGCAATGAGAGTCACAGATAATGCATATGCGAAAACAGCACTTGATGATGCTTTTTTATTACCTGATTTGTCGCCGCAGAGTTTGGCACTTACCTACCAAAAAAACCGCCAGTTACTTAGTCGACTAGATACACTGGCGGTGGAAAATTTAAGCGCCGAAAATAAAATCAACCATACGATATTGCGTGCACAAATTCAAAATGACGTGGATGAGTATGAATTTAATAGTCATTATGTTCCTTTGACCTCTGAATATGGTTTTCACTCAGGTATGTCATCAATGGTGGGGGGACATGACTTTTCTAGTAAATCGGGCTTTGAGCTGTATTTGCGTCGACTGGCGCAAATCCCGCGCTATTTTTCGCAAAATATTGAGTGGATGAAAGAAGGCATGAAGGTTGGCCTGACTCAACCACAAGCTGTGTTAAAAGGCTATGAAGAGTCAATTGCTGTTTTTATCGTGCAAGATGTCACGACTTCTGAATTTTACACGCCATTTTTAGTTAACTCTGCCAACCTTGAAGAAACAGAGTTTGCTCAATTACAAACACAAGCGCAGCGTGTATTAACGCGACAGGTTATCCCTGCGTATCAAGACTACTTTGATTTTTTCGTTAATGACTATAAGCCAGCTGCACGACAGGAAATAGGGATCTCTTCAACTGAGCACGGTAAAGCGTTTTATATTAACCGCGCGCGTCACTATACCACGACATCTATGACGCCACGTGAGATCCATCAATTAGGGCTACAAGAAGTGGCACGGATCCGCAGAGAAATGCAGGAGATTATCGATGATATTGGTTTTGAAGGGACATTTGCAGAGTTTGTTGAGTTCTTGAGAACTGATCCGCAGTTTTATGCTACATCACCGGAGCAGTTGTTAAAAGAAGCGGCTTACATAGCGAAAAAAATGGATGCGCAATTACCTAAGTTATTTCATACCTTACCGCGCAGACCTTACGGGGTAGCACCAGTGCCTGCTAGCATCGCACCGAAATATACTACTGGAAGGTACAGCGGTGCTACAAAGGACGATGAAGCCGGATTTTATTGGGTGAATACCTATGCGTTAGATAAGCGACCATTGTATGTACTTGAAGCTTTGACATTACACGAAGCTGTACCTGGACACCATTTACAAATAGCATTGAATGCAGAGTTGGAGTATTTACCAGGTTATCGTCGCAATACATATATTTCGGCATTTGGAGAAGGGTGGGGCTTATACTCGGAATATTTAGGCTTAGAGGCGGGCTTTTATAAAGACCCTTATAGTAACTTCGGCCGCTTAACGTATGAAATGTGGCGAGCTGCGCGGTTAGTCGTTGACACCGGTATGCATATGTTTGGCTGGAGTAGAGAGCGTGCAATGAACTTTATGAAAGATAACAGTGCGCTATCACTGCATAATATAAAAACTGAAACAGATCGTTATATTTCTTGGCCAGGACAAGCACTGTCTTACAAAATAGGCGAGTTAACAATTAAGCGCTTACGTAATGAAGCGGAAGTCGCACTGGGTGAAAAATTTGATATCCGAGAGTTTCATCATCAAATACTTCGCCATGGCTCGGTGCCTTTGTTTGTGTTAGAAGAGCAGATTGACCTTTATATTCAAGCACAGTTAGCTAATCAATAGGATAAAAACCAGTACGGTGCCTATTGTCTAGGCACCGTACGATATTAATTAACCTCAGCTCTGGATAAGCAAATTTGCCCAATAAAGCTATTTTTCTCACTCTCGGCGTTGTTTTCATGTGTAATAGCCCGCTATTACTGCATAAAAGCGCCTTGATATTGAGCGAAATATCATCATTGGATGGTACGTAAGTTTGGTTTCAAAACATTTTCTATTGCAAAACCCTTATCCAAACTTAAGGTTAATTAAGCAAGCTCAATAGTAATTGCATGGTTTGTTTCTGGCTGGTACAGCTTGATGAATTCAGGATTAATTGTTCGCCAATAAATAGCGTGTGTTGCGCTACAGCTAAGCGAGCTTGCTCATCCTCGATAGTGTCAATATCAGCGACATGCGCAAGCCCAATGGTACGACGAATGAGCTCGGTACCACAATACCCCACAGCATCTTGTATGATACTGCCAACAAAGTATTCAATATAAACTGGATCACGCAACGTCACATCTTGGCTGTGCGCATTGGCTAAGGCGTTCCAGCTTTGTTCGAACGTATATAAACACTCAGCAATACATGATATTAAATAAGTTTGCATTTGACGACGTTGTGGCAAGCTTTCAATACGTGCCTGTTGCGCACAGTAGTTTAGTAGTAAGTTTCCAATGAAAGAGCCCAAGTCAAAGCCAATTGGACCAAAAAAACCGAACTCAGGGTCAATGACTTTGGTGGTGTTTGCGTCGACAAAAATACTGCCAGTATGCACATCGCCATGCAGTAGTGTTTGCGGTGAGGAGAGAAATTTGGCTTTTAGTTTGGCCACTTCAAAACGAAGATGCGTGTTGCTCCTTAATGCGTTGACATGTTCTGTAAGCGTTGTGGGAAAATTATTTCGTTCATGCTGATGATAAGGGTCATCAAAGAACAGTTCTTCAGTAATGGCACATAATTCAGGATTTAAAAACTCACTGACGAGGGATTTCTTCTTAGCGGGAGTCAGCACGAAATCACTGTAATTAAAGCTAGTGGTGGCCAAGTGAGTGGCAATATCTTTGCTTAACTTAGGAAAGGTCTCACTGTTATTAAGTGCGGTACGAAGAATTGCTAGTTGCCCAAGGTCTTCTAATATTGTGAGCGCCAATTGATTGTTCTGGTGTAATACTTTAACGGTCGTCTCTGGGCAAATAGCACTGTGCAACTTTAAAACACTGGCTTCAATACGGGCTCTATCGAGTGTTAAAGGCCAGGACTCTCCCACGCAGCGCGCATACGGGAGCGCTTGCTTGAGAATAATACTACGACTTGTACTGTCACTGACTCTAAATACTAAGTTTAAGTTGCCATCGCCAAATTCATAGCAATTCAATGGGGCCTGTAGGTCGAAGAGCGGGGCTAAAGACGCCACATAGTCGAGCGCTTTTTCACTATCAAAAACAGAGTATTGAGTCATAGATTATTATCTCAAAATTATTAAGTGGATAGCATTCTATGTTTTTAAGTGTTTAGATGTCTATACATCTTTAGGTCTTGATGTAGAATATCAAATGACTTTTATTCAACATGAGACGGCCAATGCAAATATTAGAAGCGCGGAGTTTGAAATATCAAGATGGTGCAGTATGGGTACTTGATCAGTACTTGCTACCTCACCAGAGTAAATGGCATTGCTGTGAGACTGTATCGCATATGCAGTCGTTAATTGTTGAATTAAAAGTGCGTGGTGCGCCGTTAATTGGTTTGGCAGCAACATTGCTCGTTGCTTACTTGGCTGAACAAGGTGAGACACATAAAGCGTTAGCGCAAGCGATAGATGACTTGGAAGCAACGCGACCGACAGCAGTGAATCTGATGCATTGTATGAATAAAATGCGCCAAGCGTTAAGTAAGCCGAACTATGTATCTGCGCTTGTAAATACCGCTGAAGCATTGTTTTTAGAGGATATTGCACTATGTGATGCGATGGCTGAATTGGGAGCAAGCTTAGTTGAAGCTGGCGACCAACTATTAACTCACTGCAATACCGGCGCGCTTGCTACAGCCGGTGTTGGTACCGCATTAGGTGTTATTTATAAAGCGCATCAACGCTATGGCGACATTCATATTTGGGTCGATGAAACACGTCCTTTGCTGCAAGGGTCGCGCTTGACAGCCTATGAATTAGAAAGTTGGAAAATACCCTATACCTTATTATGTGACAATATGGCTGCTAGCTTAATGGCTGCTGGTAAAGTGGATAAGGTTTTTGTCGGTGCTGATCGTATTGCGGTTAATGGAGATTTTGCCAATAAAGTAGGCACTTATAACTTGGCTGTCTTAGCACACTTTCATAATATTCCATTTTATGTGGTCGCACCGCGAACAACACTTGATGTGACTTGTGAGAATGGTCAAGCGATCCCAATTGAGACGCGAGACAATGCGGAGGTACGCGGTGTTAGTGGCAGCTTTGGCAAATGTGAATGGGCGCCCTTAACTAGCCAAGTTTATAATCCTGCCTTTGATGTAACACCAGCAAGACTAGTAACAGGTTGGGTGCTAGATACGGGGGTATATGACCAATCATTTGTTTTACAGCATGGCTTGCACAAGATACAGCTGGTTTAAGATTGGTACCATGTCTTATGGGTCGTATGACGGATAATCATAAATAAAGACAGGTAGTGAATATTACCTGTCTTTATGTTATCTAGTCTATCAGTGGAAATCGCTTTGCGATTTCAGACTCCGTTGATGTGGCAACCCAGCCTTCTTGGTTGTCAAATAATCGAATTGCACTAAATTCCGGATCGCTACCCATGTCGAACCAATGCGGTGTATTTTTAGGCACGGATATGAGATCACCTTGCTGACATAACACTTGAAAGACTTGTTCATGTACGTGCAAGCAAAATAGTCCTTGTCCTTTGACAAAAAATCGTACTTCATCTTCGCTGTGGGTGTGTTCAAAAAGGAACTTCTCGCGTAACTGTGCAGCATTTGGGTTGCCTTTAGCGAGGCTTATAACATCTACAGTTTGATAGCCCTGCGCTGCTTTTAGTCGAGCAATGTCAGTTTGATAAGCCTCAATGATGTCCTCTTGGTTCATATCATCTGTAATGTTATGACTTGCCTGCCACCGCTCGAATCTCACACCAATATGGCTAAGTTGCTGGGTTATGAGTACTGGATCATGGCTATCAAAAGTATGTTGAGCGGGGTTATCGTGACGGTAAATAGTAAGTTGGCTCATACGTTGCGACTCATATATTGATTAAAGTCAGTGATGGCATTATGGACAGGGGATTGCGCTTGACCATCACGCCATAGTTGTAAGGTTGCTAGACCTGCCGTTTTAGCGGCGTCTAACTCTTCGATAATATCACTTAGAAATAGCACTTCCGCTGCGCTATATGGGAGTTGTTCAACAATAGAGTGATATGATTGTGGCTCTTTTTTTCCGCCAACCTTGGTATCAAAATAGGCCTGAAATAATGGCCTCATATCTCCATAATCAGAATATTCAAACAGCAATTGTTGTGCTTTTACAGAGCCTGATGAATATACGTATAAAGGTGTGCCTTCGCGGTGTTGTGTACTGAGAAATTCAAATGCATCAGGATAAATATGACCCGTAAAATCACCATTTTCATAGCCTGCTTGCCATATTAACCCTTGCAATTGCTTTAAAGGGGTGACTTTTTCATCATTTTTTATCCAGTTAAGCAATGCATCAATTATCTCAGGTGCAGATGCCATAGGATTGGCAATGAGCTGTTTTACTGCGTTTAATTGTGTGGCGACTTCAGGAGTATGTTGATGTTTTTCCACAAATTCGGGCAAATGTTTGGCGGCATAAGGAAATAAGACATCTTTAACAAATGATATTCGAGTGATAGTGCCTTCGATATCTGTGATAATGGCTTTGATCATCTTGTACCCTCTAATTTTATACGTTCAAGTTCGCAAGTAAATAAAAATTCTAACCCTTCGATATGGCGGCGAGTTTCTGCAACGCTATGGCCCATCGCATATAAACCATGGCCACGTATCAATACACCATGCACAACTGGCGTGGTGGTATGGTGATCGGCAACACGCAGAGCGAGTCTTTCGATATCTTGGTCATTATCAAAAATAGCAATATGTAAAGGGGTTAAATGACTGTCAATGCCACGGAGTGACTTTTGCATTTCATAGCCCTCTATGCGCAAAGTATCATCGCCAATAAAGCGTGATAATGTTGTTGCGGCAACAGAATGGGTATGGAGCACACATTCAGTGTTTGGACTAAGTTGATATAACATAAGGTGAAGCGCTGTTTCAGCGGAAGGGATGCCATTACCTGCGGTGATCTGCCCATCAGCACATAACTCTAAAAAGTGCCCGGGTTCGAGGTACCCTTTATGATACCCACTTGCAGTGACAACAAACCCTGAATCAGTTCTTATTGAAAAGTTGCCACCAGTTGCGGGGACCCATCCTCGTTGGCTTATCCAATGCCCTGTCTCAATTAAGGCGCTTTTTGCAGCATGGTTTTGCATCTTATGTTACCTTTGCGTTATGCATTACAATTCAATTTAGACGGCTATACATCTATTTCGATCATAATAACATCGCTTTTAAGATAGCACTACCAGTGAATATCGAATCCATAAAAGTGAGCTTATAAAGTTAAAGGTTGGCATTGGTGGCAATACATCATAGATTTTTGGAGAAGCGCAGTGCGTAGTAAATTACCTAATCTTGGTATGAGTATTTTTAGTAAAATGACAGGGCTGGCAAATCAGTATGGGGCAATTAATTTGTCGCAGGGCTTTCCTGAGTTTGATACCCCAGAATTTTTAAAACGCAGATTGGCAGACTATGTTCAGCAAGGAGTTAATCAATACGCTCCTTCAGCAGGCATTGCGCCGTTACAGCAACAAATTAGTGCATTGGTCAAAAGGCGTTATCAGGCGAATATCAATGCTGATGATATGGTAACAATGACATCTGGTGCGACTGAAGCTTTGTTTGTTGCTATCCAATCGATCACGCGCTCGAGCGATGAAATAATAGTATTTGATCCTGCCTATGATTCATATAAGCCGGCGATTGAGCTTGCTGGTGGTAAAGCGGTACATGTTGCACTGAGCGCACCAGATTATATGATTGACTGGGTTGAGGTTAAGCGCCTTATCAATGATAAAACGCGAGCCATCATTATTAATACGCCACATAACCCCAGTGCAAAGACCTTGAAGTTGGCCGATTTAACAAGCTTAAAAAAACTGGTCATTGAGCATGAGCTTTATGTGATCAGTGATGAGGTGTATGAGCATATTACTTTCGATGAACAGCCTCATTTAAGTGTGTTACGAGATCCCGAATTATTTGAGCGTAGCTTTGTGGTGTCGAGCTTTGGTAAAACCTTCCATTGCACTGGCTGGAAGATTGGCTACTGTATTGCTCCAAGCAAATTAACTATTGAGTTTAGAAAGTTACACCAATACGTGACATTTTCTAGCTTTACGCCCGCTCAGTTTGCCTTGGCAGATATGCTGTCGGAAGAGGGAGCACATGTTGACTCTTTGGCTCAGTTTTACCAACAAAAGCGAGACTGTTTAGTGGCGGCATTAGCGTCTAGCCGTTTTCAAGTCTTACCCAGTGAAGGCACATACTTTTTACTACTTGATTACAGTCAACTCTCAGAGCTAGATGATGTAGCGTTTTGTGAGTATTTAGTCAAAGAAATTGGCATTGCGGCGATACCGTTAAGTGTTTTTTATAACAAGCCGACAGAAGACCGTGTGATCAGACTATGTTTTGCTAAAGACACTAACACATTACTTGCTGCTGCACAGAAGTTATGCCAACTCTAACACCTAATGGCAGCTCGCAATTATGCGTGGCATGAATGCAGCAAGACATTGCTTGGTTACAGCCAGAACTTAGTTTTACCCAGCTAGGCACGTTATTAACCAAGCACTTGAGCGATCTCATTCACCCGGTTGATTTAGCTGTTGTTGAAGCTTAGTCAGGTTCTATTTTACAAGGGCTTATTACCACTGCTCAGCGTTTTCAGGCGGTTATTGCGGGATCTGTATTGGTAAAGCAAGGCGCAAAACAAGTTAACCGCTTTTACTGGGAACGCCCAGATGGCACCATATCATATGATGATAAAAGACATTTGTTTCGACTTGGCAATGAAGGTGAGTATGTCGAGGCAGGGCAAGCCAAAGCGATATTTACCCTTGGTGAGTTCAGGTTGTTACCACAAGTGTGCTACGCTTTACGATTTCCTGTTTTTCAGCGAAACCATAATGATTATGATGTCATGGGTAATGTCGCTAATTGGTCAGCTGCCAGACGACATGTCTGGGACACCTTGTTGATGGCCAGAGCAATAGGAAATCAGTGTTATGTACTCGCTTGTAATCGCATTGGCACTGATGGGAAAGAAGTTGTACACAATGGTGGTACCGCTGCCTATGATGTTAAAGGTGAGCCGCTAGTGCAATCACCTGATGATCAGGCTTGTGTTGACATTGTTCAATTGCGCAAAACACTTTGGATGAATTCCGAGCTGGTTTCCCGGCTCATTTAGATGCCGATGAGTTTATACTGCGTTAATTCGCCGTATGATGAGTCAGTCGTTGGAGGCCACTCACTTCGGACTCTTGCAATGTAAAATAACCAAGTAAGCGGCGCATTTCGTTGGCTTGGTCCGCCATTTGTTTTGCCGCTGCCATCGTTTCTTCGGTAATAGCGGAATTTTTTTGAATTAAATCAGTTAAGCGCTGTACCACCAAATCGACTTCGGTGATCGCTTGTTGTTGTGTCATGGTCGATTGATTGATTTTGACGATGGTTCCGTTCACTTGAGAAACTGCGTCTACGATTTGCGCTAATTTGTGACCTGAGCTATTTGCCATTTCGGTGCTTTGTTCTACTTTTTCATTGCTGTTTGCGATGATACTTTTGATTTGCTTCGCTGAAGCGGCGCTTCTACCAGCGAGTTCTCTGACTTCATTAGCGACCACAGCAAATCCTCGACCGTGTTCACCTGCTCGTGCTGCTTCAACCGCAGCGTTGAGTGCTAACAAATTGGTTTGAAAGGCTAAAGCGTCAATAACAGAGACGATTTCGTTGATATCTTTACTGGCATTGTTGACTTCTTCAATGGCAATCACGGTATCTTTTGATAGTGTGCCACCTTCCTGAGCAATATCTTGTGCATTGTCTGATAACTCAACTGCATTACTTGATTGTTTCGCCACCGCGGTTATCTCACTTAATATATGACCAGTGCTGGCGCTTGCTTCTTCTAAATTGGCTGCTTGCTCCTCAGTTCGGGTACTGATCTCGGTATTACTGGTCGCGATCTCACAGGCACTTTGTGAAACATGATTCGCGGAGAGTTTGATCCCTTCAATCACTTCAGTGAGCTTACTAATGGTATTATTGACATCGTGTTGTAACGCAGAAAATACCCCAAAGTAGTTACCGGAGATGGTGTCAGTTAAATTACCCTGAGACACGGCGCTTAAAACATGCGTTACTCCGCTGATGGCTTCTGAGATGGTTTCGATTGAACCGTTGACGTCTTCTTTTAACTGTTGTAGTTGACCTTGTAATGAAAGTTCTATCTTAAGGCTGAAATCGCCTTTACACATGGCAGCCATAACAGAACTCAACTCATCGATGACTTGATTTAAATTTCCAATTGATTGGTTTATGTCTGTTTTTAGTGTGTCTAACTGCCCTAGCATGGGAGAGTCAATGGTTTGATCAAAGCGACCATGGCTAATGGCTGTCATAACGGATGAGATTTCACCAACGGCTTGATTTAGGCCTTGAATAGAGGAGTTCACGTCATTTTTAAGTTCACCTAACTGGCCTTGGGCTGGGCAATCGACGCTCTGAGTGAAGTCGCCTTTGCTCATTGCCGCCATGACGGTACTGATATCACGAATGATTTCTGCAAGATTTTCGACACTGAAATTGATGTTCTCTTTCAGTTCATTCAATTGCCCTTCTAGAGAGACACTGACTCGTTGAGAAAAATCGCCCTCACGTATGGCGCCCATAACAGAGCTGATTTCATTGATTGCACCTGCAACACTGACGACTGAGTTGTTGACACTGTCTTTCAATTGGCCCAGCCTACCTTGAGCATCAATTGTGACACGATTTTTAAAGTCGCCATGCTCCACATTTGCCATTACCTCCACAATTTCATTCATCGTGTTGTCGAGCGACTGTAATGATTGATTGATGTTGCTTTTTAATTTGTCCAAATCGCCAGACATTTCTGCTTTAAGTTGAATGTCAAACTGACCGATTGACATGGCTTTGACACTTTGATTGATTTCAGTAATAGCAATATCTAGGCTATCAGCACAGTTATTAGTCGATTCTTTGAGTGTGGCCAACTCTCCTTTACATTGAGCTTTGATCCGTTTAGAAAAGCAACCTGACGCTATTTCGTCCATCACTAAGTTGGTTTCAGAGATTGATTGTTGTAATTCATCTAATAAAGAGTTAAATGCGTGAGCCGACTGACCAATTTCATCTTTGGATGCAATTGGAGCTCGAATAGAAAAGTCACCTTCTTGCTCTACTCGGCGCATCGTATTGACCAGAGAATGAGCCGGTTTCGTTAAGGTACTGGCAAATAAGAAGGCGATGAAAATGATGGCAATGATGGCAATAATTAAAATAATGGCCAATAGGCTTTGCAGATTCGAAATTGCTGTGAAAGCTTCTTTTTCATCTATCTCGGCCATCAGAGCCCACTTCGCGCCGAGCACGTTAATGGGCATAAATGCTGATAAAACAGGTTGACCATTGTAATCAATCACCAGTTTCTGGCCTTTTTCACCTGCGATGGCCCTTTTAAATGCCTCGGTTTCGATGGTGCCTTTCTTTGGGTATTTAAATGAGTTTATGACGGAATAGTTAACCGGATCTAAGTAAGAGTCAGAACGCATTAGGCCATCGGCACCAACTAGATAGGTTTCGCCACTTTCACCTAAGCCCTCGCGTTCTGTCATAATGAGATTGAGGTGATCAATTGACAATTGGAATATCAAAGTTGCAATGGCATTGCCGTTATAAACTAAAGGGGAAGCGATAAAACTGGCCGGAGCATTGTAAGATGGCATATATTTTTCGTAGTCAACAAAGACAAATTCTTCTGAGGAGGAAAGCTTCCGAGCTTGTTTGAATACTTTCGCAATGTTGCTTTCTGCATAAGGGCCGGTTAACAATGAGGTGGCATAGTCGAGCTCTTTGAAGACGGAGTAAACAATATTACCGGTGTCATTGTCGACGATGAATACATCGTAAAAAAAGTTTATTTCATTAATTTTTTGAAAGTAATGATGGTATTTCATATGACTTAAATCGTATGCATCGAGATGATCAGTCGTGAGTAATTGGCCTTTTTCGCCGAGCCCATTGGGGTTATCAGAGATGTAGCGAGCCTGTAATTCAAGCCCTCTTTCGCTGATCCTAGTGATTAAATCACCCGGCGACCCGATATGTGGGTTTTCTGCTGCAAACTTCGCCCCAAACTCATCTCGATAAAAAGCCCTTAAATTCTCTGGTGCACTAGGAATTCCCCCAATCTGATTAAAGGCGTTAATAAATTCGTAAGCCGCTGACTGAGCATAGGGATTGTGCGCGGTGGCATTCATTTTACTCTGAATTGCATTAAAGTGACGCGTAACCGAACTTTTTTTTATCTCACCCACTGCGGCCAGTTGCGAATATGCTTGCTTTTGAAGTGCATTCGATGCTTGGATCAAAGCGATGGAAATGATGATCCCGATAGGTACCAGTGCAACGAGTAAAAATGCGAACACAAGCTTTTTAGTTAGGTTTAATGAATGATAGATCATGCTAATAGTTGCCACTGAGCACCCCCTGTATTGAGTATTGCTAGCCCATTCAAAAATAGAGCCTTGCTGAAAAGTGTAGAACAGTTCCAGTCAACGTCTAGTGAAAGAGTTAAATTTGAAGTGGCTAAGATTGGTATATTGATCAAAGGCCGAAAAGTGTCAGCCATCAATTATTTTCAGTGACTTGAATGTGTTCAATGACGTCCCTGTTATGTAATAACAGCACATGACACAAAATTTGCGATATTAATAATGGAAATTGTACAGATGATTAAAACACAGACCACACTTGGGTGGTCTGTGGAGGTTAAATGCGCTTAATGCTTCCAATGATATTGGTGAGCTTTGGTTTCCATATATGCTTCTGTCGCCGGGTGCATTTGTGTTTTTGAGCCATTCTCAAAGAAAAACGTCGTGCGCTTTTGATCATAGTTGCCAATTTCATTCATGCTTTCAGCATCATAAATACGGCCATTAATCACGGTATAAGCAACGTGTTCTGACTGACGGATGTCATTTAACACGTCGCCTTCAATAATGGCTAAATCCGCGATTTTACCTTTTTCAATTGTGCCAATATCGTGATCCATACCCAAATATTTGGCGCCGTCTATGGTACCACTTCGCAATGCCTCCCAAGCGCTGAAGCCACCTTGTACCATTGACCAAAGTTCCCAGTGCGCAGCTAATCCTTCTCTTTGACCATGCGCGCCAATATGCACAGTGACTCCTTCGTCACGAAGCTGTTTGGCAACTTGCGCAGTTAAAATATGATTATAAAGCCTCTCAGGTGCTTGGCCTGGACGAATTGATTGAGGCTTTACGATATAATCTGGTACGAAGCTCATTAGCCGTTTGTTTTCCCAAACATTAGTGTGCTCATAAAAATAATCTTCGCCCTTGATACCCCCATAGGCAACGACGAAAGTGGGAGTAAAGCCCACATCAGTTTGCCCCCACATTTGTTTTATATCAGAGTAAATGTGTGGGATCGGTAAGGCATGTTCGACCCCAGTGTGGCCATCAACGATCATATTCATGTTGTGTTGAAATTTAGAGCCACCTTCTGGCATCACCATGATTTCCATATTTTTTGCAGCTTCTAGAACTTGTTGACGCGTTTCACGACGAGGGTGATTGTAGCTCTTGACAGAAATGGCCCCAGCATCTTTTAAGCGCTTAACATGAAACTCGGCATCCGCTAAATTACTGATTGGAGTTTTATATCCAGGTGCATGGCCAGCGTATAAAATACGCCCAACCGAATATATTCTCGGTGCAACGGTTAGGCCGGCTTTTGCCAGTTCAGCCATAGAAAAGACTTCTGATGAATTATTGGATGGATCATGTATGGTCGTGACCCCAAAACTTAAATTAGAGTACTGATTCCAGTTCTGTTTGGGCTGCAGATCATAACTGCCATAGCTGCCGTGTGCATGGGCATCAATTAACCCGGGTATAACCGTTTTTCCTTTTATATCGACGATCTTTGCGGTTTTGGGTATGTCGATCTCTCCTTGCTTTCCGACCGCCATGATACGATTTTCCTTAATAAGTATGACTCCATTTTCAATCATTTCTTGTTGCTTATCTGCGTCACGCATGGTTACAACAGTACCGCCGATGAGCGCCAACTCACCTTGCGGCTTATCTGCTTTGTGTGTAAAGCTTAGATCGATTCCGTCCGCTGTTAAGGTCGTTTGGTCACCGTTATCGCCAGATAAAAATGCGAATGTGTCTGTTAGTTTTCTTTGATAAAGAGTGGGTCCGAAAGCCCAAGTTAACGCACTGCTGTCGCTAAGCCAATTTAAGTAATCTCCAGAATATTTTGAAACCTGTTTTACAGGGAAGGATTTGGTGCCCTTGTTAATTGACAGGGTTTTACCTGTGCTGGTAAATGGGGCGACAAAAGTATTGAAATGCTCAATGAAGGCAATATATTCGCCATTGGGAGAGACTTTAAAATCAAAGATGTAATCCCCTTTGAAGTGACTACGCTCTTGTTGACCTCTGAGGTCTACGCTTTTGAGCTCGCGATGTGTTTCATTGGCAGCGGAAAAGTAGATTCTGTCTTGCGCGGCACCAAAGTGTGGGTTGTCACCTGATTTAATAACACGACGTGACTCTTTACCATCACGATCAATGAGATAAATACCAGGTGACATGGACCAATCACCGTTGAGTAAATAGCCGCCAGTGACTTTTTTATATAAGATGTGTTGTCCATTAGGAGAAAAGCTTGGTGAAATATAGTGACCAGGCTGCTTCGTCAAGACTTTGCTGTTCCCCCCACTTGCCGAAATAATTCGCACGGTGCCAAGTTTGTTATCATCCCAAGTCGTGTACACAATTGATTTCCCATCTCGTGAAAAGCTCGGATAAAACTCAAAGTGATTTGTTTGCGATGTGAGTCGATTTACTTTACCTGAAGCAATGTCCTTGATGTATAGATACCCTAAGGCTTGAAACAAAGCCGTTTTCCCGTCTGGTGATAATTGAGACCAACGTGCCATTTTGACTTTGAAATTATCGGGTGCAACGTCCACAGCAAAACGCAGTGCAGGTGTCATTTGCTTTTCGGCGACGACTCGGGTGGGGATCACTTTGGTAAGCTTGGTCTGTATATCAACTGAGCGAAATACCCCGCCAGCCCAAAAAATTAAAGACTTGCCATCCGGCGTATAAGCAAATGCAGGTGTATTACCATGTGCTCCATTTGCTTCCTGCAAATCGCGATCTAAGCCTGCGAAAACTTCTCTCTCGATCCCAGATTCTAGGTCTTTGATGTAGAGCGCACTGGCCATGGCTGTTCCATTATCGACGCGTTTGACAAACGCGATTGATTTTCCATCTGGGCTGGGGGTTGGGCGAATGGCTCCCCCCGAGCCTCGGATCACAGTTTCTTCTTCACCAGTGGCTAAATCCCAACTGCGGATCTCAAACACTTTACCTAGTGCATTTTTATTGTACTCCCACCGGACGCCTGCTGTGCTATCAACAGAGTAGTAAATTTTTGTTCCATCAGTGGAAAAGGCTGGCTCTGCGACATTCTTTTGCGATTTAGCGCCATGCAATCGGTCACGAACGGTCACACCTTGTCCACCACTGATGTGATACATACGGATCGACCCACCCGGAATAGTTCTTCCCGTCACTTGGCCCTGTTTTACTGCAATATATTGGCCATTAGGTGCCCATGCTGGATTGTGTACGATATTGTGGCTTTCTTTTGATATTTGTTTTTTGTTTTCGCCATTAATATCCATGACCCATAGATTATCACCACCGGCGCGATCAGAGATGAAAGCGATCTTTTTGCCGTCAGGAGAGAATTTAGGCTGAATGTTCCAACCCACGTCATTGGTAACGATAGTTGCCTTACCACCAGTAATAGGCATGATATAAATATCGCCCAACATATCAAATACAACCTGCTTGCCATCTGGACTCACATCTAAGTTACTCCAGGTAGTTTGGTTGGTGTCGATTGTAATGGTTTGCTTGTCACCTGGTGTATTAAGTACATCCCAGCTTTCAGTACTTCTTTGTTCTGCGCCAGGTATGGTTGCATTTGTGACTTCAGCCAAACTTGACACACTAGTGCCTAATACAGCAAGGCTAATTGCTACTGTCAGTGGTTTTTTGAAAAATGCCATCATGATTTCCATGTTATGGTTATTGGTTGCTCTAATATCGAGCATTAGAGCATATAGTTTTAGAGAATGACGAAATTTGACGAAGATGTCGACTATGCGCGACAAATGATGAATCAGATGAACAAAATATAGCCTGATCCACCCCGTTACGCGTCTATATATAAATAACGGCCGAGTAACGGTTCAATCGTTGGGTTAGCGAAGCGTGTTTTTACGCACATAATCTAAATAGGCTTCTAGGCTTTGTTGCCACAATGCCATCGCTTGCGTTAACTCACTGTCACTGGATTTATTATCAAGTAAGCGACGCTCAATTTTTTTTAGCAGTAGGCCATATCGATTAAAGCCAAGTTGCATTGCTGTGCTAGATTGGCGGTGCAGTTGTCTAATGCATTGGTCATTGTCTTGGGGGAGCATTTGTTGAATATGAATTAGCTTATTCCGTGCTGAAAGTACAAACTCATTGTAAATAGATGACACTTCATCTTCACTGAAGCTATTCTTTAATAAGCTCACAGCCGTTTCATCATAGAGTGTGTCGGTTAATTCAACGCTGATATTGGGTTTTTGTGCTGTTTGTGAATCGTTAAGTGCTTGGCGCAGCTTTTCTTGTTTAATTGGCTTACCGACAATATCTTTGATCCCTAAAGCCAAATATTCTTTGACTTCATCCGGGCTGAGACTAGCTGTAAACGCAAGAAACGGCGTGCGTTGGTTCTTATGTTCTATAGTTTGCAGGCGGCGCAGTACTTCTTGGCCAGTGAAATCCGGCAGGTTCATATCAAGTAACACCACGTCGAATTGAAACTCTGACAATAACTCCAAAGCGCTACTCCCATTGGTGGCGAGTTTCACTTTGTGTTCGTCGGTTGCCATAAACTCAATGGCAATTTTTTGATTAAGGTCGAGATCCTCGACTAGCAAAATATTCAAGCCAGTGATGCAATCCGAATTATGATTACGTTGTTCAACAAGGCTCAATTCACCGATAGCCAAAGGAATATCAAAGCTAAATGAGCTGCCCTTGTTTAGTTCACTTAAAATATCAAGGTGGCTATCGAGTCTGTCGAGTAATCGGCTGGTTATTGCAAGGCCAAGTCCTGTGCCGCCTTTAACTTTACCTGCACTACTTTGCACGTAGGGTTCGGTGAGTTTACTGATGTCTTCTTCATCAATACCTGGACCAGAGTCAATCACGCTAAATCGCACCATATGTGACATATGCTGCTCAGCTAATAATTCAACACGGATCTTCACACAGCCCTTGTCAGTAAACTTTATGGCATTACCAACGAGGTTGATGATGATTTGCCGCAGTTTTTGTTGATCACAGTAATAACATGCTTGTTCAGGTAATTCGTATATTAATTCGAAGCTGAGTTTTTTTTGTTCGGCCAGTGGGCTTAATAATAAACAAAGGTTATTGAGCCAGCTTTTCAATTCAACATCTTCTTCATAAAGAGATTCATCGCTTTGGTCTAAGCTGGCATAATCTAGTACTTTATCTATGAGTAAGTTTAAGGATTCTGCTGAATTAATAATGGCTTCACAGTAGGCTTTATTCCGGTGGTTCGTTGTGCGGTTAAGTACTAATTGTGCACTTCCTAAGATACCATTCAGTGGCGTACGAATTTCATGACTAATGGTAGATAAAAAAAGGCCTCTGATCTCAAGGTCTTTTTTGGCTTTGTCAGTTAATTGGTTTAGATGGTATTCGCGTCGCTCATTGCACAGCAGCGCCATACCCGTGGCATAAAAAATAGGTGCCAGAACCCCGTTCATGAATAAGGTGATAATAAACCAATTATCTTCTAATAAAGTAAAGGAGGTTACTTCACCCATGAGGACTGTACGGGCTATAAAAGCGCTCATAACGAGTGTCAGAACGATACCGTAAACAATTGTGCCATTGGGATACAGTGGTCGTGCAAAGCGAAAGAAGGTGTAAAGCAGAAATATTGCTTCACAAATATGTTGTAAGTCAGAGATAAAAATACGATAGCGCAAATCATCATCGACCGCACTGAAGTAGACTAGGGCGGCGAGTAAAAAAGCCGTAATGATGAGAAATAAGCGAAGCTCCCAGCCTCGATAATTCAAAAACTGACATATAGCGAGACAATGAATAATTGATGCGACAAAGAGCAGAGTATTGGCAATCCCAATAGTTTGCCACGACTCAATATCACTGTGCACAAAAAAGCCGACGATAGCAGCAAATAATACCATAGGGTAAAAAATATAGAGTAAGGTACCGGGCGTATGCTTGTTTGCACGCCAAGTCAAAAAGTTTAGCAATGTCATCATGGCCATCATGACCGCACTGGTAAAATAGAGTGTTTTAGGGTCAAACATTATTGTTATTTTTTGAGGGTTTGTTGTTAAGGATAGAGATTACAGCGGAAGGAGTAAAGAAACAAAAACAGCCGCATAGTACGGCTGTTTTTATTGGTAATACGATTTAGCGAATCTCGTCAGGGATGTTTTGCTGTGCCCAAGACAATAATTCGATACGGTTACGGCACTTGGTTTTTCTAAATGCGCTATACAAATGTGTTTTAACTGTATGCGGGCTAATATTGAGATCTTCAGCAATCTCTTTATTTTTTGCCCCTTTACTCATTAAGGAGATAATTGCTTTCTCACGTTTGGTGAGCTTTACTGGTTCAATGTCGCCTTCGGTTAATTTATGTAGTGCATCTTTGTTATATTGCAACATGCGGTTTAAGGCGTTACACATAATCTCACGACGATACCAAAGCTGATCTTCCATAAGAAGACGAATGCCTTTCATCAGTACATCAGCGTTATCTGTTGTATAAAATACACCCCGGATCCCACTTAATAATGCACGATTGGCGAGTTCAGGATTTTCATCCAAGTTAAACAATATGATATCGCAACTTACTTTCAGCCTGACTAATTGTTCTTTTAATTTATTCCAAGCATCATTGGTTGCGGTTTCTATAAATAATAGGCGTGTCCCTTCAGGTACATCTGCTATATCGGTACCTGTGGTTACATCTAGTCCTTGCGTTTTTAGCAACGGCTGCAAAACGTTAATTCCTATGGTGTTAATAGGCTCTTTATCTAATAACAAAAAGGCAGAACTGCTCATTTTTGGCAACACTCTTATTCCAACTGATGATTAATGCTAACACGTGACTCAGGCCTTTTGTATTAGAATTTTTATCAAATGATAGATAGTTTTGCTATATGTAATCGACATATAACGCTATGAATACAAAAAAAACACATTAACTATGTCATAACTTTATGAAATAGATGACTTTTCATATTTTCGAAATAATAACTTACTTGTTTACATTCCTTAACAGAGAATATTTTAAAGTAGTTCTTTTTTCGTACTTGTATATGGTGGCCATCCCATTGTTTTCCCTGCGAGTAGGTGCAGGTGAATATGATATACCGTTTGCCCACCATGCTCATTACAGTTCATAACAGCACGATAGCCGTCTTCAGCAAAGCCATGTTCTTTGGCTAGTTTAGCAGCAACTGCGTATAAATGGCCGACAAGATGTGAATTTTGTTCAGTCACCTCGTTAATAGTTGCGATTCTTGCTTTGGGGATCACCAAAACATGAAAAGGGGCTTGTGGATTTATGTCTTTAAAGGCGAGTGCCTTATCGTCTTCATAGACAATATCAGCAGGGATTTCTTTATTAATGATTTTGTCGAAAATTGTACTCTGGCTCATTGATAATCCTAAATAAAATGCTTCTCTTATACAAAGGAAGAGAAATGAAAGATTCAAGTGTACACTAATGACAAAGTTTGGCCTGAGTGTCAAACCACGAAATGTAATTATACGTAAATAAAAGGAGCAGCCATGATGAAAATAATAAGCTACGTATGTTTCGCGCTATGCCTTGGTATGGTGGTAAAAGACAGCCACGGTGCAACAGTGCGTTTTAACGAAGAGTTATTGCTATTACAGGTGAACGATAAGGTGATTGAACACTCATTATTCAGTAACGTGACTGAACTTACACTTACTTCAGGCACCTATGCGGTAAAACTGAAGTATAGTGATTTATATGAGTTGGAATATGATGAGCATGAAGTGGTTGAGTCAGATGCTTTTTGGGTTGAATTAAACATCATGATGGAGGGTGAGTACTTAATTACGCTTCAGCGCCCCGACGAGGTCGAAGAAGCTAAATTGTTTGCGAAAACCCCCCAAGTGACGATAGTGTCGCCAGACAAAAATAAACAAATTGCTGATAAACGTTCGCGTTTTATCCAGCAGGCGTATACCTCGCAGCCAGTTGTAGCGCCTAGCTCTCGTCATTCAGTACACACGCCTGATACTGAAGGCGCACCAAAAGATCGGGTGAAGCACCATCAGGCAGCGCCGATGCAAGGCATTATGCACCCTGATGCGGCGATGATGTTAGAGTTTTGGTGGGAGCAGGCAAGTGCAGCGCAGCGCGCGGCCTTTTTACAAAAAATTAAAAAGGGCTAATAATAGCCCTTTGATAGAGAAGCAGCTGAATAAGTTACTTACTAAAAATCGCGTCAATGGTGCCTTGTGCGAGTGGGTGATAGCCCGGACGCGCTGCTTGGTAAACCTTTTGGGCCCATGCGCGTTTACCATTTTTAACTAAGGCTTTGTACAAGGGCACAATCAGCTTGCGACGGCCAATGCCCGATAGGTGTTCATCTAAAGCGGGATAAATTGCCTGATATCCATTGCCAACCGCAAGCATATACCACGCAAAAGCACGCTCTGCATTAGTTGAGGTCGTGAGATTAAAGGCAGTGTCGAGTTCTGTCATTTTATCTACACTAAGATCTCGAGGTAGGTTATTGATAAAATGTAGCCATTCGTGAACTGTCCACTTGTTGGTAGGGAGTGCAGTTGCTGAAAGTTCACCGTTTAACCATGCCGCAGAGACTTTATCAACATTAATAAATGCGTCTGATGTTGGGTTAGGGGCATCTGCAGGTAATCCCGGTTCGTGGATCCATTCATTGGCCTTGTCTAGGCTGACAATGCCCGGGTACTTTTCGAGTAAGTGTGTAGTTAAGTACACGGTAAACTCAGCCGTGGTCAGAGATTTAAATGAATATTTATTAAAGTAGCCTTTGACAAATTCATCAAATCGCGCACGGCCAAACTTTTCTTCTAGATACAACAAGAACAGTTGACCTTTAGTGTAAGGGACTGAGCTAAAGGCATCATCTGGATCGCGTCCATTGAGTTTTAGATTTAAGCGTGTATCTGGCGCGGGAATATTTTTGAGTTGCTTTTTAAGGCCCGCAGTATCGAGTGCTTGCTCCATCACGGCACGTTCACGGCCAAATACTTCTTCCATAATGCGGTTTTCAACATAAGAGGTAAATCCTTCATTTAACCAAAGGTCCTCCCATGTTGCGTTCGTGACTAGATTACCAGACCAAGAGTGTGCCAACTCATGTGCGATTAAGTTCACCAAGCTTTTATCACCTGCTACAACGGTAGGAGTAATGAATGACAAGCGTGGGTTTTCCATGCCTCCAAATGGAAAGCTCGGTGGGAGCATGAGTAAGTCATAGCGCCCCCATGCGTATTCACCATACATTATGTTGGTTTTATCGATCATGGCTTGTGTATCGTTAAATTCAGCCACGGAGGCGTCTAAAATTTGTGGCTCTGCGAAAATGGCGGTTTGGTGAGACATTTCTTTATATTCAAGGTTACCTGCACCAATAGCGATTAAATAAGGAGGGATAGCTTGTGGCATATCAAACCAATAATCCCCGTCTTTAATAAATGCACCTGAGTTATCAGCACTCATCACGGCGCGAACGTCCTCAGGTGTGTTTATTCGAGCTGAATAGGTAACACGCATTGCTGGCGTATCTTGGACTGGGATCCAGCTGCGCGCATGAATGGCTTGCGACTGGCTATACATAAATGGATGTGTCTTACTCGCCGTTTGAATCGGGGTTAACCACTGCAAGCCAGAAGCTTGAGGCAAGCTATTGTAATAAATGCGTGCTTTTTTAGCTTGCTGCTTAAATGTGATGGTTAATTTGGCCCCTTTTACATCGTCTCGTTTTGCCAATGTAAATGCTGCTTTATGCCATTGGCCATTTTTACCTTGATACATGACTTTGTCGATTTCTAAATCGCGTGTATCTAGTACTAATGTGCGCGCTTGGGCGTTGCGCCAATCTAAGGTGTGCTCTACAAAACCTTCTAGTTGCTTATCTACAAAATCAACGTCTAAATCTAAGTGTAAGTGGGTACTAATTACGTCGTTTAGATTAGCATAGGTATGTTCGTCTACTGCTTGTGTTGCTAAGGCTAAGTGAGAGAAACCAGCCAGTATTAAACTGGTAGTTAAGGCAGAAAGTTTCATAGGATCCTTGTTCTTTATTATTAATAAAATATCGGGTGGTAGGCTTTTATACCATGCTTATCATGAAAGTCACATACTGATGCGTCAAGCATCGCAATGGGTTAAACTATTCCATATTATCAGATTTAGGTTTAAGGCACGTACGTGCAAGCATTACAGTCACTTCACACTTTTGCATTACCTCACACATGTCGAGATGTTGTCCAGATCGAGGACCCTCAGCAGTTACGAGCCGTTGATTTTTCGCAGCCATTTTGTGTATTAGGCGCGGGAAGCAATACCGTTTTTATCGACGATTTTATTGGCATTGTGGTTCGAATCAACAATAAAGGCGTAGACATTTTAGAACATGATACGTTTTGGGATGTTGAGGTGGCTGCGGGTGAAAATTGGCATACGTTGGTAACCGGTTTACTCGCGAAAGGGATCCCTGGGCTTGAGAACTTAGTGTTGATCCCTGGTACTGTCGGCGCAGCACCAGTACAGAATATTGGTGCGTACGGCGTTGAACTGGCTCAGTTTATAGAGTACGTAGATGGCTTTAATATTGACACTCAGTCTTTTGAACGGTTGAACCGAACACAATGCCAGTTTGGTTATCGTGACTCTGTTTTTAAGCATGCTTTAAAAAATCAGTTTGTAATAACCCAAGTAGGTTTACGCCTCAATAAATGCTGGCAACCAACTTTGAATTATGGCCCATTACAAACACTAGATGAAAAGACGGTTACCGCGTTACAGGTGAGTGATACTGTGGTGGCGATCCGTCAAAGCAAACTACCGGATCCAGAAATATTACCCAATGCTGGGAGCTTCTTTAAAAACCCGGTGATCTCTGAGGCGCATTACCAAGCGTTACTTGCTAAGTATGCCAATATGCCAGCGTACTCGGCAGGGATCGGACAACGCAAGCTGGCAGCAGGCTGGCTTATTGAGCAGGCAGGCCTAAAAGGGTATAGCGTGTCGGGGGTACGTGTATATGAAAAGCAAGCGCTGGTATTGGTGAACGATGGTCATAGTTCAGGCAGTGCCTTATGTGAGGTGATCCAACATGTGCAACAAAGAGTCGCACGTCAGTTTGAAATTCAATTAGAACACGAAGTAAGGCTGATTGGCCGCGCAGGTGAGGTGAGTGTGCAGGAGAAGAGTAATGGATAACGCTCCACAAGGTAATAAATTAGCGATTTTACATGCACTCAACCAAGGTGGCTTTGTATCTGGGCAGGTACTGGCAACACAATTGGGGATTAGTCGCGCAGCCATTTCAAAGCATATTCGTTCGTTACAAGAGATGGGCATTGATATTTTTACTCTCAATGGCAAAGGGTATTGTTTAAACGAAAGCTTACCTTTATTAAACTGTGAGGAAATCCAACAGCATCTTGCCTCGTTGGCTTGTGAGAATAATGTTGAAGTCAGGCCTATTATTGATTCTACAAACACAGAACTAATGCGTCGAATTCAGCAGGGCGATGACTTGGTCTCGGGGCAGGTGTTAGTCGCTGAAATGCAACAAGCAGGACGTGGGCGACGAGGCCGAGTGTGGCAGTCACCTTTTGGCGCGAACCTCTATTACAGTTATTACTGGAAACTAGAAGAAGGGCTGCAGGCTGCGATGGGGGTATCTATTGCAGTTGGATTGGCGGTATATGATGCCATCGAAGCCTTGTATGGTTTATCAGCAGCGCTAAAATGGCCCAACGATATTTATTTACATGGCCGAAAACTGGCAGGTGTATTGGTTGAGCTTGAAGGGCAAGTTGAGGGGCCATGTCATTTAGTGATTGGCATTGGCATTAATCTGCAAATGCCAGAAACCGCGTCTAAACACATTGATCAGCCTTGGACTGACTTGGCATCACATACGCATAGCTTAAATAAAAATGCCTTGGTTGCCCAATTAACCCATAGTTTGGCGCAACGGCTCGCGGTATACCAAGTGTCAGGGTTAGCGACCATGGTTGAGCAGTGGAATAACGTGAATGCATTTGGCAATGACATGGTGACGTTATCAACGGGTATGCGAACATGGCGTGGTGTGTGTGAAGGAATTGACACACAAGGTGGCATTGTACTGCGTCAAGATGGTGAGTTAAAAAGTTACTATGGCGGTGAAATATCACTGCGTAAGGATAGTGTGTGAGATTACTGATCGATGTAGGTAATACTGCAGTTAAGATAGGTGTGGACTGCGATGGTAAAATTGCGCAGATCAATGAAGCGGATATTCCGTGGTTAGATGTGGATGATATAGTCGTCGCGCAGGTAGGTCATGCCAATGCACTCGCGTCGATAAAACAGCATGCAGCGCGTTATAATATTAATATAAGACAGGCAACCGTGACGCAAAAGCTTGGCAAAGTGAATTGTGGTTATGCCCAATATCAAAATTTAGGGATCGATCGTTGGTTAGCGGTGATTGCGGGTCATTACTTATACCCAAATCAATATTGTGTTGTCGTTGACTCAGGCACTGCAACAAAAGTGGATGTGGTCAATCAAGTTGGGCAGCACTTGGGTGGCTGGATATTACCGGGTTTGGATATGATGATCGCAAGCCTTTTAGCTAATACAGAAAAAGTATTTAGTGATAACACCAGTTTATTTGAGCAAGGGTTGGGTTGTAATACGCCAAATGCGGTAAAAAATGGCGCATTAGTATCAACATTGGGTGCAGTCTATACAGCTATCGCGCAATTAGAGTGTGATGCGACAGATATTCAAGTTATTTTTGCTGGTGGCTATGGTGAACTATTACAGCAACATTATGATAAGCCAAGTGTCTTTATCGATGACTTGGTATTGAAAGGGCTGAAAAGTTGGTGTGATTTTATACGTTAATTGCTGTTTTTAGTGGTTTTTGCTGTAATAATGAGCATCAAGGTAAAAAACTTTGATTTTTTTTAATTTTACTCTTGCATCACCCCCAACCTTGCTCTAGAATCCTGCCCCGTACTAAAGCAGTGCCGACTTAGCTCAGTTGGTAGAGCAACTGACTTGTAATCAGTAGGTCATCCGTTCGACTCGGATAGTCGGCACCATTTTTTGCACTCTTATGCAGAAGCTTTAGACAAAGAATTGTTATGAGGAGGGGTTCCCGAGCGGCCAAAGGGATCAGACTGTAAATCTGACGGCACTGCCTTCGCTGGTTCGAATCCAGCCCCCTCCACCATTTTATTCTTGACGGTTAGAGGTAGTTAAGAAAACAGTTTGCTAAAGCGGGCATCGTATAATGGCTATTACCTCAGCCTTCCAAGCTGATGATGTGGGTTCGATTCCCACTGCCCGCTCCAGTTTTCTGGTGTTGCTGATATAGCTCAGTTGGTAGAGCGCACCCTTGGTAAGGGTGAGGTCGGCAGTTCAAATCTGCCTATCAGCACCAGGCTGCTGAATCTTCTCAAACGCTTCCTTTGATTTGTCCTAAAATATTCATTTATTGAAAAATCTAATCCGCATTTTCGTGGGTTGTTTTTATATGTAATCTAGACACATAAACGATAGGTTCCGTCATGGCAAAAGAAAAGTTTGA
>NZ_PNBY01000060.1 GCF_005886875.1 Pseudoalteromonas aurantia | reverse complement strand
TATCTGATCGGCATTAGGCAAAATGCCGGTTTTTTATTAAACAATAAAATTATTGTACAAGTTCTTGTTCAGAGAACTCATCAGCAAACATTGGGCTAGATAAATAGCGCTCTGTTGCACTTGGTAAAATAACAACAATGTTTTTATCTGCATTTTCTGGCTTTTCAGCTAAGCGCTTTGCTGCAACAACAGCAGCGCCAGATGAAATACCCACTAAGATACCTTCATGTTTCATAAGTTGGTGCGCCATCGCGATCGCATCTTCATTTGAAACAAGTTCTGTCCCGTCAATAAGTTCTAAATCGAGGTTACCAGGAATGAATCCAGCACCGATCCCTTGAATTTTATGAGGCCCTGGCTTAACTTCTTCACCAGCTAATGTTTGTGTGATCACTGGAGAGTCTATAGGTTCAACAGCGATTGCTTTAACATCTAATCCTTTTTCTTTTTTCAAGTAACGGGTTGTACCAGAGATTGTCCCACCAGTACCTACACCAGCAACGAAAAAGTCTACTTTACTATCCATTGTTTCAAAAATTTCAGGGCCGGTTGTTTCGAAGTGAATTTTAGGGTTCGCTGGATTTTCGAATTGTTGTAGCAAAACAAACTTACTAGGGTCGCTTGCTAAAATTTCATTGGCTTTATCAATAGCGCCTTTCATACCCTTAGCACCTTCAGTAAGTACTAAGTTTGCACCGAGTGCTTTAAGCAATTTACGACGCTCTAAGCTCATTGTATTTGGCATTGTTAAAGTTAACTTATAACCGCGAGCTGCTGCAACAAATGCCAGTGCAATACCCGTATTACCTGAAGTCGGCTCAATGATTTCTTTACCTTCAGTTAATAAACCTGATTCTTCTGCTTCCCAAATCATCGATGAGCCAATACGGCACTTAACGCTAAAGCTTGGGTTACGTGCTTCTACTTTGGCATATACGTTACCACTTGTAACACGATTAAGTTTGACGATTGGTGTTTGACCAATCGCTTGGCTGTTATCAGCGAAAATTTTAGACATTGTGTTCCCTTAAGTACTTAGGTTTGCTTAATGTCACACTTTACTTGGCTTTAATGAAAAAAGAAGTAAAGAATGGCTATAAGATATATTAAAATTGCTTATAGCCAAAAGAAATAAAAAATCTTTTGTTATTCCTACATTAACCATGCGTAACTAAACTTTGCAAAGAAAGTTTTATTGTCTTTAATTATTTTTTCTAGGTCATCATCTTGATACCCATTGTCTGAATAGCCGGCAAAAAATACAGTCTGCGGGTTAATTTTATAACTATATAAAAGTTGAGAACTTAACCCTTTATAGGTGGCGTTGACATCAGGGTCGATATAATTGCTGAGGTTACGATCTATGTCGGTACGGATCACGGCCAGTCTTAAGTAGCTATTAATGTTAAATTGATAGGTAAGGCGCATGTCAGTTAAATTCGCGGTATAAACGTTTGAGCTTTGTGCTTCAAGCTGCTCATAGGTGTGGCGTAAACGAACCTCAAAATGTTTACCTAAATTGACATTAATAACAGGCCGTGCAAAGTACTCCTTTCCTAATCGGTTATTACTTAAATCAAGTTTGTTGCCGGTTCTCAAGTTTAAACTCGCAAATACACCAGAAAGAGGCTTGAATTCCATATAGGTCCATACTCTATTCTCTGTAAAGCGATCTGTATTGCCGTTGATATTGAGGCGCGCCTGATCATGTCGAAGGCCCGTGCGCTTTCTATGTTCAATTCCAACATCAAATGTGCTTTGTAGCGGGCCATTCACCGCAAAGTTGGTTTGTACTTCTTTTTCTAGTAACTCGCCTTCTTCATTGTGGGTTATATCCCAATCGGTGTACCACTTAGCTCTATTCCACCAACTCTCTTTTGTGCCATACCATCGATACTCAAGCCCGGTAACAAATTTGTTATAGTCCACTTGTGACATAAACCCTAAGTCAGATCTTAATCCTGCACCGTGATTTCGATAACTTCCGAACATGCGCCAATATTTTTGGTTGTGTTCGTAATTGATAAGGTACCCAATACCTGTTGTGTCATCACTGTTAAGCACTCGTAATGTACTTTCATCGAAGTCACAGTCTTTAAATTGTTCGCACGGTTTTTTAGACTGAGAGTTACAATCCCCATTTTCTCCGTCGCATAACTCATCGATAAAAGGTTGGGAGTATTCGGTGTCTGAAGCAAATAATTGGAGCTTTAACGTATCATGTGACGTTGGCTGATATTTACTATCTATACTGACAAGCTGATTACTATAATCATCGCTTTGCCTTAGCGTTGTCGTTGTCCCAATGGAGAGCGTATTACCAAAGTCGTATCGATATCGCAGTGCAGCGTTATCGCTTTTTTGTTCTAAAGTAACAATTCGAGAGCCTAAGTTTCCAGGGATCATGACGTTTAAATGTTCATCGTTAGCAACAAAGGCAGCAAATGTGTGGCTTTGTTTATTGCTGGTAAATTTGATCCCGTAGTCTGGTGCAGCAACGTTACGAGTGTGAATAAGGTTAGTGTAAGAAGAAAAGTAGTCAGTATTATCCAAGAAAAAAGCACGTTTTTCCGGGAAGAATAGACTAAAACTGTTGTTTACACTTAATTGTCCTGTGTCAGCTTCAACCTGAGAGAAGTCTGGGTTGAGTGTGGCATTAAGGGTCATATCTGGTGTTATGGCCCATTTAACATCTAAACTGGGCTCGGTGTTATTGTTACTTTCCCAGTCGTTGATATCTGAGCCGTCGATGTCTCTGGTTTCCGACCTGTTGAGCACAAGAGAGGGGATTATTGCGACATTATTGCCTTGCTTGGCTTTTTTAAAGCCAGAGTAAAGAGGCATTTGGCAGATCCAGCAATTATTGGCATGAGTAAGTTGCATACTCGATAGTCTTAAACGTTCATTCCGTGGGTAGAATCGTAAAAACTCCATAGCCATGGTTTTTACGTCTGTATTATCATCGAAATTTAAGACTCGTAATGGGATTTCTACTTCTACTGTATATCCGCTATCGTGAATTTTCCCGGCACTGTCCCATATTCCATCCCACGATGTGCTTTCGCTTTTGGTTAATTCATTTTCAATCGAATCTTGCTGAACTCCCAAGGGGTTAATGAAGAATTGATAGGCAGAACGATTATTATTAAAAGAGTCTATTTTGATGCCAACTAGATCGTCATCCCAAGCTCGATCTCTATCTCTAAAAAATGCGCGAATTTTTGAAGGGTTAGGATCAGAAGCCTCAAAGCCAATAAATAAAGACCTGCCATTTTCATAAACATAGGCAGTAGTTTCGACTGGGCTAGGACTATTTTCATGCGGCCATGTGACGTTATTTATGGTTATTTTTTTGGCGCGTTCCCATGCCTGTTCCGTGAGTTCACCATCAATTTTTGCGGATTGCTCAATGTAAGGAAGTGGACTGGATATTTCTGTACTATGTCCCACAAATGGTATGAGCAAAGAAAATGTGAAAAGAGTATTTTTTATCATTTTTGATATAGGTTTTACACATAAGTTGACGTGCATTAAAAGGTATTTCGATTTACTTAACAATTAGTACGCGGTAAAGCGCAGTTTAATAAGTTTAGATGGATCTTGTTGGTCACCGATTTTTTAACATTTTTTGTTAAAAACATGGTAAAAAAGCGCATCGTTTTAAATTGAGAAGTATTATGTCGTTAATTTTAAAGCTTATTGCAGGTATTGTTGGCGGGATCTTAGCCGGCTTTTATCTTCCTATGGTATTAGTTGAGCTTTTGTACACAGTAAAGGTCATTATTGGGCAGTTGATTAGTTTTACTATCCCGCTGATTATTTTGTTTTTCATCGCATCGGGTATTGCAGGGCTACCAAAAGGGTCTGGTCATTTACTTGGTAAAACAGTGGGTTTCGCATATGGCTCAACGGTGATTGCGGGTACTCTTGCGGTATTAGTTGTGAATGCATTTATTCCATTCTTCGATGGGGCAATGACTTTTCAAGCTGCTGAGGCAACAAATATTGAAAGTCTGATAGATATTGAAATACCGCCTCTTATGGGTGTAATGACCGCTTTAGCAACGGCTTTTATATTCGGCATTGGTATCAGTCAATTGAATTTACCCACATTAAAAGATGTTACAGATCAAGGGCGCGATATTATTGATGTTTTATTGGCAAAGGTAATCATACCAGCTTTACCATTTTATATTGCTGGCGTATTCGCTGAAATGGCAAAGGCTGGCACGGTAGCTGATACGCTTAGCACCTTTGGTATTGTGTTGGTTGCAGCATTAGTTATGCATTGGGTATGGTTGAGTGTTTTATACATTGTAAGTGGCATATTACTTAAGCGCAGCCCATTAGAATTGCTAAAAAATATGTTGCCTGCTTATTTTACTGCTATCGGTACTATGTCTAGTGCAGCAACTATTCCTGTTTCGCTTAAGGCAAGTAAAGCGAATGGCGTAAAGGATGAAGTCGTCAATTTTTCTGTACCATTATGTGCCACTATCCATCTATCGGGATCGACAATTACGATTGTGACTTGTGCGATGGCGGTGATGTTATTATCGCCCGAAATGAATGTGCCACCATTACTATCAATGTTACCGTTTATTTTTATGCTGGGGGTTGTAATGATTGCAGCACCGGGTGCACCGGGTGGTGCCGTGATGTCAGCGTTGGGTTTATTGACTTCTATGCTAGGATTCAATGAAGCCGCTGTGGCACTTATGATTGCGTTGTACTTAGCACAAGACAGTTTTGGTACAGCCTGTAATGTTACGGGTGATGGGGTTATAGCTCTTTGGGTTAATCGATTCTCAGATAAATCTTAACTTAAGAGTGTCAATAATGGAGACTGAGTGGTAAAGCTCAGTCTTTTTTATTTGTTTTTAGTATTTTTATCCTCAGATGTAATTTTGTTTAGTATGGTTTGTAAATTTATGTGGTACTCTCAAGCAGTTGCATTTTAAATGTGTAATTACCAAGAATTAGTTAAGAGGATCAGCCATTGATTAACGTACTTTTAGTTGATGATCATGAACTTGTAAGAACAGGTATCAAACGTATATTAGATGACGTACGTGGCTTTAAAGTGGTTGGTGAAGCTAAAACGGGTGAAGAGGCCGTGGCATATTGCCGTCAAAGTGAGCCAGACATCGTTTTAATGGATATGAACATGCCAGGTATTGGAGGACTTGAAGCGACAAAAAAGATTTGCCGTTACTGTCCTGATGTTAAAGTGATCGTTTTAACCGTACACTGCGAGGATCCGTTTCCCAGTAAAGTGATGCAGATTGGTGCTCATGGTTATCTAACAAAGGGTGCTGGCCCTGATGAAATGATAAATGCCATTCGTGCTGTGAATGCAGGGCAGAGATATATTGCCCCCGAAATTGCACAGCAGATCGCGCTAGCTCAGTTCAGCGGCCGTAATGATGAAAATCCTTTTCAAGCATTGTCGGAGCGCGAGCTACAAATCATGCTTATGATCACTAAAGGCGAAAAAGCGCAGGATATAGCCGAACGTTTAAATTTAAGTTCAAAGACAGTGAACAGCTATCGCTATCGTATGTTTGAAAAGTTAAATGTGGGCGGTGATGTTGAGCTGACACATTTGGCGATTAGGCATAAAATGATAGACATTGATACCACCCATTGATTTTTTGTTTAAATGACGTCATTTGATCACAAAGCATTTTTAAAAACTTTGTCGACAGAACCTGGTGTATATCGCATGTACGATAGCGAACATCAGGTTATTTATGTCGGCAAAGCTAAAAGCCTCAAAAAACGCGTTTCTAGTTACTTTCGAGTTAACATACCAGACAGTAAAACTCGAGTATTAGTAAGTAATATCGATAGTATTGAAGTTACATTGACCAATACTGAGACCGAAGCGCTTCTGCTTGAAAACAACCTGATAAAGAAATACCAACCTCGCTACAATATATTGTTGCGCGATGATAAGTCGTATCCGTATATTTTGTTGAGTGGTCATAAGCACCCCCGCCTGGCGTTTCATCGAGGCAGTCGTAAATATAAGGGGGAGTATTTTGGGCCATTCCCAAGCAGTGCTGCGGTATCTGAAAGTTTACGGTTAATGCAAAAGATATTTCCAGTTCGCCAATGTGAAGACGCTTATTATAGAGCGCGTAGCAGGCCTTGTTTACAACATCAGCTTAAACGATGTGCGGCACCTTGCGTGGGTAAAGTCTCTGATGACGACTATACAGAGCAAGTTGATATGGTACGACAGTTCTTAAGTGGTAAATCACAACAAGTGATTGCAAAGTTAGTTGAGCGAATGGAAAAGGCCAGTGCTGTACTCGATTTTGAGCTTGCGGCTAAAGTACGAGACCAAATTGCATTACTTAGGCAAATGCAAGAGCAGCAGTCCGTTGCCGGAAACTTTGCAGAAATGGATGTCATTGGTTTTGTACAGCAAAATGGCTTAAGTGCTGTTCATATGCTTATGATCCGAGATCACAAAATACTGGGCACCAAGACGTATTTCCCTAAAGTACCTAAAGATTCGAAAGCAGATGAAATTTTAACTGCGTTTATTGGGCAATATTATTTGGGCAGTGGTGGCACTAGTCGCATAGCCAAAGAGGTTATTTTACCCATGGCTCTGCAAGAACAAGAAGATTTAGCACTTGCGCTTGGGGAAGTGGCTGAGCGAAAGGTGCAATTGAAATCACAGCTACGAGGTGAGCGCGCACAGTATTTGGCTTTAGCAAACAAAAATGCAGCAAATAGCATTGCAGTGAAACAAAGTGCTCAAGACTCTATCAATAAGCGGTATGCTTTATTAAAAGAAGCATTACAGTTGAGCGACATAAAAAGAATGGAATGTTTTGATATAAGTCACACCATGGGAGAGAACACTGTTGCATCTTGTGTTGTATTTGATGGACAAGGACCAAATAATAAAGAATATAGACGTTTTAACGTTGAAGGTATTACGCCTGGTGATGATTATGCGGCTATGAGTTTCGCTTTAAATAAACGTTACGGAAAATTAAAAGATGAAGAAAAAGTCCCCGATGTCATTTTTATAGATGGGGGAAAAGGGCAGCTAGGAAGGGCTGAGGCATTTTTTGAGCGCTGGACACTTGATAAAATGCCACTATTAATTGGTGTGGCAAAGGGCGAAGGGCGTAAGCCTGGCCTTGAAACTTTACTGATTGATGGTGGAAGGCGTACCGTAAATATTGCATCTGATTCGCCCGCGTTGCATCTTATTCAACATATCAGAGACGAGTCACATCGTTTCGCCATTGCCGGGCACAGAAATAAGCGTCAGAAACAGCGTACACAATCGTTATTAGAAGAGATAGAAGGAGTAGGTCAAAAGCGTAGACAAGCCTTACTTAAATACCTAGGTGGTATGCAAGGGGTGAAAGCTGCTAATATCCATCAATTAAAGCAAGTTCCTGGGATCAGCCCGCAAACGGCTGAGAAGATATTTAACCATTTGCATGACAAAGCTTGACCATTCATGCGAACATACAAAAAAGATCTCACTAAGTAGTTATGTGGAATATTCCAAACACACTGACAACGTTTAGGTTGTTATTAATCCCTGTATTCGCAGTTTTATTTTATTTACCCTATTCGTGGGCTTTCTTTGCCGCCGCTTTTATATTTTGGTTAGCGGCGGTAACAGATATTCTTGATGGGTATTTAGCGCGTAAACTTCAGCAATCAACACCATTTGGCGCGTTCTTAGATCCTGTTGCTGATAAAGTTATGGTAAGTGTCGCTTTAGTTATGTTGGCTACATTCTATCAAAACGTATTTGTGACCATTGCAACGGTTATTATTATTAGTAGGGAAATTGTGATATCAGCATTAAGGGAATGGATGGCTGAACAAGGCAAAAGAAGCAATGTTGCGGTATCAAATATGGGTAAGATAAAAACGGCTGCACAAATGTTAGCCATCATGGGACTAATTTGGCAGTATGCGCCATGGATGATCACATTAAGTTATGCACTATTAGCGATTGCAACACTATTAACAGTAACTTCAATGCTTTCTTATCTATATGCAGCAAAGTCAGAATTGACTAAATCTTAAGTAAAATGTTTATAATTAGAGCGCTTTAGATAAAAAATAAGCAAACGATTAAAAACATTCATTTTTTTTATTGACGCATATCATAACTTCTGTAGAATGCGTCCGTGTTGAGAGGGCAGTGAGTCCTTTAAATCAAAAGGCGAGTATAGCTCAGTTGGTAGAGCGCGACCTTGCCAAGGTCGAGGTCACGAGTTCGAGCCTCGTTACTCGCTCCAATTTTGATTATGTTTGGCGGAATGGCAGAGTGGCTATGCAGCGGATTGCAAATCCGTCTACCTCGGTTCAACTCCGGGTTCCGCCTCCACATCTCAACACTCCACATGCGAAAGCAACCCGATGCCCGGGTGGTGGAATTGGTAGACACAAGGGATTTAAAATCCCTCGTTCGTAAGGACGTGCCGGTTCAAGTCCGGCCCCGGGCACCATTTCAGAATGAGGCTTCTCATTTTGATTAGTGTTAATTCACTAAATTTAGATTGCGAGTATAGCTCAGTTGGTAGAGCGCGACCTTGCCAAGGTCGAGGTCACGAGTTCGAGCCTCGTTACTCGCTCCAATCTAAATGCTTACGCAGCCCGATGCCCGGGTGGTGGAATTGGTAGACACAAGGGATTTAAAATCCCTCGTTCGTAAGGACGTGCCGGTTCAAGTCCGGCCCCGGGCACCATTTGATTGCGAGTATAGCTCAGTTGGTAGAGCGCGACCTTGCCAAGGTCGAGGTCACGAGTTCGAGCCTCGTTACTCGCTCCAATCAAATTAGATATTAAAGTTTGCGATGATATCATTTAACGTTTAAGTTAAATACGCATTTTTATGCGAGTGTAGCTCAGCTGGTAGAGCGCGACCTTGCCAAGGTCGAGGTCACGAGTTCGAGCCTCGTTACTCGCTCCAAACTTTAACAAATATGGCGGAATGGCAGAGTGGCTATGCAGCGGATTGCAAATCCGTCTACCTCGGTTCAACTCCGGGTTCCGCCTCCATTATTAGTTATACTCCACATGCGAAAGCAAACCCGATGCCCGGGTGGTGGAATTGGTAGACACAAGGGATTTAAAATCCCTCGTTCGTAAGGACGTGCCGGTTCAAGTCCGGCCCCGGGCACCATTCTATAAAAGCATCATTTTTACATCATCAAAATAAATATCTAATTATATTGTCACTAAACTTCAATTAATTTTAACGGTTAATGTGTTGAACGATTAATATCGTCAAAACAAAGCTTGATCTTGGCTTTTTGCAATACTAGTACGCAAATGTTCAAGATTGGCTGAATAACTTCCTTCCTCTTCAAAAGCACGTTTTCACACTCACAAGAACAGTAAAGCTCTTATTAGCAAATTCTTGCTTCCTAATGTTTATGACTATGGTGAAGTACAAGTAGAACCAAATTTTTCAATCAAGTTAGTTCCTACATGACATACTTTATAATGAAAATAGCCTTAAGATTGTTATATAAGATTCGACATAATCAATTGCTCAATTATTTTAAAGTTACCTCTATTTTTTAAACTAGGGGTGGGGTGTTTTTCCAATTAAGCGTTGGTTGCGGGTGATGTTTTAATTCTAGGTTTAAGATTCTCCCATATTCTATTGTCAATTCAGATGTGTTTTATCAGCTAGTCGATATGTTTGATGATTAATAACGCCTTTAACTCGACAGGTTCTAAGGTTCTATCTCCGATATATAAGTATGTTCTCTGATATGTCTATATGTATTTGTCAGTTATGAGCGCTTATGTTGTGAGTGATCAAATCAAGTTTAAATTTTTTAGTTATTGCTTTAGGTACCTATCAGTATTTTGACCTAAATAAAAGTAGTCGGCATCTTGTTTTCAAGCTTAGCTCTTCGAGTATGCCTCTATTAAGGATGGAGATTATAATAGGACCCAATCAGTGTTCTGTGATTACCATAAGTTATCCACAGGTTTTTGTGGGTAACTTGTGGGTTTTTGGTGTGTATATCTGTATGTTTCTAAAGATGAACATTAATGAATATTTTCATTAAAAAAGGCTTGATCAAAAAAAGGAACTCCCTATAATGCGACCCCACTGACACGGAGCACTATGCTCACTTAGCAAAGCAAAACGAGTCAGCGTTAAGTAAAACTTAGTTTTAAAAAATTTTTTAAATCAAGTGTTGACAAAAAAATAGGAAAGCGTAACATGCGCAGCCCTAGCGAGATAAAGCAAAGCGCTTAATCATCGCAACGTTCTTTAAAAATATGAAGCAATCATCTGTGTGGGCACTCGTACAGATTGAGTTCTAACAGCGAACCTTCTTTCTTAGATTGAGGCAACGCAAAAAAATTTAGAGTCTCAATTGATTTTCTCTTCGGAGAAACTGAGTGACCAACGGAAACAAGTTTACTTGTTTCAGCACAGTCAATTCGATTTCGAAAGAAATCAAAATCAGAATTCAATGAGCACGAAACACTTTC
>NZ_PNBY01000006.1 GCF_005886875.1 Pseudoalteromonas aurantia | reverse complement strand
GTTCATGATCTTGCCCTGACCCGATCCCTGATGAGCCATTGCTATTTATGAAGCCAAATAGCAGCTTCCAATCATTTTGCAATGAAATAACATTGCGAAATGATTTAGGTGAGCACCATTATGAAGCAGAATTGGTTATCCTGATTGGCAGTGTTGTTGACTGCGATACTGTGAATTATGCCGATGCTGTAATTGGTTTTGGCTTAGGGTTAGATTTAACCTTACGTAGTGTACAAACGCGTTTAAAAAGCCAAGGGTTACCGTGGGAGCGGGCAAAAGCTTACGATGGGAGTTGTGCATTGACGCCTTTTACACCCGTATTAAAGCATCACAACTTACACAACAGTGAATATCGTTTTTGGATTAATGGTGAGCTCAAGCAACAAGGTGACACTTCTTTGATGATCAACTCCGTTGAGGCACTCATAGCAAACATTACGCAGGTTTTTTCACTCTACCCAGGTGATATTGTAATGACTGGAACCCCAGCAGGTGTTGGTGCACTTGCACACGGTGATAAGCTCCAGCTGCAGTATGAAAACGGTGCCAAATACTACAGTACCGCGATAATTACCTAAGGTAGAGGTTACGGCTTAGGGGGGAGCCGTCGGCTAATGAGTCCGGTTGAGGTAATGATATTCTGTACTCTAGGCTTATAGCGTGTAAAAAATATCTCGACTTTGATTTTGACGAGTAATAGGCTGAATAGTAAATAAATAACCGAAGCTTCTAGCCAATTAAGTGGCAATAGTGTAAGAGTGGTTACGGCTTCTAGCGCAATAATGAAAATGACCATGGCAAGGATAGATTTTGGCGGAAGCTTTGTCATAATAAGCCCACCTAATGGTGCGCCCAAGGCGACAATAGGTGCTGCAAAGAACCAACTTGTTATCACAAATGACGAGGGGACATAATTACTCGACAGCATAAGTATGGATCCAATTATTGCGTTGGCTGCCATGAGAGCAACGGTTGTTGGGATCACTTTTTTTGCAGATTGCTTCATTAAAATGACATAGTAAAAGAACAACAGTGTATCGGCCCCAGCGCCTAAAAAACCGCTAACCAATCCGCCAATAAAAGCCGCTGTGGCAAGTTTTTTGCGCGCAAAAATGAGAGCATACGTTTTAGCGGGATGAGTAAAGCTATCAAGCAATATAATTGCAACCAGTAGTAAAAAACAGGTGTACATATGTTTAATAATTAGGCCGCTTTCGATATTAATAAACAAGCATGCAAACTGCCCAAAAACGGAAAAAGTGAGCGCATAACTTAGCGTTTTCCAGTCAATTTCTATTTTTTTACTAATAAAAAAGAGTGTTGCAAATGACATACCTATAGACTGAATAAATAGTGAAAATACTTTTGCATCTTCTGCAGGTACCGCAAGTACTTTAGTTAAAATGGGGAAAGCAACTGCCCCGCCACCTAATGGTGTTGACCCCGCGACAAATGAGCCGAGTAACATCGTTAAGCCCGTTTTCCAGCTGGCAGTGAGTTGTTCAACATTAAAATATAAATAATAATTACTTGCCCAAAATAATAGCCCGATGAGAAGCGTAAACCAGTAGAGCTTCGAAACCATTGGTTTTATATTTAACATTGGAAACACTCTGTTTACTTGGTGGGAGTATTGTGCCTGTTCTTCCTACAACTTTCAAGGTTGGTTAATTACTATTCGTTATATAAGGTTAGTCATTAAGTATCTTTTTCAGCAATAAATATCTACTACTCAAGTATTTGTACATCGGGCATTATAAAGTTCGCTGATACCTTACCAAGGAAAAAAATGAAAATTAAAAAGTTAGGCACACCTTTTTCAGCTACCGCATGCAAAGTGATGTTGTGTGGTGGCGGAGAGTTGGGTAAAGAAGTGGTGATTGAGTTCAAACGTTTAGGCTGTGAAGTCATCGTACTCGATAGATACGAACACGCCCCAGCGATGCAAGTGGCAGATAGGTCTTATGTCTTATCTATGCTAGATGGCGAGCAGCTTGAAAAAACAATTCAATTAGAGCAACCCGATTATATCGTGCCAGAGATAGAAGCGATTGCGACGGATAAATTAGTCGCATTAGAAGAACAGGGTTTTACGGTGGTGCCTAGTGCTAAGGCAACACAGCTCACTATGAATAGAGAGGGGATTCGTCGTTTGGCCGCTGAAGAGTTAAATATCCCCACGTCAGAATATCAATTTGTTGATACTTTTGATGGTTTTCAGCGTGCTATAGAAACCATTGGTTTTCCTTGTGTAGTAAAGCCAATCATGAGCTCTTCAGGTAAAGGGCAAAGTGTGGTTAAGCATGCCCAAGATATAGCGCAAGCGTGGCAATACGCGCAAGAAGGGGGCCGAGCTGGACAAGGTCGAGTGATTGTTGAAGGTTTTGTTGATTTTGATTATGAAATCACGTTATTGACCGTAAGGCATGTAGAGGGAACCAGTTTTTGTGAGCCGATAGGGCATGTACAAGAAAATGGTGATTATCAGCAAAGTTGGCAGCCGCAGGCAATGAGCAAGTTGGCACTGGAGCGCAGTAAAGAAGTTGCTACCTTGGTTACTGATGCGTTAGGTGGGCGTGGGCTGTTTGGTGTGGAATTATTTGTTAAAGGTGATGAAGTTTTTTTTTCTGAGGTATCTCCTCGACCACATGATACCGGCATGGTTACTTTAATCTCACAAGACTTGAGTGAATTTGCGTTACATGTGCGAGCTATATTAGGGCTGCCAATTCCCAATATTAGTTTTTATGGGCCTTCCGCATCGAGCGTTATTTTAGTGACGGGTGAATCAAGTCAAGTGATATTTGGCAACGTTGCACATGGTTTGAGTTTAGCAAATACAGATATACGGTTATTTGGTAAGCCAGAAGTTCAAGGAACTCGGCGAATGGGCGTTGCTTTAGCGCGAGATACAGATGTGCAGCTGGCGGTTGATAAAGCGAAGGAAGTGGTTAGTAGGTTGGAGATGACGATATGAGTGAAGGGAAAAGTAAGCGCGTAGTCGAGCCATTTGTGATGGGGTTCTGGCGTTTATTAGATTGGCAATTATCTAAACAGCAATGTGTGTCGTTTTTGAAAGAGTGTATTGAGCTGGGTATAACTGATACAGATCATGCCGATATTTATGGTCAATATGAGTGTGAAGCTGCATTTGGTGCCGCATTAAAACTAGAGCCCAGTATTCGAGATGAGATAAAGATTATTACCAAATGTGGTATTCGTCCGGCACTGGCTAAAAAAGGGTTGGCTGGGAAAGCAAATCATTATGACTCAAGCCAGACGCATATTTTGGCGTCGGTTCAACAATCACTAAGGCACTTTGATACTGATAGAATTGATGTATTATTGATCCATCGACCTGATTATTTAATGCGTGCCGATGAAGTTGCAGAAGCCTTTCAGTAATTAAAACAGCAAGGCGATGTGCTACAGTTTGGCGTTTCTAACTTTTCACCCTCGCAATTATCACTGTTACAATCGCGATGCGATTTTCCTTTGGTGACCAATCAACTTGAGTGCTCACCCTATTAAATGGCAGCATTAGAGAACGGCACGTTAGAGCAATGCCAAGAATTAGATATTTCACCTATGTTTTGGTCGCCTTTGGCAGGTGGTAAGCTTTTTAGTCGTGATGATGAAAAAGCACTGCGATTACAAGCTGTATTACAGCAAGTTGGAGAAGAAATTGGCGCAACGTCTTTAGACCAAGTGGTATATTGTTGGTTATCGACTTTACCAAGTAAGCCATCTATTGTATTGGGCACTGGAAATATTGACCGAGTGAGCGCTGCGACTCAAAGTCAATTACTGACGATGAACCCAGAGCAGTGGTATCGTATATGGCAATCCTCAACAGGCCACAGTGTACCTTAATAGTAAAAAGGCCCATATGGGCCTTTTTTGGTTGCTTTGTTAAGGGGGGCTACTCTATAGCTCGAAGTCGAGTCCATAACTCACGTATGCTTTGATATCATCATTAGCGTTTAAGTTTGTTTTAACAAGCCCAAGAGTAAAGCCATTTTTAGCGATGCTTACCCCGTAATCCATATAGCTATCGTCTTCACCAGTCCACTCCTTAACAGTATCGCCACTTGATTGCCCGATATGAAATGCGAGTTCTGTCTCGTTTAAAATTGTAAAGCTGGCGCCTAACTCTAAATACAGCATTTCTTCTTCAGTACTTTGATCTTCTTGTGCGTGAGTCAGGTAACTTGCTTTTAAGCTTAACCATTGCCAGCTTAACGCACCATATAGCTCGCCAAAATCACTACTTCCAGATGCATCTGGGTAAGCGTAGTGGATATAACCAACATCGTAGCCTAAGCCACCTTGGGTGCCAGTAAAGCCTGCATATAAATCTAATTCGTAACTTGTTTGGTTACCAAAATCAACATTTGAGACCCAAGTGCCTGCGTAAAAACCAGAATCATTATTATAATCAATTCCGCCGGAGACAGCCGAACCATCTTTGGTTTGGGTTTGACCACGCCAAAAGTAATTTGAGCTCGCAGCCACATTTGCCGTGACTTCTGCCACGCTATGAAATGATGCTGTACTTAATAATGATGCTGTAACTATGAGTGGTAGTAGTTTTTTCATTGTTATTCCTCGGTGCGCTAGAAATGTACAGAACTCAGCAATGATTGCGCCATGTGCAATAATTTGCATTATTTTTAATTCACTATATTGATATATAGCTGATTTTTTTATTCTTGCTAGGGCGGAAAGTAAAATTATTGGGGAAAATTTGATCTTACGTGGTGCAACGACTTTTAGCGTTGCACTGAGGTGTTGCATTTATTTTAGAGGTTTTTATTAAAGTACGATATATTTCACTAATACGAAGCGCCATATATCGTATGAGGTTAGCCAAATATGGCACGCATTAATGAGATAGTTTCATCAACACTACGGCCTTTTTCTACTTCAGAGACAATCGAATCACGCTTGTCGCGAATATGCTGTGAGATAGATTCATCACTTAAAGCGCGGTCAACTAATATTTCAGCCGACTCTTTCCCACGGCGAACTGATTTTTTAGCGCCAGAGCTTTTACTTCTCGTTGGCTTGTTGAGTAGTTTTATATAATTAGATTGATTGGCAGTGTCTTTATCCGCATGATAAAACCAACAAGGGATCAGGGCTTTTATACCTGCAAGCTGCTGCTCAAATTCATCTGCTGCCGAGGTCATGGCAAACCAAGGCATCGCGTGAATTGTTTTGACGATATCAGTCCAGTAACGTTCAAAGTCACGGTTATTGAGTTTGGTAATACCTAAAGCTGAGCATAGTGCATCTAATTTCGTGTTGGCTATCGGCGTAAACACATCAGGGCGACGCATGGCTAATAACCGAGTAGCGGGGGCCAAAGTTGGTTTTTCATCACTGTTGGCAAAAGCTTTTAGGTAAGCAATTATGAACTGCTGGTAATCTTGCTCGCTCACAGACCCTTCAAGTGGAATGTGTGCCAGTGCAACATCAAACTCTCCGGGGAAGTCTGCAAACAGCTGATGAAAGCCTTTGGCATTTTTTGTAGAGGCAAACCACTCAACATCAAAGTTGTATACGCTTGGATCTAAAGAGGCAGCATGTTTACCACTGAACGCAAGTCTATCTTCCACAGTCATGTCTTTAAGCGGCGTTGCACGTAATGTCGCGATATAGTCAGTGAGCTTTAGTTGTTCTTCTAGTGCTAGCACTTCACTATGCTGAGACACAAAACCAGACAGTACCGGCCAAGGTGCAACACGCAAGGTTTTAAGCTGTAAAAAGCTGATAGCGGAAGTAAGCTGATCTTGTAACTTTTTGACAATAGGTAACTGGTGGTCATCGAGTAAATCAAAATTGATGCGATTTTTTGCAACATCATGTAGTTCATAGCACCAACTTAAAAAGTCTTCTGGATGCTGCTCTACTTTCACTGCCATCAAGTTTAAGCTTATCTCAGTGGCTTGTTTTAATATATTTTGGTAAATCTGACTTTCTTGTTCACCTAGAGCCATTTTCGACGGGGAAATAAGCAACTTCTTCATACTGGCTGGCGCCTCCACACATAAGCATATTTTTATCATTACAGTTTAGCTAACGGTTCGCAAAACTGACAAGGTGGTGGATCATACCGAAGAATGTGAAAGTTACAATCATCGATATAAAGAATTGTACATCGTAAATGGCGTAGTGATAGAGAGTTAGCACATGAGCACCGCACTGTTACTGTGAAATATATGATTTTCAATTACCTCCACATGTGGTTAAACCACACACTCTCACAAACTCATTGATGATTTTATAGCGCACCAAGGCTACTATATAGGCATAGCGCAATGAGACGGATAGGGAAAGATATGAACGCAGTAGTTAAAATTGTTGGCGGTGTGGCTGTCATTGTGGTTGGCGTCGCTGTAGCAGCTCCGTTTTTGGTGCCAACGCAGACGATAATCGATCAAATTTCTAAACAGGCGGAGTCTACAACAGGCAGAACATTACAAATAGCAGGTGATAGTGAAGTATCAATATTGCCCAGTTTAAATGTCACGTTAAACAATGTTCGCTTGTCCAATATGACGACGGGCAGTGCTGAGGATATGCTCTCTATGGAGCAATTGTCAGTACATATACCTTGGCTTTCGCTCTTGTCAGGTGAAGCGAAGTTAGAACGGTTTGTTATTCATAATCCGACAGTCACGCTTGAGACTGATAAACAGGGGCAGCCCAACTGGCAGTTATTCCCGACACAAGACAACCTTCCTACATTGGCACAGACAAAAACGACGCAACAGCCTTCAGCTGTGTCATTACCGAGTGGTTTTGATGTTAGTCTAGGTGAGGTCGCCATTTATGGTGGTTCAATTACTTACATTGATGGCCAAACTGGCGTTCAACATAGCGTTAATGAACTTGATTTAAGTATTCAGCTCCCGTCTTTATATAAAGCACTTACAGTTAATGGTGCTATTACTTATCAATCACAAAAATTTGAATTAATGTCGGTGGTTGATACACCAGCAAAAGCGATTGTAGGAGAAGCGTTTAACATTGAACAGCGTCTTACCTCACAATTGTTGAATCTTGAATTTAATGGGGTGGTTGCACATCAGGGTAAAGACATTCAAGGTGAATTAACCCTAGCAGGTGAGTCAGTGAAAGCGGTAACCCAGTGGCAGAATATTGCGCTCCCAGCCAAGGATAACGCATTTAATCAGTTTAGCGTTGCGGGAAGCATGTCGTTTGTTGGTAATACGTTTACGCTTAACTCGTTGGTTGCGAAGTTAGATGAGTTAGAAATAAAAGGGCAAAGTAAAATTGTATTAGGACCGAAACCTAATATTAACGCCAATATTGATTTAGGCATGTTAGATTTAAACCCTTACTTGCCTGAGCCAGCTGCAACGCCAGCGCCCGACAAGCCCGATGCGCAAACACCGAGTCAACCTATTGTATGGGATGATACGCCAATTGATTTATCGGTATTAGGGCAAGTCAACGCAGATATTGTGGTGCGCTCCACGGGTTTAAAAGCCCACGATATTACTTTGGGGGAAAACCAGTTTTCATTACAGCTTAAAAACAATGTGGCACATCTAGGCCTAGATGAGTTTAATGCTTATAACGGTACAGGCAAAGGCAGTGTTAAAATCAATTCAGCTGTAACACCTTATAAAATAAAAACAAATTTTGCGTTAAAAAACATCAATGCGGAACCGTTACTTACTGATGCGGTTGGGTTTGATAAAGTACTGGGTAAAGGCAGTATCGATTGGAATTTAACAACTCAGGGTCAAAGCCAAAAACAATTGGTATCGACTTTGGCGGGTAACGTGGCGTTCAGTTTTAAAGATGGAGGGGTGAAAGGCGCTAATATTGCTCAAATGGCCCGTAAAGCCAAAGAGATGCTCAAAGGCGACTTTTCTTCATTAAAAGACGGATTAAATGCTGATTATGATCCGCAGCAGAAAACAGACTTTTCAGCGTTAACAGGTAGCTTTGTATTTAAAGAGGGTGTTGGCCGCAATAATGATTTGAGCTTAGCGAGCCCATTAATACGTATTACCGGCTCGGGTGAGGTGGATTTACCGAAAACCAATGTGAACTATCGCTTGGTGACCGGTATTGTTGATACGGTCGAAGGTCAAGCAAGTGCAGATAAAAGTACGGGCTTTAAAGTGCCACTGCGCATTAAGGGGCCTTTTCATAAAGTAGATGTCAGTTTGGATATAAGCAGTGCCGCTAAAGATAACGTGAAAGACAAATTAAAAGATAAACTCAAAGATAAGTTTAAAGGGCTATTTGGTGGCTAATATTCGATAGAGAATAATGAATAGAGGCCAAACTTAGGTCTCTATTCATATTTAATGTAGTATTTAAGGAATACATATCGATGGGCACATTGTTGAAAAGTAAGTTTGAACACCAAGGGTATGCGGTGATCAAGCAGGGTATTGAGCCTGAATTATTATCACACCTTCAACAGCATGCGCAATCTTTGCTACGCGATACCAAAGAACTTGCAATGCAAGGTCGCGGTTTGATGCATATTGCTTTATCTCAGTATAAAGACGATTCGTCGGTATCTCGCATTAACAACCTATTTGAGTATCAACTTAACTTTGCGCGTTTACTGACACATCCGACGATTATTGGGGCGGCGGAGTTATTGATTGGTGAGCCGGTGTTGCCTGTTTATGAATCTATGGTGATCAAAAATACTTCGAGTAATGAGGCTTTTGATTGGCACAGAGATATGCAGGCGCGAGCAGATGATACCACCATTATTACGATGGGGATCTATTTAGACGATTCACTTGCAGAGCAAGGTGCTTTGAAGGTAATTCCTAGATCACATTTAATACTCGACAGCGTGTCTGAATGCAAAGATAGACTTCAGTTAGGTAACATATCGAGTCAAGATATCGCGGTACAAGCTGGCGATATTGTTATTCATCACGTCAATACAGTACATGGTTCGGACAAGCAACAAGCAAGTCACCTTAGACGCACAATATATTTTCAGTTTAGGTCTCTATCACATTTAAGGAGTAATCCGCGCTTTAATGTTAATTGGCTTGAAAAGCGACAGCAACTCTTTGAACAACTCAAAGTAAAACCACTCAAAAAGATAGATACGGAGATAATAGTGTTGCCGGTGGGCTTTTATGATGAACAGGTTAAGATTGAAGCTGCTGAATACAGCTTTGCATTTTAATTCATCATTGGCCACTGCACTGGTATTAGTCATCGGTATTGGTAATCAATAGAAACGTTATTTTTGCCAAGTTTATGTCAATTAGACCCAAAGGGAGGGGGGTAGCCATTTTCTTTGTCAAACAGATGTATGTAATCTTAAAGTAGAAATTACTTTTCTCCCCATAAAAAGCACTGATTGTTTTTTAAACTGTTGTGTATCAATAGCTTTATGGCTTGAAAAACTAACTGTCTGTCCTCATATCAGAAAAGTGCTCAGTGAAACTCAGTGGAATACGTCAATTAATTAAAAATTGAACTATCCAACCTAGTACTTTGCTGGTACAATTGCCCGCCCTTGAACGACAATCTAATTGTTTTTTGAGTGGTATTTAATCGAAGTGCTTTGATTTTAAACAAATTAAAGCGTGTTAAAACTACACCGGAGCTCATTCAGATGATCCAAATGCAAACTCAGCTGGACGTTGCTGATAACAGCGGCGCTCGCAAAGTGCAGTGTATAAAAGTCCTTGGTGGTTCGCACCGTCGCTATGCAGCGATTGGTGACATCATTAAAGTTTCTGTTAAAGAAGCAATTCCTCGCGGTAAAGTGAAGAAAGGTGATGTTAAAAACGCGGTAGTTGTGCGTACTAGAAAAGGCGTTCGTCGTCCAGACGGTTCTTTGATCCGTTTCGATAGCAATGCGGCTGTTATCTTAAATGATAGCTTACAGCCTGTTGGTACTCGTATCTTCGGCCCTGTGACTCGTGAACTGCGTACTGAAAAGTTCATGAAGATCGTTTCACTAGCCCCAGAAGTACTATAAGGAATCTATCATGGCAGCAAAAATCCGTCGTGATGACGAAGTAATCATACTAGCCGGTAAAGACAAAGGTAAGCGCGGAAAAGTGCTTTCAGTTGTAACTGAAGCTGGTCGAGTATTTGTCGAAGGCATTAACTTAATCAAGAAGCACCAAAAGCCTGTTCCGCAATTGCAGCAAGCTGGTGGTATTGTTGAGAAAGAAGCGTCAATCGACGTATCAAACGTTGCGATCTTCAACCAGGAAACTGGTAAAGCGGATCGTGTAGGTTTCAAGATTGAAGACGGTAAGAAATTACGTATCTTCAAATCTACTGGTAAAACTATTTAATAGTTGGAGTAGACGATGGCGAAACTGCATGAAGTATATAAAGACAAAGTAGTAGTTGAACTTCAAGAGAAGTTTGGTTTCAGCTCTGTTATGCAAGTCCCTCAGATCGAAAAGATCACATTAAACATGGGTGTGGGCGAAGCCCTAGCTGACAAGAAAATTCTAGAAAACGCGGTAAACGATCTAGAAGCAATCTCTGGTCAGAAAGCACTTATCACGAAAGCACGTAAGTCAGTAGCTGGCTTCAAGATTCGTGAAGGCTACCCAATTGGTTGTAAAGTAACCCTACGTGGCGAGCGTATGTGGGATTTCTTTGAGCGTTTAGTCTCAATTGCAATGCCTCGTATTCGTGACTTCCGCGGTGTAAGTGCTAAGTCTTTTGACGGACGTGGTAACTACTCTATGGGCGTACGTGAGCAAATCATCTTCCCAGAGATCGATTATGATAAAGTAGACCGTGTTCGCGGTATGGATATCACAATCACGACTTCTGCGAAAACTGATGAGGAAGGCCGTGCGTTGTTAGAAGCGTTTAACTTCCCATTTAAGAAATAAGGGTAGGGTTATGGCAAAGAATTCTATGAAAGCGCGCGAAGCAAAGCGCACTAAATTAGTTGCTCAGTTCGCTGAAAAGCGTGCGGCACTAAAAGCTATCATTTCTGATGTTAATGCATCAGAAGATGATCGTTGGGATGCGGTATTAAAGCTACAAGCTCTACCGCGTGATTCTAGCCCTGCACGTCAACGTAATCGTTGTAACATTACGGGCCGCCCACATGGTTTCCTTCGTAAATTCGGCATGAGCCGTATTAAAGTTCGCGAAGCAGCTATGCGCGGTGAAATTCCTGGCCTTAAAAAGGCTTCTTGGTAATAGAATCACGGGAGTAAGACATGAGCTTGCAAGATCCTATTGCGGATTTGTTCACACGTATCCGTAACGGTCAGACTGCGAAGAAGGTTGCTGTTGCAATGCCTACTTCAAAGCTGAAAGTAGCAGTTGCAAAGGTACTTAAAGACGAAGGTTACATTACTGACTTCGCTGTATCTAGTGACGTAAAAGCAGAATTGACTATCGAATTAAAATATTTCGAAGGTAAAGCTGTTATTGAAAACATCCAGCGTGTTAGTCGCCCAGGTCTACGTATCTATAAGAAACGTGACGCGTTACCGAAGGTAATGGGTGGTCTAGGTATCGCTATCGTATCAACTTCTCAAGGCTTGATGACAGACCGTGCCGCACGTAGTGCTGGTGTTGGTGGTGAAATCATTGGCTTTGTAGCTTAATCGGAGGGGAACAATGTCTCGTATAGCGAAGGCTCCAATTTCAGTTCCTGCCGGTGTAGAAGTTACAATTAAAGGCCAGGACATCACAGTTAAAGGCAAAAACGGTGAGTTGACTCGTACTATTAACAACGCTGTTGAAGTAACTCTTACTGATAACGTGATCACAACTACACCTCGTGAAGTTGCGAACGCATGGGCACAAGCAGGTACTGCTCGTGCACTTATCAACAACATGATTGTTGGTACGAATGAAGGTTATGAGAAGAAACTTCAGTTAATCGGTGTTGGTTATCGTGCGGCAGTTAAGGGTAAAGTATTAGACTTAACTCTTGGCTTTTCACACCCAGTTAATTTCGAGATCCCAGCGGGTATCACGATTGAAACTCCAAGCCAAACTGAGATTCTTGTTAAGGGCGCAGATAAGCAAGTTGTTGGTCAAACAGCTGCTAACATTCGCGCATACCGTGCACCTGAGCCTTACAAAGGTAAAGGTGTTCGTTATGCAGACGAACATGTGCGTCGTAAAGAAGCCAAGAAGAAGTAAGGTAAGACGATGGATAAAAAAACAGCTCGTCTACGTCGTGCTAAACGCACACGTAGAAATTTTATTGAACAAGGCACAACGCGTCTTGTTATCCACCGCACGCCACGTCACATTTACGCTCAAGTAGTTAATGCTGAGGGTACTGTACTGGCTGCTGCTTCTACTGTTGAGAAAGCAATTAGCGAAACAGTTACAGGTACAAGCAACGTTGCCGCAGCACAAGCTGTAGGTAAAGCGGTTGCTGAACGTGCAGCTGACAAAGGCATAGCAAAGCTAGCTTTTGATCGCAGTGGCTTTAAATATCACGGCCGTGTGAAGGCGCTAGCTGATGCTGCGCGTGAAGCCGGTTTGCAATTCTAGGAGTAGACAATGGCTAACGTAGAAGCAAAGCAACAACAGCCTGATTTAGCTGAAAAGCTAATTGCGGTGAACCGTGTGTCTAAAGTAGTTAAAGGTGGTCGTATCTTTAGCTTCACTGCACTAACAGTAGTTGGTGACGGCGCAGGTAAAGTAGGTTTTGGTTACGGTAAAGCACGTGAAGTACCAGCTGCTATTCAAAAAGCAATGGAAAAAGCGCGTCGTAACATGATCAACGTTGATCTTAACGGTAACACACTGCAACACCCTATCAAGGGTCGTCACGCAGGTTCACAAGTGTTCATGAAGCCAGCATCTGAAGGTACTGGTATCATCGCAGGTGGCGCAATGCGTGCAGTATTAGAAGTTACGGGCGTACAGAACGTTCTTTCTAAATGTTACGGTTCAACTAACCCAATCAACGTTGTTCGTGCAACAATTTCAGCTCTAGAGAACATGAATTCTCCAGAGGGTATTGCTGCAAAACGTGGTTTGACTGTTGAACAGATTCAGGGGTAATTAACCATGGCTAATAACACTGTAAAAGTTACACAAGTAAAGAGCTCTATCGGTCGTTTACCGAAGCATAAAGCTACTTTACGTGGCCTTGGTTTACGTCGTATCAATCACACTGTTGAGTTGGAAGACACAGCATGTGTACGTGGTATGATCAACCAAGTTTCATACATGGTTAAGGTTGAGGGGTAATTCGAATGCATTTGAATACACTTTCTCCTGCTGCAGGTTCAAAAACTGCCGCTAAACGTGTTGGTCGTGGTATCGGTTCTGGTCTTGGTAAGACTGGTGGTCGTGGTCACAAAGGTCAAAAGTCACGTTCTGGCGGTAAAGTACGCGTTGGTTTTGAAGGCGGTCAAATGCCTATGCAACGTCGTCTACCTAAGTTCGGTTTCACTTCACGCAAATCACTAGTATCTGCTGAAGTAAACTTATACGAAATCGCTAAAGTTGAAGGCGATGTGGTAGACCTAAGCGCGCTACAGGCAGCTGGTCTAGTTAAAAAGAACGTTTTGTTCGTTAAAGTTGTTAAATCTGGCGAAGTTTCACGCGCAGTGACCGTTAAAGGCCTTAAGGCTTCTAAAGGTGCTCGCGAAGCTATTGAAGCTGCCGGAGGCAAGGTAGAAGACTAAGGAAGTACACAATGGCTAAACCAGGTCAAGATATGCAAAGTGCACAAAGTGGGCTTTCGGAACTGAAGCGTCGATTACTATTTGTATTAGGTGCTATCATTATTTACCGTTTGGGTTCATTTGTGCCGATCCCTGGGATTGACGCCGCTGTACTTGCCGAGTTCTTCGAGCAACAAAAGGGCACCATTGTTGAAATGTTCAACATGTTTAGCGGTGGTGCGCTTGAGCGAGCTTCGGTATTGGCTCTCGGTATTATGCCTTATATTTCGGCTTCGATTATTATGCAGCTATTAACGCACATACATCCTGCGATGATAGAGCTTAAGAAAGAAGGTGAACAAGGTCGTAAGAAGATAAGTCAATATACGCGTTATGGCACGCTCGTGCTTGCTACATTCCAATCGATTGGTATTGCCACTGGCTTACCAAGCATGATGGACGGGTTAGTTGTTAACCCTGGTTTTGGTTTCTACTTCACCGCTGTGGTGAGTTTAGTGACTGGTACTATGTTCCTTATGTGGTTGGGTGAACAAATTACAGAACGTGGTATCGGTAACGGTATCTCTGTACTGATATTTGTTGGTATTGTAGCTAACCTGCCGTCTGCGATTGGTTCGACAGCTGAAATGGCGCGCCAAGGTGATTTGCATGTTTTAGCACTGTTATTGATTGCGGTAATCGTATTCGCTGTTACTTATCTTGTTGTGTTCTTTGAACGTGGTCAACGACGTATTGTTGTTAACTACGCAAAACGCCAACAGGGTCGTCAGGTATTTGCTGCTCAAAGTACGCATTTACCACTGAAAGTAAACATGGCGGGTGTTATTCCACCAATCTTTGCTAGCAGTATAATTCTGTTCCCTGGTACTATAGCAAGCTGGTTCGGCCAAGGTGAAGGTCCGGTCGCTGATGTGCTACAAGCTATCTCTGCAGTGTTGACTCCTGGTCAGCCTCTGTATGCGATGGTATTAGCCGCGGCTATTATCTTCTTCTGCTTCTTCTACACTGCGTTGGTATTTAACCCGCGTGAGACAGCAGATAACCTGAAAAAATCTGGCGCTTTTATCCCAGGTATTCGTCCCGGTGAGCAGACATCTAAATACATTGATAAAGTGATGACACGCCTGACATTGGCAGGTGCTTTGTATATAACCTTTATCTGTCTGGTGCCCGAGTTTATGACCATGGCATGGCAAACGCCATTCTACTTCGGCGGTACATCAATTTTGATTATCGTTGTTGTGATCATGGACTTCATGGCACAAGTACAAACTCATATGATGTCTCATCAATATGATTCTGTGCTTAAAAAAGCAAACCTTAAAGGCTATAGCCGATAAGGTTATTTTCACGGAGTTGAGCAATGAAAGTACGTGCTTCCGTTAAGAAAATCTGCCGTAACTGTAAAGTTATCAAACGTGCTGGTGTAGTACGAGTGATATGCAGTGAGCCTAAGCATAAGCAAAGGCAAGGCTAATAAACTCATGCAGGCTAAGTAATACTACTTGGCCTGTGTTTTTAAATGTGGTTCGGTCTTCGTTTGAGTATCCTTACGGGCTTTTCAAACAGATGAGAATCGAATCGAAATATAGGAGATGTGTTAGTGGCCCGTATCGCTGGCATTAACGTCCCTGATCATAAGCATGCAGTAATTGGTTTAACTGCTATCTATGGTGTAGGTAAAACTCGCTCTAAGGCTATCTTAGCAGCGACTGGTATCGCCGAAAATACTAAAATCGGTGAGCTTTCAGACGAAACACTTGACGTACTTCGTGAAGAAGTAGGTAAGTACACTGTTGAAGGTGATCTTCGTCGTGAAGTGACTTTAAACATCAAGCGTCTTATGGACCTTGGTTGTTTCCGTGGCTTACGTCATCGTCGTTCGTTACCACTTCGTGGTCAACGTACTAAGACTAACGCGCGTACTCGTAAGGGTCCTCGCAAGCCTATCAAAAGATAAGGTGAGGTAAGTTATGGCTAAAGCACCAATTCGTCGTAAAAAGGTTAAAAAGCAAGTTGTTGATGGTATGGCACACGTTCATGCATCATTCAATAACACGATTGTAACCATCACTGACCGTCAAGGTAATGCTCTTTCTTGGGCGACTGCAGGTGGTTCTGGTTTCCGTGGTTCTCGTAAGTCTACTCCGTTCGCTGCACAGGTTGCTGCTGAGCGTGCAGGTACTGCTGCACAAGAGTACGGTCTTAAGAACCTAGAAGTATTCATTAAAGGACCAGGTCCAGGCCGTGAGTCTGCTGTTCGCGCTTTGAATGCTGCTGGTTACCGTATCACAAACATCACTGACGTGACGCCAATTCCACACAATGGTTGTCGTCCACCGAAGAAACGTCGCGTATAACAATAGGTTAGGAGAAAGAACATGGCAAGATATTTGGGCCCTAAGCTCAAGCTGAGTCGTCGTGAAGGTACTGACCTGTTCCTTAAGAGCGGCGTGAGAGCAATCGACTCAAAGTGTAAACTTGAGACAGCACCTGGTCAGCATGGCGCACGTAAAGGTCGTCTATCAGATTACGGTTTACAGTTACGTGAAAAGCAAAAAGTTCGTCGTATCTACGGTGTACTTGAAAAGCAATTCCGCAACTACTACAAAGATGCTGCTCGCCTAAAAGGTAATACTGGTGAAAACCTATTACAACTTTTAGAGCAACGTTTAGATAACGTAGTTTACCGTATGGGCTTTGCAAGCACACGTGCTGAAGCACGTCAGCTAGTAAGCCACAAATCGGTAATGGTTAATGGTCGTGTTGTAAATATTCCTTCATTCGTAGTTACTCCAGAAGATACTGTAGTAATTCGTGAGAAGTCTAAAAAGCAAGCACGTATCATTGCAGCTCTAGAGTTGGCTGAGCAACGTGAGAAGCCTACTTGGGTTGAAGTTGACGGTAAGACATTGGAAGGTAGCTTCAAGCGCCTACCAGAGCGTTCTGATCTGTCTGCGGACATTAACGAACAATTAATCGTCGAACTTTACTCGAAGTAAAGTTAAGAGTTAAGAGAGGATAAAATGCAGGGTTCTGTAACTGAGTTCCTAAAGCCAAGATTAGTCGATATCGACGCTATCAACCCTACGCGTTCTAAAGTTGTTTTAGAACCGCTTGAGCGTGGCTTTGGTCACACTTTGGGTAACGCTTTACGCCGTATACTACTTTCGTCTATGCCAGGATGTGCAGTAACTGAAGTTGAAATTGATGGTGTATTGCATGAGTACAGCGCGAAAGAAGGCGTACAAGAAGACATCATTGAAATTTTGTTAAACCTAAAAGGTTTAGCTGTATCTCTAGAAGGTAAAGATGAAGTTTTTCTTACCCTGACAAAATCTGGTGTAGGCCCTGTGACAGCGGCAGACATTCAGCACGATGGAGATGTAACAATCGCCAACCCAGATCACATTATTTGTCATTTAACGGCAGGTAATAGCGATATCAACATGCGTATTCGTGTTGAGCGCGGTCGTGGTTATGTGCCAGCGTCTAGTCGTTTATCCTCTGATGACGATGAGCGTCCAATCGGCCGTCTGTTGCTTGATGCATCATTCAGTCCGGTTGAACGTATTGCGTACTCGGTTGAATCAGCCCGTGTTGAGCAACGTACAGATTTAGACAAGTTAATCATTGATATGGAAACAAACGGTACATTAGATCCTGAAGAAGCGATCCGCCGTGCGTCTACTATCTTAGCTGAGCAATTAGATGCATTCGTAGATTTACGTGATGTGTCTGAGCCAGAAGAGAAAGAAGAGAAGCCAGAATTCGATCCTATTCTGCTTCGTCCAGTTGATGATCTTGAGCTAACAGTACGTTCAGCAAACTGTCTGAAAGCCGAGCAAATTCAATATATCGGTGACTTAGTACAGCGTACTGAAGTTGAGCTTCTAAAAACGCCAAATCTTGGTAAGAAGTCTTTGACTGAAATAAAAGATGTACTGGCTTCACGTGGTCTTTCTCTAGGCATGCGCCTAGAAAATTGGCCTCCGGCAAGCTTAGCTGAATAAGCTAAGTTACTATATTAGTTTAGTTAGAAGGATAGGGTCATGCGCCATCGTAAGAGTGGTCGTCAATTAAACCGTAACAGCAGCCATCGTAAAGCGATGTTCAGCAATATGGCTAGTTCATTGGTGAAGCACGAAATCATCAAAACAACTGTGCCTAAAGCGAAAGAGTTACGCCGTGTAATTGAACCTTTAATCACACTGGCTAAGACTGACAGTGTAGCAAACCGTCGTTTAGCGTTTGCTCGCACGCGTGATAATGAAGTAGTTGGTAAGTTATTCAGCGAACTTGGTCCTCGTTTCGAAGGCCGTCCAGGTGGTTACACTCGTATTCTTAAGTGTGGCTTCCGTGCTGGTGATAATGCACCAATGGCTTATGTTGAGCTTCTAGGTCGCCCAGCGACTGAAGAAACTCAAGAAGACGCGCAGTCTGCAGAGTAAGTCTTGTAGAAGACACTAAAAAAGCCGAGCAATAGCTCGGCTTTTTTGTATGTTTTTTTAGGCTATAACCCCTCCTATCTCAAAATTACCTCGTCTGAAACAATAATGTATTGGCAGTTGTTTTTTTAAAACCAATTACATTAATTAAAACATTGTTTAATGGAGGCGTTCATAAAAATAGGGTTGCTACAATCAGCTTTCGATCATAAAACCAGTTCAGAGATTCGATGCTTTTATTTAGGGGGTCGTGATCACTTAAACGATATTGCTCTCGAGAGGTTATCTGCTTTTATCCAGCAGTACATAAGCGAAGCGATATTTACCTTTTGTCTTTCTATTGATGCTTAGGAAGCATAGTAATTATGCTCAGCACTTTTTATCCTTATATTTTTTAGTGTTCTCTCTGTTGTCTCCCTGACGTAGGCCAGGATCCAGAATCTGCTCTGTTATAGTCATTCATTTAAGACTATAACAGAGCACATTATTTATCTAAAATGTTATCTATAATTCTATTATTCATGTGTAATTTTAAGCGCATACATGTTTCATGTTCGGTATGGTTGGAGGGTTAATGGGGGTTATTCTGGTAATAGCTCGCCAGCTAAAATTGGGGTATCAAGACAAACTCTCTGAATGCATTGTTCACTTTTTTTAGCGTGTATAGTAAAAGACTAAACAAGGCCCTGTTTCGAGCTACTAATGTATATAGAATAGCAAAGGGGTTAAAACCAAAGAAATTCATCAATAATCAACGTGCTTATCATAAAATTAAGAATGATTACCAATGTGAGTACATTCACAAAAATAGAGTCTATTTAGTATTTATATTCATCATATTTATAGTGAGTATAAATACCTGCCACCGCTGTTTCATTCTCATCTCGCTGTAAACGCCATATACTAAGTCTCAGAATCTATGGTCATACAATGTTGAGTTTATAGACATGTTATGCCAGTTCACGTCATCAAGAGGGTAAAATTATGCTTCAAGAATATCGTCAACACGTCGAAGAACGTGCAGAGCTTGGGATAGTACCTAAGCCATTAGATGCGCAGCAAACCGCAGATCTCATCGAGCTTGTTAAGTCACCTTCAGCAGGTGAAGAAGAGTTCATTCTCGATTTATTCGTGAATCGAGTTCCACCCGGGGTGGATGATGCCGCCTATATCAAAGCGGGTTTCTTAGCGGCTATCGCAAAGGGCGATACACAATCGCCACTCATAACAAAAGACTATGCAGCAGAGTTACTTGGGTCTATGTTAGGTGGCTATAACATTGCGCCTATGATCGAATTACTAGACGATGAGACTTTGGCACCCATTGCTGTTAAAGGCTTATCGCATACGTTATTAATGTTTGACGCATTTTACGATGTAGAAGAAAAAGCAAAAGCTGGTAACAAATTTGCTCAACAGGTGATTGAGTCTTGGGCTAACGCACAGTGGTTTACTGATAAACCAGCTGTTGCTGAAAAGATCTCTGTCACAGTATTTAAAGTAACTGGAGAAACCAATACCGATGATCTTTCTCCCGCACCAGATGCGTGGTCCCGTCCAGATATTCCGTTACATGCGCTGGCGATGCTCAAGATTGAACGAGAAGGCATTCACCCAGAAAAGTCAGGTGAGATTGGCCCAGTTACGCAATTAGAAACGCTAAAAAAACAAGGGTTACCGTTAGCTTATGTCGGAGATGTGGTAGGGACAGGTTCATCACGTAAGTCGGCGACTAACTCCGTATTATGGTTTATGGGAGATGACATTCCTTTTGTGCCGAACAAACGCGTAGGTGGCGTCTGTTTAGGTGGCAAAATAGCGCCTATCTTCTTCAATACAATGGAAGACTCCGGAGCACTGCCGATTGAACTGCCGGTCGAAAAGCTACACATGGGCGATCAAATTGATATTTACCCATACGAAGGTCTGGTTAAGCGCCATGGTACGGATGAGGTACTCTCTACATTTTCACTCAAATCAGAGGTTATTCTTGATGAGGTGCGTGCAGGTGGTCGTATACCTTTGATCATAGGCCGAGGTTTGACCGATAAAGCACGGGCTTCATTAGGGCTTGAGGCCGAAACGATTTTCCGTAAACCAGTAGAAGCCCAAGCCTCATCAAAAGGCTTTACCTTGGCGCAGAAAATGGTGGGTAAAGCGTGTGGTGTTAAAGGTGTGCGCCCAGGCCAATATTGTGAGCCTAAAATGACGACTGTTGGCTCGCAAGACACTACCGGCCCAATGACTCGAGATGAGTTAAAAGACTTAGCATGTCTTGGCTTTTCAGCTGATTTAACCATGCAATCGTTCTGCCATACTTCAGCGTACCCTAAACCCATCGATGTGAATACTCATCATACCTTACCAGACTTCATAATGAACCGCGGTGGGGTGTCATTGCGTCCAGGTGATGGTGTCATTCACTCTTGGTTAAATCGCATGTTGTTACCGGACACAGTGGGAACAGGGGGGGATTCCCATACACGTTTTCCACTGGGGATCTCTTTTCCTGCTGGCTCTGGCGCGGTGGCTTTTGCGGCGGCGACAGGGGTTATGCCCCTCGATATGCCTGAATCAATCCTAGTGCGCTTTAAAGGTGAGATGCAGCCAGGGATCACACTGCGTGATTTAGTGCATGCGATTCCGTATTACGGAATTAAGCAAGGGCTATTAACCGTTGAGAAAAAGGGTAAAATTAATGAGTTTTCTGGCCGAGTGCTTGAAATTGAAGGCGTTGAGCATTTAACCGTTGAGCAAGCATTTGAACTCTCTGATGCGTCAGCTGAGCGCTCTGCAGCAGGGTGTGCGGTTAAACTTTCTGAAGCGTCAATTGCAGAATATCTTAATTCAAACATTGTGATGCTGAAGTGGATGATCTCGCAAGGCTATGGAGATGTTCGTACGATTGAGCGTCGTATTACAAAAATGCAAGATTGGTTGGCTAATCCACAGTTGATGCAAGCAGATCCCGATGCGGAGTATGCTCACGTGATCGACATTGATTTGGCCGATATTAAAGAGCCCATTTTATGTGCCCCGAATGACCCTGATGACGCGCGTTTATTATCAACTGTGCAAGGGGAGTCTATAGATGAAGTGTTTATTGGTTCATGTATGACTAATATTGGTCATTTTCGTGCAGCAGGTAAATTGTTAGATAACTATGGCGGCCGATTACCCACTCAGCTTTGGGTTGCGCCACCCACTAAAATGGACAAAGATCAACTTACCGACGAAGGCTATTATGGTATTTTTGGTCGAGTAGGCGCACGCATCGAAACGCCAGGTTGCTCGTTATGTATGGGAAATCAAGCTCGGGTTGCAGATAAAGCGACCGTGGTATCAACTTCTACGCGTAACTTCCCTAATCGTTTAGGGACTGGTGCCAATGTATTTCTTGCCTCTGCAGAGTTAGCTGCGGTCGCTGCCATTATTGGAAAGCTGCCTACACCCGCTGAGTATCAAGATTATGCGCAGAAGATCAATGCGACTGCCGCTGATACTTATCGCTACCTCAACTTCCATAAAATGCCTCAATACACGCAAAAAGCAGATGAAGTGATCATTCAGCAAGCTGTGTAGACTTTTTGAGCAATAGAGCCGGCAAAATGTCGGCTTTTTTGATACTTACAAAACAAGAAACAGTCGCTTTTTAAATAATAGAATAAATATTCAATATTTTAGCTTATTTTGGTTTGTTACTGCTAATTTGTGGCATATTGATAGGTAAATTAAACAGTATTTATTTTCCATTCGCTTAGAATTATCGCCAATTTGTCATCAATAGGCGAGAGCAAAATGACCGCAGTAAACAATCAGAACTTGCTTCAACTTCGTTTCATCCAACAAGCGCATATCGACGCAGTGAAGCCCTCATTTAATCAACTACCAAGTAACCCATATGCTGATGGTGCGTTCAGAAAACGTCGTTACTCAGTCGTTAAATTTTCAGATGACCATGTGTCATTACAGCCAGCAAAAGCCTTTGTTCAAGACGATGCGATTAATACTTTTCAGGGCAATGTTGAACGTGTATACGAAAACCTTGAAGACAGCTTATTACAAAGTGATGGCTTTAAGCACTTATTAAATGAGTTTCGCGCTATGACAGGCATTTCACAAGAGCGTGAAATTGAAGTGCATCAGTTCCGCATGTTAGCAATTGAAAGTGACACACCGCCAGCCCCTGAAGGCATCCATCAAGATGGCTTTGATCACGTATGTGTATGTGGTGTATCGCACGAGAATATTGCCGGTGGTGAGTTATTGGTTTATGAAAATAAAGACGTAGAGCCTTGCTTTAAAATGGAGATCAAAGACGGCCTGTTTGCTTTGATCAACGACCGCGAAGTATGGCATAACGCGACTCCAATGAATAAACTAGATGCTGATAAAATTGGCTATTTAGATTGTTTTGTATTTACCTCATAACGCGAGTGAACCATGGAACTAACTAAACTGCGTCGTCAATTTCCAGCATTAATGCAGCAAGTGAACGCCCAATCCCCTATTTTTTTAGACGGACCAGGAGGCTCACAAGTACCACAGTCTGTACTAAGTGCTATGTCAGCTTATTTGGGGTACTACAATTCAAACCTGGGTGGCGCGTTCTTTTCTAGCGAAAAAACCGTAGACTTGCTTAACAATGCTCGCCAAGCGGTTGCAGAGCTACTCAATGCACCAAGCAAAGAGCAAATCGTGTTTGGTGCAAACATGACAAGCCTAACCTTTAGTTTTAGCCGTGCGCTTTCTAGGGCGTGGCAGGCGGGCGATGAGGTCATTGTTACCAATGCCGATCACTTCTCAAACGTGTCATCATGGCGCCAAGCTGCCGAAGATAAAGGGGCGACAGTACATGCCCTACAAATTAATGAAGCTGATTGTACATTAAACTTAGAGCACTATAAGCAGTTATTAAGCAGTAATACAAAACTGGTTGCTGTGACATATGCGTCAAATACAACGGGTTCTATAAACGATATAAAACACATTGTTGAATTAGCTCACCAAGTTGGCGCTTTAGTTTATGTTGATGCTGTGCACTATGCCCCCCATGAACTTATTGATGTACAAGCGCTTGATTGTGACTTTTTAGCTTGTTCAGCTTATAAGTTTTTTGGCCCTCATGTGGGGATCGTCTATGGCAAGCGTGAACACTTAGAAGGGTTTACCCCCTATAAAGTAGAGCCTGCAAAAGACGTGATCCCAGGCCGCTGGGAAACCGGTACTCAGAGCTTTGAAGGCCTTGCGGGTGTTGTGGCTGCAATTGACTATATTGCCAGTTTAAGTGGCTTGCCAGAGGCGACGTCTCGTCGTCAGCGATTAGCTACTGGCTTTGCAAAAACTAAACAGCACGAAATGGCATTAAGTGAATATTTTTTAACGCGCTTAACTGAGTTTCCACAGATCACACTGTTTGGTATTTCTGACTTAACGCGCCTTAGCGAACGCACACCGACTTTTGCACTGACATTTGACGGCCTTGAACCACGCGTTGTATCTGAATTTTTAGGTAAACAGCAAATGTGTGTATGGGATGGTAACTTCTATGCACAAGGTTTATGTGAGCAATTAGGGGTGATGGATAAGGGCGGCGTCGTCCGTATTGGATGTATGCATTACAACACGATTGAAGAGCTTGAAAAGCTATTCAATGCATTTAATACATTATTAGGTTAATGGGATTGATTATTTAATTCTAATTATAGTTTTATTAAAGGCATGGGTTCTTGCACATGCCTTTTTATGCTAAATCGCATTCAAATCCCCTAAATATTGTCTTCAATATAATTACTGAGTGAGCTGATCCGAGTACTCATACCCGCAATAATTTTATCCTTCATTTTTTCTCGAATAACATTGGGTAGTCTTGTCATAGCTTCAGGTGTAATGGCCAATAAAATACTGTCTTTAAGGGCTTTAGCACTAGTAGAGTGTTCTTGGTTGCAAATAAAAGCCCCTTCACCAATAAATTCACCAGGCCCTACGCGGCCTAATTCAAGTAATTGACTCTTTTTAAAAATACTAAATTCTCCGCTGAGCACAATGAAGAGCCGATTGTCTAATTCAAAGCGTTTAAAGGCATGGTGACTTTGGTGAACCAAATACAAATGGCTAAAAGACTCAAGTAAGACTTGCCGTTCAGCTAACGTAAACTCATTGAAAAATTCCAGCCGATTAATGATCTCAAATTGTTTCAGTAGTGAGACATTTGTTAGTCGCTTCATTTGGGTAAAATAGCTGAATAAATAATGTGTTAGATAGTGGAGGTTTTTTTGGTATAGATCAACTTATTTAAAAGCAAATGAAGTGTATCACAGGCCTAACAGCGATAGTAATATAGACCACATGAAGGCATATGAGTACATTAGACTTTTAACTGCTATACGGGGGTATTTTGCTGCCACCAGCAGGAGTAATTCGAATGTGCGTAATAAATAAATCGTTACCTAGATACGATCACACATGGTACTTCATATCTCTATGTGAAGCAGTACACCTCATGTTCAGTCTAAGCAGCATTAATTTAAATTACTTTATGAATACTATTTTTTACAACATTGGAATATACATCAAGTATTTTTTATGCTGTTTATTTTCTCTAATAACAATTTTTGCATTCTATTGCTAGATTTGGTTTGGATGTTATGCGCGAAGTTTTTTATTTGGGCACTTAATGTTTGTATATTTAATAAATGTGAATAAATTTATGTGGTGAGCTATATGGTTAATGGCCAAGACTTAAAAGCAATGAGGGTTCAAGCGGGCATCACTCAAGGTGAAATGGCACGTAAATTAGGATGTGACAGAAAAACTATTATAAATTACGAGGTAGGCGTATCCGATATACGTGTGACCCGAATGTTTATTTGGCTAAAGTCTTGTAAGGTAGATACTAGGGCGTTGTTGATGCAGGTAAAACAGATCCGTGAGCAAGCAAAAGAAAATGGTAAAGCCAAACTTCAAGATGCGATTTCAATTTTCTTAGTAACCATCCAACTTTGGGTACCAGAGGTCATTGCACCCATTTATTTAGTTGTGTTAGCCATTGCCTATGTTGTTAGTCTATGCAAGAAAAATATAAATATTATGCATATTTCGTTGCTTCTTTTGATACTGAACATTGTTGAGTATATTATTTTTACAACTGGTTTAATAGAGCTAATAAAGCCAGAAACAGGGTCATTGATCAGAGGAAGTATTATGTTTGGTGTTCAATTTTTGATTAGTTCTCTGGCCGTATTACTATTTATTTTTAGAGTACAATTATCACGCGTTATTTCTAAGTCAGGCGAAATATCACTTACCATTTTTGATGGGGTTTTTCATTGGGTTTTCATATATACGTCATTCATATACTTTATGGCTTTGGTAGAGCATATTGCATGGTCGCACTATGAAATGCGTTACTTGACTGTGATTTATGACCACTTTGAAGGGTTAGTATATCTTGCGTGGGTCGTGAGCTGTATTCTTCTATTTAATATGATGAGCTTTAACAATGAGCGTACGGACCCAACTAAACAAATGTCTGAATGAGTGTTATAGGTGAGTAATATAGCCCTACTTGATATAGGGCTGTATGGAATTATATGTAAAACCTTCATTCATGACTAAAAAGTTTTGTCTTGTTAGGCTACGAGAGCCGCACTGTGTATTTCATTATTACCAAACAGTTGAACCATGATTGGGCTTGCAAAATCACTACCAAAAATTAGCGTCATTTCATAAACTTGCGTTATGCTCATGATCGTCTTTCCACTTTCAAAATTGCTTATTGTTGCTTGGTCAACATTCAATATCACGCCCAGTTGCTTTTGCGTTAAGCCGTGTTTTTTACGTAAGCTTCGCATCGTTTTTTGCATCTCAGCTTTGAATTTATCAATTTGAATTTTTCTTCTATTTGTATTGTGTTTCATATTGCCTCCAAAGAGTGAGTGCACGGCATGGTAACGCTTGATAGATGCTGTGAGTTTTTCAGAAGGGCCTTAACGATTAAACATTCTATATTAAAGAGATATGTACGTTGTATGCCATCATTATTGATCATTTCTTCGATTAAAGAATGAGTGTTTTTCTGATGTTTTGACGTAGTGCTAATTCCATTTTTAGATAAAATTAAGGCTTTTGAGTCCGTTTTAAAGCTGTGTTTTAACATGGAGTTATTTGGTGGTTTGTTATTGGTAGGGTCATTCTGTTTTAATGGGTGTGAAAAAATCTCCCCAAAGTAAATTTTAAGTAAAAAACTGCAAGCACCTTATCTTTAGAGGGGAGCTAACGGGCAGTGAAGTACATTAATTCAATAGCTGAAATAAGTTTCCAATACGCCGAGTAGCAAGAGGAAATTTAATTTATTGTGAATATAAACATAGCCTCATTTGAAAAACTCATAAAATATGGAATAGAAACCATAAAATATAAGATGAATGAGTATACAGCGTCATTTTATATTAGTTACGGGTTTGAGGCCTGACAGTGGCGTTGTTTCTTAAATAATTGAACTTCTTTGATTTGGTGTGAACAGATCATTAAATACCTTAACTCATGATACTAAATGAAGAAGAAAATTAGGAATTGGTCACAGTACAATCGTGCGTTTGGTTCAACGCGGTAATATCAATATTTGGCTAAGTGATAGTGCCACCTCTAAGTGGCAAGTAAAGGTGACAGCCCCTGAGAGATCGACACCTATTTGTTAGAAAACATTTTTTCTGATACTCCAGCCCTTTCTGCAAGAAGTAGTCGAGCTTCTCCTTCAGGTAAGGCATTATCAAGAAAGTTATATGCAACAGAGTTGTCGTGATTATTATCAAGCGTTAAGTTTGGCGATATGTCGAAACCATTTTGTTGCCAATAATCATTTGGGCAAGCCAGTTTCTTTGTTCAGTGATAGTTCACCGATAACGTTTTCTGCAAAGCTTATATTTAGGCTGAAGGCATCTAATTTATCATTCATCAGTTAGACCCACTCGTTATCAGCTATAGTAATGGTGTTCGGAGTTAGTCGCTCTTTTTTTGTTAGCTTTATCCTTAACCCAACCTCTTGCCTGACGCAAAGTATCAGCTTTGAGTTGCCTTCTCCAGTTGCGTGATGGTTACTCATAGCTTTATGGGTATTATAGTATCCATAAATTAAAAAATAGCGCTATAATGGATAATATTATATCCATTAGAGCTGCGCATGAACTTTTCACTTTTAGATGATACTGATGTAAGCCAAGCTTTTGCTACTCATCTGCGGAGCTTACGCAAACAAGCGAAGTTATCGCGAGAGGCACTGGCCCAGCGTAGTTGTGTACCTGCTTCGACCATAAAAAAGTTTGAACTTACCGGACAAATTTCATTTCGTCAGCTGCTGCTTTTGTGGCAGTCGCTGGATTCACTAGACAGACTTTATCAATTGACACAAACCACGGCTGACCGTGCCGCTTTACCGACCAGTATAGAAGAGGTGCTTAAAGATGAGCTTTAAATCTATTCAAAAGTTGAATGTGGAGCGCACTCTCACAACGGGCGAAACTGTATCTGTGGGTGTATTAGCGCAAAACCGCCAAGGTGTTTTCTTTCAGTACAATGAAAACTATATAAGCAGGTTTGGCAATTTATCCCCTTTTACGCTTCAAGGTGATGTGCGATTACAGCAAGCACCGAAAGAACCTCACCAAGGCATACACGGCGTTTTTGGCGATAGTCTTCCCGATGGTTGGGGGTTGTTGTTGCAAGACCGTGTGTTCCGTCAACAAGGCATAATATCCGCACAAGTAACAGCAATGGATAGACTGGCATTGGTTGGGCAGCAAGGAATGGGGGCCTTGTCTTTTACGCCTGTATCGGAGCTCTCATTAGATCAGCGTTCAGATATTGATTTGGAAACACTTGGGCTTGAAGCCCAAACCTTGTTCGACCAGTCCGTGTTTGATTATAAAGAGACGGATGAGTTAGAGGGTAGCACTGGGCAAGTATTAGCAACCTTGGTAGCCGTAGGTAGCTCCGGCGGTGCTCGACCTAAAGCGCAAATTTATATGCCTGCTGGCGACGCGACGCAATGCCGCACCTATGCACAACCTGGCGATGAAGCATGGCTAGTTAAGTTTACTTCGAAGAACTTAGCCTTGGGCCACGAAGAAGGTTTGTGTGAAGCTGTTTATTTAGAAATGGCTGACCAGGCAAAATGCCAGCCACCGATGTGGCAGCTAATTGAAGCACCTGCGAGTAGCGGCGCTAAAGCATGGCTTGCGTTAAAGCGTTTTGACTATTTACCCGCGCAGGAGAAAGCTGGACGCTTACATATGCACAGTGCTTGTGGCTTGTTGGATGCAGACTTCCGAAGCCCGAGCTTAGATTACAGCGATCTGATTAAGGCCAGTCGTCAACTCTGTAAGTCGCCTGCAGCCGGGCAACTTCAATTTCGACGCGCAATGTTTAACTTATTTGCCGCTAACCAAGATGATCACAGTAAAAACTGGGGCTTTTTACAAGCCGATGATGGTAGCTGGCAACTCGCCCCATTTTACGATGTAACCTTTAGCCCTCATCCTTTTAACGAGCATGCGACTGCCTTTGCCGGATACGGAAAAGCGCCACCACTCAAAGTGATGCAAAAGCTGGCTGCTAGTGCAGGCTTTACTAATTGGAAGAAAGCACAGCAATGTATTCAAGAGGTCGTTGATGCCATTAGTCAGTTTAGGCAGCTTGCTGAGCAACACGGTGTGAGTAAGACTACTGTGTTAGCCATAGAAAAAACACTCGCAGAGCGTAAGCAAGAAAATGCGGCACTTATAGCTTGAGATGGTGTTAGCTTGAAATGACGTTTTTAAGGTGACGTAGCATTAAGATAAATAAGACGAGTGGATAAAACGTGAAACCAGGTCTAAATGAATCTTACCTTTGTGGCAGCGGTAAAAGTACAAACGTTGCTGCATGAACACTATTTTTAAGCAACATGCACCTAAGCAACACGCATCAATGCTGGATGATACTGATCAAGTTGTTGCAATGAACCCTAACTTGACTCTAGAAGAACTCAATACTGTTGCAGAGCAAAAAATAAAGGCGGCTAATGATCGGCCTTATTCTGATTTTTGTGGCCTTTCGCCAACACAAATGAGTAATTGGTTAAATTTCCGTATGGCTACAGCACGCAAAAGGCAAGTGAGTTTAACTGATACCAAATACTACCATTGCATTTCACGCTGCGTTCGTCGTGCCTATTTGTGTGGTGAAGATAAGGTAACAGGGCAATCTTATGAACACAGAAGAGGTTGGATAGAAGACAAACTGCTAGAACTTTCAAAAGTGTTTTGTATTGATGTGTGTGCGTATGCGGTGATGAGTAACCATACGCATATTGTACTTTATGTAGATGATGCCAAAGTAAAAAGGTTAAGTGATAAAGCGATTATCATCAGATGGCATAAGCTGTTTAAAGGCACCATACTGTCTCATAAGTTCCTTCAAGGTGAGCGGCTAGACTCAGCGCAGCAAACCTTTTTAAATAAAGACATTGAACAATTTAGAGAGCGTTTAGCGAGTATCAGTTGTTTTATGCGGGTG
>NZ_PNBY01000059.1 GCF_005886875.1 Pseudoalteromonas aurantia | reverse complement strand
GGTCGATATTCAGATGTAATTTACATTATAACTAGTGATTAATTATCCTGAGCTTTTGATAAGCGAATTTGCCTAATAAAGCTATTTTGCTCACTCTCGGCGTTGCTTTCATTTGTAATAGCCCGCTATTACTACATAAAAGCGCCTTGATATTGAGCAAAATAACATCATTGGATTGTACGTAAGTGTGTTTTCAAAAACATTTTCTATTCCAAAACCCTATCCAAACCTGAGGTTAAATAGATAGCAAAAACCTGTGACAGAGAAATATCGTGCAAGCAAGATCACAAGGGGCCTATTGCCCCTTGTCTATGAAGCTAAAAAAGTTCTGCGTTTAACCATAAATGCATGACAATGCTAGCGGCATAACCAAGTGCAATAACAGGTGCCCATTTCAAGTGACCAAAAAAGGTGTAATACCCTCTTGCCTGCCCCATCAATGCAACGCCCGCCGCTGAACCGATAGAAAGTAAACTCCCACCAACTCCAGCTGTCAGTGTAATTAACAACCACTGCCCATGAGACATATCTGGCTGCATAGATAAAACAGCAAACATCACGGGAATATTATCTATTACCGCTGAAATCACCCCAAGAAATATATTGGCTGCAGTTGCTGACCAACCGCCATACAATACTTCGGACATCAGACCCAAATAACCTAAAAAGCCCAAGCCACCAACGCACATAACAATGCCATAAAAAAATAATAAGGTATCCCATTCAGCCCGAGATACTTTACTGAATACATCAAATGGAACAACACTACCTAATCTTACCAGACGTTCTTTATCACCAACTTGTTCAGCAATTGCCTTTTTTCGCGCCAAAGAGCCAGGCAATGTCACGCGCAAAAAATAGCCAAAAAATTGTAAATATCCAAGCCCCATCATCATGCCTAACACCGGGGGAAGATGTATAAACGTATGACACGCAACTGCGGTTGCAACCGTTAATAAAAATAATATTAAAATACGCAATGCCCCGCGTTTCAATTCAATCTCTTCGTAGACTGCACTCGGTTGCTTATCTTCAACGTAAAAGCTCATGATTGCCGCAGGTACAATGTAATTGACCAATGATGGGAAAAACAAAACCAAAAACTCATTAAATTGCACCAAACCCGCTTGCCACACCATCAGTGTCGTGATGTCGCCAAATGGGCTAAATGCTCCGCCAGCATTAGCCGCAATAACAATATTAATACAGCTTAAATTAATAAAATATTTATCACCTTGTGCAACTTTCATCACCACAGCGCACATTAATAAGGCTGTTGTTAAGTTATCGGCAATAGGAGAGATAAAAAATGCTAAAAAACCAGATATCCAAAATAGATTTTTATAACTAAAGCCTTTGCGGATCATCCATGCACGTAAGGCATCAAATACTCTGCGCTCTTCTAACGCATTTATATAGGTCATCGCAACCAACAAAAAAAGCATCAATTCAGCAAATTCAAGTAAGTTATGACGAAACGCTTCTTCTGTAATGTATGGACTTCCTTGCTCTACATAAAATGCACCTATTAAAATCCAAATTAGGCCAGCTGCAACCAACACCGGCTTTGATTTACGTAAATGTAATTTCTCTTCTAGCATGACTAACGTATATGCCGCCACAAAAATGACTATACACATGATCCCAATGTTCGAAGTCGTTAAATCAAGTTTTCCATCGACTGCCCAAGCTGAGCTACAAAACCCCAAACCTACTGCAAGCATAATACCGAGTTTTAATCCCCAAATCCCCATCTATGTACCCATTATTTTAATATTGAAAATATGTTAAATTTTGAAAACAAGAAGATAGCATAAATTTTAAACTAGCCAATTGTACACAAGTCTAAAGTTGGCTGTTTTTGAGAATAAAACAGGAATGAGTATTAAAAATAGCGGGCTTACTTAATGGCCCGCTCACACTATTTAGCGCTCAGCTTTTCTATACCTAAAATAAGTAGTAAACCAAATAAAGCGAGTCCAATACAAAGTAGAGTTTGTGGATCATGACCGACTAAATTTGCATATTCCGCAGGTAAGATGTTTTTTTGCATTAAGGGTTTTTCTACACCACTTGAACTAACATAAGTTGAAACCACCATTTTCCATGGCCATAATAAGTTTAATGACCCTAATAAAAAGCCAGCTAACAGTGCAAATGTTATTTGTTGATATTGATTTAGCAACCATGAAAGAAAACGAGAAAACAACATCAATCCAACGACACAGCCCAGTAAAAACAATGCAATTAACGACAGTTCTTTGTCAGTTATTGCTGTTAAAACATGACTATACATACCCAATAATAGTAAAATAAAGCTCCCAGAGATCCCTGGAAGGATCATCGCACAAACGGCGATAGCACCCGATACAAAATATAACCAAGTATGAGGCTCAGCCTCAGCGGGTGCTAATGACGTGATCACATACGCGATCACAACGCCTATGAAGCAGCTGATAATGGTACTTAATCGCCATTGTTCTATTTGTTTCGCAATATAGATAAATGAGGCCAGAATCAAGCCAAAAAAGAACGACCAAACAAGTAATTGATGGTTAGCCAATAAGTATGTAATAACTTTAGCTAAAGAAACTGCACTGGTTATCAGCCCAGCAAATACCGTTAATAAAAAAGTGCCGTCGATATACTGCCAACTTGCTTTACAACCCGACTTTCTCAGCAAGAGTAATGCCTCTAAATTGACACTTTTAATTGCAGCTAAAAAGCGGGTATAAATCCCTGTTATAAAGGCAATAGTACCGCCTGAAACGCCAGGCACAACATCCGCGGCGCCCATACCAGCACCTTTAAGAAATAAAAATACATAGTCTTTTATTGAATCAGACTTTTTCGTCACAAATAGTACTCCATATTAAGTGAAAGGCGAGTGTATCCTAGAAAGTGTGATTGTGTTAGATCTCACAAAGATACTCAACTAATGAATAACAGGATGGTAGACATTCTTAGTATCTATTGTGTACTTAAGATAGGTGCTGGATTAAACACCAAACTAAGATAGAGTTAAACCTTAAAACGGTTAACAGTTCATACTCTCGCCTCAATGGTCAAAGATTTTAACCTGAGCTCCCCCGCGCTGCTTAGCGAAAGATAACGCCTCATCAACTAACACGAGAAGTCGTTGATGATCAGCCTGTGCATCTCCCCATACCGCCCCCATACTAATGCTCACAGTATGAGCAGATAGCGTAATATGCGTCGTTATACTGTTATACAATTCATCTACAAAACTTGGTAGTGTATGACGGTTAATATTTGGTACAATCATCATGAGCTCTTCACCCGCCCAGCGTGATAATAAACTATGCTCATAATCTTTCAGTAATTTACTGGCTGCCCGCTTTAATATTTCATCCCCCACTTCATAACCATATAGCTGGTTTATTTGTTTGAAGTTATCGAAATCGATAAAAACAACAGCTGATCCAGTATACTCCGCAGGTAAATGCGCCATTTTTAACTGTGCACCTCTTCGATTTAATAATCCGGTCATACTATCGTGAAATGATAAATACTCTACTTCGATATAAAATAACTGCACCTCTTTCCAACGTCGAAAAGAAAACAGGGCAAAAGTAATCGTCAGCGAAAATAATAACGGTACAAACTCATCCAACTCATAGTGTTCATGAACGCGAGAAAAGTGATATAGCCACTCCAAAGTGTCGTAACTAGAAAAAACCAAAAAACACACGACATTTACACCAAAAAGTGCCAATAATTCTTGTCGATAATTCATTTTCAATGGCTTAATATGACCTGGCAACATAGAGTAACTCTCTCACGGTACGGCAATAAACTGGATGTGCATATAACATCTTAGACCCGCTAATAGAAACACACAAGCTATATAGATACAATGAATCATGTGGTTATTTTTATACTCTCGTGGGTAAATATTCAGTTACTTCTGCCGATATCTATAATCAGATCCGATGAGAGCCGTAAACTTATGAGAACTTTTTTCTATTTTCTATTCCTTTGGTCGCTACTACTTAGTACATATTTAGGGGCTGCTGACTTTGTCATGCCTGAATCACGATTAGACATAGAGAAACGAGATTTATCTAAATATTTCAATACCGAAATGCTCATTGATATTGAAACCGACGAAGGAAAAAGCTTCGCCGTTTTTTCTCAGTATATGGCACCGCAAAAGCGCGGAGTGATAATTTTACTCCCAGATGTAGGCCATTCGCCCTTATCTTATAATGGCTTTAATTATCTATACCAAGCCTTAGCAGATGACGGTTTTGACACCTATGCTCTACAAATACCAGAAGTCATATATGAAAAGCCAAAAAATGCTGATGATGACCAAACGCCTGCAGAAGAAAGTGATGCCGATGACAGTGGCTCAATGGATGACAAAATAATGCCAGCAATGCAATCTGTAGATATTGGCCTCCCAGAAGCCGCACTTGATGACTATAAAACACAACTGGTTGCCATATTTAAAGCATTATATTCTCAGTTAACCATGCGACAACAAGAAAAGTTAGTTGTGATTGCCCAAGGTACCAGCGCCGGCATTTTTGGAGAATATTTGGCTGAGCTACCCAATATCAAACTAGATGCTTTTATTGCCATCAGTGCGCAATTGCCACACAGCGATAGGCAACGTCACTTACCCGCAAACTTCTCACTGATTAGTTCACCTTTGCTTGATGTATTTTATAGTAATGACAGCCCAATTGTGACCCGTAATATGGCCGAAAGGATACGCTGGGTAAAGCGTAATAGTAAATTCGATTACCGTCAGCGCCAATTATTTGGACTAACAACTGAAATGCGCCAACACCAAAGATTACGTAAAGAAGTTGATGGTTTTTTGCGACAGCTGTAACCCCGACCATGTATTGACAGCAAACATTTATATTAGACAGGTTTAACGCGCGTTATTTTAAAAACTCATAAGCGGCCTGAATTTCCTGACTTTTCTTTTTAGCTACTTCCATCATATGCTGTGGTAGTCCTTGCGAAACTAACTTATCTGGGTGATGTTGCGCCATTAACTTTCGGTACGCCCGTTTCACCTCTTTTTCATTTGCAGACTCAGCTAACCCTAATACAGCCAATGCTTGTTCCTTTGATATCCCAGTATTAGCTTGTGCCGCACGATACCGATGTTCTCCATCTTGTTGAGCTCGTTGCTGACGAAATTTAAACTCAGCTTGGTAACGCTTTAAAATAAAATTAAAGTGTGTATTAGACACCCCCAATAGCTGACTCACCCTTTTTAATAGTTTTATCTCTTGAGGCGCCAAATGCCCATCTGAAAACGCCATCTGTATTTGAATTTCTAAAAAGAGTTGTAACAAGTCATAACGCCGAGAGAAAACCTCTTTGAAATCCTGCACTGCTTGTTTTAATTCAAAGTCGCTTTCTTTGCCTGCCCTAAACGCATTTTGGGCTTCTTGACGCTCTTCGCCATGCAGCCCCATTTCATCCATAAATAATGACGCGGCTTTGATATGAATTTCGCTGACTCTACCATTCGATTTCGCAATATGACCCATAACAGCAAAACAACTAGAGAAAAATAGCGCTTGGCGCTGATGTAAATCATCTCCTTTGAAAAAACCTTGAAAACCACCTACCTTATCAAAATCTTGCTTCAAACTTTTATCAAATAAATGGCCTAGCCAAAAACCAAATATTGCTCCAACCCATCGCCCGAACATAAATCCAAAGCATACACCGAGTAATTTACCCCACATTATTCAACTCCTGCTGCGCATTAATATCTAATAGCCGCTGCGGCGTACCAATATCTGACCACTGCCCTAGGTATAGCTCAGTAGACACCACACCAGCGGTTAAGCCATTCCTTAATAACGGCCCCAATGCAACAACCCCAGCAGCTTGTTTTTCAAAAAAAACTTTATTATACAAACCAATACCAGAAAACGTATATTTCTGAGTATTAACAACTTGATGAGCAAGGCAAAAATCGCCTTCTTCGTTATGTGGTGGATTTTCTACAAGCACAAGATGTGCTTCCCCTGCGTTGAGCTGAAGTTGATTGAGTGCACTCACATCATAATCAGTAAATATATCACCGTTGATCACAATAAACTCTTCATGGTGTTCAGTTAGGTAAGGTAGAGCGTTGATAATACCACCAGCGGTTTCAAGCCCACCTTCCTGCTCATGGCAATATTGAATATTAACGCCAAAGTCACGACCATCAGCAAAATGTTCAATAATGACCTCACCGCACCAAGCTAAGTTAATCACAATATCTATAATTCCCGCAGCCTTTAAACGCGCAATATGGTATGCCAACAAAGGTTGACCATGCACTTTTAACATCGGTTTTGGTAACTTTTCAGTAAGTGGCATCATACGTTTACCACGTCCGGCGGCGAGGATCATAGCTTTCATTTTAACGAGTTCAATTTATTATCAATAAGCGGCATTATCTCATTCACCAACCAAGTTGCAAGCCACTGCAGTTCGTCATAACATTGAGCAACTTCAATAACATAGTTTAAAGTCGGTATGATGTTGTTTAAATATCCAGCCTTATTATCTCGTAAGAATAATCTGACAAATATTCCCGCAGCTTTTAAATGGCGCTGTAACCCAGTAAAATCGAAGCACTGTTGATACTCAGGATAAGACATACCATTAAGTAAATCAGCTCTTTTTAGCACCTGATAACTTTCATTTTGCAAAAGTGAAAATTCATCATCCGGCAACCTAAAGTAACAATCTCGCAGCAGCGACACCACATCATAGGTTACAGGTCCTTGCACAGCGTCTTGATAATCAATTAATATCCATCCATATTTGTCTCGCATGATATTACGGCTATGAAAATCACGATGCATGGTACAATGCGGTTGCAATTGCATATTCTCAACTAACCGACGTTTACAAAGCTCCCATAGCCCCTTTTTATCGTTGTCAAACTCATAGCCTAACCAACTGCCAAGCAACCACTGCTCAAATATCTCAATTTCTTGTTGAATGAATACACCATCATAAGGCTTCATATGTGATGAATTTTTAACTGTTGCTATAGAAGGAATTAACGCTAAAATCGACTGATAATGCGCAAGCCTGTGTGGGCTTTGTAACAGTTCAGCCAAATGTTCGGAACCTAAATCATTTAGCAAAAGTAGGCCATACATCATATCTGTTGCTAATATTTCAGGGACTCTTAAACCTGCTTGACTAAAGCAAGTATTCAATTCAACAAAAGGGGCATTGTTGACCTTACTTGGATCTGAATCCATCAAAATATAACTCGTTCCCCCTTGGTAAACTCTTAAGTAACGGCGAAAGCTTGCATCTCCTGTCACTATATCAACTTGATATGGACGCCCATTAAAAAACCGTGTTAAAAACCTATCGATGTAGGTTTCTCTTTCTTTATTATTTGTCACAAAAATCCATTCTTAATTACTGTATTTAACTGAGTTTTACTTTATTATGTCGTGCTTAGATAAATATACTAGGCCAACAAGGTTATTAAATGAGAAAAACTTGGGGGGTCGCCTTACTGGTACTCAGTAGCGCACCAGCACTAGCCACATCAGAGTATACACCAATGCAGTGCAGTCAGTATTTTCAGCCGAAAAACTGGCTACCTCTCAGTTCATTGCCAAAAAACGCCATAGATATTCAAGCAGATGACGTTGAAATGCAAGGTACCGCCAGTGCCGAATTTTCTGGTAATGTAGACATTAACACCACGAAAATGCGCCTCTCAGCAAGTTCTGCATTAATTGACAAAGAGCGCGGCTTACTCAACGCAACCGGGCCGTTAACATACCAAGACGCATTTACGGTAGTAAAAAGTAGTGGTCTATATGCTGATTTAAATAATAATGATATCAGCTTACTCGGCGCTGACTACCAACTTACCCAACAAGTAGGTCGCGGCGGTGCGGAAAAGTTATACGCCTCAGAAAAGGAAATTAGTTTATATAATTCCAGTTTCACGACCTGTCCTGTCGAAGCCCCTTTTTGGCAGCTTGAAGCCAGTACCATAACCTTTTCGAAACAAGATGGATGGGGAGAATCTTACAACGCTGTACTTAAAGTCCTTGATACGCCGATTATTTACATACCTTACTTTACGTTTCCCATAGATGACAGAAGAAAGTCTGGATTACTGGCCCCGGTTCTATCGAGTTCAAGCAGTAAATATGGCTTCGGTATGGCGCTGCCCTTTTACTGGAATATTGCACCAAATTATGATGCGACAATTACGCCACGGTATATGTCTAAAAAAGGACTGCAGTTAATTTCCGAATTCCGTTATTTAACAGCGCAGCATCAAGGTCTAATTGGTGTTGAGTATTTGAATAAAGATGATGCTGAGCCAACATTAGATAGCCGCTACCTGGTTCATTGGCAACAGCAGAGCTATTTTAATGAACAATGGCGTTTAAGCATTGATGTTACTAATGTCAGTGATGATGCATACTTAACAGATTTAGACTCGAAATATGGTAATCAGACTGAAACCCAACTAAATCGAACCGGAATTTTAAGTTACCTTGGTGACGATTGGTTGACCGATATAAAGTTACAAAACTTTGAAGTCTTAGGTGCTCATACAGAGTCCTATGCCGCACTGCCTCAAATTTCGTGGCGCAATCGCACACCTTATCAATGGCAAAACTTGTCTTTTTCGTTTTTAGGTGACTTAAGTCACTTCCGTAACGATAACTTGGTCATTACAGAAGCATCGCGATTGCATATTGAGCCAAGTGTTCGCTTTTCAGTGGAAGACTATGCCTGGTCTTTTCTTGCCGAAACTAGCTTATTACACACCCACTACGAACAAGACGGTGATTTCAGCAATACGTCATACGAAAAAAGTGTATCAAGAACAATGCCTAAAGTCAGGATGCATACTCAGCTTAACTTTGAACGAAAGACTAAACTATTTAACAACGCAGGTATCCAAACTTTAGAACCGCAAATACAGTATTTATACGCCCCTAAAAGAGACCAAAATAATATAGGTTTGTATGATACGACAAGATTGCAAGATGACTTTGCAGGGTTATTCAGAGAACAGCGTTTTTCAGGTGTGGATAGAATTGCACAAGCAAACCAATTTACATTAGGTGCGACCACTCGCGTTTTTGATAACGATAGCACAGAGCGCTTTAATTTTAGCATCGGGCAAATCATTTACTTAAGTGATGATGTAAAGCCAAGTGCACAAGCATATAATGTAGAAACTAATTACAATGCATTGTTTGCAGCTGAAACCATGGTACATTGGCATCGACGTTGGTACTTTTCTGCTGGAATGCAATATGATGCCGATTCAAAAGATTTGATACAGTCTCATACCACCCTGAACTACAGAGGAGACAATAATAAACTCGTGCAATTGAACCATCGCTATGCAAATAGTGTCTCAGGATATGAGATTGACCAAATAGGTATTTTTAGTAGTCTACCTATTAACCAAAACTGGCAGTTTGTCGCGAGATACCATAGAGATTTAAATGCCTCACGAAGCGTGGAGGTTTTCGCAGGTATTCAATACGACAGTTGTTGTTGGGCAATTCAAATTACCGGTGGTAGACACATAGAAACAGATTTAAACCAAACCATTAGTCATGATAATGCACAGTTTGATACCAGTATTGGTTTTAACTTTGTGTTTAAAGGATTAGGTGATAAGTCAAACAATGGTGCTAACCAACTATTGCAACAAGGTATCTTCGGCTACCGTCGACCTTATTTTTTAAATAATTAATAAATATTAGAATACTATGAATTTTAAAAAGTTATTATTAGCCGCCCTTTTGGGATTAAGTGTTAGTCAAGTAGTACACGCCGAACGAGTGCAGATAGATAAAATCGTCGCCACGGTAAATGAAGGCGTTGTGCTGCAAAGTGAAGTTGAACAAATTATTAACCGTGTTAAAGAGCAGGCAAAACAGCAAAGCACCGAATTACCATCAGATAGAACACTCAGGGTGCAGGCTATTGACCGGTTAGTAGATCAATCATTGGTGCTGCAGCTTGCTGAGCGCATGGGTATGGAAATTTCAGACTCTCAATTAGATCAGACCATAGCCAACATAGCGAAAGAACAAAAGTCAACTATCGCAGATTTAAGACGTTCAGTTGAAGCCAGTGGAGAGAGCTATCAAGCGTATAGAGAAGAAATACGTAAAGAGATCACCGTTAGCCAAGTTCGACGCGCAAATGTCGATCGTCGTATCTATATTAGTACTCAAGAAGTAGCAAATTTACAAAAAATCCTAGAGCAACAAACCGGAAACCCTGAAGAGTATAATATTGGTCATATCCTAATTAAGATCCCAAGCAAAGCATCTCCTCAAGAGATTCAAGATGCTAGAGAACGCGCAGATAATGTTATTGATTTTTTAAATGACGGTAAAGAGTTTAAGCGTATTGCAATTGCTTCATCGAGCGGTCCAAAAGCATTAGAAGGTGGTCAGCTAGGCTGGATGAGTATTAATGAAATGCCGTCTTTATTTGCTGAAGCTGTTAAAGGTAAGAAAAAAGATAATATTGTTGGTCCCGTTCGCTCCGGCGCAGGCTTTCATATATTAAAAATACAAGATATTCGTGGTCGCCAAGTGGTAGAAACTACAGAAGTACGTTCTCGCCATATTCTCATCAAACCTTCAATCATTCTGAGTGAAGAAAAGGCACGAGATATGTTAGCGGGCTTCGCGAAAGACCTGCGTACTGGAGAAGCTGACTTTGCAGAATTAGCAAAAGAGCATTCAGAAGATCCAGGCTCAGCACTTAAAGGGGGAGAATACGATTGGACTGATCCAACAACCTATGTACCAGCGTTTAAAAATACACTATTGTCATTAGAGAAAAATGAGATCAGTGAACCATTTAGAAGTACATTTGGTTGGCATATTGTTCAATTATTAGACAAGCGAACGGCGGATAAAACGGATCAAGCGAAAATGAATCGTGCCCATGGACTACTATTTAACCGTAAGTTCAAAGAAGAGAGCTTTAAATGGCAACGAGAGATCCGTGAACAAGCCCATATTGACATTTTCCCAACAGACTAAATGGATCTAACATGTGTCTAAGAATAGCAATTACCCCGGGTGAGCCCGCCGGCATCGGCCCAGATCTCGTTATTAAATTGGCACAACAAATGTGGTCTGCACAATTAGTTGCAGTAGTCGATCGCACAATTATTGAAAAACGTGCGATCGAATTAGGTGAATCAATCACGTTACTCCCATTTGAGGCGCAAACTGAAGCAAAACCAGCGCCTGCTGGCTGTTTGTATTACTTGCAAGTAGATAAAGGCACTCATGTACAAGCAGGACAGCTTGACGAGAAAAATGGCCAGTACGTACTTGAAACATTGCGCATCGCATCTGAAAAAAATATGGATGGCACATTTGATGCTGTTGTTACAGGTCCAGTGCACAAAGGAATAATCAATCGTGCGGGTATTTCATTCAGTGGGCATACGGAATATTTTGCACTGCAATCTAATACATCTGATGTTGTTATGATGCTCGCAACTGAGGGATTAAGGGTTGCCCTCGTTACGACACATATTCCACTGGCCTATGTATCACGCGCGGTTACGACTGAGCGATTAACTAAAGTCGTCAACATTCTACATGATGATTTACAAAGTAAGTTTGGCATTGAAAAGCCTCGCGTACTCGTTTGTGGTTTAAACCCTCATGCTGGAGAAGATGGGCATCTTGGTAGAGAAGAGATTGAGACAATTACACCAGCACTGACCGCACTAAATGCGCAAGGAATGAATCTTATTGGCCCACTCCCCGCAGATACCTTATTTCAAGCAAAGTATTTGGATAATGCAGATGCTGTGCTTGCAATGTATCACGATCAGGGGTTACCTGTGTTAAAATATAAAGGATTTGGTAATTCGGTTAATATTACCCTTGGGCTACCCTTTATAAGAACCTCTGTTGACCATGGCACTGCGCTAGATTTGGCGGCTACTGGTAACATTGAGGTAGGTAGTTTTGACTTAGCTATCCGCGAAGCGATAAAGCTCGCCAACAAAAAAGCACTGAATTAATGACTGATAAAGTACACTTAGGGCATCGTGCCCGCAAACGTTTTGGCCAGAACTTCCTAAATGATGACATGATCATTGATAAAATTGTGACTGCAATTGACCCAAAACCAGCTGATAACCTTGTGGAAATCGGTCCAGGTTTAGGTGCTATCACAGAGCCTGTGGTTGATCTAAGTGAAAAGTTAACGGTTGTAGAACTTGATAAAGATCTCGCAGAACGACTTATAAAGCATCCTTTTATGGGCTCAAAACTGACGGTACACCAAGGTGATGCCATGAAGTTTGATTTTGCCTCTTTAATTAAGGATGGCGAGAAGCTAAAAATATTCGGTAACTTACCTTACAACGTATCAACGCCTCTTTTATTTCACCTTTTTGAATTTGCAGATCATGTTGAACACATGCATTTTATGCTTCAAAAAGAAGTTGTAAAACGCATGGTAGCAAACCCAGATTCTAAAGCATTTGGTCGATTAAGTGTAATGACCCAGTACTATTGCAACGCGATGCCCGTAATTGAAGTGCCGCCAGAGTGCTTCAAGCCTGCACCAAAAGTAGACTCAGCGGTTATTCGTTTGATCCCAAAAAAGCCAGAGCAACGTTCAGCAAAAAGTTCAAAAATACTAAATACGGTATGTTTAGAAGCCTTTAATCAACGCCGAAAGACATTGCGTAATAGTCTTTCTAACTTGTTAACAAGTGAAGAAATGGCTGAAATTGGTATCGATGCAACAAAACGTGCTGAAAACCTCTCTCTTTCTCAATTTATAGATATAGCAAACTGGATTTATGACAATAAGCAGTAATATTGGCTCACCAATAAAAGTCTCTGTTGAAACTTTTTATGTAGAAGCGCAATCTCAGCCAGAAAAAAATAAATACGTATTTGCATATACTGTGACAATAAAAAACCACAGTCTGTGCAGTGCCAAGTTGGAAAGCCGTTATTGGCTTATCACAGATGCAAATGGTAAAGAATCAAAAATAGAAGGCGAAGGGGTCATTGGTGAAAAACCATCAATTGCACCTGGAGAAAGCTATAAATATACCAGCGGTGCAGTCCTCGATACGCCATTAGGCACCATGCAAGGCCATTATCTTATGCGTAATGAGTTTGGTACTGAATTCGAAGCACCAATCCCTGTATTTAGCCTCAAAAGCTTAACCACTTTACACTAACGATATATGGCTCAATACGCAATAGGCGATCTGCAAGGCTGCTTTAAGCCTTTTACTCAATTACTGGATATGGTGAATTTTAATTCTAGTAAAGATCACCTCTATCTAGTGGGTGATGTGATAGCCAGAGGGCCAGACTCTCTGGCCTGTCTTGATTGGCTATACATGCATCAAGATTCAATTACCATCACACTTGGCAACCATGATCTACACTTACTCGCCTGTGCTGAATTGAATCGTCTGCCTAACCCAAAAGATAAATTAGAAAACGTATTTCAAAGCCCTCGCTTCTCAAAATATCTCTCTCTGTTAAAGCAGCAGCCTTTAGCTGTTTCCTTACCTGAACATAGAGCATTTATATCTCATGCAGGTATTCATCCCACTTGGAGCATTAATACAGCACTAGAATACGCTCAATATGTTGAACAACGTTACCGCAGTCATAGTGCCAAAGACCTCTTTAGTTCGATGTACTCAGAGCACCCAACAGAGTGCATTAATGAATTAAGCGAAGCTGAGAAATTTAGAGCAATTATTAACGTTTTTACTCGGATGCGCTACCTCAAAGCTAATAATGAGCTAGACTTAACGAATAAAGGAAGCATGGGTAGTTCTACGACGCTGACGCCTTGGTTTCATCACGAACGCTTTCAGAAGTCAAAAAACTCCTTTATATTTGGCCATTGGGCTGCGCTAAAAGGCGTAACAAAAATGCAAAATGTCATTGCATTAGACACTGGGTGTGTCTGGGGTGGACCGATGACTATGATGAATATTACAACGAAAGAACAATATTCAATCAAATAATTTATTCTCGCCCCTTTTTACTGAATTTTTTAGTCACATCTGCTATAAAATACTTAACTTATCCGCAATAAAACCGATAAGTATTGAACCCTGCTAGTAAAATTGATGGAAATTGTATGAACTTGACTGTAAGCCAACGAATTTGGGGTGGTTTTATTCTTATCACCTTACTGCTCCTAATGATAGGTGGAAACTCTTTGCTAAGGATTGCCAATATAGATAGCTCAACACAACAAGTGAATAGCTTATCTCTCCCTGCGCTTGATAAAAGTTCAGAGTTACAAGTTGAGTTTTCATTAATGAGCAAAGTTGCTCAAGGCAGCTTTTATGCACAAACGCCTGCCGAGCTAAATGCACTGAAAGCAGAGTTTAATCAGCGCCAAACTGTTTTTAGTAATGCGCACGCTGAATTAGAAAATGTCGTAAGTAGCAACCAGAATTTATCGCGTAGCGCTCAAGATGTGGGTAATACATATAAAGACTTCTTAATCTCAGTAAATAACCTATTAAAAGATAAAGCGCTAGAGCTACAATTAAGAAAGTCTACCTCTGCTCAACTAGAAAATATTGAGTTGAACGCCGAAGATGCGACAACCGTCGTGCTTGATATTATTGATTTGGATGGATTAAAAGAATCAAATAACCGCGCTTATCTTGCCGCTAATAGTATGGAAAATAACTTTTCAGGTATCGTCACTAACAGTGCTGATATGTTAACTGTTGATAACTTAAATACCCTTGAGATTGTAAAGAAAGATCAAACTTACTTGCTTGAAGAGCTAGAACGAAATATCGAGTTAATGAAAGGGCCTGTCATCGCACTTGATAGTGATTTGTTTGCAGATTTAGAGTCTTACTTTACTGTATTAAAGCAAGATACAACTGGCACACAAAGCTTGTCAGAAAATAAAAAGCGCTTGATCAATGTGATTAATATGACTAAATCGGAACTGGCCGAAGCAGAACAAGCAACCAAAGCAGCTTTAAAACAGCTTGATCAACTATTAGATGAAGCAAGTAAAGTGGCATTCGATTTACAAAAGGGCGTAAGCCAAGATGTCAGTGCTGCGAACTTATGGACATGGATTGGTATGATAATTGCTACATTGATTGCGATCGTAGTCGCCTTTGTGACGGTAAACCTTATTACCAAACCCCTCGCAGAAGTTAATCGTGTGCTCACAATCGTTGCTCGTGGCGACATGACGCAGCGTTTGGACGATACAGCACAGGATGAATTCGGTGAGCTGTCTCGCAGTTGTAACGCATTAATTAGAAGCTTACGAGAGCTGATCACTGGTATCGTTTCTCGCTCTACACAGCTTGCAGCCGCGTCAGAGCAAACATCAACCATTACCACAGAATCCAGCCAAGCGATTCGAAACCAGCAAGCTCAAGTAGAGCAAGCCGCTACTGCAACCACAGAAATGAGCAGTACATCTCATGGTGTAAGCAATAGCGCAAACCAAGCATTACTTGAAATTAAGAATGCTGACAAAGAAGCTGAGCGTGTGAAAGGTATTTCCCATGATAACAAGCACACCATTGAGCAGCTCGCTCGCGAGGTTGATGAAGCATCAAGAGTTATTAATAAACTACACCAAGACAGTGCGTCAATTGGTGGGATCTTAGATGTTATTCGTGGGATCGCAGAGCAAACCAACCTACTAGCCTTAAATGCTGCTATTGAGGCTGCCCGAGCCGGTGAGCAGGGTAGAGGTTTTGCTGTCGTTGCTGATGAAGTGAGATCACTGGCAAGTAAAACTCAGGAATCGACCCAAGAAATACAGTCAATGATTGAATCTTTGCAAGCCGGCGCCGAAGAAGCAGTAACAGCCATGTCAAAAGGCAAGCAGCAAGCGGAGTCCTGTGTTGATAAAAGTGATTTGGCTAACGAAGCACTCAATAGTATTACCCAAGCTGTATCGCAAGCGCATGATGTGAGTGAAGAGATCTCTTCTGCAGCAAACGAGCAGCAACAAGTGTCTCAAGAGATCAGTGAGCGTTTAGAGTCGATTGTGTCTATTGCAGAACAAACCGCAGAAGGCGCAAATCAAACCTCAATATCAAGTACTGAAGTTGCAAAACTGGCTGAAGAGCTGCGTTTATCCGTAGAACAGTTCAAGGTTTAAATTAGCAAGACTTAGGTGAGTTCGCTCTAAAAAGTGATTAAGCTGTATTTTACTCTCCTTTAGTAACTCCTTTTAAAACACAGAAAAGCCTGCATTTGCAGGCTTTTTTATCTCTTACACCCCAAATCCAGGTTGGCACACTTCCAACTATTAATTCAATAAAACCCCTAATAAGCAAGAGTCGTACAACGCCTTAAAATACAAAGCGCCCGATGAAATACACCGGGCGCTTTTATTAAAATAGTGACAACCTATGCTAGGCTGGGTACTCGCTTCAAGCGATTAAAACAACGCTTTTGCCTTATTCACGATATTATCAACCGTAAAGCCAAAGTGTTCGAACAACTCATTTGCTGGTGCTGATTCACCAAAAGTCGTCATGCCTACCACCACGCCATTTAAGCCAACATATTTATACCAGTAATCTGCAATTCCAGCCTCCACCGCAATACGGCGAGTAACTGTTGATGGTAAAACGCTTTCTTTATATTCAGCTGACTGGGCATCGAATACATCTGTAGAAGGCATAGAAACAACACGGACCTTTTTACCGTCTAAGCGTAACGACTTTGCTGAGTCGACGGCCAATTGTACTTCAGAACCCGTTGCAATAATGATTAACTCTGGATTACCGTCACAACTTAGAACATAGCCGCCTTGCTTGATTACTTGTACTTGTGCATTATCACGCCCTTGCTGCTCTAAACCTTGACGAGTAAAGATGAGAGAAGTTGGTCCATCTTTACGTTCAACCGCTTGCTGCCATGCAACTGCAGACTCAACTTGGTCACATGGGCGCCAGTTAACTAAGTTCGGCGTTAAACGCATGCTTGCTATTTGCTCAACGGGCTGATGAGTTGGACCGTCTTCGCCTAACCCAATTGAATCATGTGTATACACAAAGATACTAGGTTGCTTCATTAATGCAGCCATACGCACCGCATTTCGAGCATATTCCATAAACATTAAGAATGTAGCACCGTAAGGAATAAAACCTTTGTGCAACACAATGCCATTCATGATGGCTGACATACCAAACTCACGCACACCATAATAAATATAGTTACCAGAGGCATCATCAGCCGTTAACCCTTTTGAACCATCCCAAATGGTTAAGTTTGAGCCAGCTAAATCGGCTGAGCCGCCCATAAACTCAGGTAATAATGGCCCGTATGCATTTAATGCATTTTGTGAAGCTTTACGTGTTGCTGGGTTTGCAGGATTTGCCTGCAACTGTGCAATATACGCTTCAGATTGCTCAGCCCATGTATCTGGTAACTCACCTTTCATGCGACGTTCAAATTCAGCAGCTAACTCAGGGTGCTCAATTTGATACTCAGTAAATTTAATCAACCAATGGCTTTGCGCCTGTTGACCGCGTGCTGAAGCGTCCCATTTAGCATAAATTTCGTCAGGTACTTCAAATGCCTCATGATCCCAACCGAGAAATTCACGTGCTGCTTTGATTTCTTCGTCACCCAGTGGTGCACCATGACAATCATGACTACCAGACTTATTCGGTGAACCGTAACCGATCACTGTTTTACAACAAATTAAGGTTGGTTTATTGGTTTCTGCACGTGCAGCATCGATTGCAGCTTTAATCGCTTCACTATCGTGACCATCAACATCAGCAATCACATGCCAACCATATGACTCAAAGCGCTTAGGTGTATCATCACTAAACCACCCTTCAACTTCACCATCTATTGAAATACCATTATCATCCCAAAATGCAACCAGCTTACCTAAACCAAGTGTACCAGCTAATGAACATGCTTCATGAGAAATACCTTCCATCAAACAGCCATCACCTAAAAACGCATAAGTATAGTGATTTACAATGACATGCTCATCACGGTTAAATTGTGCCGCCAGTGACTTTTCGGCAATTGCCATACCAACCGCATTTGTAATGCCCTGGCCCAGTGGGCCCGTAGTAGTTTCAATACCAGGTGCATAACCATATTCAGGGTGCCCTGGTGTTTTAGAATGCATTTGACGAAAGTTTTTCAAATCATCAATAGATAATTCATAACCACTTAAATGTAACAAAGAATAAATAAGCATTGAGCCATGACCATTTGATAGTACAAAACGGTCACGATCAGCCCATTCAGGGTTACTTGGATTATGTTTTAAATAATCGCGCCATAGTACTTCGGCAATGTCCGCCATACCCATAGGGGCACCTGGGTGGCCTGATTTAGCCTGTTGTACTGCGTCCATTGACAGAGCGCGGATTGCATTTGCTAGTTCTTTGCGAGATGGCATGAATTCTCCTACCTTAAAATTCGCGGGTATAATTTAAAGTACCCCATTCTTACTCATTTCAATGCCCTACTGCAACGATATTCCAGAGAAAAAACAGGTACAAGCAGGATTTTATATCCCACTTACTTCAATAAAAGCTATTTAGACGTCTAGGCGTAAAAAAACTATGCATGGCTGTTTGTTTTGGTTAGAATGGCACTCATATTTTTCATTCCTGCGCTATCCCGTTTGTTTGTGAAGCGCATATTTGTGAGCATACATACAATGGCAAAACATTTATTTACTTCTGAATCAGTTTCTGAAGGCCATCCGGATAAAATTGCGGATCAGATTTCAGATGCGGTACTTGACGCAATTTTAGAGCAAGATCCAAAAGCACGTGTAGCCTGTGAAACTTATGTTAAGACAGGCATGGTGATGGTTGGTGGAGAAGTTACTACAAGTGCATGGGTAGATATCGAAGAACTAACACGTAAAACTGTACGTGATATTGGTTATACACATTCTGATATGGGCTTTGATGCTGATTCATGTGCGGTTTTAAACACTATCGGCAAACAATCTCCAGATATTAACCAAGGTGTAGACCGTGCTAGGGCTGAAGAGCAAGGTGCTGGCGACCAAGGGTTAATGTTTGGTTATGCATGTAATGAAACAGACGTACTAATGCCTGCACCAATCACTTACTCTCACCGTTTAGTACAACGCCAAGCGCAAGTACGTAAAAGTGGTGAACTTAGCTGGTTACGCCCTGATGCAAAATCACAAGTAACATTTGCTTATGAAAATGGTAAAGCGGTTGGTATTGATGCGGTTGTTCTTTCAACTCAGCACTGTGACTCAGTATCACAAAGTGACCTCGTTGAAGCTGTAATGGAAACCATCATCAAGCCAGTATTACCAGCAGAGCTTATTTCTAAAGCAACTAAGTTCTTCATCAACCCAACTGGTCGTTTTGTGATTGGTGGTCCAATGGGTGACTGTGGTTTAACGGGTCGTAAGATCATCGTAGATACCTATGGTGGCATGGCACGTCATGGTGGTGGCGCATTCTCAGGTAAAGATCCATCAAAAGTTGACCGCTCAGCAGCTTATGCAGCGCGTTATGTTGCTAAGAATATAGTCGCTGCTGGCCTTGCTGATAAATGCGAACTACAAGTATCTTATGCGATTGGTGTTGCAGAGCCAACATCGATTAGCATTGAAACATTTGGTACAGGTAAACTTGAAGAATCTCGTCTAGTAGAGTTAGTACGTGAACATTTTGACCTTCGCCCATACGGTCTTCTTACTATGCTAGATTTAGAGCGGCCAATTTATCAGCCTACTGCTGCATACGGCCACTTCGGACGTGAAGAATTCCCGTGGGAAGCAACTGACAAAGCAGAAGCTTTACGAGCTGCTGCTGGCTTATAATTTATCTAGTACAGAACCAAATAATAAAAAGCGCTGCCTACTGGCAGCGTTTTTTTTTGGTGACCTAAAATAGCGTAAGTTTTACTAAAAACCTTACTTTATCTGCTGATTTTTATAATTCAAAAGATAAACTGCCGACAATGCTAATACCCCACCGCTACCCACAATCAGTGATAGCGATTCACCAAAATACCAAGCAGAGAGTCCCATTGCTGATACAGGTACTACCAATACAAACGAACTAGAACGACTTGAACCTAACTTTTGAGTCGCCAAAAAAAACACACTGGTTGCGATACTCACCACAACGGTTGATAAAAATAGCATATGCTGCCAATACTCAATCGGATAGGTCGTTACTGACTTCAATGGGGCATATTCAAATGCCAACCCATAGCTAATAATACTGGCACTTCCATACATCAAAGTACTAAACAGTAAAAAATCTGCATATCTGCCTCCAACCTGACTCACCAAAGTAAGAATGGCCCAAGTCAGTGCAGCTAAAATAAAATACAGATTTCCCGATACCATCAGCTGTTCAAGATTGAAGTCCCATATTTCAATCATCATTAATCCACCGCTCAGCCCAAGCGTTAAGCCTGCGATCTGTAGTTTGCTTAATTTCTGTTTGAACACGATGACAGTTAATAAACAAGTAAACAATGGGTTGAGCGTTGTCACCAACATTCCCCCTTTACCTGGTAATCCATCATTGAGACCCAAAAAGAATAACTGATTATATGCAGCCAGCAGCAAACCAGCCGGCACAGACCACATTACCGCTTGACGCGTAAACCTCAGTTGAACCCACTTAAATAGGTGCATGACGAATAAAATAGGTAACATACTAATAGTTGCGATGGCTAAGCGATAAAAGGTGGTCACCTTAGCAGGGGCCATATCTGCAATTATTTTCCCCGAAACCCAGCTAGCGCCCCATATCAGCATAGCCAAAATAAGTACGAGCACTAGTGTAGCCTCTGTCGTATCATTTTCTCTGTTGGCAACGTCCACTCAATTTCCTTACTTGTTTATAAAATTTACGCCCTAGAGTGTACAGGATTGTTTTATATGGTACTTCGTTACAGGACGAACTATTTTGAGACATGCGTTTTTCTGGCTTAAGGCATGACAATTATTACCCGTTCTAAGTACCTTGCGGTACAATATTACGATAGATTATTTTTAGTAATATTAAAGGAACACTTATGAGTATCGAACGTAAGCATACAAATCAAAGAATGAGTCGGATTGTCACGCATAACAATACTATCTACTTATGCGGTCAAGTATGTAGTGACGCAACAAAAGATATTACTGAGCAAACCCAAACTATGCTTGATAAAGTAGATGCGCTGTTACTAGAAGCAAATAGTGACAAAGAACATGTATTAAGCGCAACCGTTTATATCAGCGATATGGCTAACTTTAAAGCAATGAATGACGTGTGGGATGCTTGGGTGCCTGAAGGTCATGCGCCAGCTAGAGCATGTGTACAGGCTGCAATGGCTAGGTCCGAGCTACTTGTTGAGGTCTCTATTGTCGCAGCTTTAAAAAACACTTAAACGATACGATATTGATGGTGGCTGAATCCACTTTAGCCGCCTCTCAGCTTCTTAAGCTCTAGTTCTTATATTCATACTTAATTTGATATATTTGAGTTTTACATCATTAATCAATAAGGTAAAAATAAGTTATAAGACGATGTGGTTATATCAGTAATAACATAATGAATAACTGCGTAATAAGTACAGTATTCGCTAAGTGATTAAACATTCTATTATCACGCCAATATCCTTCGGCATTGTGATAATAAAAACAGATAAAAAGTATTAATAAAGGGGACTAACTTTTTTAAAAAAAACCTCAGGGGATCTAAGGTTTTTTACTCTTCCAACTTAGTACGCGATACACGTCTTTAAGTTACAAATAAATTATAAGCCTGCTCGTGCTTTAATAACAGCAATCAATGGCGAACCACTATGTCCATTGCCTTCGGCCCATGAAATGTCAGCACCATCTTTTAATACTTTTTTTGGCAGGTTTTTAACGATATATTCACCAGTCCCCGCAGCATTACTTGCAATTGCGTGGCGTAATAAGTTATTACCATTACACAGAATTGCATCATAAATATTGCGAATTTTCACTCGTGAACTTTTTAGTTTTTTACGTAGACGGCTTTTATCGTCTGCTGCAACATATTCACACAAAGACGCTGCAAGTTGTGCATCAGCGTTGGCATTGTGGCTAAAAGACAAAGACGCGATACACAAAGAAGCTGATACAAGCACGGTAGTTAATTTCATTTTAAACCCTTTAATAATACTTTATTCGTATGCAAATACTTATATAATTGTAGCAACCAATATAATTGTTAGCAACAAACTCATAATTTTTTCTGCAAGGTTACGAATTTATAACTACATTTATTTTTTTCATTAGGTTCATGACTTTGCGTGTCAACTATGGTCCAATCAGACACTTTCTCATAATCAGGGAAGCAAGTATCACCGTCAACGTGTAAGTTAATAAAAGTGAGGTATAATCGTTCGCATAAAGGAAGAAACTGCTCGTAAACTAATCCACCACCAATAATCATGACTTCCTCTGAACCAGCGGCAAGCTTAAGCGCAGCATCTGCAGAAGTCACTACTTCAATTCCTTCTGCATGATAGTTGCTATTGCGAGTAATAATGATATTACGTCTATTGGGTAATGGTCTACCAATCGACTCGAATGTTTTTCTACCCATGATCACGGGTTTATTTAAGGTGATACGCTTGAAGTGCTGAAGATCTGCGGGTAGATGCCAAGGCATTTTATTATCTTGTCCAATTACACGATTGTGTGCCATAGCTGCGATCATTGAAATTATCACATGAACTCCTATCATTTTTTAGTATTGAAAAAGGGCTAAAAAGCCCTTTATCATAAACTGTTACTACCTTTCGTAGACCACTTCTACGTCGTAGTCATCCTCGTCCCAGTCATCATCCCAATCATCATCATCTTGTGCTTCTTGGGCGGCTTTACGGTGGTATGTATCCCACTTAAACTCGACTTCTTCTTGCTCTTGCTCCGCCTCAAACTTATCTTTAGGCATACTGTCTAGCAATGTCATAATATCGTAGCATAATGGCTGTGTATTTAACTTGTTTATTGCTGAGACTTGATAAACCTTTTCTGCATCAAGTTCTTGTGCGATTCGCTCACAGATGGCCTCAGCTTCATCTTCAGGTAATAAGTCAATCTTATTCAACACTAACCAGCGAGGCTTCTCTGCAAGCTTAGGACTATACTGATGTAGTTCATTGATGATAGAAAATGCATTATCAACCGGATCTGTCCCATCAACTGGCATAACATCAATGATATGTAGTAACACTCGACAACGTTCTAAGTGTTTCAAAAATCGAATACCTAGACCCGCGCCATCCGATGCACCTTCGATCAAGCCTGGAATATCGGCGATTACAAATGACTTACTCGCTTCTGGGCGAACAACACCTAGATTAGGGATAAGCGTTGTAAATGGGTAATCTGCAACTTTTGGCTTAGCCGCCGATACACTTCGGATAAAGGTCGATTTACCTGCATTAGGCAAACCAAGTAAACCAACGTCGGCAAGAAGTAATAATTCTAGTTTTAAATTACGAACTTCCCCTTTTGTACCCAACGTTTTTTGTCTTGGGGCACGGTTAACACTTGATTTAAAACGTGCATTCCCCAAACCATGAAATCCCCCTTTCGCGACAAGTAACTTTTGTCCATGTTGTGTTAGGTCACCTAGTGACTCTTCTGTATCTACATCACTAACACGTGTGCCTACAGGCACTTTTAAGTAAAGGTCTACCCCTTTCTTACCGGTACAGTTGCGCGACTGACCATTTGTGCCACGTTCAGCACGGTGAAAACGTTCAAATTGATAATCAACTAACGTATTCCAGTTTTCATCTGCTAGTAAGTATACACTTGCACCATCACCACCATCACCGCCATCAGGGCCGCCATCAGGGACATATTTTTCACGACGAAATGACACAATGCCACTCCCGCCATCGCCCGCTTCTGCACGAATTTCAACTTCATCGACAAACTTCATGGTTACTCTCTTTTGACTGGGGGGTTCTGATCCCGAAGTATAATACTAATAAGACAAAATCTTTAGTCATTATTGCAGTTTGCTTAACTTGCACTGCTAATTACTTCGCTGGGGGGTTCTATAAAAACAAAAAACCCCGCCGTAGCGGGGTTTTTTTAATCTTTACCGATTACTCAGCAACGATACTAACGTATTTACGGTTTAAAGGACCTTTTTGTTCAAAAACAACTTTACCGTCTGCTTTTGCAAAAATTGTATGGTCTTTACCAATACCTGCGTTAGAACCAGCGTGGAAACGAGTACCACGTTGACGTACGATGATGTTACCCGCTAAAACTGATTCGCCACCAAAACGTTTCACACCTAAGCGTTTACTTTCTGAATCGCGACCGTTACGAGTACTACCAGCTGCCTTCTTATGTGCCATCTCTCTGTACCTCTAAATTAAGCGCTAATGCCAGTGATTTTAACTTCAGTGAACCATTGACGATGGCCCATCTGCTTACGAGAATGCTTACGACGTCTAAATTTAACGACCTTAATCTTCTCACCGCGACCGTGTGAAACAACCTCAGCTGTCACTTTACCACCGTTTACGAACGGGGCACCGATCTCGATTTTCTCACCATCAGCAACTAGAAGTACTGAATCGAATTCAACTGCTGCACCAGTCTCAACGTCTAGTTTTTCTAGACGAATCGTTTGACCTTCAGTCACACGGTGCTGTTTACCACCACTTTGGAAAACCGCGTACATAATTAACTCCGCTTGTGCGCCCTCAAATCGACGCAACTTAATATTCTTCAATAGGGCGCGAAGTTTACGCTAATGCGAATCTACGTGCAAGCCCAATTTGATTTAAACTGAATAAAAAATAGCGGCTAAGAGAGCGAATAATTATTTTTTGCTAGTTTATCCAAAAAAGCACATAAACCAAAGCGCTTTTTTACACTTTTGGAGCTACAGCAAACACATCAAAAAAACACCTTTATTTGGCTATATATTCAACAGCATGGCACTTGGTTATGTTTTTTTTTTACTGTTATTTGACAAAATATCGAGCTTAGTGAAAAAGTGTAGTACACTCGCCTCGCTTATCTATTTTAACCTGGCTTGGAGTACGATGGATATCAAAACGATCCAGACGTTGATCGAAACCGATATGCAAAACGTCAATGAACTAATACACGCACAAATGCAATCTGACGTTGCACTAGTTAACCAGCTTGGTCTGTATATTGTTAACAGTGGTGGCAAAAGAATTAGACCGATGCTTACTTTATTGGCAGCAAAGGCGCTTGCACATCAAGGCGATAAACACGTTACTTTGGCTACAATTGTCGAGTTTATTCACACCGCAACGCTTTTACACGATGACGTAGTAGATGAATCAGCATTACGTCGTGGCGAACCGACTGCAAATGCAGAGTTTGGCAACGCTGCCAGCGTGTTGGTCGGTGACTTTATATACACCCGCTCATTTCAATTGATGGTTGGTTTGCAAAACATGCAAGTAATGCAGATTTTAGCCGATGCAACCAATATTATCGCCGAAGGGGAAGTATTACAGTTAATGAACTGTAATGATCCTGACACGACTGAAGAAAGTTATATGCAGGTAATATATAGTAAAACGGCTAAGCTATTCGAAGCTGCGACTTTACTTCCTGCCGTTGTTCTTGAACAATCAAACGAAATACAAGACGCCTTAAAGCTTTATGGAATGCATTTAGGCACAGCCTTCCAACTAGTTGACGATGTTCTCGATTACAGTGCTAATGCAGAACAAATGGGCAAAAACCTTGGTGATGATCTAGCTGAAGGTAAACCAACGCTTCCTCTTATATATGCAATGCGCCATGGCAGGCCTGAACAGGTCAACCAGATCCGTAAAGCAATAGAGCAAGGAAATGGGTTGGAGTATTTAGCCGATATACTTGTTACATTACGTGAAACAAAAGCACTGGATTTTGCAATAGATAAGGCAAAGGATGAAGCAAACAAAGCCATTAATATGTTATCCATACTCCCTGATTCAAACTATAAACAAGCACTGATCGCATTAGCTGAATTATCGGTATCGCGAGATCATTAGACAATTCAAAGCTGTTGTTGATATTAAAAAGCCGCTATAAAGCGGCTTTTTAATGGTAGTAATCAAAAATAATGAAGGGTTATAGAGCGTTACTTTTGCTCCGGAGGTCGATACCCTTCAATTTCTACTTCTTTATTTTCAAACAAAAAGCCTACCATTTGCTCTTCAAGTAACTCTCGGTGTGCTGGGTCCATCATATTTAAATGCTTTTCATTTATTAACATGGTTTGCTTGTGTTGCCATTGTTGCCACACTTCTTTTGAAATGTTGTTGAAGATCTTTTCACCAAGCTCTCCTGGATAGAGCTGAAAATCCAATCCAGGAGCATCTTTTTGTAATTTTTGACAAAATATAGTACGGGCCATAATTCATTACCTAATTAGGGAAGATACTCATAGTTTAACTCATTGCGCTTATGACTTTAACTAACTTTTTAGTCGGTGCCGCTAAACCAACTTGGGCAGGATCATTTAAGTCATACCATAACAATGGCTGTTCATGCACACAGTCAGGTATGCTATCTAAATGCAGAATTATTGGATTAATAGTTAGCTCAAAATGAGTAAATATGTGTACAAAAGGTGCTAGAGAGTGAACCTTACCCTCAACGCCCTGTTGCGTCAAAAATAGTTCAACTTGCTCCAATGTTTCAAATTCAAAAAAACCAAATAACCCACCCCATATGCCCGAACTCGGCCTTTTTTCCATCAACAGTTTATTCTCTGTTTTTATCATTAAATGATACGCAGATTTTTTGGGTTTCTCTTTTTTGGGTTTTGAATTAGGAAAAGCTTTTACTTGGTTATGTTTGTGGGCAAGGCAATCAGTCACTAGTGGGCAAGCCTGACAATCAAAGTTAGCTCTAGAACACACACTCGCCCCGAGATCCATCATAGCTTGATTAAATTCAGTTACATTACTTTGTGGGGTTATTTTTTCCGTCAATGCCCACAAGGCATTTTCTACTTTCTTAACACCATACCACCCTTCTACCATAAAAAACCGCGCTAAAACCCGTTTCACATTGCCATCTAAAATAGGATGATGTTGCCCCAATGCTAATGATAAAATTGCGCCTGCAGTAGAACGGCCTATACCTGGTAAAGCAACGACTTGCTCCATTGTATAAGGAAATTGGCCTTGATAGTCATCACGTACAATTTTCGCCGTTTTATGTAAATTCCTTGCTCTCGCGTAATACCCTAAACCTGTCCAGTGATGTAGCACTTCATCTTCTGGTGCATCTGCTAAATCAATGATGCTCGGAAACCGCGCCATAAAGCGGTTAAAATAAGGAATAACTGTCACCACTTGAGTTTGTTGCAGCATCACTTCTGACACCCATACTTTGTAGGGGGTTTTTTCTAATTGCCACGGCAATGTTTTTCTACCATGAAGGTGATACCAGCTAACAACTTGGTCAGCAAACCATTTAGCCTGACTATTTGATACTTGCATTGACGGTGCACTTTACTAATTCTACTTGGCCGCCAGTGTAAGGGGCTTTTAAAAACAGTCAAGCTATTGTACTTATCGCGCCGAACAGGGATAATATGCGCCCAATTTTCACTGTGCAGAATGACTATGAACGATTCGAGTAAAACTAGGCTTGAGCAAGCTCAGCAAGAAGGCAAATATATCCGCAGAATACGCAGCTTTGTAAAGCGCGAAGGTCGCTTAACTAAAGGCCAAGCGGCGGCCATTGAAAAATGCTGGCCAACCATGGGCCTCGAGCACAGCCAAGGTTTACTAAATTTATCAGAAGTCTTTGGCAATGATAACGACGTGGTGCTGGAAATTGGCTTTGGTATGGGTAAATCATTGGTTGAGATGGCTAAGAATGCACCTCATCTAAACTTTATTGGTATTGAAGTGCATAAACCTGGTGTAGGGGCATGTCTAATGGAAGCCGACGAAGCCGGAATTACCAACTTACGTGTCTTTGAGCATGATGCAGTAGAAGTTCTAGCAGACTGTATTAAAGATGCGAGCTTGAGCACGATGCAACTATTTTTCCCAGATCCTTGGCATAAAAAACGCCATCATAAGCGCCGTATTGTGCAACTGGAGTTTGTTGAAAGCCTGCGTAGTAAATTAAAAATCGGTGGGATATTTCACATGGCGACTGACTGGGAAAACTATGCCGAGCATATGCTTGAAGTCATGAACGCGGCCCCCGGCTATGACAATCTATCAGAAACATCTGATTACATGCCCCGCCCAAACAATCGTCCTCTGACTAAATTTGAGCAACGCGGCCATCGTCTCGGACACGGTGTTTGGGATTTAATGTTTAAACGCTGCAATTAAGGGCATGTGCCCTTTCTAACTTAAGAGATCTTATGAGCCAATTATCAAACCCTAGTTTATTGTTAATGCGCAATGAAGAAGAATTGCACGCAGACCAGGTTTTAGTTATAAATGCCAATAGAGACGGTTTTTTATCACAACTAAAGCAGTTAAACCCAAACGGAGATGTTCACGCATTTAGTTATAACATTGCAGATCATCAAGCTGCTGAGCAATACTCAGGGGTTTTAAGCTCGGTTGATCATAGTTTACCTGCGATAGACGATTTAGACCTCATCATCTACTTTTATCCAAAATCAAAACCTGAAGCGATGATGATGCTCGATAATATTAGGGCGATTGCAACCAGCAAAACTCGATTGCTCGTCGTTGGGCACAATAAAGGTGGCGTGAAATCTGTAGAAAAGCAACTCAAACCGCATGCTGAACTATTTTGTAAACTAGACAGTGCAAAACATTGTGTTTTATACGAGTTTTCAGAACTACACCTACTTACTGAATTTGACATTAAACACTATAAAACTGAGTTTACAGTCACTGTAGGGGATCTTGAGTTTAGTGCGATTAGCCTACCAGGAGTATTCAACCACGGTAAGCTTGATGTCGGTACCAAATTATTATTAGAGAACATTGAAGTACCGTATAAAGGATCTGTACTGGATTTTGGCTGTGGTGCAGGCTTAATTGCTACTTTCATGGGCTCTAAGCAAGCTGCTTTAAAATTACATTGCTTAGATGTAAATGCACTTGCATTGTATGCAACAGAACAAACACTTCAACTAAATGGTTTATCTGGAGAGCTTATTCTCAGCGACGGCCTCAACAATGTACCAGGGCAATATAATTTACTTATTAGCAACCCGCCATTCCATACAGGTATTGCAACCGACTATGGCATTGCTGACCGGTTCTTGAGCGATAGCAGACAATTTTTAAAGTCTAAAGGGAAGATTCAAATCGTAGCCAATAACTTTTTAAAATACCCGCCTATACTTGAGCAACAATTTGGCACCTACACAACACTTGCTAAGAACACTAAATTTACCGTTTATCAAGCGGAAAAAAACTAGTCCCCCCTCCCTGTCGCTTATCTGATCGGATAAAATAACATGAAGAATCAGGGATTTTTTGTTATTTTATCCATTCTCTTTGCTACACTTGTGAATAGTTTACAGTCATTGAATCAAATCTAGATGTTGTATATGTTCCGAGAACGGTTAGTGGCACACTACTCGCTCCATAAACATAGCACAGCCATAACAACATATTTGGATCATATTTCTAAAACGTTGAATAAAGGTCCGTAATGGCTAAGAAGGCACCAAAAACAAGTATAAGAAAGGTTCTAGTTAGTGCAGTAATGTTGGTTACTGCTCTGTGTTTGTCGTTATCTATCTCAATCTCTACCTATCTTGATGTCAAAGAACAAAAAAAGTTAATTATTAATAAGTTAGATATGATAGCGGAGATCATCGCATTTAATGCACAGATCACGTTAATTTTTGAAGATCGAAAAACAGAAGAAAAGCGTCTAAAATCATTTAATGAAGTTGAATTAGTCAAAAATATTCACATTTATGACATTGATGACGTCACAAATAAACCAGTCTTTTTCACCAGCTATAACGCCAGTAAAACTCCGCCTGTACCATTAAAAGTTAATAGTGTTAATGAGTTAAAAGTACCTAAAATAACTGCAGATTATATTGAGTTAATTAAGCCTGTTGTTTATGAAGGAAAAATAGAAGGCTATGTATATATCAGAGGTGGATTAGAAAGGTTAAATAAATACATAAATACAAAAATAATAGTTGATATAATGTTAACCCTATTTGTTTTGGTGTTAGTTTTATTAGTTGCTAGAGGTATACAAAAAAGAATAGCAACACCCATTGAGGCACTTTCTCTTTTACTGCAGGATGTTTCTAAAAACCATAATTATAACGCTAGAGCAGAAAGAAGTAATATTGAAGAAATAAATATACTTGCCACTAACTTAAACCTCATGCTGGCTCGAACTCAAAACCAGTTAGAACGCCATAAAGCTGATAAACAAGAAATTAAACAACTTAACCAAAGTTTGGAAGGAAAGGTTAACCAACGTACTATCGCCCTCAGAGAGGCAAACCAAGAGCTTCTTAATACGCTCGAACGTATGCACCAATATCAGAACCAAATTGTAGAAAATGAAAAAATGGCCTCACTTGGCCAAATGGTTGCTGGTGTCGCCCATGAGGTTAATACCCCAATAGGGTTAGGTGTAACAGGCTCTACTCTATTAAGAGACAAACTTTCAGACATTAAAACCGCCTTCGAACAAAAGAGTCTCACATCAAAGCAACTGGAGCGCTTTATTGGCGATGGTATTGAAAATCTAGATTTGATATATCGGAACCTTAACCGCGCAGCCGATCTCATATCTAGCTTCAAGCGAGTTGCCGTCAGTCAAGACTTAGAGCTTAGTTCAGATGTCAATATCACTAATTTACTAACAAACATCATCACCGCGATGAAGGCAGACATTGCTGTAAAACAACCTGTAATAGATATTCAATGTGCCGACGGCTTAACTATCAGTAGTAAGGCAGGGCCCTTGCAGCAAGTCTTTGAGCAACTTATTTCTAACTCTTTACTTCATGCGTTTAAAGGCATTGAAAATAATAGCATCGACATCAATATTTCCCGATCGAACAATCAGCTTTCTATTTTATATACCGATAATGGCTGTGGCGTGCCAAATTCTATTCGCAAACGAATTTTTGATCCTTTTGTGACAACAAAGCGTGGTGAAGGTGGCAGTGGCCTAGGTATGCATTTAGTCTACAACTTGGTAACACAAGCACTCAATGGCAATATTGCTTTAGATGAGGATTATGCCAGCGGAACTCGATTTATCATTAGCCTACCATTAGTTGAGATTGGGTGATGCGAGGCATAATCATTATGCTCATCGTATTTGCTAACTACGCAAATGCGAAAACTCCAAATGAGGTGCGATCCGCGTTTTTATATCAAATGGCAAAGTTTATTGAGTTCCCTAATCAACAAAAAAAAGCAACAACACGCTTCTGTTTTTACAGTATTAATAAAGGCCCTGGTGCTATTTTATCAGAGAATAAAAACCTAACTGTACGTAACCGCCCTATAGAAGTTATTAAAATAGATAAAAATACAAATATAATGGAACTTTCTCAGCAGTGTGATATCACATACATTGATGAACTGAATGAAAATGATATACTGTCTACTTGGACCGATACAACCTCTTTAAATATGGTTTTGGTTGGAGACAGCATTAAGTTCCTTGAGGGCGGTGGTATAGCCTCATTGGTCCAAGAAGGGAGTAAAATCCGGTTGTATATAAATAGGCGACAGATAACTCAGCATAACTTTACTGTGTTATCGAGATTGCTTGCAGTTTCTAAGTTTCATCCCAACTGATTTTACTTGTTAACAATTGAATATACTCCTATAATCGTAAATATTCGGTTTTATTAGATAGTGCCGAATTACATGTAAATAATATATTCCGAAAAGGTTAATTTATAATGCAAACGCCAGTCATTCTGATTGTAGAGGATGAAGACGTAACTCGCCTGAACCTCGTTAGTTTATTTGAAGCAGAAGGTTACAAAGTAATTGAAGCCATTGATGGCGATGACATGCATGACAAACTGACAACGCATGACGACGTCAACCTTGTTGTTATGGACATCAATCTTCCAGGCAAAAACGGCTTGATCTTAGCGCGTGAATTACGCCAGAAGAGAAACATAGGTCTAATTTTCCTAACCGGTCGCGATAATGATGTTGACCGTATTTTAGGGCTAGAAATTGGTGCCGATGACTACATTACAAAACCATTTAATCCACGTGAGTTGACCATTCGGGCTCGCAACTTAATTTCTAGAACAGGTTCTTCAGGTGAAGAGTCAGCAATAGAAACTAACGGTGTGATCACATTCAACGGCTGGGAACTAGATGAAAACAGCCGCTGTTTAACATCACCAGCGGGTGAAGCTAAACGCTTACCAAAAGGTGAGTACAGAGCACTTCGTTTAATGCTAGATTCTCCAGGCCGCATATTCAGCCGCGAGCAACTAATCAAGCATATGACAGGTCGTGAACTGCGTGCCAATGACCGAACTGTTGACGTTACGATCCGTCGTATTCGTAAGCACTTTGAAAGTGACACCAATACAAGCGAGCTGATCAGTACAATTCATGGTGAAGGTTATCGATTCATCGGTAAAATTGACGGCTAACCATAAAAGTTATGGTTTAAGCGGGTTTTGCAAATATATAAATATAAGGGGGCTATTTGGCCCCTTTGTTTTGTTTCCTAGGGCCTAGAACTAACATTATTAATGAATGTTGATCACAGCTAAGTCACAGGCCTAATGACCCAACACATACTCGAGTTCTCATTCACGATAAGCCTAGACTTAATACAAAAAGCATACGACTACAGCTTTAATTTGTGCCATCATTCAGTGCTTATAACGGGTCAATTAAAGAGTAACGAATAACACGTTTTCAAACAGTATTGCACATCATTAGTTTTTGCACACAGCTAAGTAACTATCCCTCTAGCCATACTAGCCATACT
>NZ_PNBY01000058.1 GCF_005886875.1 Pseudoalteromonas aurantia | reverse complement strand
GCATAAAAGTGCCTTGATTTTGAGCAAAATATCATCATTAGATTGTACGTAAGTTTGTTTTCAAAACATTTCTATTCCAAAACCCTTATCCAAATCTGAGGTTATTTACATCGAGAACTATGTGCCTATTTTCATGCATTTAGTCAGTAACGGTTAATAGTCGGTGTTGATACAAATTGCGGGTTATGGCATTCATTTTTAAGGTATATCCTGTTTATAGTCACAGTGAATTTATATAAATGTATTTGCTTATGCAACGGTTACTACTTTACGTGATGTAGGGTTGATAATGTTTGCGCTTTTTAAAGTACAACTTTTTTCTGTGTGTTTGAAATTAATTTGTAAACCTAGAGGATTTAACATACATTTAATTGATGCTATTGCAATAGTGGTAGCGGTGAGGTTAGGTCTTTTTCTATACTGGGTTTTGAGTTATTCATATGATGAATGTTGTAAAAAAAACTCCATGTTTATTCTGCTTTATGTTTGCACTAGCGGTGTTTAGTACTTATGTTAATGCGGGACAGCCCAAATATGATCTATCTAATGGCGGTGCAGGATTAAGTCGCAGCTTTTCTTATACCGTTACTTCAGAAGTTGCAACATTTGACTATGTAGCAACGTCAAAGCAAGTGAAATGGCAGCCCCACTCAAAAGACAATTTAAATTTAGGGATCACTGACAAAGTTTATTGGTTTAGGCATTCATTTTCGTTACATGGGTCTCAAAAACAAAGCGTTATTTTTGAAGTGAGTTACCCTTTATTAGACGACTTAGAAGTCTATATAGAGCATCAAGGCCAATTATTTAGTTATCAATTAGGCGATTTAAAACCTTTTGGTAGCCGGCCAATAAAGCATCGATTTTTTTTAATTCCGTTTACCGCTACGCCTAACGAAAATATACAGTTTTACGCCCGGTTAAAAACCTCAAGCGTGATGATATTTCCTGTGAAATTATGGAAAGCCTCTGATTTTACGGAAAGAAATCAGGTGAATACATTGATTTTAGGGGCGTACTTTGGATTGATGGCGTTGCTGTTCGTTTATGTGTGTTCTTGTGCAATTATTACACGAAAGCGAGTCTATTGGTATTATCTGGGTTACATCAGTAGCATGACGTTATTATTGTGTAACTTATCGGGTCTGAGTTTTCAATACTTCTGGCCAAATAGCACTTGGTGGAATGGCCAATCTAGTATTTTTATCCTTTATGTGATTGTTTTTTTTGGTATTATTTTCAGTAAAAGTTTGCTTAATATTGCGCAAGCTTATCCACGCTTTAATCTGGCTTTACGATACTTTGTATCGTCAGTTGCTTTGATGTGGGCGGTTTCACTGACTCTGCCGTATGAAATGCTATTAGCACCTTCTATTTATTTTAGTTTGGCATGTTGTGTGCTCGGGCTAGTGGTTGGATACGTGCGTGTTAAAGATGGATTGGAGGTTGCCAAATTCTATAGTGTGGCGTGGGGGGGCGCTTTGTTTGGTGGTTTAGTGTTAGTGGCAACGAAGATCAGTTTAGTGCCATTTAATTGGTTTACTGAGCATGCATTGATGTTTGGTATTAGCTTTGAAATATTATGTTTGTCATTTGCGATTGCAAAAAGTCTGCAAATTGAACGAAAAGAAAAGTTACAGCTAAAAGACTCGTTGATGAAACATTTAGCCAATGCAAAGGAAACATTAGAACAACAGGTCAATCAGCGCACAGCAGAGCTGGAAGAGGCGAATATTAAACTTATGCAGTCGGCAATTACAGACGCACTCACCGGCGTTGCAAACCGACGCAAGCTAGATGAATTTTTAGATGTAGAGTATGCCAGAGCGATGAGGTTTAATTATCCTATTTGCGTGTTAATGATCGATGTCGACTTTTTTAAAAAGGTGAACGATGAGTATGGACATCAAGTGGGCGATGCATGTTTGAAATTAGTCGCATCGCGCATATCTGGTGAAATAACACGCGTTGGTGATTTGGTCGCTCGCTATGGAGGCGAGGAGTTTTGCATTGTGTTGCCGTATGCGCAAGAGCATGATGGCGCGGTAATCGCTGAGAAAATACGTGTTAGTATTGCGGCACAGCCTATGCTCACTAATGCTGGGGCCATAGAGCTAACCGTGAGTATTGGTGTGGCAGGGCATCAACCGGATAGTAATATGCCTCTCATTCAGCTTGAGTTGGCCGATAAGGCGTTATACACGGCCAAATATAATGGTAGAAACCAAATCGTCACAGCCAGTGAAATGAGGGCTATTAGGCATATAAATTAACCAGGTGCTGACAAATATACCTATTTTAACTCATTACTGAGGTAATAAATATGTTGTTTACATTTTACTTTGTTTTGCACCAAAAAGGCATGTTTTAGCGTTTGCAAATGATAAGCACATAGTTTGGTACCAATATGACTTGTTGGTTAATGGTTTTTAGAGCACTTAATTATTTGCTATGCATACCATCTTCCGTTCACCGTTTTAAATTTGTCTAATGTAATGGGCTTACTTATATAGTCTGACATGCTTTTTGATAAGCAATAATCTCTGTTGTCTTTCATCGCAGCTCCAGTGACGGCAATGGTTGAGATGGGCGATTTGCCTAAATATTGTTCTTTTTGACGGAGCGGTTCAGTCATTTCATGGCCATCCATTTCTCGAATTTGGCAGTCAGTTAAAATTAATGTGTATGACTTTTCTTACCATTGACTCAGACTAGACTCGCCATTTCGGATAAAATCGCAAGCATAGCCCAGTTTAGTAGCTGCTTTGTCATTAATTCTTGGTTAAAAGGGCTATCTTCTTCCAACAAAAACAGTCAGCACAGAGGGGTAATCATACCGTGGTTTGCTGACTCAGAACTAAGCCATTATTACTATGAACTCTCTGACTACGCTAAGGATATGGTGCAAAGCAATAGTGATTTCAAAAGTATTCAAAGTTCTTTTTTTTGATAGCATGCTCACGAAAATGCGGTCTTTAGGTTGTACCCAAAAAATATGGAATGTGTGTATGGCGTGAGGTTTTTAATGCGTCAAAATGAAATTCACGCTACAATTGCGATTGTATATCATTACCCTTGCGGTAGCATTTCACAAGTTTAAGGTTTCCAGCTTCTTTAATGACGGACATAACAACACACCGTGCCTCTCGTGCTCGCTTGTTAATTGCTTTGGCAATTACCTGTACCTTTATGGTGATCCAATTAATTGGTGCCTATTTTTCTAATTCTTTAGCTGTTGCAGCAGATGCAGGGCATTTGTTTGTTCATAACAGTAGTTTATTTATTGCGCTTGTTGCATCGACATTGGCAATCCATTTAGCTAAGACATTTCACGATGGATATAAAAAAACAGAGTATGTTGGTGGCTTAATTAATGGCTTGCTGTATTTAATTATTTCATTGGTGATCTTATTTGAAGGTTCAGACCGCTTTATAGATCATAGTCGGGGACATGATTTTGAAGTAAATACGTACTTAATGTCTGTAATTTCAGCGATAGGGTTTTTATTTCATGGCGCATCAGCATGGGTATTGTATAAAGGCAGAAAAGACAGTATTAACGTTTATGCGGTATTTTTGCACTCATTTTTTGATTTGCTATCAACGGTATCGACCTTTATCGCAGGTATACTGATTTATGTAACAGGCTATGAAGTGATAGACATAATTTCTAGTATGCTTATTTCACTGTTTGTGCTGTTTACTGGGGTAAAAGTGATCCGTAGCTGTGTGATTGGACTGTTCTTCTCTTCCCCTAAACTGCCAAAAATACAGCATATTGAGACGAAAATATTAAGTACAGAGCATGTAGAAAGTGTACACAATGTGGCTATTAGTGAACTGGACGGTAAGTTGGCTGTTGGCGCACATATCGTATTAAAGCATCATTGCACGATAGATAAACATGATGAGTCGTGTCGAGCGCAAGTTGAGGCGCTACTCAAGCAAACATTTGATATTTCAAGTTGTGTTTTACAAATTGAGAGCCATGATTGCCCTGATCATTAGGTGTCGTTAAATTAAACCTGATTGTTGCGGTTTAGAACTTGGCAAAATAGCTTTTTTCTTTTACCTTTAAGAGACTTAAGCTAAAGGACATGCCATTGTTCGGATTGAATAATAAATATAAACCTGTTTTGTTCACTGTGATACTCGCAATGATCGGTGGGTTTGTTAATTTGTTACCATTTTGGTTCTTGGATAGTTCTGAGTTTCTTTTTGGCCAACTTTTTGTTTTAAGTTGTTTGGTCTTATTTGGCTGGAAATACGCAATATTAGCCGCGTGTATTACGGGCAGTTTTATTTTTTATCGTTGGGGCCATAGCTGGCCATCTGCGGTGTTCTTGCTAGAAATACTGTGGCTTCAGTTTTTGTGTGTTCGCCCTCAAAAGCCTTTTTTCATTCGTGGAATAGGCTTCTGGTTCATTGTTGGCTTGCCTCTACTTTTTGTATTTGGCTTTTACGTTCTGAACTTACCCTTATTAGTCATTTTCACCGCCTTAGCTAAGTATTTTATTAACGCCACGCTTTATTTAGCGGTGATAGATTTACTCAGCTTTTTTTTAGTGAGGGCGCTATGGCGTGCTCAACCACTCTACGCCATTTTAAATTACACAATAAGCTTATTGGTTGTATTAGTGGTACTTATCACGTCGATTGTGCTGACAAACAATCACTACAGCCGTATTGAATTTGAAGTACAAGCTCAACTAGATGAGACTTCAGAGACAATCAACCAACAAATTGAAGACTATTTACAAAGCTATGTTCGAGCAATCTCAATGACGGCAAAAGGGATCGCTCATGGTATTGATAAAAGTTTTGCGCTAGAGCGTTTGGTCTCGATGCATTCGGGCTTGCGCACAGCCATCGTTTCAGATGAACAAGCCTATGTGTCGCATTATTACCCGCAAGCCTTGAAAGAAAGCTTGATTGGCGATATGCCCTCTATTGCCGAACGTGATTACTTTATACAAGCGCCATTTTACCCTGATGGATATGTTTCTCATATCTTTAAAGGGCGGGGGCTTGGTGACAATCCTATTGTGGGTATTTCGGCTCCTATTTTTATTGATGAACAATTTAAAGGGATCGTAGAGGCATCGTTGATATTTGAATCCCTTGAGCAGTTTATTCCTAAACTGTTGTCGCAAAGAGGTGAATTGATTGTGCTTGATGCGCGTCATCAGGTGGTTTACAGCTCATTGAAGAGCGATTTCAATACACTGGATATGATACCGAAAGAGGTTTTTGACGATTGGCTGTCCAATGAACAACAACTATTTACGACGCAGCACGGCCAAGTATTTTACCGACAAGCATTTAAATCAAAAGCGTTGAATTGGACGGTTGTAACGATGCTTGAACGTAAGTATGTCAACTTAGCGGCGGCGGCTGCATGGGGGCAGTCTTTGTTATTGGCAATATTTATCATTGTGTTAAGTAGTATTTTTGTTAGTCAACTTACACGCATGTTAGTTAAACCGATAGCCGCGTTGAGCGATGATATTCACCGTTTTGAACCCGATAAGTTGATAGAAGACTCATTTCATTCTGAAACAAGTTGTTTAGAAGTTATTGCCTTACAACAACAGTTTAATCAGCTAGCTTTTAAGCTTACTATGAATTTTTCAAAATTGCAGATGGCCAGTGGTGAAAATGAGGCGCTTAATAGACAATTGACGGACTTTAACGCGAAGCTAGAGCAGCAGGTAGATGAAAAAACACAAGAGTTGATAGCAGCCGTTGCCGCAGCAAATAATGCAAGTAAGGCAAAAAGCCAGTTTTTGGCGAATATGAGCCATGAAATACGTACCCCACTCAATGGGATCATAGGCTTAACTGGACTTTTAAAAGAGCAGCTTGAAAATGATGATGAGTCAGCTCGCCAATTAGCGATTATTCAAACGTCTGCGCGTAATTTATTGCTTATTCTGAATGACATTCTTGATTACTCAAAAATTGAAGCGGGTGCACTGTCGTTGGATTTACATCCCACAGATTCCTTTAGAATGTTTGATAGCTTGGCCGCTGTATTCAGACAAACAGGCCTTAAAAATGGGGTGTCTTTTGAATATCAGATTGATGCTAAGCTACCCGAGTATGTGCTAATTGATTCATTACGGGCAACGCAGGTTGTTAATAACTTGCTCAGTAACGCGGGTAAATTTACCGAGCAAGGCACCGTCAGCCTCATTGTTAAATTTAACAATGAACATATTGAGGTACAAGTTATAGACACTGGGATCGGGATATCAAATGCTCAGCAGGAATTACTTTTTCAGGAGTTTACTCAGGCTGATGTGTCAACAACAAGAAAGTATGGCGGAACAGGGCTTGGGTTGACGATCACAAAGCGTTTGGTAGAAGCAATGGCGGGGACTCTTTCACTAGAAAGTAAAGTGGGAAAGGGAAGTACCTTTACCATTGTGCTGCCCGCGACGCCCACAAGTGCTGATAAATCGACAACTACTTTGAATGTAGTGCCAGATCTGAGTGGCATTGACGTGCTGCTTGTTGAAGATAATATGGTTAATCAGATTGTTGCATCGAAGATACTGGGTAAAACGGGCTGTAATTTATCAAAAGCAGGTGATGGACTAGACGCGTTATCTCACTTAGAAAAGCACCCAACCACGTTAGTTTTAATGGATTGCCAGATGCCCAATATGGACGGGTTTGAGTGTACTCACCAGATCAAACATGCGCCAAATAAATATGGAACCCCTTATATTATAGCGATTACTGCTAATGCCTATAATGAAGACAGGTTAAAGTGTCTGCAATTTGGTATGGATGATTTCGTTGCAAAACCCATTGATGAACAGCTCTTATTTAAAGCTATTTCTCACTGGCATAATAGCTAAAAACCTTTCACATCTGCGATGTTTATGATGCGTAAAAGCTCGTTTAGTCATACTTTAATCGTGCCCTCGATGCTCCACTGACACTGTAAGATTGGTAATAAATACATAAATAGAGTTAAATATTTGTATTGATTTAAGCCTTTATGTGATGATATTAGCAATAATTCTCATTTTTTACATTCGTGCGGTTGATAAGTATTTTTATTTAGATTAGAGTTAAAAATGATTAATGTTATTGAGATTGGTTTTCATTCATGTATATCTGCATATGCCACGGCGTCACAGACAAAAAAATAGTTCAAACCATTGAAGGTGGGGCAAATAGCATGCGTGAGCTCAGTAGAGAATTAGGTGTTGGCACACAGTGTGGTAAATGCACAAATTGCACCAAAAAAATACTGAATGAACAGCTTATAGACATTGTTAATGTCACTGAGCAAGTTGCTTAAAATTTATTGTAATAGGTGATTTTTGAAAAGGGTTTTAGGCCCTTTTTTAGTGGGCGTTTGACGAGAAGCGCTGAGTGTTTACGTATTTCACCTTTGTTTTATCAGTGCACCTATTTTGTGCGCTTGGTGCTAAAATAAAACTTGCCAATATAATATTCTCCTCTCATAAAGCAACATACTAAATACAACATGATCAGAGTATGTATACGCCTGCACTTTAGTCAACATGTATTGTGTTACGGTTATTGCTTCGGTAAATTAATTTCTTGAGTTCAGTCATGGAGTTCGTTATGGTGTGCAAATATTTAATTCATTGATTATTTTGTGCAGAAATCATTCTTTTTAATCATCATTTTACTATGTCAGCCTCTGCTGGACAGTTTTGATGTTGAAAATAATAATGATGCCTTCCATTTAACGACCCATTTACTGAGTGCTGCACAAACCTTAGAGGCGCATTGCACAGCTTCTAACGATCATGAGCGCCACACACTTCAGCATGACAATTTAAGTAGCCAACTTTCAGAAGCTGCAGACGAAGCAGATTGTCACGTCTGCCATATAAGCCATATATTATGGCTCGAAATCTTAACATTTAACATTGGTTTTCAGTCTGTACTTAACTATCAAAGTACGACAGCATTCATCAATGCACAGCATACAGTACTGTTACGCCCTCCTATTGCTTAGTAATTAAACACCTCCAAACGTTTATTTTAATAATTACTAAGAGTTAAAAAATATGAAAAGTGTAAGCTATATGGACACTATGTCCATGATAGGCGCTCTTTGCGTCTGTTTTTTATTATTACTGCCGCTTTCTTTAAAAGCCCAAGAAAGTGAGCATAAGCACGAGCCAAACCCCGAGATTGAACTGACTCCCGCGCAACAGTTAACAGCGGGTATTGAGAGTCAAGCTTTAGCGTTAAGCAAAGGAAAAACGTTACTGATGGCGCCCGCTGAAGTTGTGAGTAATGATTTTACTACTGAATTGGTGAGTGTTGCTGTCGCATCACAAGTAAAGTCTCGCTACGTGAGTTTAGGTGAGGAGGTTGCCCCACAACAGAAGCTCGCAACGTTATACAGTTATGAAGTCGCAAAAGCACAGATCCGTTATCGCTTAGCTGAAGATGAATGGCAACGAGTCACCTTGTTACAAGGAGAGGCGGTGAGCGATAAAGAGTTTCTGTTGGGTAAAGCCGAACGTCAGGCTGCCGCCAGTCAGTTAAGGGAGTATGGGTTTAGTGAAAAAGACATCGAAAAAACCCGACTGAAGGCGCCACACCTACTCGGTCTATATAGTGTCTATGCGCAGATTGGCGGCAGTATTTTAGCTGAAGAGTTGACCATAGGACGCCGGTTTTTTTCAGGAGATGTGATAGCGAAAGTGAGTAATGAAGAGCAAGTATGGGTAGCAGCTCGATTTCCACAAAACACAGATTTAACAATATTAAAGAATGCTTCTATTCGTATTAAACTAGAAGATAAAACCTTTACTGCGCAGTTATTGCAAACTGGGCATAGTATTGACCCGATAACACGCACCGCTATTGTGCAATTGGTTGTAGATAACCCCAGTCATGATCTTCATACTGGCATGTTCGTTATGTCTGAATTTGCCGTCACCAGTACAAAGCCGCAGCTACTCATACCTAAGGATGCAGTAAGTCAAAATTCAGACGGTGATTGGCAAGTATTTATTGAGTCAAAGCCAAACCATTTTTTCGCTAAAGAAGTGGGTGTAAACATGGATTATGGTGACAAGGTAGCCATAACTGGGATACGTATTGGTGAAAAAATTGTCACGCAAGGTGTGTTCTTCCTAAATGCTCAGGCTAAGAAATCTAGCTTTGATGTCCACAACCACTGAGGGGTACCCTATGTTTAATCGATTGATAGGCATGGCTATTGAGCACAGAGTGTTGGTATTGGCTGCCTTTTTAACCGCGACGATATTGAGCGTGATGCAAGCATCTAAACTTAGTCTTGATGCATTTCCGGATGTGACCAATATTCAAGTCGCCGTAAATACGCAAGCGCCAGGCTTAGGTGCAGAGGAGGTGGAAAAACTCATTACATATCCGATTGAATCGCTGATGTACGCATTGCCTGATGTAGAACAAGTTCGCTCAATCTCTAAAACGGGGCTCAGCGGGATCACTGTGGTTTTTAAAGAAGGTGTAGACATATATTTTGCTCGGCAGTTAGTGTTTGAGCGGTTACAAGAAGCGAAAAGCCTCATACCACGTGATATTGGTACACCTCAAATAGGGCCTAACACGTCTGGATTGGGGCAAGTATTCCAGTATGTGTTGAAAACTAGCCCAGGAGCAGAGGTTGATTTAATGACGTTGCGTAGCTTGAATGATTGGTTGGTAAAACGCTTATTGATGCCAGTCGATGGTGTTACCGACGTATTGTCATTCGGTGGGCAAGTTAAACAATATCAAGTCTTATTAGACACAGAGAAGTTACTTGCCTACGGGATTGCTCAGTCGCAAGTGATGGAAGCACTGTCTGACAATAATCAAAATGCTGGTGGGTGGTATCTTCCTAGAAGTGCAGAACAAGTGAGTATCAGAGGCAGTGGGTGGTTTAAAAGTGACCAGGAAGGCCTCGCGGAGATCGCCAATGTGGCAGTAAAGGTACAAAATGGTACGGTGGTTACAATTGCCGATCTTGCTACTGTGACAATGGGCCCTGAAATTCGTCAAGGGGCCGTCACACTGTCTTCAAAAAGCGAAGAGGGTATTGTGACGCAGCACGGAGAAGTGATCAGCGGTATCATTTTGAAAAGAATGGGCGCAAATACTTCCGCTACGATTGCGAGTGTGAGTACGATTATACCATTGATAAATAAAGCGTTGCCTGACGGTGTCACTGTAGAGCCTATCTATAATCAGTCTAATTTAGTTAATGCTGCTGTTATGACCATTACTCAAGCATTACTAAGTGCGTTTGTTATGATCTTCTTCGTGTTATGGCTTTTTATGCTTGATATAACGGTCACAGTTTTGGTGCTACTGGCTATCCCAATTTCAATTGCTGTGGCTTTGATGATGCTTAATGTATTTGGGATCTTCGCCAACTTAATGTCGTTAGGTGGGCTGGCTGTGGCAATTGGGTTACTGGTTGATGGCTCTGTTGTAATGGTTGAGCGTTTATTTCATCAAGCTAAACAAGGAAAAGGAAATGATATACAGCGTCTTAAGTTGGGGGCTCAGCAAGTCGCTAAGCCTATATTATTTGCAACGAGCATTATTATAACGGTGTTTTTACCATTATTTAGTTTTGAGGGCGTTGAAGCTAAGCTGTTTGAGCCTATGGCAATGAGTATTATCTTTGCACTCATTGCTGCATTGTTGGTAGCGTTGTTTTTACTGCCAGCATTAGCGACTTTTTTACTCAAAACGTCACAACCAAACAGTGAACCAAAATGGTTACGGAAATTGGTTAGAGCGTATGAATTAAGCTTGATTTGGAGTTTAAATCACTTAGGGGTCATGTTCTTATTTATTCTCAGTACAAGCATCGCCGCAGTGTACTCATTTAAGCAGCTTGGCAGTGAGTTTGTGCCCACCTTGGAAGAGGGAACGCTGAATTTACGCGTCACACTTGCTCCATCTGCGAGTTTAGACACTTCTTTGGCGTTAACGCCTAAAATTGAACAACAACTCATGACGTTTCCTGAAGTGACGTATACGCTCAGCCGAGTGGGCCGCCCTGAGTTGGGAGGTGATCCTGAGCCAGTAAATAATATTGAAATTTACATTGGGCTGAAACCAAGACATACATGGCAAAGTGGTCGAACACGTCAAGAGTTAGAAAAAGCCATGTTTGATAAATTAGCTATTTTCCCGGGAATTTTACTGACATTTTCTCAACCCATTGCGACGAGAGTCGACGAGTTGTTATCAGGGGTTAAAGCTCAGCTATCAATTAAGTTAAGTGGGCCTGAACTAGAGGGGTTGAGTGAACATGCGCAGAGAATAGCCGAAGCTGTAAAAGATGTAGAAGGGGCAGTTGATGTATCCGCTGAGCAATTAGGCGGAGAATTGCAGCTTATTATTACGCCTAAACGTGCAATATTATCTCGCTATGGTTTAGCAGTTAAAGATGTTATGAATGTTATATCCCAAGGTATTGGGGGGGCGTCAGCTGGGCAGATCATCGTCTCAAATGAACGATATGATATTCAAGTGCGCTTGCAGGCAGATGAGCGAAGGAGCCCTGAAGCAATCGGTCGTATTAAGCTGTTATCGCCGACGGGTGCATGGCTAACTTTGTCACAAGTGGCCAATATAAATTATCAGCAAGGTCCCGCTCAAATTAGGAGAGATGATGTACAAAGGCGTATTGTGATTCAAGCAAATGTTGCTGGCAGAGATATGGGCGGGGTGGTTGAGGATATACAAAATAAATTGGATGCGATGACACTGCCACCGGGATATAGCGTGACTATTGGTGGGCAATTTGAAAGCCAGCAACGCGCAAACGCTAAGCTCATGTTGGTTATTCCGATGGCGCTTATGGGCGTTCTATTACTGCTATATTTGGAATTTGACTCACTCAGGCAAACGTTGATTGTTGCGTGTGCTATTCCATTGTCATTGATTGGTGGCGTGATTGCACTCTATTGGTCAGGGCTTCATCTGTCTGTAGCGAGTGCGATCGGGTTTATTACTTTGTTTGGAGTCGCGGTGTTAAATGGGGTGGTCTTGGTTGACAGCATAAACCGTCAACGCAGTGAATATGTATTAACCAAGGCAATAGTAGAAGGTGCGAAGTCTCGTTTTACTCCAGTATTAATGACCGCAATTACGTCGATATTGGGGCTATTGCCCATCTTGTTCATTACCACCACAGGTGCTGAAATTCAAAAACCACTTGCAACAGTCATTATTGGCGGCATTTTCTCGGCAACGATATTAACCCTCTATATTTTACCAAACTTATATTTTCGAGCTCATAAGTAACTCTAGAACGCATAGCAAGCTTTTTGTTATGCGTTTATTAATCACAATATAAATAAAAATCATTTGCAATAACGTTTGTGCGGTGTATATTCCCTATACCTCATACCCATTTTGTATTTCGCGCTGTGTTACGTACTTAAATTACGGCCGCTGGTTTACAAATGGCCTTGTTATTGGATTTGAATTTATGTCATTGACTGAGCAACTTAAAAAGTACCCTAACGATTATGTAGATTTAGCACTGAGCCCCTGGCAAAGTAATATATTGGCAGGAAATCATGCCTATGAACGGGGCGCATTTTTAGAGGCAAGAGACAAATACATGGCTGCTTGGACGCTCGCAACACATTTGTTAGAGCAATTTTGTAAAGCACATGTTGATCATAATGTTTTAAGTGCTATTGAGCACTGTTGCCCTGCGGTTGTTGTTGCAGCGCATAATTTAGCTGATTGTTATTTAGCAATGGGGCAAGCAACTCCGGCGTGTCACAAGTTGTGTGATGCCCATGAGTTAGTTTCAAAGTTGAGGCAACACCCTGATGAAGATATTGCTCGTATTGCTCACCATCATGTGAATAAAACGAGGCAAGAATTACTACATTTTGCAAGTCACCATCCCCACTTTCCAGAGCTGATCGTGCAAGTTAATAGTAGCATTAACATACACATTGAACGTTCAGTTACTTTACATTAGTACAAAAAACGAGGAATAATCATGGCTTTTACTCTACCGGCACTGCCATACGCTTACGATGCATTAGAGCCACACATTGATGCAAAAACGATGGAAATTCACCATACGTTGCATCATCAAACATATATCAATAAAGCAAATGCAGCACTTGAAGGGTCTGAGTTTGCAGATAAACCTACTCAGTGGCTTTTAAATAATATAAAGACACTCCCAGAATCATTACAAAAAGCAGTGCAAGAGCACGTTGGCGGTCATAATAACCACAGCTTGTTTTGGGAAGTAATGAGCCCAACAGGGGGCACATTGCAAGCGGGTAAGTTAGCGACTGCAATCGATGAGAAATTTGGTGGTTTTGACGAATTTAAAGCGCAATTCACTGCGGCAGCAGTCAGTCGCTTTGGGAGTGGTTGGGCGTGGCTTGTTGTTGATGAAAATAAGCAACTACAAGTGACTAGCAGCTTAAATCAAGACAGCCCATTTATGGATATGCACACGCCGATACTTGGTTTAGATGTATGGGAACATGCTTACTATTTAAAATATCAAAACCGTCGCCCTGAATATATTGCAGCATTTTATAATGTTGTAAATTGGGAAGACGTAGAACGTCGCTTTTTAGGCGCATTGTGATCAGTTAGATAATGAATAAGTGGTTCTGGGTATTTATATTCAGTACCATTTCCGGCCACCCAATACAAAAAATATACGTTACTATACTCGGTATCTGTATTGAAATGGGTGGTTTATGTATTCTCCAGAAGTATGTCAGCAAGCACGAAAAAGTAGAGATCATCGGTTTGATGGGCTCTTTTTTGTTGCCGTCAAAAGTACGGGTATTTATTGCCGCCCGATCTGTCCAGCCCCCGCTGCCCATGAAAAAAATGTAACCTATTACGAGCATGCGTATCATGCAGCTGATGCTGGCTTTAGGCCATGTATTCGGTGCAGGCCAGACTCTGCCCCAGGCAGTTATGCCTGGTTAGGCGTCGAAACAACGGCCGTCAGAGCGAAAAAGTTAATAGATGAAGGCGCATTAAGCAGCATGTCTGTTGGACAGCTAGCTGATAGGCTTGGGATATCTCAGCGTTACTTGAACGCCCTATTTAAAAAATACTATGGCACAAGTCCTAAGCAATATGACTTGTATAAGCAGTGTGACTTAGCGAAGCAATTACTGCAGCAAACCCGCTTGCCTGTGTCTCAAATTGCATTTGCCAGTGGTTTTAATTCATTACGCCGCTTTAATGATGCTTTTGGAAGGCTGTTGTCATTGAGTCCTAGCCAGTTTCGTAAAGAACGTGATGTATTTGATGCTCCGATCAGCCTCTTTATGGCGTTTCGACCTCCTTATAATTGGAAAGCATTTCATCAGTTTTTAAGCGTGCGCTTAATCGAACCTATAGAGTGGCTCACACAGACAAGTTATGGAAGGAGCTTTTCTTTATCAGGTTATAGCGGTGCGTTTACCGCATATTTTGATGCACAACGCCATGGTTTTAAGGTCGAAATTACAATTAATGATATACGTGGTTTACATTTAGTTGTCGCTAACATTCGTCGAGTATTAGATTTAGATGCCGACCCCGAATTTATTAACCAACACATTAGCCAATACTTACCGGAAGATGTTGTGTTAGTGGAGGGGCTGCGTTTACCTGGTATTTGGGACCCATTTGAAGCTGGAATAAGGGCAGTTTTAGGTCAGCAGGTAAGTGTAAAGGCGGCTAGGAACTTGTTGTGTAAACTAGTTGATAATAAGGGAGAAGAGGGGAAGCTTGGTGATATCCTCTTCCCAAATCCAGCCACATTGCATACTTGTGATTTTGACTTTTTTAAAATGCCAGCATCACGAAAGTCGGCACTAAAGAGTTTAGCGAGTTTCTGCTTATCGCAAAGTGAAAACGATGATTTAAGCGCTTGGCTGTCAATAAAAGGCATTGGCCCTTGGACAGTTGACTACGCGAAAATGAGAGGCCAAAGCAACCCTGATGTTTATTTGGGTGGTGATCTGGGTGTTAAGAAAGCGTTTGCACAGGTTGGTCATCTAGATACAGAAAAATGTGCCCCTTTTCGAAGTTATCTTACATTTCAATTGTGGAGTACTCTTTAATTATAAAGTTCGCAGTGCGTTTAGGGCAGCAAAATTGACTCACTTGATTATACTGTTATGAAGAGTGATTTTTTGGGCCTGATTTTGTTATTACGTAGTTTGGTTTATGCCATTGTTAGTGTGAGTTCATCACTGTCTTTTGCTGTTGAGGTGACTTTTTGCTATGAAGATAAAGAGTTGTCGCCGGCATATATGGGGAACGGACAAGGCATTCCACGAAACAAACCCGGTGCTGCAATTGAAATTCTTCGGCACGTGGATGTGGGACTGCCAGAAATAACCATTAAATATGTACGTAAGCCTTGGCAACGATGCTTACATGAATTGAAAAAGAATAAAGTACATGCTGTGATCGCCAGTTATAGGCCAGAGCGAACAGAATTTATGCAGTACCCAATTAAATCCGACTCTACTATTAACCCAGCTATGGCTATCAGTCGGTTTGGTCGCTGTTTGGTAGGAAAGCAGATTTTTTATCAACATATGGAGCAACAAGACAAGACTTTCTCGTTAGCAATTCCAACGGGATATTCAGCAGCCTCGAGTCTAGATGCAAAACGCTTTGCGATAGTACGTACCAATTCCCAAACGCAATCTTATGAATTGGTAATGAAAGATGTGGTTGATGGCACAATAGGGTTGTGTTTGATCAACGGAGAGAAAGTGCGTGCGTACCCCTATTCAAAGGAGCTTGTGTCAGTTTACCCACCATTCGATATGAGTTATGGCTTTTTAACTTTTTCAAAAGAATTTTTTGCCGAGCATCAGAATGAAATTGAAACAGTTTGGTCGCTTTTAGCCACAATACCCGTCGCTGAGTTTTATATGGATTACCTTGAAATGGATGAAGATGCTTTGGAATAAGCACGCTGTTTTAATGAGTCGTCATGTCATCATAGAAAATTGCACAGAGGTTGGGTAGACTACAGCTCATTTCTATCATCAGTAACGGTTTGGTATGGCTCAACTCTATTTTTATTATTCAGCAATGAATGCTGGTAAATCGACAACTCTATTGCAATCTGCGTTTAATTATCGTGAACGTGGCATGAACCCGTTCATATTGACTGCAGCAATTGATAACCGTGAACAAGTAGGTAAAGTTGCGTCAAGAATTGGGTTGCAAGCTGATGCACATGTTTATGCCAACGATACGGATTTACATAAGCTCATTAAAAGTCATCATGAGCAGGCCAAACTCGATTGCATTTTAGTTGATGAATGCCAGTTTTTAACTAAACAGCAAGTAGATGAGTTAACCGATGTGGTTGATAAACTGGAGATACCCGTTTTGTGTTATGGACTCAGGACTGATTTTAGAAGTGAGCTATTTGAAGGCTCTCAATACTTGTTAGCTTGGGCTGACAAATTGATCGAGTTAAAAACCATTTGTCACTGCGGGCGTAAAGCGAATCGGGTGTTGCGCACTGATGAACATGGACAAGCTATTGCAGATGGTGCGCAAGTTGAAATTGGCGGAAACGATCGGTATGTCTCAGTATGCCGGACCCATTATAAAATGGCGTTAAATCAATTTTAAAACTTGAAAAATAACGCTGTAGAGCCCAAGCTTAGAGGTAAAACTTCTTGAGCTATTATGACGAATAAAAATGAACCACTGGCGTTGTTCAGGAGTGAGCCTAAACAACATAAATCTCAATCAGCGCTTGAAACAAAATTAGCCCCATGGTTAGTCTTAGTTGTAGATGATGATGAGTCTATTCATCAGTTGTCTACGCTGGTTTTAAGAGGTTATCAATTTGAGCAACGTGCTCTTAAACTATTACACGCTTACAGTAAATCTGAAGCGCTTACCATATTACAAGACTCCCCAGACATTGCCTTAGTACTACTTGATGTCATTATGGAGACTAATGAGGCTGGGTTAGAATGTGCTCAAGAAATCAGACAAACGCTTTGTAATGAGTCGGTGAGAATTGTACTCAGAACAGGCCAACCAGGTTCAATTCCAGAGCATGAGCTAATGCTCAAGTATGATATTAATGACTATAAAAACAAAACTGAATTGACCAAAGAGCGTTTGTATACCGTGATAACCGCTTCGTTACGTTCATACGAACACTTGGTTAAATTAGCAAATATGGCAGAAAAGTTAGCTTCATTTAATGAGGAGCTTGAAGAGTGTGTCGCGATAAGAACAAATGAATTAGAACAGCGTAATGCTGCGCTACTGATTGCGCAACAAAAGATTGATGCGCAGCAGCAGGTACTAGTGCAACAAGAAAAGTTAGCGTCTGTCGGTCAGTTAGCGGCTGGGATCGCCCATGAAATTAATAATCCGTTAAGTGCGATAAGTAGTAATAACGAGTTTATTTCTGAATATTTTGATAAGTTATATAGCGCATGGTCAAAGTTGCGGTTGGCCACACAAGAGCACCAGGAACTGACCGCACTTATGAGTGACATTGAAGGTCAATTTGACTTACTTTGGATCGAAGGTGAAAGCCAAGACTTAGTGAACGAAACGAAACAAGGGTTAACTCGAATCGCAAACATTGTAAAAGACTTAAATGTTTTCACTAACTCAAGCCAGCAGGTTACATCTGGAAATTATATTGATGAGATATTACATACCGTGCTTGGTGAACTAAACATTGAGTTATCAGCATCATTCAGAATGCACATCAACTGTGACGATGCGTTTAACGCCGCCCCGGATCTGCTAAGTCAAGCTTTAAGTTGTATAGTCAAAAATGCACTAGAATCACAGTGTAGCATGAATCATCGTGTTGAAATATCCGCAAAACGTAAAGAGCGCTGCTTAGAGGTGGCTATCACCGATTGGGGTTGTGGAATTTCCGAAGATAGTATCCATCAGATATTTGATCCATTTTATACGTCTAAGCCGATAGGCTCCGCGACAGGACTTGGTTTGACCATCGCCAATTCCATTGTAAAAAGTCATAATGGCACCATTCATGTTGACAGCAAAGTTGACTTTGGGAGCACCTTCACTGTTATGTTTCCATTTTGGTAAAGTCGATTGCTACTGATTAGCGCGAGCGAGGATACATCACTACGTCAAGGCTTGATGAGCTTGTGTGTCTACAGCGTATCATTTAAGTAATAATGATACGCTGTAAACGCTACTATTTGTGTAAAGCTTGGCGCTGTGCTTGCGTCATGAATGACCATGCTAAGAAACGACTTTGCTTTTGGCCTTGGGCCATTTTAATTACTTTAACCTCTAAAGGAGTTACCTTGTTTAACGCTTTTTTAAGTGGCTGTAAGTTATCTTTATTTGAGACTAAAGAGGTAAACCAGCCACACTGCTGCGAGTATAATTTGCTCTCAGCAATCATATTTTTGATGAAGCGCAATTCACCACCCTCGCACCAGAGTTCAGGCGCATGACCACCAAAGTTAAGGGTTTTAGGGGGGACTTTTTTTAGGTTTTTCCACTTTCGTGCTGTACCCGCTTGTGCTGCCTGCTCACTGCTATGAAATGGTGGGTTGCACATGCTAAAACTGAGGGTGTCGGTAGCAGAAATAATATGCTTAAAAGTAGAGCGTGGCTCGACCTGATGGCGAAGTTTTACGTTTAAATTATTAGCAGAGCAAATTGTTTGTGCACTTTTCACGGCTTTTAAATTAACATCAGTACCAATAAATTGCCATTTGTATTCCGCACATCCTAATAAAGGGTAAATGACATTAGCGCCCGTACCAATATCTAGCCCTGTGATCTTGGTAGTCTTTATATCTAAATCATCTGCTAATAGATCAGCAATTGCGTGAATGTAATCTGCTCGGCCGGGAACTGGTGGGCATAAAAATTCATCGGCAATGTCCCAGTGTTCAATATTGTAATGGTGTTTTAGCAGCGCTTTATTGAGCGTTTTTACCGCTACTTTATTTGAAAAATCAATGCTAGTGCCACCTCTTGGTGTCACTGTGGTGAATTTAGATAATGATGGCAGTGCGACAACCAAAGACTCAAAATTATAACCGTGCTTATGTTTATTTCGTGGGTGCATAAAAGTTCAGACTAGTAAAGTTGCCTCTATTATAGCGAACTCATCGTCTGCTCGACTAGTATTGAATTAGAGATTGGCATCTTGTTGCTGTAATAAAAAACAACTGGTACGATGAGGTAGTTCTATACAATAACAATGAATAAAAAAGTGATTAAACAAAACTCTTTGCATACTCAGTTGCTCGATAAACAAACTTTGCACTTACGCCATATTTATCAAGAAGGTGCAAAAGGCCCGAGTGTTTTTTTCATGCATGGTGCAGTTGAAAATGGCAAGATTTTTTATTCAGTAAAAAATAAAGGGCTTGCGCCATTTTTAGCCTCTCATGGCTTTCATTGTTATGTGGCTGATTTACGAGGGCGGGGCGAAAGCTTACCTGCAATATCATCAAGTTCTGAGTATGGCCAAAGTGAATCAATTATTGAAGACTTGCCCGCTATGTTGAATTTTATTGAACATCACCACGGTGACTTCCCTAAGTATTGGGTTGCTCATTCTTGGGGTGGCGTACTCATGAATAGTTATTTTGCCCGTTTTCCTGAAACGGTGAATAAAGTGGCGTCATGTGTGTATTTTGGCTCTAAACGCAGTTTATATAACCATCATGTTAGTAAATATTTTCAGGCCAATTTATTGTGGTTTGGACTGGCTCATTTCTACACTAAAAAACATGGTTATTTGCCGGCTAAGACATTGAAGTGGGGGAGTGATAATGAAACGAGAAAGTCTCACAAGCAAAGTGCACAATGGGCAAAAAGAGCGCCTTGGATAGACAGTGATGACGGGTTTGATTATGCGCAAGAGTTGCTGGGTAAAGCATTGCCGCCTACTTTACATGTTGCTGGCGTGAAAGATAAAGCGCTGGCACAACCCATAGATATTCAAAAATTTATAGATGAGTCTGGGTGTGGTGTCCAGCAACTGTCGGTGTACGGGCGTCAATATGGACATAAACATGATTATGGCCATATTGATATGTTAACGCATAAATGTGCGTGTGATGATCAGTTTAAGGATCTGTTGTCGTGGTTTGAGCGTTATGATCAGCCGGAAGCATCGTTGACATAAGCTTTTCGTAGTGACGCCAGTTAGAGCGTGGTGCTTGGTTTAACGGTTGTCTGACTTGGGCCTTACTCAATGTATTTACTTTGTGGCGGGCTTTATGAAACTCTAAGCATTCAGGCTGAAACTCTTGATACATGAAGTTTAATACTTTACGGATCTCAAGGGCGGGTTCATCCAGTAAATCTTCGTAGCTTATACTATATATATTTCGCGGTATCATTGCTTTGAAATGCGACATAGTATCGTCATGGAACTGTGCATAAGCCTGGAATTCCGTAAGAGAACAAAAGTAAGGCTCATTTTCAGCAAAGTGATTGCTAAATACAGACCAAGCTGTAGCGTGAAAGTTGCGGGTTAAATGTATAATACGTGCATCTGGAAATAACTTGTATATTAAACCTATATTTTGAAAATTAGCAGGGAGCTTATTGATAACGGCTTGCTCACCCACACGCAGTTTTTTAATTTCGTCGATGTACAATGAACGACAATGGTCGAGCACCGAGGTCGTTAGGTTATGTAAACAATTAGGGAATGGAGACTCTGAACGATGCGTTAAAAAGGGGACTAGTTTATCACTGATCACAGTACTTTCGCCCATGCTACCGATGTTTGTATGTTGAAGGAGCATTTGCTCGAGCAAGGTAGAGCCTGTTCGAGGTAGTCCAAGAATGAATGTAGGTACAAATGTAGTATTTACTGTGTCTTGTGGGGTCGCAAAGAAATCCGTATTGCAGCGCGCTTTGATACTTGAGAAAAAAGGCTGCATATATTCTGTTTTAAAATCACAATATTCTAGCTGTGTGCTATTGGCTAATTTAAAGTAATCAAATGCTTGGTTATAGTCCGCTAAACGATGGCAGCATTTGGCAAGCGCATAATAAACGACCACCTTGAGGCGTTTATTATTATATTCATTTAACAACTCATGTAGCGGGGTTAAATATCCTTCTAACTCTGTTTTTGGTACAATTTGCACTAATTCATACAGCATGAATGCGGTTACAGCACCTTTTGGGCACATGATGCCTTTTTCAAAAGTCCGTTTGGCATTATCAATAAAGCCATGATCTAAATAGAATTGACCTAATTCATAATGTGCTTGCGCGTTGTGTCTAGCAACGGTTAAGGTGTATTCTAATACTGTTTTAGCGTCAACTGGCGAACCGGCCTCAATAAATGCATCGGCAAGCGCGAATAATGGGTCGAGCATTTTTGGTAAGAATTCACAGGCTCTTTTTAAGTAATAGATTGCACTGTCATATTCTTCAAGGCGCATACAGATCCGGCCAAGGCCAAAAAGGGCAGGGCCATTTTTATTGTTTTCTTTCAACACGGCCTTAAACATAAACTCGGCTTCGCGTAATTTATCGTCGGCCAATAGTTCGTTGGCTCTTTTTAGTAGTAACATGTGATTTGTATGAAGATAGAGTCAATGGATAGATAATAAAAATAAAAAGGCGAAATAGCCAATGCCATTTCGCCTTTACTGCTGGGTGACAGTTTTTTTAGAACGTATATGTTGCTTTTACGTAGTAAAAACCACCATTAATTCCATATGGTGATGTTTCATAATATTTACCACCCCAGTTGTTGTTTGGTATTTGAGTCTTATTGAAAAAGTCTAACTTTTCAGGTTCTTGATCAAATAGGTTGTTGGCACCCACACTGATACTAATTGAATCAGTTGCGAAGTAAGTTACCTCTGCATCAATGGTTACAGACGCATCTGCTGTCTTTGCAGTTGCATCATAATCTACGTGAACGCCTTGGTACTCACCAAAGTAATTGGCACGAACAAACGATGAAATTGTTTCCCATTGAGAAGACCAAGTAAATGATGAGCGATGTTTAGGTAAGTCTTCTTCTAAGCGTTTAACTTTAAATACCCCTGTGATGTCAGAAGATTTATCTACAGTTGTTTCATTCCAGTTGTATGCAAACGCGAAAGTCGAATACCCATCTAATAAGTCCATCGAGTAGTTAGCAACAACGTCAACACCTTGGGTCGTAGTATCAAAGTCATTTGTAAAGAAACTCACTTGTGCTAACCCATCAACATTTGGAACTCCCGCGGCTTTAAGTGTTTCCTTATCAGCCAGTGATAGCTCTATTTTTTCAGATTGACTAATACGATCTGTGACTTCAATGTTGTAGTAATCAATGGTTAAGAATAAATCACCAGACTGATAGACCGCACCTAATGTATAACTTTCAGACTCTTCAGGTTGTAGCTCAGTTCCTCCTTTTTGAACTGCGATTGGGTTTGTAGGAGGAAGAAGTGCCGAATCAACTAGTACACCGCTACTTAAGTTTGTTTGCACATTACTGACGTTTGCTTGACCTACTGTGGGTGCTCTAAAGCCAGTGCTGATTGATCCTCGGAACGACAAGTCATCAGTTGCTTGATACTGAGCAGTTACTTTATAGTTTGTGGTAGAACCAAATGAGTCATAGTCTTCAAAGCGTAAAGCCCACCCCATTAAAAACTCATCTGTAAATGGTGTTTCAACGTCTAAGTAGGCACCATAGTTACGACGTGTAAATACACCTGCAGCTGATGGTTGAAAACCTGGGAAACCATTAGAACCGATACCAAAGCCTTGTTGAGTTAGTGGACCTGGAATAAATGATGCTTCATCACCAGCAATAACTTCGAATGATTCTTCGTGCCACTCTAAACCCGCTGCAATGTTAACATCATAGGCCAAATCAAAATCATAACCTTTTGATATATCCGCGTTAAAGTTCTTTTCTAATTGAATATATTTACCCGGGCTAAAATCTTGTGGGCTATCAGGACCAAGCGATGCATTCACTGTGTTGGTGATGAAATACCGTGATTCATTGCGACCGACAGAGCCACTTATATCAAAGTAAGCACCTTCAAAATAGCCTTCATCAATTTCACCTTTGGTACCCACAGTGAACGACGTATCTGTGATATTACCACCAAAGAATGGAGTAAAGCCTGCTGGCAGTACCTGATTAAATGCAAAACAATTGGCCGCTGTTAGTGAATCTAATCCAGCTTGGTCAGGAAGCCCATTAGCACCTATTTCAACAACAGGGCAGTCTAATTGTTGCTCATACCCATCTAGCGAGCCGACTAAAATAGTTGGGTTGGCAGCATCCCATAGTTTTTGTTGCTCTACGTCATTTGGATCGCGGCGCATTGGCGTCCCATTAACGTTTCTAATGACACCGCCATATACACCTGGTCGTGTTGTTGGGTTACGGTAATAAAAACCGCCTTTAACGTCACGTTCTGAGTAGTTACCAAACATATAAAATTCATCGTTATTTGATAGCTCTAGGCCGACATTACCAAATAGCGAAATATCATCGTTAATTTCTGGCGCACCCCATACCTGAGCTGGGTTTCTAACACCTTCTAATCCTGCGTCAGTAAACGCTTGTGCATCGGGTCGTTGCACACTGCGGCTCGTCGCATCGGCTTCTTTATATTGAAAGCTTAAATTTGCGAAACCATTATCAGAAAAAGGTAAACCGACATTACCTTCATAGGTTGTGGTATCACCGTCACCCTCGAAAAATTGGCCCTTTTTCACTGAAAAACTACCGCCTTCGTCGGCATCTTTTAAGACAAAGTTGATAACTCCCGCAATTGCGTCAGAGCCATATTGTGCTGCTGCGCCATCACGAAGCACTTCTACTTGCTTTAAAGCAATGCTCGGGATAGTTGAAATATCAGGCCCTTGGGCACCATCGTTAATACCACCGCCTAAAAACGCAATAACAGATGAGCGGTGACGACGTTTACCATTTAACAAAATTAACGTGCTATCTGCGGGTAAACCACGTAAGTTTGCTGGTCGAACGAGTGATGCTGCATCACTAATCGGGTTTTGGTGCACGTTAAGCGAAGGCACTGAGCCTTTAAGTAGCTCAAGCATATCATCACCACCCCCTTTTGCTAATTCATCTCCGCCGATGATATCTATTGGTACTGGTGAGTCGCCAACGGATCTGGGGGCAGCTCGTGAACCGACTACCGCAATCTTTTCAATATTTTTTTCTTTAGCTTCATCCTCACCTGCGGCAAATGCCGAGGTAGTTAACATGCCCATTGAAGCTGTAGACGCAAGCGCATACGTGATAGCACGGCTTACCTTATTTATTTGTAATTTCATCCTGTTTCCCCAGTTGATTTATTGTTGTCATAAGTTAAAGAACGCTCAGAGTTATTATTTGCGCTTTTGAGTATATACATACCATTAACTTAAGATGCAAACATAATTTGCATTATTCCAAACTTAGCAGTGTTTTTACCAAAGGCAAACTATTTGATAAGTTTTTGTAATAAATAAGGGTTTTTGGCTGTTTTTTTAAACTCTTGGGTGGTTTTTTAATCGGAATTAGATGGTGCGAAAATCGCCGTATTATTCATTTTGGGGCATTAGATATGGTTTTCAACCATATTTTACGTGCTTGTCTATAGGTATCCCATACACAGGGGCAGCAACTCCCGCCACCGCAACAATCGTCTGACTCTGGTTTTTTTGGTTCCGGTGGAATTTGATTGATATTTTCATGATTTGTTTGGGACATAAACATAGCAACAATAAAGACTAAAATCGCATAGTAACATACTCGCATATTTTGCTACACTGTTCTCAATATACATACTAAACTATTGGTGATAATGCGCCTTATCAAAGTTGTTCACAAGGCTCCGTTGCGAGTGGCGAGGATCTCGAAGCGAAAACAACAAGTTCGCTTACGGCGTTCTATGCTTGCATTAAAAGTGGCTTTAGCTCAAGAAAAGCAAGAGACAAAAGAGATGCTGAGCATTTATAAACGCTACACAATGGGAGAGGGTAAAAAGGCTGAATTAAAAGTGGCGAACAAGCAGTTGGTCGATATTTGTAAAGGCCTTGGACTCGGTGTGTTTGCACTTTTGCCGTTTGCACCAATTACTATCCCATTAATCGTAAAATTAGGACAATGGGTTGGGGTTGACGTATTGCCTAGCTCTTTTTCTATTAATAACAAGTCAAATCAAAACCGTAAATAAGTGACCTTGAAGGTGTAAATTGGTATTCTAAACCTAGAATTTACCAGATAGAGAATATTATGCGCGGACTACTGATCCACTCTGATCAAGGAATACCATTACATTTTGTTGAGAAGGCAGACTTAGACTCTTGGCTTGATGAGCAGACACCATATGTTTCCAATGCTATTAAAGCATGTCGAGGTCAATCATCACCGGTATTTACACTCGCAGCAGAAGGCAGTTGTGAGTTACTATTAGTGTTATGTACGGTTGATACGTTAGATGATATGTGGCTAGCAGGTGACTTGGCAAAACAATTACCAAAGGGCCAGTATAAAATTCAAGGTAGTAATGAATTTGTGGGCCAACAAGCACTGAGCTTTGTACTGGGCGCTTATCAATTTTCGGCCTATAAATCATTGCCCCCTGTAGAATCCGTTTTAGCTATTAGCGATGAATCAACTTACCGTAAAGTGTCTCAGCAAGCTGAGTCGATTTATTTAGTGCGAGATCTGGTTAATACGCCTGCGGCAGACATGATGCCCCAGCATTTAGCTGAAATAATGCGAGAACTTGCGGACCGGTTTAACGGTCAGTTTGATGAGTTAGTGGGTGACGAGCTACTAGAGCATAACTATCCTACAGTTCATATGGTTGGTCGTGCCAGTGATAACAAACCAAGGCTACTTGATTTGGTATGGGGTGAAGAATTACATCCAAAGCTTACTTTAGTTGGTAAAGGGGTGTGTTTTGACTCTGGTGGTTTGGATCTTAAACCAGCTGCGGGTATGCGTAATATGAAAAAAGACATGGGTGGAGCAGCCCATGTTCTTGGCTTAGCACAAATGATAATGGCTGCAAATTTACCAGTTAGATTACGGGTAATAGTGCCAGCGGTAGAAAATGCAGTGTCACGTAATGCATTTAGACCCGGTGATGTGATAAAAACACGTAAAGGGATCACGGTAGAAATAGATAATACCGATGCTGAAGGCCGTTTAATTTTGTGTGATGCATTGGCAGAAGCACAAAATGAGCAACCTGATTTATTGCTGGATTTCGCGACTTTGACTGGCGCATGTCGCATCGCGTTAGGTACTGAATTACCGGGTTTCTTCAGTACGGATCAAAACGTTGCAAATGGGTTGGTTGAACAGGGCATGGTAAATCAAGATCCAGTTTGGCAACTTCCATTGTTTGATCAGTATAAAGGGTTATTCAAAAGTGATGTGGCAGATATTTCGAATTGTGGTTCAACCCCTTTTGGTGGGGCAATCACAGCAGCGTTGTACTTGAAAGAGTTTGTTGAGCCATCTCAAACCCCATGGGTTCACTTTGACGTAATGTCATGGAATATTCGTCCACTGCCAGGTAGACCCACAGGTGGTGAAGGCTTAGGCCTCAGAGCGACGTTCTCATATATTGAGAAGCGTTACAGCGTTTAGACTCTCACTTTGATTTTTAATATACCATGTGAAATGCGCAGCTTATTCAGCTGCGCTTTTTTATGCTTCACTATCGAATACTTCAAGTGATTGTATCTTTACCTTGCCAAGTTTTTATTCATTCTCTATGCGTTAAGTTAAATTCACATCAGGGAATTGGATATGCCACCACATCAATTAATTTATCTTAGTCAAACGAGTAGAGCGCTTACAAGCGTTTATTTTTTAGATATCCTAGAAGTCGTCAAACGAAATAATGCATCTTTAGGATTCTCGGGTAGCCTTTTTTATAACGGTGGATGGTTTTTGCAGATGTTAGAAGGTGACGTAACGGTTATTAATAGCGTGTATCGCCGCATCGAGCAAAATGAGAGACACCAACAGAGTCAGGTTATTTATCTAGGGACAGCAAGTTGCCGGGTTTATTCTGGCAGGACTATGAATATGATTAACCTAGAGAAAGAGCATGATAGCAAATATGATATTTTGGACGATATAATAAAAGCCGCCACCAGAGGTGGGTTAGTCGAGGGGCTATCACCTGCGGTAAAACGACTTAAGGTATTTTCGTCAGGCTATCTATTGCATAGTGCATGTTAAGTCGGTAATTATTGAGCCGGTAATTAAATAGTCGCCTTTATCATGAGGGTGTTATTACAGGATAAAGGCGTGGGCTTATATTGTTTATTTTGCAGGTATATTTTCAAGTATGGCTTTCATTTGCTGCCAGTAAAGACCCACTGTATCAATTTTGACTTTTTCGTCAGGTGAATGTGGAAATTTGATGGTTGGGCCAAACGAGATCATGTCCATGTCTGGATACGGTTTTTTAAACAAACCACACTCTAAGCCTGCATGTATTACCATGATATGTGGTTTTTTGCCGTAAATACCTTCATAGACATCTCGGAAAATATGCAATATTTTAGAATCAGGTTCTGGTTTCCAACCAGGGTAGGTACCTGAAAAAGTCACATTGGCTCCAGCTAATTGAGCTAAAGAGCGCAATTGCCCTTCTACATCAGCGCGACCCGAGTCAATTAATGAACGAACCAAACAAAGCACTTCAAATTCGGTATCGTGGGTATTGATCACGCCCATATTTAGGGAGGTTTCTACTACGCCTTCTATATCATCACTCATCCTGATAACACCATTAGGGCATGCATTTAGTAGAGCAAGTACTTGCAGTGCTGACTGGCTTGTCATTGGCTTATCGTCTAAAGTCGCAGGAGTCGCTTCAAATGTGATGCTGGTTTCTATTGATGCGAGTTCTACCGACACTAACTTAAGATAGTCGGTGATGTGTGTTGCTAATAGCGACCCGTGCTCTGGCGCGACTGAAATTTGCGCGTATGCTTCCCTCGGAATAGCGTTACGTAACGAGCCACCTTTAAAGTTGATAAGTTGAAATGGGATGTCATTAAGGTGGTTTTTTAAAAAGCGTGATAACAGCTTATTGGCGTTTGCTCGGCCCGTGTGTATATCTACACCAGAATGCCCGCCTTTGAGACCTTTTAATGTTAGGTTAAAGGCAATATGGTTTTGATTTTCTTGAGCACGTTGGATAGGGAGTGACATTGTTGCATCTACCCCACCGGCACAGCCCATATAGATCTCACCTTCTTGCTCAGAGTCAGTGTTTAGTAATATTTCGCCTTCTAGGTAACCCGCTTCTAAGCCAAAAGCACCAGTCATGCCTGCTTCTTCATCAATTGTGAGTAGTACTTCAAGAGGGCCGTGTTTAATGTCGTTAGCAGCAAGTACTGCAAGGCAAGACGCCATACCCATGCCATTATCGGCACCGAGCGTTGTGCCCGTTGCTGTTACCCAGTCGCCATCGATATAAGGTCGTATAGGATCTTTTGTAAAATCGTGTGCTGTATCGTCATTTTTTTGCGGCACCATATCAATGTGTGCCTGTAGCACTACGGGTGTGATATGCGCCATGCCATCTGTGGCAGGCTTTTTAATAAAGACGTTACCCGTTGGATCACGACGAACGACCAACCCTTGTTCGGTTGCCCAATTTATAATGAATTGGGCCAAGGCTTCTTCATGTTTAGATGGATGGGGAATGGCACAGATTTGGTCAAAAAACTGCCATATTTCTTTTGGTTCTAGTTGAGCGATATCAGAGTGTTGGGTGAACAAAACAGTCCCCTACATAAGTAAAATTGCTGTTATTTTATCATCGTAATAGGGGACAAGGAATCATTTTATTGGCATGCGTTCACTGATTCTGATATGAGCTCTAAGCCTGTTTTATTTGTTGCTGGTAATGTGGCATCGCTGATATTAATAGGTGTAACGCGTTCACCCCATTTTATATAGCTTGCAGCCCATGTCAGCCCTGCACCAAAGGCTGCAGACATGATGTTATCGTTGGGTTTTATGATCCCTTGTTCAACGGCTTCGCATAGAGCAATCGCGATAGTCGCTGCAGACGTATTACCATACTTATCAATGTTCACCATAACCTTATTATCATCGATATCTAAGCGTTGTTGTATCGCCTGAATTATACGTAAGTTTGCTTGGTGTGGGATAAGGACGTCAATGTCTTTGAGAGAAAGCTGAGCATGATTAAGCACATCATCACATGCATCACTCATCCCTTTTACAGCGCGCTTGAATATTTCTCGACCTTCAAATAGTAATTCGGATGGCCCCGGAGGTTCGTACCTGCTTAAATCAGTACCATAGTTTTCTATATGCAATATTTTTCGATCAGTGCTATCACAGCCCGTTTTAGTACTTAGCAGACCATAAGGTTCATCACTTGCTTCGAGTATAACTGCGCCAGCTCCATCGCCAAATAGTACGGCGCTATCTCGTTTTGACCAATTTACATACCAAGTCATACGTTCGGCAGCAACAACGACAGCACGTTTGATCATGCCTGCTTGAATTTGCGCTGTGGCATTTTGTAGTGCGTATAAAAAGCCAGAACATGCAGCATTTGTATCACATGCTGCGGCACCTTCTGCACCGATGTTTTTTTGCACCAGTGATGCTGTGTTTGCCACCATGGTTGACGGAGTACAGGTTGCCAATAAAACTAAATCAATATCTTTGCCTTCAAGGCCGGCACACGCTATGGCATGTTTACTTGCAACAGTGGCTAACTCTGCAGTGCTGACATGGCTAACACGGCGCGCTTTAATACCTGTACGGGTACTTATCCATTCGTCAGTTGTGTCTACAACTTGGCTTATGTCGTCATTTGTAAGTGTGGCTGGTGGGACGCATTTACCCCAACCAGTAATTTTGGCATAAATCATAAGGTTCTCTATTCTTGTCTGACGCAGCTGGCGTCGCTGGCATTTATAGCAAAAATTGTATTTCAAAGCCAGTAGCTATTGTTATGACGCTCGCTCTCGACTACGCTGTTAATAACGATTGTTCAAATTATTATGACTATTTATCATGACGATAAAAATCTCTGAATCTTTACTTGGGCATTTAATTGAGCAGGAGAGGGTGCTGTTAGAACCGAGTATCAGACAATCATCATCGAGTTTAGATAAATTGCTAAACCCATATTTTCATGAAATATCAGCCAATGGTATGATGTTTAATAAGGCCCATGTAATGTCACGGCTACCAAATGAAAAGGTACCGCAATTTTACAATCAATCTTTTAAAGGTCAGATGTTAAGTGATGACCTTGCACAATTAACTTATCATGCTGCGTATCGGCATAGTGCCAAAGCGCCACTGCATTACTCTATTCGTATGTCGATTTGGAAGCGGGCACAAAATCATTGGGAGCTTATTTATCACCAAGGAACACCTTGTCCTGAGTTTGAGTTGCTGTTTGAAGAATAATACATTGGCATAACACGGTAACCCTTCAGCAGGTACTTGCCATTTATAAGAATGGCGTTAGAGTGTGCAGCAACAATTATGTTAGGTCTATTAGGGTTTTATGATAGTATTCTCTCCTACCTCATCCATCGGAAGGTTGTTATTACTTCGTACTATCGCTATCGTGTTGCAATTGATAATGGTGTGCAGCGCTGCGTATTTATTTGAAGAAAACATTAATTTATCCCCTTTTTTTCTTGTTATTGGTGTTGAGTCGTTTTTCCAATTAATGAGTGTTTATGCGTACCGCCATAAAAGTGAAGCTGCTCCTACTGGGATGTTATTGCAGCTCTTAGCTGACTTATTATTTTTGACTGTTTTATTATCTTTATCAGGCGGCGCAAGTAATGCGTTTGTTTCATTATTATTGTTACCCATTGTTATAGCAGCCGTAACTGTGCCTAAAAACTACGTTGTGATCGTTGCGCTGTGTGCACTGGCAAGCTATGGCTATTTATTTTTTACACTGCCTAACCATCACGTGCATCATATGGACATGCACCAGCACTTAACCGGTATGTTGGTCAATTTTGTTTTTAGCGTCATTGTGATTGTTGCGGTTGTTATGGCGTTGGTAAATCAGATTCAGCATAAAGAACACAAATTGGCGCAAGCGAGAGAGCAGCAATTAAAAAGCGAGCAAATAATGGCTTTAGGCAGTGCCGCAGCCCAAGCGACACACCAGCTGGCAACACCCATTGCTAACTTAAATTTATTATTTGAAGAAATAGCCGAAGACTGCCCTAAGCACCCAGCAATTCCAGATATAGTGATAGCACTTGAGCAATGTAAGCGACAGCTTGCAGGGTTTAGAACACAAACTGAAAATTTAAAATTAGGCCATATGGAACACAGAAAGGCCGTATCGGATGTGCTGCAGGAGTTAGCATCACTTATGGCATTACAATACCCAGACCAAAAGGTTGAGATAACGGATGAGTCGCCTAATTTACAAGTGAGCGGAGATCCGATGTTGTTGCCGGCATTATTAAATATTTTAAATAATGCAGCACGTGCTAATCAGCAAAATCATTCAAACATTATACAGTTGTGCAGTAAGGCTGAACAAAAATCCTGGTCTTTAACAATTATTGACCACGGGAAAGGGATCGACCCTATGCAATTAAGTGAATTGGGCCATGAAATAGTGCAAAGCGATAATGGAATGGGTATAGCACTACTGTTATCACACGCGACGTTTGAGAGGCTTAATGGCAGTTTAACCATTGAAAACCACCCTAGTTTAGGGGCACAAACACATTTACACCTTCCTACCAAAATATAAAGATATGAAAAAATTACTCATAATAGAAGATGACATTGCGTTTTCAAATACCTTGTCAAGGCGAATGGGCAAGTATGGGTTCGACTGCAAAGTTGTAAATGATGAACATGATATATTAATGGTTTGCGCGTCATTTTTACCGCAATACATATTGTTGGACATGAAACTTACGACACAATCAGGTTTACACTTTATTGAACCGCTTAAAGCGGTTTGTCCCGATAGTAAGTTAGTGTTATTGACTGGGTTTGCCAGTATTGCAACGGCGGTGGAAGCAGTTAAATTAGGCGCGGATGATTACCTGACTAAACCAGCGGATACGAAGGTGATTTTACAGGCACTGATAGGTAAGAGTGCAGTCACACAATTACCAGATACAGTAATGTCTCCTGAGCGACTAGAATGGGAGCACATCCAACAAGTTTTAAAACATAATGAAGGCAATGTCTCGCAAACAGCCAGACAGCTCAATATGCATCGGCGCACGTTACAACGTAAATTACAAAAAAAACCTGCGCAAAGGTAATTGCCAAATACTTGAACATTTGTATGGTTGCATACGGTCTGTTTATTAACTAAATTGAAATAATGAACGGTGAGAGATATGGGCCATGGAAATATTAGAACTAAATTATTGGGCAGTGCTATTGGCCGCACTTTCTTCATTCATGCTGGGAGGCATCTGGTACTCTCCTTGGTTGTTTGGGCGGGTGTGGATGGAAGGCTGCGGTTTAACCGACTTAGACTTAAAAAATAGCGATCCCAAAATGATTTACGGGGTGGTATTGCTATTGTCTTTGTTTATTGCTTTTTCCATGGCTGTATTGTTAGGCAAAGACCCAACGTTAGTTGAGGCCATATTGTTAGGATTATTCACAGGGTTGGGTTTTGTCAGTGCAGCGTTTGGTATTAGCTATATTTTTGAACAAAGGCCATTAAAGTTATTTTTAGTCAATGGCGGTTACCATGTGGTTCAGTTTATACTAAATGCTGTTGTATTAAGTTTAACAGGGTAATTAAATGGCGAAGCCAAACAAAGTAGGCCCAACACGTACCGTTGATATTGCATGTGCTAAATGTCGAGCTGCGTTGTTTAAATATCGTAAAGGCGGTAAAGGTGCTTTGGTAAAATGCTTTATTGAACGGATCAGCAAAGACTTCACACACAACCAAACTCATTGCCCTGAATGCGATACACTTTTTTCACGGCAAACACTAATACGGGGAACACCTGCACTTAAAATAATTGGTGGTAAGGTTACGTTTAAGTAGAGCGGACATTTGACCTTTCTTTCATTGCCCTCAATGTTACGATTGCGCAGTTTTGTGCTGTTTCAACGATTGAAAACAACCCTTCCCATGGAATGGGCCAGTCAGTTTGGGTGACTTTTTTAGTCGATACGACATATTATCGACTGCACAGATGGAAAATACATGATCGACATATTGTTTGATGTAATTGGTATGAGTGGAACTGGGTTAGTAGTAGGGGCATTTTTTATGCTTCAACTAGGAAAAGCAAGCCCAGAGGGTTTAACATACAACGTAATGAACTTATCCGGCGCGATACTGTTACTCATTAGTTTGTGTTATAACTTCAACCTTGCCAGTTTTGTTATTGAAATTTTTTGGATTGCCGCATCATTAATTGGTTTATATAAGTACTTTAAGGCCAAACAGTCAACAGCAACAGCTTAATTATCAATAAACTCGAGTTAAAAGCTTGCACAGTTAGCCATCGCTAGTATTATTAAAGTTGATTTGGCTGCTGTGCAGTGACGTAAACTATTGCACACAGCCTTCTAGTAATATAGAGAATGTGATGATTAATAGAGTAGCGTTGTTTTTTTTGGGGTATGCAGTTTCATTTTTAAGTGTAGCTCAAGCTAATAGCGAAGAAGGGTTGTTTGAACTATCTTTCGAAGAGTTGCTTGACGTCAACATTACTTTAGCAACAAAAACCGCAGAAACACGCGCGAGCGTTCCTTCCAGTATTACCGTTTTTAATGAACAACATATTTCACTGTTAGGTGTGAGTAATGCTTACGACCTAATGAACTTTGTTCCTGGTTTTCAGTCAACGCGAGGAGATTGGGTTGGCGCAGTCCCTAAGGAGCATGCCAGAGGTGTGTACCTTGATAGTGGAAATGTCTTGGTGATGATTAACGGCTTGAGGCTCAACGAATCTTCGTTTGGCAAAGCGTCTGTTTATATGCCATTTATTCCTATCGAGATTATCGAACGTGTTGAGTTTATTCGCGGCCCAGGCTCAGCATTATATGGCAGCAATGCATTTTTAGGTGTGATGAATGTAGTGACAAAGAAAGAGCACAATCAAGTGTCGGTTGCTGTGGGAGAGCATGGACACCTTCAAGGTAGCTTGAATGTGTTTCAGCCACTGAATGAAGTTTACGATATATATGCCAACGTGTCATGGGAGCAGCGTAACGGAGAACGTTACGCTGAATTTGATGTGCGAGACCCACTTAATACCCATTTTGTTGAAGTAGGTATTAAGTGGAAGCAAGGGCACTTTGCCATACATCATAACCAAACTGAATTAAGTGAGTTTGTAAACTTAGCTGGGTGGTCTAAAGGCAATAACCATAAAAGTGAAAACCTCGCATTCAATTTTGCTTATGCATGGTTGAATGATGAAGTATGGGAAGTAACCAGTGAGTTACAATATGTTGAGCACCAGATCGACAGTAATGGCTTGCTAGCAAGTGCGGAACAACTCGCGTTAGAGCGTAACTTTTATGTTGGGCCGTCATGGAGTACCAAAGACGCAACGCTTAAACTTGATGCTGCTTATACGTTTGACCCAAGTTTAGTCTTTAATTTTGGTGCGGAGTACTCCGAAGAGGAGCAATCTAAAGCTGGAGTTAGAACGAGTTATTTTGATTTTGTTCGTGGTGATATATATGTAGATGAAGCGTTTGATCAAGGGGGGGTTATCACTGTTGTTGATTACGCTGCTTTTAGCGATTTATTGCAGTCTTTTGACTCTTATGCTGCTTATGGGCAAGCCAAGTATCAAGCACACGATAAAGTCACCTTATTTATTGGGGCGCGTTTTGATGAAGTAAAGCACATAGATAATAAACTCTCTCCGAGATTAGCAGTTATATATGATGTTTTTGAAGGTCATACATTAAAGTTGCAATATGGAGAATCGTTTAGAACCCCAGTGAGTAATGAACTGAACTCAAATGATGATGTGACGATTGGCAATCCAAACCTTAAATCTGAGTATGTTAAAACAACCGAGATAGTGTGGCATACGCAATATGAGTCTTGGCAAGCCGATGTTGTTGTATTTGACAATGAGCTTGAAGATTTTATAAACCTTGTGCCAATTGATGTACAGCAGGGCCGCTTTACGTTCGACAACGTATTCGAAACAAGTGTGCAGGGTATAGAACTTAACGGAAACTTTAATTTATCTCCAAGTTCTTGGTTTGAAGTGGGTTACACGCAATTGTTTGATGAACCATTTAATGCAAGCTTTAAGCGCTTTGGGGCAATGGCGTTAACGCATCAAGTGTCAGAGTTTCAATATAGTTTGAATGCTATTTGGCGTGATGCGGTATTTGTTGAGTCGTTAGATCTAAGTTTAGCGCCTCACTATGACCAATCTTCATATTTCATTGTCGGTGCCAGCGTGACATGGCAAGTGTCACCCACACAGTCTTTGAACTTAAAAGCGCAAAATTTATTTGATAAAAACTATGATGTATTCGACCCTAGAATGCAAAATGGAAGGGTTCCTGCGAAAGGGCGAAACCTGCGCTTACAATATAGTTATATGTTTTAATTTTAAAGCGAGTATTCAGTTTTTAATACTCGCACAAACCTACAGGGCTGGATCTCGCTTTTTAAACAAGTCAAACCTATGATGCACGTCTTTATTTTCTCATCTCGAACTAATAAAAAACCTCATAGCTAAGGCGTTTTTGTACTTTTGTACATAATATTCACACCCGGCACAGCAGCGCTCGTACCTTCCGAGGCCTTGATGACCTGATTACTGCTAGCAAACGCGCTATAGATAAGCCCCATTAGGTTTCAGTGTACGATTGCGATTCAGGACTGACCTTACTCCATACCTGTGTTGATAACAAAAGTTATGAAATCCCAGCGGTGCGTGAATTACTCCAAATGTTTTATATTACCGGTGCGATGGCCACATTAGACGCAATGCATTGCTAAAAAGAGACGCTAAACCAACTTGTCAGCCGCAAAGCAGACTATGTGGTGCAAGCTAAGGGCAATCAAAAAGCTATATTCGGCAATTTCAAATGTCTTCCAACAACTGCCAAATTTTTGAGGCACCGGGTGCCCAGTATATGGCGTTGTTTAGGCGAGTTGTTCACAACAGGGCTAATGTTGCACAAAAAATCCTAGGTTTAATTCGAGGCAAACTTGTTGCAGTCAGTTTTACAATGATTTTAGAGCAGAACTTTTGGTTTGTTAACAGGAATTAACAAAGAGTGCTCGCGCCAAGCGCAAACCTGCTGATGAAAATATTAATTAATATCAATTTATTTCGCTTTTGGGCTGCAATTTATAAGATAACTTTGATCTAGAGCAAAAAAGAGTATTTAAAATGCAAATGCAAATGAAAATAATTATTGATTGCGAATTGTTTATTGTTTAATATTTCAGAGATTAAAATAATCTAATACAAAAGGTAGAATGATTGTGGGAAATATTAAAAATATTGCGTTAACTTTAGTCTGTATTGGGGTACTAGCAGCATGTAGTGGTGATGATGGAAAAGATGGCGCCTCTGGCACCGCAGGTGTTCAAGGTGAACAAGGTGTCGCGGGTGTCAGTAATTTTGTAACGGCACAAGATGTCGTCAATACTAATGCGCAACATGCGTATGCAGCATTTGCAGATTCATTGATCACAGCAAAGCTTTTACAAGAGAAGGTAAAAGAGCTTGTGCAGAACCCCACTGAAGCCAATTTTACCGCTGCCAAATCGGCATGGTTAGCGGCGAGGGAGCCTTACGGTCAAACTGAGGTATACCGTTTTCGTGAAGGCCCCATCGATGCGTTAACAAAAAATACAGCTGGCGAATGGACACTTGTTGATGGTGAAGGTCCAGAAGGTGCGATTAATGCGTGGCCTTTAGCTGAAGCCTTGATTGACTACACCATTGATATGGACGGTAATGAGGGTCGTGGCAACGCAGCTGTTTACCAAGAGGGTGGAAACATTATTCATGACGCATCATCTTTCCCTGTTATCACCAAGGCACTATTAGAAGAGAAATTTGAATTAGATGGTGAAGAAGCAAATGTTACTTCAGGTTATCATGCTATTGAGTTTCTTCTTTGGGGTCAGGATTTAAACGCTGATCTTACTTATACCGAAGAGCGAGATTACACAGCTGGACACCGTCCGGTTACTGATTTCTATACAGCAGCAACGATCCCTGCTGATGAAGCAAATGGAAGAACATGCACATCAGGTGAGCAGGGTGCACAAGATGCAGTATGTGAACGCAGAGCACAATTTCTCATTGCTGCTGCCGATTTACTCGTTGATGATTTAACTAATGTTGTTAACGCATGGAAACCTGGATCAGGTTTTCACTACGCTGAATATACCAAAGCAGAAAACGTTGATAAGAGTCTAGCATCGATGTTTGAAAGCATGGGGCGCTTGAGTTTTGGTGAATTAGCGGGTGAGCGTATGAGCATCGCAGTGCGAACTAATAGCCAAGAAGATGAACACTCCTGTTTTTCTGACAACACACATAGGGACATTTGGCTAAATGCAAAAGGGGTTCAGAATCATTATTCAGGTTCTTACACGAAAGTTGATGGTGAAGCACTTGTTGGCGCTAGTATTCATGATCTACTGGTTGCCAAAGGACATCATGAGCTTGCAAATGAATTACGCGCGGCTCTCGAAACGACAATGGCGACAGCTTCGGTAATTGATAACACGGCTAAACTAGGCATGTCTTTTGATGTTCAAATACAAAATGAACAAAATAAGCAAGATGTTTATTCGACTATCCAAGCGCTTGTAAAGCAAACTGACTTGATACAAAAGGCGGTTGATGCTCTAGGTTTGGAAATCGATGACTCACTTAAAGATGATACCGAAGAAGATATCTAATACATACCGTATAATTTTTATAGTGGCTGATGCAATGTCAGCCTTTTTCAGTTTTCGGCATTGCAATTTTGTAATGAAGAAGTAGGGGTACTGAAGATGAATTTTTTAAATAAATATAATTATATAGCTGCATCTATTGCCACTATTATACTGTCGGCATGTGGTGGCGGTTCGAGCGAATCAAGTAATCCGGCAACAGGTATACCACCAGATACCAGTACCCCACCTGATCCTGTTCTCGATACGTCAAATCATGCGTTTTCAGTTACTGTCGATGATGGGTTGCCACCATTGTTAATTGATAAAGTTGATAGCAATGAGCACCTATCTGCAGATACTGCAACAACAGATATTCAAAATAATGATGCCTTTAGCCAAGCCATACCGGCAATTGTGCAACTACCTGAATGGGACGCTGTTTTTAAAGCAGGAGATCACACATTTAGAAGTAACCATGATGGCGAAGGTCCACTGTTTAATAATACTAGTTGTCAAGGTTGTCATATTAAAGATGGCAGAGGCGAAGTTCCGTCATCGAATATCGAGCCAATGATGAGTATGCTCTTAAAGGTAGGGAGCTCAAAAGGTAGTATTGATCCAATTTATGGTGCTCAACTTCAAGTATTTGGTGTAATTGAAGGCAAATCTGGTCCTATATTAGCGAAATATCAAGGAGCGATTAACGAAGGCTTATCCTACGGCGAAGCATATACCTGGGTTGAATATGAATTACAACATGGTGAGTTTGCTGATGGAACAAGTTACACACTTAGAAAGCCCATTTATAAAGTGAAAGATTTGGCATATGGAGATTTTAATGAAGATGTCAGGTTTTCAGCACGCGTGACACCACACGTGTATGGCTCTGGTCTAATAGAAAGTATTCCGGAATCGTCCATTCTAGTCTATGCAGACCCAAATGATAGTAACAATGATGGTATTTCGGGTCGAGCTGCATATACGTCACAACCAATAACAGGCGTTCGTCAGTTAGCAAGATTCGGACAGAAGGCTGTTACAGGATCGATACTACAGCAGATTTCAGGTGCGTATCGAGGCGACATGGGCGTGACAAATACTATTAAGCCTGAAGAGCCATGTACAAGTTTACAGACAGCATGTAACGAACAAGCTTTACTAGAAAATAACAAGCATCATGATGGTGTGGATTTAAACAATGTTGACCTTGCACAGGTGGAGTTTTATAACCGAACGCTTGCTGTGCCAAAGCGTAGAGGGTTTAACGAAGAGAATAATACATGGAACACAGATGTTTTAGCAGGAAGGGCTTTGTTTTATAAAGCTAATTGCCATAGTTGTCATGTACCGCGCCATAAAACCGGTAGGGCGCTCGGTAGTGTTTTAGGAGATGTTGACTTGTTACAAATCAAAGACACTAAAACCAATATTAACGCACTTGAGAACTTAGTGATTTATCCTTACACAGATTTGCTATTACATGATATGGGTGGCACCTGTGAAGTTACTCGAGAATTGGCGTCAGGTGAGAGTTGTTCAAGTGGTGAGCTGTGTTTCTATGTCCAGCGATGTGACGGGTTAGCCGATGGACGTCCGGAGGGAGATGCAACAGGAGTTGAATGGAAAACCCCGCCTTTATGGGGGATAGGTTTAGTGAAGACGGTCAATCCTAAAGCGACTTTTCTTCATGATGGTCGAGCGTTAACAATTGAAGAAGCGATTTTGTGGCATGGAGGTGAAGCATTGGCGGCTCAAAAAGGCTATATCAATATGACTAAAGAAGAGCGCTCAAACTTACAGGCTTTTTTGAATTCGTTATGACTATAAAACGTAATTATCGACTAAAAATGCGGATTATTATTGGAGTCGTACTGATAGTTGGTGCTGCTTTATATAAAGTAGCGGGATCCTTTGGTGATACGCCGCAATTTAGCGTAAGTGAATTAAAACCCGGGGGGGAGGCAACACGTAAAGTATTGTCTAAACGTACATTTGTGTATCCGGCAGACAATGTGCCCATTATGAGCCAGTTAGATTTTTGGGACGGGTTTTCTTTTTTTAGAGACCCGTGGGTTGCATCACCTGCGATCACAAAGGACCGTGATGGATTAGGACCGTTATTTAATGCTCGCTCATGTAAAACGTGTCATGTAGATGGTGGCCGTGGAAAGCCTCCAAAACATGGAGAGATTGCACCACCAGCATTGCTATTTCGGTTTTTAAATATAAATAGTTACATGGCAGACAGCAGATATGGCGGACAACTACAACCTCTTAATGTGCGTTTGTCTCACCCCAACTTGAACGGGCCTTTGAAAGGTGAAGGGCAAGTTCGCGTTTTCTATGAACAAATAATTGGAAAATATACCGACGGAACTGAATATACTTTGCGCAAACCCCGATACCAATTTGATAATTATCATTATGGACAAATGGATAGTGACTCAAGGCTATCGGCACGCTACGCGCCCGCAGTCTATGGTATGGGATTATTGGATGCGATAAAAGCAGAGGATTTGCTAGTACAAGAAGATATCGATGATAGGGATGGTGATGGTGTCAGTGGAAAATACAATGTTGTAGTCGATGCGATTGACCAAACCCGACAGATTGGCCGTTTTGGTTTTAAAGGATTACATAGCACATTGGAACAGCAAGTTGCAGGCGCTTTTGTGCATGATATTGGTATTACTAATCCAATATTTGAAAAAGAACAGTGCCTACCTCATCAAGTTAGATGCCAACAAGCCGCTGATGTTGACCCTCATGGCACACTAGACATACCAAAAAAGTTACATGATCTCACTGTCTTTATGAGCCAAACAATAGCTGTACCGCCTGCTCGAGATTTAACCAGTAAACAAGCAATGCAAGGGAGAAAACTATTTTATCAAATAGGTTGTAATAGATGCCATACGCCGAGTTATATAACGGATCCCGATTACTCTATAGCAGCAATTGCAGGTCAAAAAATTTGGCCTTATACCGACTTAGCTTTGCATGATATGGGTGAAGGGCTGGCAGATGAAGGTATAGAGAATTCTGCAACGGGTGCAGAATGGAGAACACCTCCGCTATGGGGGATTGGTCTACAAAAACGTGTACAAGGTTTCGCGGCATATTTGCATGATGGTCGGGCCAGAACCTTAGAAGAAGCGATTTTATGGCATGGCGGTGAAGCAAAATCACAGCAAAATAGCTTTATAAACCTAACTATGACTGAACGTGAAGCGTTACTTCACTTTATTAATCAAATTTAATCAAGGCTGGATCAGCAATGAACTTTTTCTCGGATTTTAAAATAGTGTTTCATAAAAACAATCCTATGTTGTTATTAATAACGGGCGCATTTAGTTTTTCTCTCTTGTCGGGATGTGGTGGTTCATCTGGTGGGGCGGATAAAACCCCAGCGACATCAACAGTGCCAACGACTCCGACTGTAAGTTCATTAAGCGTTAATGATGGTTTAACGAGGCTAACAGCAAGTCTAGTTGATAATGCGATCTTACCAGCGTACCAAGATATGCATTCAGCGGCTAAAAAGTTAGAAAATAAAAGTACTGAATTTTGTGCGTTGACAACGCCTACAAATATTGATTTTGAAAAGCTCAAACAAACTTGGCGTGAGACAAGCGTGGCTTGGCAGGCTGCTAGAACTTTAAAATTCGGGCCCATTGCTGAAACATTTTATTACTCAAGAGTGCAATTTTGGCCGATATCAGCCAGTAAATTATCTTCAGATGTAGAGGCTACACTGGCAGAAAAAAGTGATTTTTCTGAAGGGTTTGGTAGTCAAAAGCACCAAATTCAGGGCTTGCCAGCAATGGAATATGTGTTGTTTAACAATGATCCAGCAACATCACTACTGAGCGCGCAAGACAGAGAAAATAGGTGTAGTTATATTAAAGCTATTACAACAAATGTAAGTGATATCATGGAAGATACCTTATTGCAGTGGAACTCAGGATATGCTCAGAGTTTTAAAGAAGGCAGTGGTGATTTCGATAGTAAAAAACACGCAATAGAAAAGTTTCTTACGATATGGTTTGAATATCTAGAGATCATCAATGACGACAAGTTAAAAGCGCCGTTAGGTGTTGGCGCCCCTGGTAAAGGTGATTTACTCGAAAGTGCTATAAGTTTAAGTTCATTAGATAATATAGCTGTTAACATCAATACCTTATTTTCTCAGTATCAAGGTCTTAATGAGTTTGGTTTTGACGACTATCTAACTGAAGTGAATAATCGAGAAGATGTTAATACTTCAATTATGACGGCGTTTACTACTTTATTGACAAATGTAAATGGACTTAAAGGTGACACGTTAGCTGATTTGATTAAAACAGATGAGGGGCAGATTAAATTACAAGCACTCCGCAAAGATATCACAGAGCTACGTACTATTATGAGTACTGATTTTGTTCAAGTGACAGATCTTGCTCCAGGGTTTAATACTAACGACGGAGATTAAACTTGGCAGTCAATACAATACAGTTTAATAGTAGGCGTAAGTTCTGCAAAAATATGCTCGCAATTGGTGCAGTGGCTTCGGCTACTGTACTAATGAGTGGTTGTGCACTTTCGCAAACATCACAATTTGCAAGTGCATTCACCGACCTGTCAGGAAAGCATTTTGTAGGATGGTTTGACCACAATGGTAATATGCTTGGTCGAGTTAAAATACAAGCGCGAGCACATGACTTAACTTATTGTCGTAAACATAAAACGCTTTTTGCATTTTCACGGCGACCAGGTAACAAATTATACGTTATTGATATTAATGCCGGTGCAATAAAAAAACAGATCCTATCTTCTGCCGAGCAGCATTTTTATGGGCATGGTGTCTTGAGTGAGGGAGGTGACTTGTTATATACCACTGAGAATCGTTTTGACAATAGTTATAAAGCATATGAGGGAGTGGTGGTGGTTCGTAACACGACTAACTATGCAATTGAAGCTGAATTTTTAAGTGGAGGAGTAGGACCCCATCAACTGGCATTGATGAATCAAGGTAAAATAATAGTAGTTGCCAATGGCGGGATCCATACTCATCCTGCAAGTCCAAGGACCAAACTAAATATTGAATCAATGAAACCAAACATCAGTTACCTAGAAGCCACGTCGGGTAAATTAATAGGATCCTTTTCTCCACCGAACAATCAGCTAAGTACACGTCACTTATGCGTATCTAATGATAATAAAGTCTATGTTGGATGCCAATATCAGGGGGAAAAACACCATACTCAGCCACTTATCTTTTCACATACGTTACACGACGACCCTGAACTCGAAGCGTTCAAAACAGAATTAAATATATGGCGCATGTTTAATCAATACACGGCAAGTCTGGCCATAGATCCTGTGAATAATCGACTTGCCGTTACGTCGCCAAGAGGCGGAGTGATTACCTATTGGGATACTCAAACAGATAGCTTACTTGAAGTCACAAAACAGCGAGATTGCGCTGGTATCGCCAGTAGTAATGGTCTATTTGTGGGGAGTACAGGACGAGGTGAACTTGTACGGCAAGGACAGAGAAAAGTGAGTTTACAGAAGCATCGACTTAAGTGGGATAACCACATGATAAATATAGTATAAAATATGCGAACGGGTGTTATAGTTAGTCGCTTAATGTATTCTATATTATCACCCTATTCGACTCGCTATATTATTATGAATAATTCTTTTTCTATTTGTTTGTTATTTGAACGTATGTATCAGACGTCGATAACGGTGAGCAAATATCTTAAAGACAACTATTTGGATATTTCGAGAGAAACCGGCGTTGACTTTAGAGCTCATTTATAAGTTTATGAACAATCGTTAAATCCAGCCTTCATGCTTTCTCATTAATACTTTCTACATCTTACTAAGTGACATGCTTGCCACTTAGTAAGTTTTGGTATTCGATAGACACTAAATCGAGATCTATGTTCTATCAAGTCATATTCTATTTATGAGTTGATTGGGGAGCATTGCCTGGTATCACGTGCTTTAGTATGCAAAGTCACTCAGACAATTATCTCTGTTTACCTTTATTATATGCGATTAGTGCTGTTAATCCATCTAATAAGCTTGCGGGTAAGACCAGTCCGTGGGGCACGTCTGGAAAAACGGCTGAGTGGAATGATAGTTGCTTAGGTAAATGCTTTTCTATTGTGGGCTTTAATGAGTCATAAACTTCACGCATTTCTCCTCCCTCATTACCTATGCTCGTATACAAAAAATTATTTAAGTCTGGAGTATGCTGCACAAAGTGTTTGAACTGCTTTAGTGTTTTTCTTGCGCCCCACCAAACCGCTGGGCTGAATGCTAAATGGGCCTGAAATAAATGAGGGCGTGATTGAAGGCTATGTAAAACAAAGAGGCCACCGATTGATGAGCCTATAATCGCTTTGTCTTGTGATACCCGATACTGTTGATTTATGTGTGGTACAAGTTCCATTTCAAGAAAATCTAAAAACTTATCTGCACCGCCTCCTTGGCCTACAGGACCTCTAGGATCATGATTCACTGTGGGAGCAAGATCTCTCAGCCTGTCGGTGTTATATATACCAATGACAATATGTTGAGGAGCCTCATTCGCTAAGTACATTCTATGCAACAAACTTGAAGTCAAGTCTAATTCTGTTTCACCATCTAGGACATAGACCACAGGGTATGTTTTATTATTATTTTTTTGATAATCAACAGGTAACTTCACCACTACTTTTCGGTCTTCCGCAAGTCGTTTTGAGGAAATATTTAATACGTCAGCAGAAACAGCTGCATAAGTTACACTGGTATATAACAGTGTAAATAAGATAATTATTATATTTATCATAACTTTAAGTCCTTGTAATTGTTGAGGCTAATCGCTTATTTATGTTGGTTATTTGACAAGTCTTAGATTTCTTCAGGGGGCAGGCTAGGCACGAATATTGAACCTAGCTAAATACCTGAATGAGTTTATACATAAGCACAGAGTGATTATGTATAAACTATTTGTCGAGTAGAACGGCGACGAATAACAACACTTTATAGAAAAAGGGGGGGGATTGTCTAGACGAAAACCAAGCAATATAGGAACGATGCTCTTAATTATTTATGTGGGTGGTACTCTACAGTACGTCTTTAATTAAGCGCGGTCAGTACCCTCTTAATTTCTATTCGTACCTTATCTATATTCCCTGATTTTATTAACTGCTTCTTGATCATCAAAGAGCAACTGCCAGTTATTGCTCCAAACTTGCTCGAGCGCTTTGGTATTGTTTTTAATACTGGGGGAGTGAATGTAATAAAGTGTCTGACCAATCCGACTCATATCCAGCCTTTTCTTAGGTTGCCTTCAAGCGTGTTTTGGTCGTAATAAGTGGCAAAGTTAATTTACTCTAATGCTGAAAGTTCTTTAAGTGTTTCGAAACAAGCTACTCGAATATTGTTATTTGTCTCTGTCGCTTCTAGTCGCCAAGTGTTTAAGAAAAGCCAATTAGCGCAAAGATCATGCTAAATACAACACTTATTTGATATAGCTGATACTTTTGAATTATCTATCTTAGACCGACATAAGTTTGCTATGTGTTGTCACTGATAGCATGAAATTTGGACGATCTGCCAATTGAAAAAAGTCACAACTTAATTATAAACACCATATTTATCATAGGTTTGAGTTGTTATAACATATCAAATCTTGCACTTTGTATTTTTTATGAGCTGAATTTTTATGCCTATTGTATTATTTTGTTTACAAGTACTGTACGTTTTAGCGCTAAGAGTAAAGAAGGGTTAATCTATTTTTTTGATGTATATAGTTTTATTTTTAGGTAAATAAAATATGTTTTAAATGTTAAATTTAGGTTTATTTATTTTTAATGCTGGCTACGCTGGGTTAAGCAACAAGGACAACTGTTGCTAATTTCAACTTATAAAAAGCCAAAATAGATGGCTGATAAAACTAAACAACATTTTGGAGCGTAAACGTGAAAATATCACAGGTCACTTTAGCGACTGTTACTGCGTTAGCATTAGGCTATGCGGGTGCAGCTAGTGCAGCAAATAAACAGTATTTAAATAACCAAGGTAATATGAATAAAATACTGGTTTCCAATGCTGCTACGTTATTATCTGCAACAGCAACACAAGTTGTGGGGCTAGGAGCAGGAAATGATTTACTCATTGTGAAAGAGTTCGCAGGGAAAAATGGTGAAATGACGCGTCGTTACCAGCAAGTGTATCAGGGCGTTCCAGTGATTGGCGACCATGCGATACTGACGTTTGATAAGCATGGACAAGTGTTACGTGCACATGGCGCGGCTGTTTACGATGTGGCAAGTGACATTAAAACAGTGAAGCCAACATTATCTCAAGCGGTGGCGCAGAAAAAGTCTCTGCAGCAACATAAAATACAATTAGGCACATCAGAGCAGTTAATACAGCATAATAAATCGTCCCGTTTAGTGATTTTTCTGGATGAGCACTCAATGGCTCGACTAGCCTATGAGGTGAGCTATGTTACTTATGGTAAAACGCCTTCTCGCCCGTACCATATTATTGATGCGCATACTGGTGAAATGATCCATAGCTTTGATAACTTGCAACATGCAAATGCAACCGGCCCCGGCGGGAATGCAAAAACAGGAAAATATGTATACGGTACTGATTTTGGTCATCTTGATGTAGCTCAATCAGGTAACACCTGTTCAATGACTAATACCAATGTTAAAACGATAAACTTGAACCATGGTACCAGTGGCAGTTCAGCTCATAGCTTTACATGTCCTGAAAATACAGTGAAAGAAATAAATGGCGCTTTCTCACCACTTAATGATGCCCACTATTTTGGCAATGTTGTTTTTAACATGTACAACGACTGGATTGGCACAGCCCCCTTGAGCTTCCAGTTAAAAATGCGTGTTCACTATAGTAATAATTATGAAAATGCATTTTGGGATGGCAGTGCGATGACTTTCGGTGATGGTCAAAACACGTTTTATCCATTAGTGAGCTTGGATGTATCGGCTCACGAAGTGAGTCATGGTTTCACTGAGCAAAACTCAGGGTTAATCTATAGTGGCAAATCGGGTGGCTTAAATGAAGCTTTCTCTGATATGGCCGGTGAAGCCGCTGAGTTTTATATGAAGGGCTCAAATGATTGGTTAGTAGGCCAAGAAATATTCAAAGGAACCGGAGCGCTTCGTTATATGAATAACCCCACTCAAGATGGCCGTTCAATTGATCAGCAATCTAGTTACACCTCTGGTATGGATGTACATCACAGTTCGGGAGTGTTTAATAAGGCATTCTACAATTTAGCGACAACTGCGGGATGGGACACGCAAAAGGCATTTAAAGTCATGGCTAAAGCCAATCAACAATACTGGACGGCAAGTACAAATTGGGACTTAGCTGGCAACGGTGTAATGGACGCTGCATGTGATTTAAATTATAACCCCGATGATGTAAAAGCAGCACTTGCGGCGGTAGGTGTTATATCAAACCTAAGTGCTGGTAGTTCATGTGGAACTATAGAGCCACCGGTTGACGACGAAGAGATCAGCAACGGTGTTGCACGAACTGGCATTAGCGGCGCTGCTAAGGCACAACAATTTTTCGTTTTAAACGTGCCGGCAGGAGCGTCTAATCTTAAGTTTGAAACAACCGGTACCTCGGGTGATGCAGACTTATATGTTAAATTTGGTTCTCGTCCATCGCTGTCGGTATCTGATTGTAAGAGTACTAATTCAAACAGCACGGAAAGTTGTGCAATTCCATCTGCGCAAGCGGGTGCCTATTATGTAATGGTGGAAGCATGGAATGCAATTTCTGGTGTTTCTTTAACAGGTAGTTATTCTACAGGGGGCGGATCTACACAACCGATTGATCGAACTGAAAGCAATGTGAGTATGTCTCGTAACGGATGGGCGCGCTTCACTCAAGATTTAGGTGCGGGCTACTCATCTTTAGATATTAGTATATCCGGTGGGACGGGTGATGCTGATCTTTATGTAAACTTTGGTTCTGAGTCGACGACGTCTTCTTACGACTGTCGTCCATATAAAAATGGTAACTCTGAGACGTGTACCATTTCCAACCCTCAAGCGGGCACTTGGCACATAGATCTTCGTGGTTATAATGCGGCAAGTGGTGTCACGTTGAAAATTAAAGCAAACTAATCAAAATCAATAAGTAAGGGAGCATAACGCTCCCTTTTTTGTTTCACAAACAATGGACTCTATTATGAAACATCATGTAAAGTTGGCGATTATTTTAGGTACCTTACCGTTTAGCTTAGCTGCGTCTGACATGTTAGATGAGCGTATTTGGGTAACGATTGGCGCAGATGCGGTACAACACTACCAGTTAAAAAATACCCTAGTAGGTGAACAGATACATTCAAAACTGAGCAGCCATCAACAGGCTCACATGTTAAATATCGCTGCAAGTCAGGTAAATGAATTGAGTGAGTTTATGCATGATAATTATCATCGTTGTGGTGGGTTTGTCGCACATGACTCATTGATGGAAGCTAACGCCTATTTAGCACAATTAGTCGCAGTAGATAATAAAGAAATCCAGCCTTTTGCGGTTAATTACAGTATTGATAACCCAGATATGGCCAACAGCTTATTAAGTCAAATAACGGTCAGCAACTTAAATAACACGGTCAATACGATGTCTGCTTTTCATAATCGCTATTACACCCAACAAACTGGCGTAGATGCTTCTGAATGGTTGAAAAATCATTGGCAACAAATCGTACAGTCTCGTAATGACATCAGTGTCGAGTACTTTACGCATAGCTGGGCACAATCCTCAGTTATAGTAACTATCCCAGGTAATGAAAAAGCCGATGAGATAGTTGTTATTGGCGGGCACCTTGACTCTATTAATAGCGCGAATGCAAGTGGTGGGCGAGCGCCGGGGGCTGATGATAATGCATCGGGTATCGCTGTATTGACTGAGGCACTTAGAGCCGTTGTCGCGAGTGATTTTAAGCCCAAGCGCACGATCAAAGTTATGGGTTTTGCTGCCGAAGAAGTAGGCCTTAGAGGGTCGAAAGCAATTGCAGAGTCCTATAAATCACAAGGTAAAAATGTTGTTGGTATGGCACAGTTTGATATGACAGGGCGCCATGGTAGTACCGATGACATTGTGATGATGACAGATTATACAAATAATGGTCAGAACCAATTTTTAGGTCAACTTATTGATGCCTATTTACCCGCGGTATCTTATGGTTTTGATCAATGTGGCTATGGATGCTCAGATCATGCTTCATGGTATCAACAAGGGTATGCCGCCTCCATGCCATTTGAATCGAGAATGGCAGATATAAACCGTAAGATCCATACTATTAATGACACCGAATTTGACGCTGATCACGCAAGTAAATTTGCCAAACTGGCAGTTATTTATTTAGCTGAACTTGCTAAGTCTGCAGGCACTATTGATCCGCCCCCGGTTGATAATGTATTAGAAAACGGGGTTGCTAAAACGGGTATTAATGGTGCGGCTAAACAACAGTTGTTTTATTCGTTAAATGTACCTTTAAATAGTACTAACCTGCAATTTACCACTGCAGGGGGCACAGGTGACGCTGATTTATATGTTAAATTTGGTACTAAACCCACACTACAATCTTATGACTGTAAAAGCACAAATTCAAATAGTGTTGAATCATGCGCGATTACCCCGCTTCAAGTAGGCACTTATCATGTTATGGTCGAAGCTTGGAATGCGATAAGTGATGTGAGTTTAACTGGGCGCTATCAAATACAAACAGGGGCTCCTGAACCTATTGAGCGGACCGAAAATAGTTTGACGGTTGCCCGAGGTGGCTGGTTACGTTTTAATGAAACATTAGCGTCTGGATATCAAAATTTAACAGTGTCGTTGTCTGGTGGGACAGGCGATGCAGACCTTTACGTGAAGCATAGTACTGATGTATCAGATACCGTACATGATTGCAGGCCTTATAAAAATGGTAATCAAGAAACCTGTACTTTTGATGCGCCAGCGGCAGGTCAGTGGTTTATTGGCCTAAAAGGTTATAGTAATGCCAATGGAGTGACATTAAAGATATTGGCTAACTAAAATCTTAACATACCTCATCAGTGACCCTGTTACTCATGAGGTATGTAACATATTCCTCACTTGAGCTATTCACTTCGCTACTTCATACTCTGTCCTCAATTAGTTGATACGATTCTATAAATTTATTTAAGATATGATGACCGTGAACACGAAGAATAAAAATAAATTAAATTTACTATTAATGTTACTTGGACCGAGCTTATTCCTTTTAACATGCGTAACGCATGCGCCAACGGGTATGGAAGTTAATGCATGGCGCACCGCAGGGTTAGCTTTATGGTTGGCCATTTGGTGGATCAGTGAGGTTGTGCCGATCCCTGCAACCTCTTTAGTGCCCCTTATCGCCGTGCCGTTGGTTGGCATTAACGATATAAAGTCTGCTGCTAGTCTATATGCACATCCGTTAATCTTTCTATTTTTGGGTGGTTTTTTAATTTCTATCGCGATGGAAAGATGGCATTTACACAAGCGAATCGCACTGCATACTATGCTCAAAAGTGGTAATAGCCCGACGTTGCAAATTTTAGCAATGATGCTTGTGAGCGGTTTTTTATCGATGTGGATCAACAACACAGCAACGACCTTAATGATGTTGCCTATTGCATTGTCAGTGATCCATGTTTTAAAAGAAACCAATAATAGCGATGATAATTATGGTAAAGCATTACTACTGGCTATTGCATACAGTGCGAGTTTAGGAGGAATTGGTACTATTATTGGCACTGCACCTAATGCGCTAATGGTGGCATATTTGTGGGAGAGTTATCAGATAAAGATAGGCTTTGCACAGTGGATGGCTTTTGCCGTTCCATTTAGTATCCTTATGATAGTATTGTGCTGGGTTTGGTTAACGCGCTTTGCGTTTAAGCTCTCGGGCAATACAGGTGAAAGTACCAATTTGACTGCTTTATTTAAAAGTCAATTATCAGAGCTTGGCCGTATGACGTTGGCGGAGAAAAATGTTTTATTCGTATTTATCTTCGCTGCGACTAGTTGGATTTTAAGGCCGTACCTAGCGAAAATAACAGGGTTGAATATAACCGACACGGGTATCGCCATGATTGCAGCTCTGTTGCTTTTTATATTGCCAGCCAAAAAACACAGTGACGAACGTGTATTAGATTGGCAGTCTGCAAATCAATTACCTTGGGGTATTCTATTGCTATTTGGAGGTGGTTTGACTCTAGCTGCGCAGATAAAGTCGTCAGGTTTGGCCATATACATTGCGAATTCATTGGCGGGCGCATCGGTGATGCCCATTGTAGTTGGGGTTCTTATCGTTGCTGCGCTGATCTGCTTCTTGACTGAAATGACCAGCAATACCGCGACGGCGGCGGGGTTTTTACCTTTATTGGGACCTGTCGCTGAGCAAGTGACCGGTACGCCTTTAATGTGGGTATTGCCAGCAGCAATTGCTGCAAGTTGTGCGTTTATGATGCCAGTGGCGACACCACCAAATGCCATTGTTTTTGGCTCTGGGGAGATTAAAATCAAGGAAATGATCAAAGCAGGCTTCGCTATGAATGTGTTGGCTATCTTGTTGATCACACTACTGACAATGACGGTAGGGTCGGCTCTATTCGGATTTTATGCCTAGGTGAAACCAATATAGATACGTTACAAGGCTTTAGAAAGCCAATGTTTAATATTGATGTTATTTAAAAGTTAAGTTTTGCGTATCGATTCAGGCTTCGATATAGTTGAGACATACCTTACTAGTGTGGTTTATTTCAAGTGCAAGCAGAAAATATCTCATCTCTTAATCAACAGCTATTAACATTAAAGTCGTCTTATTTAGGGCAACCTTTTCCCTCTTTAGACGGTAGACTTGAATTACTGAATCACTTGTTGACACGATTGGTGGAATCACAGCAAGCATTTGTGGTGGCTGCCGACAAAGACTTTAACGGCCGTACTGATTTCGATTCGCAAATTGGTGATATTTTACCAACCATCAATGGGCTTAAATATCAGATAAAGCATCTAGCAACGTGGTTGCGTCCAGATAAACGCCATTCTGGTATTGCAATGTGGCCTTCCAAAGTTTGGGTGCAACAGGTCCCTAAGGGCGTTGTTGGGATCATTGCACCGTGGAACTATCCAATACAGTTGGCATTATTACCAGTATTTACCGCACTGAGTGCAGGTAATCGTGTGATGCTAAAGCTCAGTGAGTTTACGCCACACGTAAATCAAGAAGTTAAAATGCTTTTGGCTGATATAAAAGAGCATTGTGTTGTTGTTGAAGGTGATCATACGATTGCGGCTGAATTTTCAAGCTTAACATTTGACCATTTGTTTTTTACTGGGGCAACTGATATTGGTCGAAAGGTCATGCAATCAGCTGCAACGAATTTAGTCCCTGTAACATTGGAACTTGGTGGCAAGTCGCCGGTGATTGTTGCTGACGATGCGAATATTGAACATTGTGCCAAAAGCATTTTATTGGGGAAATTAACGAATGCAGGCCAGATTTGTGTAGCACCCGATTACGTTTTGGTGACAAAAAAGAATAAAACTGTGCTTATTGACGCCTTGAAAAAGCTTTACACTTCACATTATCCACATGGCAAAGATGACAAGAAATTGTCGAGTATTATTAGTGAAAAACAGTATGCGCGTTTGCATGAAACTTTGCATGATGCGCAGGAAAAAGGCGCTGTTGTTTGGCCAGACATTCAACATGGTGAGAGTACAGTTGTAAATGAAAAAGCACCATTTAGGATGGGGCTGTACTTAATTACCAATCCAACGCAAGATATGATCGCACTGCAAAATGAAATATTCGGACCAGTCTTACCAATTATAGAAGTTGAAAGCGTAGAATTTGCGCTCCAATACGTTGAGCTATCACAGAGACCATTGGCAAGTTATTTATTTACACAAAGCAAAACATTGCAGGATAAAGTAAGTCAATCATTGCGTACAGGCACATTGGCGATAAATGAAACGATTTTGCAAGTAACAATTGAAGACAGTCCGTTTGGTGGGGTTGGCCACTCGGGCATGGGCCAATATCATGGTAAAGAGGGTTTTCTTACGTTTAGCCATGGTAAAAGTGTGTTAGCGAGCGATAAAGTTGCCAGGGTGCGAACGTCGCTGTTACTTAAACAGTCGAAGTTACTATTAGACCCATTAAAAGCACTATTTTTGAAGTGATCTGACTTCATTTCCATGAGATAATTGCGTTGAGCAGAGACTATAAAAACGAGTATATCATTTCTATAGTCTCTCTAAATTAGAATGTGTAGGAGCGTTTTTTAGGACGGACTTCTGGGGCATACGTCCCTTGTTGGATACGATTATAAATATCATTAGCTATGTCGGTAGCTACCTCAACTTGTGACGGAGACATCTGTTGTTCGTCTAAATCTCGGCTTTTACTCGCATCATTATTACCATTGTATTCAGCGATTAAGTTCCAAATATACGATTTTTCAATATTTTTGTCAGTGCCTAGCCCTTGGTAATACATCAAGGCAAGGTTGAACTGGGCGAGTGTATAGTTATTTGCCGCGGCTTTTTCGTACCAGTCCATTGCTCTATGATAGCTTTGGATCACACCATCACCATTGGCATACATGACACCTAAGTTAAATTGTGCAGCAGCGAGGTTTTTATTTGCTGCGCGTTCAAATAGATCAATGGCTTTATTTTTATCCTGCTTTACACCTTTGCCATCATCATACATAACAGCGAGAGAGAACATGGCATCGGCACTACCAAGCTTGATGGCGTCTTGGAATAATGAGGCGGCCTTTGTTAAGTTCTTAGTTACGCCATATCCACCCTGATACATTTTTGCAAGCTGATAAATACCCGGTGCGTAATTCATATCAGCAAGGTAACGAAACTCTTTCAGTGCTACCTCAAATTGACCTGAGTTAGCGGCTTCAATACCTTGTTCAAGGCCAGCTGATGAACTCCCCGCAAAGCCTAGTAACGCGGCTAACATAATAGGTTTAATTTTTTTATGCCACATAATGATGCTCCAAAGCTACTTGTTCCTACAGTGTAAATGACTGATATGGAAATACAATACATACTGGCAAGTAATACATTCATTGTGGTGACGCAGTAAGGTGTTTGAATGTTTAACATGCTAATAAGTTTAGCAAAAGCTGTGGATAGCCTTTTCTGGTGATGTTGACGAACGATTAATGAGGTCGTCAACACAGTTGGTAAATGAGTTTAATCGAATGGTTTTGGGTTTAAAGGGTCCAAAAACTGAGGGACTTCGGAGGTTTTTGCATACTTTAATCGACCAAGCTTACGCGTTTGATGATAGCTATCGAGCCCTGATAACGCTACAGTGCCTAAGCTTTCAATGTCAATGAAGCCATCTTGGCTAATAGCAGTATCTTCTACATGTAATTCAACCACCTCACCAATGACTAATTCAGTGTTGTTTATTTCTAGGGTTTGCGAAGAACGTAATGCCAGCCCGATTTTCACTTTACTTTGTGATACGAACGGCGCTTTGAAGTCTTTAAGGTATTGTGGGCTGAGCTTAACGGCGTCAAACTCAGAATGCGTTTTATCGTACCTTGCTGATGTTTGATGTGCGCTAATGAAAATATCTTCGCTAACATGATTTATAGTGTAAACCTCAGTCTCGAATATGTTCTCTAGCGTATGACGAGGTACAGAGTGAGGGCGCATTATCATACCCATTAGAGGAGGGTGAGCACCTAAATGAAAAACAGAACTTACAATAGCAAGGTTTTCATTTCCTGCTTTATCGGTTGTGCCAATAAGGTTGGCACTTTTAAATCCTGATAGTGAGTTAATGAGTTGAGTTCGATATCGTTGCTCTAACTGAACAATATCATCTTTACAAAAGTACATGGAGATCTCTCTGTATGGTTATGCGAAAGTGTGAGGTGTCTATTTCTTTACCAACTTATTGTTTGACCTTGCCAATCAATATAGTCTAGCTGGCCATCAATCACACGTGTTTGTATTAGGTCGTAAAGTCGTTCGGCCACAAACTCAGGGGTAAATAATTTCCCCTGTGGGACATTTTTTTGAAAAGGTTTGGATAGTGGGCTATCTGTCGTGCCCGGATGAAACAGTACCAGTTTGGTAGTTTTAGCCCTGCGCTTATATTCAATCGAGGCTGTTTTAAACATCATGTTGAGTGCGGCTTTTGACGCGCGGTAGCAGTACCAGCCGCCAAGCTCATTTTCATTGATACTCGCAACTCGCGCACTTAGAGAGGTGACAACACATGGATGACGGATCTTACTCAAGTGTGGTGCTAACATTTTAAGCCAAAGTATCGGTGTTAGGGTATTTGCTTTGAAAATCCAGTCAAAATAACTCTCAGAAATATCTTCTAAGCGCTTTTCTGGTGTAAATTCTTGGTTGTGTAATTGCCCGTTAAAAATAGTGATGGTGGCGGCATGCTGTAATGGGGTTTTTAACATCTCCACCGTATGAGCAATACTGTCTTCATTGTATTCACTCACTATATGCGTCCGGTTATGGTGATGCGCTTCTATGTTTTGTTGGCTAATAGTATAGACATGCGAGCTCGGATCTTGATGGTGTAGTCTGTCTATAAAGCTCTGTGCAATCGCCGCAGACGCGCCGATGACAAAATGGTTTTGTGTTGTCATTTTAACTTACACCCTGATTTATCACATTGGTTAGGCATTAATAGCCCTGAAATTTTCATTCGGTGTTTGGCAAAGAATAGATAAGCCTTGTCTGCAAACCACTTTATTGGCTGCTTTCTAAGTATAATTAACCACTTATGCTTGTTTACAGTTTGCCAAGCACAGTAAGTAACGTCTAGACCTAGGAGCAAATTGTTATCATTATCTAGTCCATGCAGTATTTGTAATGCACGCTGTTTATTGATGCTAGGATGATCCTGTTCAAATGCGCTCGAATGAACATCAATAAAATGGATTTTGTTGTCGGTATCGTGATGTTTTAGGCTAGTCATTTCTTTTGCGCATAATGGACACTGACCGTCATAAAAAATTTTCATTGCCTACCTTTTGTCATTTTTGTGTGTATCAATACGTCATAAGACGCAGATTAGATCGCTGTTATTCAGTATTAATCTCTGTATAGTAAATAGCGTAAAATCTAGACAAAGGACGTATGATGACTGAACAATATCAAACACTTCGTGCCAACGTAAGTATGTTGGGAGAACTACTCGGTAAAACGATAAAGCAGGCACAAGGCCCTGCTATGTTAGATAAAGTAGAGAAAATAAGGCAATTAGCCAAATCGTCGCGTGCTGGTAGTGAGCAAGATAGGAGCAAGCTAATTGCGACACTACACGCGTTAAAAGACGATGAATTACTCCCTGTTGCGCGTTCATTTAACCACTTCTTAAATTTGGCAAACGTTGCGGATCAATTTCATACAATCTCAAAAAGCGGCGCGCCTGATGGAGTGATCCAGCCTTTAACTAATACATTTATGACGCTTGCTGACGAAATAGAGCAAGGGGCGTTAAACCTTAATGAAGTAGCTGAAACCATTGGAAAATTAAAGATGGATTTGGTACTAACGGCACATCCAACAGAAGTCACGCGCCGGACCATTATTAATAAACATGTAGAGCTAAGTGACTGTCTGGCCGCTATGGAGTTAAAAGGCTTAGATAGCCAGCAACAAGAATATATAAAAAATAGAATTGAGCAGTTGATTTGTCAGGCTTGGCACACCAGTGATATTCGTCAAAAAAGACCGACACCACTTGATGAAGCTAAGTGGGGATTTGCAGTGATCGAGAATAGTTTGTGGCAAGCTGTACCTGACTTTATTCGTCAGTTTCATACTCATACAAAGGATGCACTATCACTTGAGTTGCCCGATTCATTTTCGCCTGTCAGTTTTACTTCTTGGATGGGCGGAGATCGTGACGGTAACCCTTTTGTTACGGCAAGCGTCACACAAACTGTGTTAGATCATGGCCGCTGGATGGCGTTAGATTTGTATCGAAGAGACTTAGACACTCTCAGCGCAGAGTTGTCTATGCATCAAGCGAGCAATGAATTGCTAAAGGTTGCTAATAACCAAGCTGAGCCGTATCGGTATGTATTAAAAGGGTTAAAAGCAGATATAACGAATACTATTCATGCGCTTGAAAATAAAATTAAACAGCAACCGAGTAAATATCGAGATAGTATCCGTGATGTAACGCAGCTGAAAACTCCGTTAGAGCTAATCTACCGCTCGTTAGTGGCGTGTGATATGAAAGTGGTTGCCGATGGTTTACTACTCGATGTACTGAGGCGTCTAGCGTGTTTTGGTGTGAACTTATGTAAATTAGATATCAGACAAGACTCAGCGCGTCATACTGAGGTATTGAGTGAATTGACGGGGTATTTAGGGCTTGGCGTATATGGAGATTGGAGTGAACAAGACAAACAAGCTTTTTTACTTGCTGAGTTAAATTCTCGCAGGCCACTTATTCCAAAACACTGGCAGCCAACCGCGAATGTAAAAGAAGTCTTAGATACTTTTAATGTGATAGCAGAGCAAGACTCGCAATCACTGGGCATTTATATTATTTCAATGGCGCGTTCAGCATCTGATGTGCTTGCAGTAGAGCTATTGTTGCAAGAAGCCGGTTGTGGATTCAAACTACCTGTAGCACCATTGTTTGAAACGTTAAATGACTTAAATAGCGGTTCGCAAGTGATGACTGAACTATTTAGTCACTCTTGGTATAGGCAGCAAATTAATCGTAAACAATATGTCATGATTGGGTATTCCGACTCGGCAAAAGATGCGGGAATGATGGCCGCTGGTTGGGCGCAGTACAGTGCAATGGAAAAATTAATTGGTTTATGTGAAAGCCAAGACATTGAACTCATTTTATTTCATGGCCGAGGTGGAACGATTGGTCGCGGCGGAGCACCAGCTGCCCAAGCGCTTCGTTCACAACCGCCTGGTTCATTGAAAAATGGCTTACGGGTTACAGAGCAGGGAGAAATGATCCGCTTCAAGTTCGGTTTACCGCAAGTGGCTATACAAAGTTTTGCGCTATATAGCTCGGCAATTATTGAAAGCAATTTATTACCGCCTCCTGAACCTGAGCCGCATTGGCGTGCGGTAATGGATACTATTTCTAATCATTCTTGTCAGCATTATCGTTCGGTTGTTCGAGAAAATCCGCAATTCGTGCCTTATTTTAGAATGGCCACACCCGAGGTAGAGCTGGCTAAGTTACCTTTAGGATCAAGGCCAGCTAAACGTAACCCGCATGGTGGAGTTGAGAGCTTGCGAGCGATCCCTTGGATATTTGCTTGGACGCAGAATCGACTCATGCTACCTGCTTGGTTGGGAGCATTACAAGGCCTCTGTGGCGCATTAGAGCAGTTTGGCGAAGCTGAATTACTTAAAATGAGTGAACAGTGGCCTTTTTTTAGAACTCGATTAGAAATGCTAGAAATGGTGTTTTGCAAAGCCGATAGCTGGCTTAGTGAGCACTACGAGCAAGGCTTAGTCACAGCGCAGTACCACGGATTGGGGCAGCAGTTACGCAGTGAGTTGGCTGAAGTAAAAAAACAGGTAGAGCGGCTTGCACCTAAATCAACATTGTTATCAGCACAACCTTGGATAAAAGAGTCGATTGCGTTACGCAATCCATACACAGATCCACTCAATGTATTACAGGTAGAACTACTGAAGCGCTCACGTACTAATCACAGTGAAGTAATTGACAATGCACTGATGATCACCATGACAGGTATTGCGGCGGGTATGCGAAATACAGGTTAGTAGGTAGGTTATAAAACGCAATTAATAATGCATTTATTAACATTGCGTTCTTAAATAGTATAAAAACCAATCTAAAAGGATTGGTTTTTTATTTTTGTTTAGTTTTTTAATATTAAATTTATTGACATCGCTTGTCATTTCCAGAAGAATTCCCCTCTGGTTAAACCAGTAGTCTATTTTTAAAGCATAATGCTTATTAAAAGCAGGTATGCAAACTATTGTATATTGAGGTCCGATGTCCACACTTTCTACAAGTATTACCTATGATGAAACAACATCGTTGGTGATGATGACGCTGAGAGGCACAGCGAGCGCACAGGATGTGGTTGATGTTTATCAAATAGCAAATGGATACGCGAAAACTCATAATAGCTCTAAGGTTTTGGTTGATGTGAGTAATTTAGAGCACCGATTTGCAGCGATTGATATTGTAAATATCATGCCTAAGATTGCACACTACTTAAGAGACTTAAGCATTGCACGCGTTGTTGGGTTTGAAGGGTATATGCATGATTTATTTTTACAAAAAGCCAAACGTTTTAATGTGAATGCAGAAAACTTCGAATGTTTTAAATCTGCAAAGCAATGGTTGTGTAATAACTAATTACTGCTTAAACTATGCTGCCATTGGTTAACTATGAATAAATAATGGCAGTATTAACTCCGCTTCAAATAAAAAACTTAACAGAGCAAGCGAAACAGTCCAAAGGGCTTATTCCTAAATCGGTTCTTACACCGTTACTCAACACATTACAGTGCGACATAAGTACATTACTACAGGCTCTGTTACCTGTGGCAACTTCTTTTTCTCAAGCGCCAATCTCACAGTTTAATGTGGGTGCTATTGCTTATGATAAAACCACTGGAAATGCCTATTGTGGCGCAAACCTGGAGTTTTCACACCAAGCTCTGAGCCTAACTGTCCATGCCGAACAAGCTGCAATTAATAACGCATGGATCAATGGTGCGCAATCAGTGTCTGTGATTGCGATTACGGCGCCACCATGTGGTCATTGTAGGCAGTTTATGAATGAAATTGCAGGTGCTGATACGTTAAAGATTGTACTTCCTGCGCTAGAGACCGACCTGCAGTCATTGCTACCTCATTCGTTCGGTCCAAAAGATTTAGGAAATGAGTTTTGTTTATTGGCACTGAAGACTCACGAGGACATAGCATTTCCTGAGCAAATTAGTCACCAATTGGCACAACAGTTTATGCTTGCTTATGCCCCGTATTCACATAATCCTGCTGCCGTTGAAATTAAAACGGCCTCTCATGGCTGTTTTTATGGACGTTATGCGGAAAATGCCGCATATAATCCCAGTTTATCTCCAATGCAGAGTGCATTGAGTCAATTGGCACTGGCAGGGCTGACGCTAAACTGTGTTGAATTGACTTCGATCACCCTCGTGGAGACTGCAAATGGTCATAACCAAAAAGCGGTGGCTGCTGCTGTATTAGAAAGCTATTGCAGCGATTGCGTGTTGCAACACGTATTGGTGAAGTGAATAAATAGCTTTAATAATAAAAAAGGGCCCGCATGGCAAGCTGATACGGATATGTGTCCCTTGCGAATCTTAGCTAAGCTATAAACACAAAAGCCCATTCAAAATCGAATGGGCTTTTTCTGTAAATTTACAACACACTTTCAATTTGTATAAAATAATTACAAGATTTTAAGCTTTCCATTGAAGCATCTTTGTTATTAGGACTTTGTTAATATCTGTCCATTGACTTAGGTGTTTATGATCAAAAGAAAAAAATAAGCCAATATCTTCTTTCTCATCGTAGTACTGGGCTTTACACAATTGGTTAATTACTTTTTCAAAACAATCTATCTCAACTAAATAACCAAAAGTGTTTCTCCCAATGTAGCTGATACCTTTGTTATGGCTATGTCGATAAGCCACTAATCCTAAGATGTCATCTTCTTCGCTTCTTTTTACTAAATTGTACTTCAGACCATTATCTAGTCGATACTGTGCATCAAGTCTCTTTCCTGTTCCTTTGCTTGTCCAAAAAGCACTAATTTGATTTTCGTCATACGGCCCTACTGTTGGTAAATTTCGATTACCTGAGTACCCTGAATAATCAGGAAGAAACATACCGATTTCGACCATGCCATTTGCAACTTGTGCATTTCGTAAGCCTTCATTTGGAGACAAGTAATTTTTAGGGATCGAATATATTTCATCGCCCAACTCAATCTTAACAATTTCTGAGGTATACGCTTTAATTGATAGTGCAGTTAGAATGCAGGTCAGGCACGCTTTGACAATAATTTTAATTTTCCTATTCCTTTTTAACATATCCATAGTGGCTATTGACGCAAAAATCAGTTGTTAACCATACTTATTGAAATAGATAATTTTTTCAATATCTACAGGCCCCTTTGCTAGCCCTAAACGCATAGCTGGTGTTTTCTTATATTTTTTTGACGTATCGCAGTAGTTGTAAAAAACACGGTAAATATCAGCCATTTTTTGATATAGAGCGGGGTTATAGGGGCTATACCCATTCCATGTTCGGCCTTGATTAGTGCCTGACTGGAACGGTCTTTCAAATATGTTAACTCTGCGCCTAAGTTTTTGAAAAAACCTGTCTATGGCGTGTAGAGAGCCTTTACGATATAGGTTTGCCTGATGTTCACTGTCAAATCTTTCTATATTGGTAAACGCAGAGATCTTTTTGTTTGGCTCTCCCATAAAGGGTGTTGGATTAACAATCCATTTTTCTTTTGAACCTTCTGGCATAAAAGGGTTATTAATGCTCTGGATAATCATATCGTTGATCACCCTGTGTCTTTGTTGATGGCTCAATGAGCTATATGGCAAGCCACTGAATTTTTCAATAGCGTCTTTGGCCTTTTCAACAGCGATACGCTTATTGTCTACCGTCATTTCTTTATCCATGCTAACTAGAAAACCATCGCAGCGGCCTTCGAGGATTTCCTCTTTAAAAGCAGCTAAAAACCAAGTTTTCATACCCATATCCAAGTCCATATAAAAACGTGTAGCTTCGGCATTCTGTGTTAGCTTACGGATTAAATAGAAATGAGCAATCATGGTATATTCGTTGTGAACTTCCATACCTTGCACTGGCAAGTCAGTGTTTTTCTCAAGATTCTCGGAGGAAAGCATAGCTTCCTCGTAAATCTCATTCGATTTATTCTTGATAAGTTCCTCTTGTGAGCCTGATAGCTTCTTTTCTCTATTGGCTCGTTCTCTCTTTGACTTTTCAAAATCGACTTTTAACCACACCCTAGCAAATTTCCGTTTGTAAACAGGCTGCTTATCATCCTCGATATCTAAAGCTTCTTGTTGCACCTCGGCTGGGGTCATATCAGGGTCGTAATTGAAATTGAAAGCAAATATATAATCAGTAGATAAATCGGCTGTGCCAATCCCATAGAACTCACAATTCTTTTTATTTTTCCTGTTAGTCCAATTACTCTTAGTTACTATCCTATCAGTACATAAGTAAAGCCTATCAAATGACATTGATTCAAAGAGTTTCCTTTCACGATCTGCAACAAATGCTAGGCACTGGCGATGAATAAAGTCAATTCTACGATAGATCGCTCCCATACTCATATCAAAGGTAAATTCGAGTACCCTTAAGGGAGCTTTGGCTACAAGAAGCTTAAAGAATTGCTTGTTGATTTCAGTTTTCTCGTGCGGTCTGTCTATTGGCTTGCCAGTAAAAGTTTTACCACAAACATTACACATGAACCGAGGAGTTCCTTTGCCTGTGTAACCCTTCTTTTTGATGTTATATATCCCGGTTTCATGAGAGGGACAAGTTTCTCTAGTGCAGATTGTGCCGGGGCGCTGAAGATAAGAACTAATTCGTTCAAATTCTTCTGAAGCAGCAATATTACTCTTAAGGGAATAATAAACTTGATTTTTTTCTTTAGAGAGAGCGTTTAAAGAATCACATTCTCTACATAAGATAGAGGTGCCAGTAAGCATGTAGTATGGGTCTGACTCACGCACTTGACGGTTTAATTTATCTTTATTATATTCTTGGTACAAATCGGTCTGACGAGCTTTCTCTGGTGTCAGACCAAAGCTGCTGCATCTAGTAAACTTACAACAATTTACCTGAATTCCTTTATGCTCTGCTGGTATCCGAGAGGGTCTTGGCTGGCAAGATTTTTTGCTCATAAAAAAAGTGCTACACTGACTGAATATACAGTAATATAGCACTTCTTTTGCTTAAAGCTAGCTTTTAGGGACACGTATCCGTATCAGCTTGCCCGCATGGCCCTTTTTTAAATTACCCTGACATCAAGTTTGGCTTTTTATAGCAGGCTTTCTGCCGCTTTTATCACAACAGAGACTGCTTTTTTCTCAATTTCACCGTGATCTACGTTCGGGATCTCTTGGCGCGTACGGTTGACCAATACACCGGCAACGCAGGCTGCTTTAAGCCCTAATGCAGCACACATGGTAAAGAGGGTTGCAGATTCCATTTCATAGTTCATGACATTCAATTTTTGCCATTGCTCACAAGTACCTTGGAAATCTTTTGAAACATAACCAGAATAAGTGTCATATCTTTCTTGGCCAGGGTAGAAGGTATCACTCGAAGCCGTAATACCTACATGGTGCGTCACACTTAAAGATTCACAGGCGTTAACCATTGCTTGTGTGCAGTGAAAGTCAGAGACCGCAGGGTAACTTAACGGCGCAAAATGCTGACTAGCGCCGTCAAGTCGCACTGATGCTGTGCTTACTAATAAGTCACCTTCATTTATATGGGGCTGGATAGCGCCTGTGGTTCCAATGCGTAAAAATGTTGTTATTCCTAGCTGAGCGAGTTCTTCGACGGCGATGGAGGTGGATGGCCCGCCAATTCCAGTGGAGCAAACAATGACTGTTTTATCTTTTAGCTTTGCTGAATAAACATGAAATTCACGTGTCTGCGCAAGACATTTAGATGACTCCATTTTTTCTGCGATGCGTTTAGCGCGCTCTGGATCGCCCGGGACTATTGCTAAAGTTGCACCGTCAAGCGCAGTTTTATCGAGTCCTAAATGAAATACCTTGTCCATAGTAAACCTTATTTTTATATAAAGCGTAATACTTAATACTTATGAGTAAAAAGTACAGGACAGATGTCCGAATATTTAACTCAGAATAGGTTATTAGCTTGCAACTTTAAAGTTGTTCTTCTAAACCTTAAGTAATGCAATAATGAGGAAGAGTTATGCCTGCATCACCGTCACTAGATAAACACACTGAATTTGCTCGATGTCTCGAAAGTAACAAAGTAGGGACTCTCGCTCCTTTTCACTGGCTAGCGCTTGCGTTTAAAGACATTGCCAGTGCACCTATGCTCAGTCTGATATATGGCCTAGTTTTTACAATAATTCCAGCTTCAATAATGTACCTCGTTTTTTATTCTGGTACGCATTTGGTTATTTTACCCGCCGCAGTGGCATTCGCTCTAATAGGACCTGCTTTTGCGTCTGGTTTGTATGATGTTGCCTGGGAGCTCGAAAAAGGCCACAAGCCGACACTTACCCATAGTTTAAAGTCGATGTTTAGAAATCCTGCAGGAGAGTGGGGCTTTGCGATTTTGCTTATGGTTATCATGATTGTTTGGATGCGTTTGGCCGCATTGATCCATGCTCTATACCCTAATGTTCCAGATCCAACTTTTGAACAGCTTTCTGCCTTTTTAACGCTGGGAAGTATTGTTGGTGGTGTATTAATGGCGGTCGTTTTTGCGATATCAGCGTTTACACCACAAATTATGATGGAACGGCGTGTTGACATTATGACTGCTGTTGTATCGTCCATTCACGCAGTGAAAACAAATGCGCATGCTATGTTTGTTTGGGGGGTACTGATTGTCGGTTTGGTTATAATCGGTTTTGCAACAGGTGCAGCAGGGTTTATTGTGATCATGCCTCTATTAAGTTATGCCAGCTGGCACGGGTACATTGCGATTATTAAAACTAAAAAAGCTCGAGGCTATGAGTAATACCTAACTATGCAGCCTCAATGCATATAAAACCATAGCGTCTATTGTTTAAATTTTCGCTATGGTTGACTTTCTTTCTTGGCATGATATACCTCTCGATTAAAGCACTTCTGCTTGCGTTCGCATCTAAATAATGCAAATTCTCTTACCACTAAACTATTGATTTTTAAATTTTATAATGGTTTTTGATAATTTATGCCTACTCATGGAAAGCGACGTAAACAGGACTTCATGCAAAAAACGTGACTCATCATTTTTCGCATGAATATGCAAAGATAATTTACCCGGAGGACGATATGACGATCACAAAACAACAACTTCAAGAGAAACTAGAGCATTGTTTGTGCCCACCAGGAGATGGCGTATTTACCGTTAATACAGCCAAAGAACGTAAAGATGCTTTAAGAACTAAACTCTACGGACAAACTGAAGGTGTTGACGCAATTTGGAAAGCGTCTTTAACAAATATTTCGTCCTCAGAGCATAAGGCTGCAATTTTAGGGATTGCGTCAGACTGTGGTGGCGGGATTTTACGTGGTGCAAACTGGGGACCGTTATTTTTACGTTCAACTCTAATTGAACAGCAGCCTCATGTGAGCGCCTTTGACTTAGGTGATGTGCGGGTGATTCCTCACTTGCTGCATGATAAATACTTAAATGAGGCAACAATAAGTAACTGTCAGAAAGCGTTGTATCAAAACCCGACTAGTGACTACTATGTTTCTCCACTATCTATCACTGAAGACGTCTGTGACGGGTTTTATCAGCAGTACCCAGATAAAGGGATATTTGGTATTGGCGGTGACCACTCAATCAGCTACCCATTGACTAAATCGTATTTGAAAGCAAAGCGTGATCTGGGTAAGCGCACGGCTATTATTCATTTCGATGCGCATACAGACTTACTCGTAGAGCGTTTGGGAATTGATCTATGCTTTGGTTCTTGGTGTACGCATGTTTTGGAGTACCTACCAGCACCGCATCATTTAATTCAGTTTGGTATTCGTTCTAGCGGCAAAGATAAGTCGCACTGGGAATCAACGTTTGGTGTAAAACAGCACTGGGCACACGAAATTCGTGAGCAAGGTACATCTGCGATTGTTGAGCAGGTAATAGCGCAATTGAAAGCCGATAACGTAGACGAACTCTATGTGAGTTTTGATATTGACGCGTTAGATGAAGAGTTTGCATCGGCAACTGGTACGCCTGAAGGGAATGGTATGACTCCCGATGAAGCATTAGAAATATTGACAGCGTTACGTGCTGAATTTCCAATTACGGGTGCTGATATGATGGAAATAGCCCCATTTACAGATAGTTCATTGGTTGGGCAGTCTAGCTCTGAGACAACACTAAGAGAAGGTGCTAAGATTTCTGCTTTCTTAATAGACGCGATGAATAATAGTTAATACCAAATGAGATAAAAGCGGAGTGTATGCTTCGCTTTCTGCCATTTTTCTTCCTTAATTTCCCCTTATTCAGTTTTCTACTTACGCTATATTGATTGTAATTGCTTATTTTTACGCTATATTTCTTAAGGGACAAACAACGAAGCCTCATGAATGTATATAGGATTTTTACTGCTACTGAGTGTATTTTCTAGTAGCGCTTTTGCCAGCAAGCTCAATATTGTGACGGAAGACTTCCCGCTTTTTCAGTATTATGAACAAGGTGAACTGGTGGGCTCTGCTGTTGATAAAGTCAAAGCCGTGTTGCAACGCGCTAATATCAATTATACATTGGGCGTCAATCAGTGGTCGGTTTCCTATATTGCTGCTTTGCGAGACCCGAATACCTGTATTTTTTCAACGGGGCGTTCTAAAACCCGAGAGTCTTTGTTTACCTGGGTGTTTCCGATAGCCCACTTTACCACTTCGTTTTACGGACTAAAATCGGAGCACATTGATGTAAGCTCACTTAATGATGCGAAAAACTATAAAACAGGGGTGATAAGAAATAACTACAGCCATCAGTATTTGCGAGCTAGAGGGTTTTCTGAGGATGAACACCTAGTGATGCTTTCAAGCTTTGATAGAGTATTTGAATTGTTAGAAACTCGCAAAGGTCTGCTAGACTTAGTGATACTAAACGATGCTCAGTTTGATTTTCGAGCATTAAAAGACCCTTTTACCAAACAACTTAAAAAAGTGTTTACGCTAAAAAATCAGGGTGCTCAATTATACTTTGCATGTAATAAGCAGGTAGAAAAAGATACCATAGATAAGATCAGCAATGCGTATAAAGCATTGCTGAACGAGTCGTTACTTTTTGATTGAAGGCCACACAAAACTGTGGAATGTATCTAGATATAACTGCTCTACTTTTTCACGCGCCCAAGGGGTTTTTCTTAAAAACTTTAGGCTCGATTTTATACTTGGATCATGTGTAAAACATCGAATATCAACATCTTCTCCCATTGCCTTCCAGCCTAAATGATCCTCTAGCTTGATTAAAATATCCTCTAATTTAATACCGTGAAGTGGATTTTTTGGCTGCTCTTGACTCATGATTTACCCTAACATTCTAAATCATTTATTTTACGCGTATTGTGCGTTCAGGGTCCAGTTTTATTGGTACACCTGACGCATTGGCTTTTACCCATACCAATGAATGACTATTTTTTCTAGGGTGTTTTTTAGCACATGCAAATAACATATCGAACTGTTTTATGATAGACCCCTCACTGTATTGTTGACCTTGGTACCAACATACATTCATTGGTTGGTCTATAAACACAGACTTTTCATGATTGGTATCAAGTGCAAGGAGCTCTGGTGCAGTTAGCATGACAGTAAAGGCGGTTAAAGTTAAATTTCTCATGGCATAACTCCGAGATTTGTCTAATCTTACTATGATTGTAGATAAAATCTTAATTGTGTGAGTAATATACAAACGATTAATCACCTTTCATATAAGATTAAAAACAAAATAAGAGGGAATCACAATGGCTTTTGATCAAAACATGATGGCAGAGCTGACTTTATTAGCAAAGTTTCCAAGAAATAGTATGCATCAAGGCATCAAATTACATAAATCGGCAGAGCCAAGTTTAAAAGATGCGGCTGAGCGATTGTACAATAAAGGGGTGATTGATAGCCCAGATGGGGGGTACTTAACTGATTTAGGGCTTGATTTAGTTGTGCACCTTGATCAGGTGCACTGTGCATTGCAATAATGCCTAATTTAGGTCACTATTGCGCGTCAGGTTGATTCTCTGGCGCTGCATCTATAAATGCTTGTAAGCTATTACAACGTGCATAAATAGCGGATATTTTTGGATATAGGCTCATATCTACTTTAAAGCGAAGCGCATTAAAGACTTGAGGTACGAGGCAGATATCGGCAAGGCTCGGCTTATCACCAAAACAGTAATCATGCTCGCCAAGTATTGCTTCTAAGCTGCTAAAGCCTTCTATTATCCAATGGCGATACCAAGTGCTTTTTTGTTCATCTGTTGCCGTTAGTTCACCACTTAAATATTTCAACACACGTAAATTATCAATTGGGTGTATATCACTGGCAATGGCATAACAGAAGCTACGGACTTGTGCTTTTTCCCAACTATTACTTGGTAGTAGCGGGGTATCGAGGTGGGTTTCTTCAAGCCACTCTAATATTGCGAGAGACTGTGTCAATACACCTTGGGTTGTTTCTAACGCTGGTAACAAGCCTTGTGGATTTTTATTTATGTAAGGGGTTGCTTGCTGCTCAGATTTTAATAGATTGACCGCCGCGAGTTCATGCGGGATATTTTTTAGGTTGAGTGCAATTCTTACGCGGTATGCTGCAGAAGAGCGAAAATATGTATAGAGTTTCATTGGTGTCCTTAGTCACGACAAGGCACGACAAATCGTGCCTGTTTTAGTATTAGTGTAGTAGTAGCTTACTCGCCCTTGTAGTACTTTTTAATGTTCTTCCAACATTGCGCATAATTAGGCTGACGTTCTTTACCTTCAAGTGCATACTTGGTCGGTGAGATCACATATTTCGATTCGAACATAAACGCAAGGGTATTGTCGTAGCGCTGTGGTGCAAGATCAGCATTTGAGGCTTTTTCGAATACATCAGCCTCAGGGCCATGAGGTGACATGCAATTATGTAAGCTCATCCCCCCAGGTACGAAACCATGCTCTTTTGCGTCATAAACCCCCTCAATTAGCCCCATAAATTCACTCATAATATTTCGGTGATAATAGGGTGGGCGGAAAGTGTTTTCTGCAACCATCCAACGGGGAGGAAATATGACAAAATCGACGTTAGCAACGCCTTCAGTACCCGATGGTGAGGTCAGTACAGTAAAGATTGACGGATCTGGATGGTCGTAGCTCACGGTGTTTATAACGTTGAAACGTGATAAATCATATTTATAGGGTGCGCTATTTCCTGTCCAAGCAACCACATCAAATGGCGAATGACTAATATCACAGCGAAATAAGTTACCATTAAATTTAGCGACTAATTCAAAGTCACCTTCTTTATCTTCAAAAGCAGCAACGGGATACTGAAAGTCTCGCTCGTTGGTGTAACCATTTGCGCCTACAGGACCACGCTCAGGTAACACCATAGGGTGGCCATAGTTTTCACAAATAAAGCCACGTGCCTCATCATTTAACAACTCAACGCTAAATTTAATGCCGCGTGGAATAACCGCAATTTCACCGGGCTTAATGGTTAACTTGCCGCACTCAGTGTGCAGCAGTAATTCACCTTGTTGCGGTACGAACAGCATTTCGCCGTCTGCATTGTAGAAGTAACGGTCAGTCATGGTTTTGTTGATCACATATACATGAATACCAATGCCTGTTTGACTGTTGGCACTGCCATTCGCTGCCATTGTTACTAAGCCATCAACAAAGTCTGTTTGTTCTTTTGGAATATCGATTGGGTTCCAACGTAACATCGTCGGAGGAGTCGGTACCTCGGTGATTGGGGCTGAACGCAGCAAGCCATTATCTATGGCTTGATAGTCACCTTGTACAACCGAAGGGCGAATACGATAAAACCAGTTGCGACGGTTCTCAGCACGGGGGGCTGTGAACGCAGTGGTATTATATTGTTCAGCGTAAAGGTCGTATTTTATTTTCTGTGGTGAAAACTGACCAATAGGCAATGCGCCCGGCAGGGCTTCTGATTCAAACTGGTTTCCGAAACCAGTTAAATATTGATATTCGTGACTCATTCGTTCGACTCCTGTAGGTTTTCCTGTAAGATACTCTCACGTGAGAGTAATATCAAGTACCTCACAAAACTAACCTTGTAAATGATTTTGTACGTAAATAGGAAAAAGGTGGCATACGTGAACAATAAGACATTATTAAATATTAATGAATTTCTGCCTTATCAGCTTGTAGCCCTATCAAGCAAAGTAAGCGAGGACTTTTCTCACGTGTATATTGCTCATGGAGGGCTCACACAAGCCCAGTGGCGGGTACTGGCACATGTTGTAAATACACAAGGGCTGGGCAGCACCGCAAAGCAAATTTGTGAGTTAGCGAATATGGATAAGTCGACGGTATCAAGAGCGATAAAACAACTAGAAGAAAAAATGCTGATCCAGTTAACACAACATGAGAACGATAAACGCGCCATGGTAGTGACGGTCACGGATACTGGATGTGCCTTATATCAAGACATCACGCCGATGGCACTTAATTGGGAAAGTGATCTATTGTCATGCTTACAAGATGATGAACAAAAGCAGTTAAAAGGACTAATCTCGAAGTTATCGAGTTATATTGCCATTAAAGACTCGACAGATTAGCTCGTAGCGTTATGTTATATATCGTTATTTTTTAGTCGTCAAGATTAAAAGCACAAGGGTTAAAGCTTATAAAAAGAGCCGGCAGCGCAACCGAATGAATGCGTCTTAGTCACTTTTTAAGCCTTTGTTGTATTCCCCTTAGAAGTTATTAATAGACATGATGAGTCAAATACACCTAAGATTGTTCAAAGTACATTCGCGATTTCACCCCCTCAATTAGTGATTGTATATTAATGCTGGGCGTTTGCTATTTAAGACGCCTTTAATGGATTATTATGTAGCTCTATTATACGAGTAACGGTCTTGAGGTGGCTTAAAGCCATGTGAAAGGTTCGTGAAAATGGTCTGCCCTTTACTATCATGCTACCGCAAAACATAAGAGTTAATGTTGCATAGGAGTTGAGTTTTATAAATGATACTTTAATAATTTTAAGTGATATTCTTAATGAAATTTAAATTATAATAGCATTTCTTGTCTATAATGTTGGTTGTCGAATATACGCTTGGAAATATATTGCTTACTGCTCCATGCATATCATCTAAGGATGTTTCGTATAGTGGAGATATAGCACAGCAACAATGCTACTAAGATGGTTATTTAGGGGGGCGGCTATGTGCCCCATATGAAGGGTATAACATGAATATATACGCACTTTTTATTTTTATAGCGCCTTTGCTTGTCCCAATTATATTGTTCAAGGTGTTTGAGCTATCGGCTAGACAAACTTTCTTAGGTTTTATTGCTTACTATAACTTATGGTTGTACTTTTTGACCTTCAACTCAGTGAATTTATACCTTTCGACTTTTATATACCTTTTTGCTTGCACATTACTGTTGGCTATGCTGTATCGTCATAGTAAAAAAGAGTCATTTAATTTGAGCTCCTATAAATTAAACTTAAGTCTCTCTGGCGTTTTGCTAGTTGCGATAGCGTTCGAGTACGAAGGGTTGCAGTGGTTTTGTATTAATATACTCTTAATGCAATGCATTTGTTTTATTGTTGAATCGAGGCTGAGTAACAAAGCGCATGAGTCATGACAGTAAAGCCCACGCGTTTTATACGCATATATGACCTTCGTATGTGTAGTGGTAAATTAGCATTGCATATATACGTATTTTCTAAGAAGTTAAAAATCCTATGTGTCAATCGTAGCGTGGTACTGTTGTACAGGCCTGTTACGGTTATGTGTTATTAGTATTATTTGCACTCCCCTTTCTCGTATGTCATTCAGTATTATTGTGCACCTTAAAGTTGGTATTATCGATAAGTGCTCATCGAGGGCACATATAAGCCTAGGCGTAATTCCCCCAAAAAAATGAAACAGTTCATAAGTAGAACTTTCCATTAACTGAAATAGGAAAATTTACGATGAACAAAAGCAGTTAAAGACACTTATTTCAGAATTGTGGGCATATATCTGTAAGCATTTCACTGATTAATACACAGCATACAGACGTATTACTTTGGATAAAGTTAATTTCATAGGTTTAGATAATAAGATTTTGGAAAAGTTACTCGTTGGCGTAGCGAAATAATTACCTGGAGTATTTGGGCTATCGTATATTATAGCTCCCCAAGTGTTCAAACTAAATGATACGTTTGGGGAGAGGTACTTAATATTTCATTGTGAAGTTGGGATCTCGCGCCTAAAATTGTAGTTGAAATATATAAAACCTAAAACTTCAGGTGTGTTACTCGCGCTCAATTTTTGCCTTTCTATTAAAGAAAAGAACGTAAATGAGGCCAAAAATTATCCCCGGTACTGATATCAACACAACGTAAGGTGAAACGAGTATGAGTCCACTCAGTGCTGACGTTGGAAATAGAGATGTGCCAAAAACACAAATATAGTATAAAAAAGCAATGATTAATGTCGTTACCGATAGGTATGCTTTTAAAAAATGATAGCCAATCTGACTTTTTATATAAGTGGTGACTAAATAAGTAATGGCAATAGGAATCGCTTTAACACTAAGGTCTGCGATGGTAGCAAAAAAAAGGCTTGTAAAAGAGAGTTTGCTACTATTTCCCACTAAAAAACTCAACAAAGTAAAACCGGGTATGCTGATCAGCAGGGCAGTCATAATACTGATATGTATTATCTTTTTGTATTTGTTATTAGGTGCCATATATTCTTAAAATCCTTATTAAAAATAAAATAGATCACTGTTCTAAAAAATTTTATAGAATAGCGAGAACGAAAAAGATAGATACTTACCACTGTATCCATCAAGAGGAAAAGGCCCGCAGGTGCTGGCCTTCAGAGTTTATCTAATTTGCGTGTTAGATACTCTATTCTGTGTATTGTTACAAAAGTGCACTTAAATAGCGCAGTTAAGCGCACCCATTCATATTAGAAAGTGTAACGTATACCAATTTTAGCTTGCCATGCAGATGAGCCTTTAACTATTGTAGAGTAGTTACGAACATCTGAGCCTTTGTAACGCTGGTCGATAATTAATTTGTTGTTATCATCTAAGCCACCGAAGTCATACAGTTTTTGGTCTGCATATTGAATTTTCTTCTCAATACCCCAATCGCTGTTTAACAGGTTTGCGAAGTTTTCAACCATGAAATATATTTCGCCTTTATGACCTTTGTAGAAGCCAGGGATTTCTTGCTTGAAGCTCACATCCATGGTTGTAACCCAAGGTTGAGTGCCTGTGTTACGGTCGAGTAGCTGGCCACGTTCAGAAATGCCGGCTCTATTTAATAGCGTTTCGAGATCGCTCCAAGATAGGCCTGATTCATCCCAGTTTACATTAGCATCATCTGCACCAGTAGGGATGTAAGCTAAGTAAGCTGAAGTACTGTTGAAATCTCGGGTATCACCAAAGTCACCATCACGGAATGAGCCCATTGTATAGCTAAATGGACGTCCTGAACGACGCTCAAAGAACACGTTAAACTTAGATGCATAACCTTCGAATAACTCCACATTATAACGTAGATTAACTTTTAAACTATGCTCAACTTCATAGTGACCACGTCCAACTAGATCTACGTTACGGCTATGCGTTGTAGCGTGTTTGTAGTTACCATCGGCCGTTGATGCACTACCCGGCGCCACGTCTTCTACATCTTGGTGTGTGTAACTTGCAGAAACATACAGGCCGTTATCCCACTCTTTAGCTAATGCTGTAGAAAAGATGATTGAGCGTGCATTGTGTTCAGCATTCGTCATCATGATGTCATAGTTGTCTTTCAAATCACCAGTGTATTTATTGTCATAAATGATACGACCAGTCGCTGAGCGAACGATGTTACCATTTTCATCAAGCTTTGGTGTGATTGAAGTATTACGCCATACAGCTTCGTTCTCTTTATTGTGGTAGGCAAGTTCTGCGCTCCATTTAAAACCATCACCTAACAATTCAGAGTCAAAGTCGTATTCAAAGCCCACCTGAGCACGGATACTGGAAGGTAGCTCGAAGTTCGGATCTGTGTAGTTAGTACTACCAGCACCTTTTTCGAGAGAGTCTACTATTTGCCCAGGTACACGCGTGAAATCTACTTGCTCAACACCTGAAAAATAATCATTAATTTTGTTTTGAGAGGCGGTTACGTTTGTAATACCATCATTTTGGAATGGATTGTTAAACCAAACATTTGGAATACCACCTTGGAAGCGACCGATACCACCGTTAATTGTTAGTGATTCAGTTGCGTAGTACTTGAAGCTAACACGAGGTAATAAAATATCAACACCATCCAAGTTTTCTTGGTTAGTAAAGCCATAAGTATTTTGGAAAGCAGTGTTTAATGTTGGTTCATCATTTGACGATAGACGCTCATAACGAAGACCAGCTGTCATTTCTAAGTCATCGGTAGGGTAAAACTTATCTTCAACATATAACGCTAATTGAGTACGCGTTGCATCATATGCTAGATCATTTGCGTTACCTGTGTAAGCATTTGCATAAGTAAACTGGTAGTTATCTCTTCTGTCTTGATGAAGCTTTTTATTTTCAAAGTCTTCGATACTTCCAAACTTCCAAGAGCCTCTAGAATTTCTCGCAAACAAGTTATAAAGGCGCATGTTATCAAGCTGAGCACCGAAGTTAATCTCGTGGTCGCCAAACAGATAAGTGGCGTCAAAAGTCAGTGCAAGTGTTTCGGTTTCTGATTCGTTTTCATGACGGTTAGTGTCACGACCAAATTCAAAAGCATCGCCACGGCCGCCTTCACGATAAACTGTGATAGAACCTAAGTCATTGTTCGAAAGGCTATCATTAGTGACGTTTTTATAAGCTAAACCGAACTCAGAAGAAAAGTCATCAGACCAATCTGAATATAGTTTGGCTGCAAAGTTGTTGAACTTTGTTGTGTACTGGTAACGCTGAGAAGCCATTTTAACTTTAGACCCGCCAGTTGCAAAACCTCTCGTTTCCTCTTCGTCTTGCCATTGGTAAGTGAAGTCTGCACGGTGAAGGTCATTGATGTTCCAGCTAAGCTTGACAAGTAAGCTGTCGCTTGTATCTTCTGGATTATCACCGAAGCTGTCTTGCAGGCCATACGTGTTATTAAGCGTTGAAATAAAACGGTTGTAATCGCTTTCTGAAACATCGAATTCATGCGCTGTACCAGAGCCATCAAACCCGTAATCCATATCCATCTCTTGTTTCCAAGAGTTATAGTTTACGAAGTAAAAAAGGTCATCTTCAATGATTGCGCCACCGGTACTAAAACCAAGACGTTTTTCTGTGACAATTGGATCAGTGCTTGAGGTTTCGTATGTTTTGTGGCCGTCTGCATCTAGGACATTGTCACCTCTGCGGTGGATACGATCACCTGCTTCGTTGTAAACATCTTCTTTGTATTTTACTTCAGAAATATTGTCAACTTTACCGGCTAAGCTCGGTGTACTTGTTTCGTAAAAGCCAGTAAAGGTGTATTCGTTAGTACCAGACTTAGTAACTGCGTTGATTGTACCGCCACCAAAGTTACCCTTTCTAGCTGAGAAAGGTGAAGAATCTACCGAAATCTGCTCAACGGCATCAAGTGCGACAGGCGGTTGCGACGTAGGGTAGCCACCAAAATTAAGGCCAAAGTCATCGTTTTGGCCAATCCCATCAACGGTTAAACCATTTGTTCTTGGGTTTGCGCCAGCAATTGTCAGTTCGCCATTGCCGTTAATGCTTGCTAACGGATTTAAGCGGGCAACATCTTTAATATCGTTGTTGAAGCTCGGAACATTCGCAATGGTGTCGGCGCCAAATACACTGCTTGACCCACCCGCTTGTTGAACTAAACGGTAGCCAGTAACTTCAATTTTTTCTACTTTTTGTAGCGGTTGAAGTTGTGATATCAGACGGTGAGTGTCACCCAATTCAAGGAAAATGTTATCTAACTCAGTATCTGAGTAAGTATCTGAATCAAGCACTACGCGGTATGGACCACCAACGCGCAAGCCTTTTGCAATAAAAGTACCTGATTCATTGGTTGTAAATGTGCTTTTTGTGCCTGTTGGCTCGTGAATAACTGTAACTTTAACGTTTGCAGCAGCGTCACCAATGGGTGTTGTAATTTTACCACGCATTGCTGATGAAGTATCAGCAGCAAAAGCACTGACTGATACGCCAAGAGCTAGTGCTAAAGCGCCGGCCACTTTAGTTAAGCGAACGTTTTTCATTGTGTTGTTTCCCGTGTAAGGTTATTTAAAATTTCAAATACTGTGTGAATACTTTAGAAAGCTGTAACTTCGAAGTATTACCAGTTTTTTATAGTCTGTTGCAGTAAAGCAGATGTTTTTATCTACAACAGGTGTAATCAAACCCAGTACAGTAATTAGCCAATTTTAAATGGCGCATAAAATACGGCTAATGCCTTTATAGGTACATTAGCCGTATTATCTGTACTGAATTTTAAGAGTGAGTCATATCCTTGACTCGAAAAAATTAAAAGTCGTATTTAACCCCAAGGCGAATTTCATAAAGTGAGGGTCTCACCTCAAAGTCAGTGCCTGAAGGGTAATTAAACTCTTCAAAAACATATTTGCCATTGTCGTTAATTGATGCTGTCACGGCGTTTTGCATTGCACTACCTGTGTTTAACGTACCCCAGTTGTCGTTAAGCAGGTTACCTACGTTTTTAATAACAAAGAATGCAGAGCCTTTATGGCCATCGGCAAATCCACCAAATTCTTGTTCAACTTTTAAATCAAACGTGACCCACCAGTCGCCATCTTGTGAATTACGACCTTGAATGTCACCGCGTGTTAAGCCTTCACGTTCAACCCATTTGTCAAAGTCGGCTTTTTGGAACGGAACTTCTTCACCTTGGTCATTTGTGTGGAAACCATATTCAACTAATCCATCATTATCTCGAGGTACATACAATAGGTCGCGCTTGTTATCGGCATAACCAAACATACCCGTGTTATCGAATGTATAAGAGTAAGGATTGGTTTTAGCAGCTTGACCGAACAGGCTAAACTTGGTGTCTAACCCATCGATGAACTGGTGCTTATAAGACAGTGACATGGTGGCACGATGTGGGATTTCATAATTTGAGGTAGATACACCTGGGTTTTGCGGATCATGCGTAGCAATACCATGGAAGTTAGAGAATGCCACAGAGCTCGTCATCGGGTGAACATCATTCGATTTGGTATATGCATAAGAAAGAGCAATGTCGATACCGTTATCGAAAGATTTATTCATGCCAAATGATAAAACATGTGTGTATGCATCAGCACCTGAAACGTTAGTTAACAATAAGTCCGACTTACGAGAGTGGATGCTATCATTGTAAATAGGGCGTCCGTCTGGTGCTGTCTCATCACTTGCTAACGTTAAGTTGCGAATAAGCGCAGAGTCTTTTTTATCTGTATACAAATAATCTACAGTAAAGACGAAATCAGATTCAGTGACGTAAGTAGCCCCTAATGAATACTTCCACTCAGATGGTAGTTTAAAGTTAGGATCTGTCACATTTGTGCTGTCATCGGCACTGCCAGAGCCAACCGAGTTATATAGGTCTAATGGAATGTCGAATCCGGCTTTGCCACCGTTTACAAACGCGACTGCATCAGGGCCTAACAGTTGAACATTACGCGCACTTTCTTGGATGTTACGAACCCCATCGTTTGAATAACTATTAGAGATCCACACATTCGGGTTACCGCCAGAGTACAGACCGAAGCCACCACGAAGCTCTAATTGCTCATCGTAGATCCAGTTAAAACCAAAACGAGGTTGAATTAGGTCAACACCGTCTAGGTTCTGTTGGTTAGAGAAACCGAAACGCTCTTGAAAGTTAGGATTGTATGCTGGTACGTCGTCGCTGGTATACCAGTCATAGCGTAAGCCGGCTGTCAGTGTGATGTCGTAATCAATTAAATCGAACTTATCTTGAGCATATACTGTGTTTAGAGCATATTTGAACTCACCCGCTGCGTCTACCGGGTTGTGTGACGATGCATTACCGTAATAAACACGCGCGATACCATTCTCGAAGTCTTCAATGCTGCCAAAACGATGTTCACCTTCATTATGTTGCACGAACATATTGAATACGTCTAACTCTTCACGCTCATAACCGAATGATAGCTCGTGGTCATCAAGGTAATAGGTACCAGCGAGTTTGATTGACAGGTTATCATATTTTAGTTTGTTCGCTTGACGTGAATCATCCGGGCCAAGGTAAACGTCAACGTCACCTGTATCAATTCTAAACTCACCGAAACCTGATGTTCTATCTAAAGAAATCTGGCGGTTATCTAGCTCTGAATAGCCTATGCGTACTTCCGTTGAAAATACATCGCTCCAATCTGAATACAATGAGCTCACAAATGATTGTAACTCAGCTCCACGCTCGTAGAAGTGGTTAGACAATGAAATACGAGAAGAACCGCTGTCTGACTGAGAAAGTGTAAAGCCATCGTTATAGTTATAAACAAAGCTTGCACGGTGCTCGTCGTTGATGTTCCAGTCTAGTTTAACAAGAACTTTTTCATCTTCGACAGGCATACTTGGGACTAAAGAACCTGCATCGTAGCCATACTTATCTTGAGAAATTGCCGCAATTCGGTCAATTGTAGCTTGGCTTATTTTGCCGTTAGCCAACGGTGCATATTCAAATACTTGTGCGCCTTCTAATTTTTCATAGCTGGTAAATAGGAATAAGGTGTCTTCAACCAGTGGCATACCCAAGTTAAAGCCGTAACGTTTTTCGTTATAGTTACCTATATCTTGTGTTTTACCATCAATTTTATCGCCTGAAAGAGAGTCATTTGTGTAATCGAAAAAGACGCCGCCAGACAGTGTGTTGGTACCAGATTTTGTAACTGCGTTGATATTACACGAGGTAAAACCACCATATTGCACATCAAATGGTGCTAACTCAACGGCGACTTGTGCAATTGAATCGAAAGAGAAAGGCATGCGCTCTGTCGGATAGCCATTTCGGTTTAAACCGAAGTTATCGTTCATACGCATACCGTCAACCGTCAAGCTGTTAAAACGCGGGTTACCGCCGGCGCATTGAATGGCACCTGAGCTACTTTCATCAACATAAATACGTGGATCAGTACGAACAATGTCTTTTATATCACGGTTTATAGCAGGCTTTTCTTGCAAATCTGCTAGAGAGAAGTGTGTAGCAGGGCCTGTGCCACCAGATTGCATGGTAATAGGTCGACCAGTTACAACAATTTGTTCGATATCTTGTTGTAATTTAAGCTGTACGGTTACTGGATAGGTTTTACCTAATGACAAATAAATGTCTTCTACCAAAGTATCCTGAAACGAATCTGAATCAACAATCACTTGGTAAGGGCCACCAACGCGTAGGCCTTTTGCAGAGAAAGACCCACTTTCGTTGACTACTGCGGTTTTTACTGAGCCTGAAGGCGTGTGAATAATAGTTACTTTCGTACCAGCTGCAGGGTTGCCTTGTGGACCAACGATTTGACCTTTCATTGCTGAAGCTGTGTCGTTAGCAAATGCAGCGCCACTTGCACCAATACTTGCTGCAATAGCAAGAGACAGAGCTGTTTTGCGCAATAGAGTTTTCATTATGTTGTTTCCCGTGTTTTGATTGGTTTATTTTACAGCGACGACGTTAGAAGTCTTGAGTGCCTCTTTTAATGGCGCTGCGTTTTTGTCAAAAATTTGGTTAAGTAAGCCAGCCAGTCGTATACCACCTTGTTGCAAACGAATTCTTACGGTTGGCATGTACTTATAAATGTACCCATAACTTATTTCAGTTTCATTTAAGTTATATACTTTATCTGAAATATGATGGCTTTCTAATAGCCAGTCAGCCGGCTCACTATTAAGGTAATCACTTATAATCGTTTTATTTGACGTTTTTATGAATTCTGCAAACTCACTGTAAGATAGACGCTCATTTTCAATTAAGCGAGTGTCCCAGGTGGAGTGGAGGTTTGTTTTATCCCCAAAAAAAGTCACTTTGATCAAATTTCCGCCATGGTCTTCACCGCGACCGGCATGGAAAGGTTGATGGCTATCGCCAACTAAATGCACCAAAAAGCGTAACGCGAAGCGTTTTTCGTCAATTGATGTAGCGTCAGATTGAAGTGTGTTAATACCGTAATAGATACCATCGAGAATATTTTTTACTTGTTCTTTGGAATTGATTGAATGATCAATGTGAGAGTGCATTTTTGTCGCGTCTTTAACATTAATATAATGCCATTTTGTCGACTTTTTACGCCAGAACTCACTGTTGTTAGAGCGCATTTCATCAGCCCAAGTTGACACTTGTGCTAATGAACTTTCTTCAAGCAGGGGAGTCAAAGCTTTTACTGTGGCTGTTGTTAAGTGCTCTTCAGCAACCTTCCCAATAATACGGTGGCCGTTTTGCCCCCATGCGACAGCATTAAACGAACTAGATAGGGCGCCTACAAGTGCGATTACAGAGAGCTTTTTAACTAACATATGTGTTTTCTTCATTATTAAAAAATAGCCAACGACGGCTTTTCAATAAGGTCAATTGTCCGTATTTTTCAAGAAATAAAAAGGACTTAAAAAGATTCATAATTTCTTATTAATAAAGTATGCAATTCATAGGTTTATATTCATTTAGTAAATTTACTTATTGTAATGAGTAAAGAATATTGGTTTAATGAGTAAGTTGGCAATATAAGAATAAAATACTCTTGATACATAATAACATTTTAACTAATAAATCTACGATTGTTACATTATTGTTTCTATCCACCCTGATCAGCTGGCTATTAGGGGGAGCGCTTAGTCAATCTCAAATTCAAGATGTTGATCATGTATTGACACATTCTTATCAATGTCAAACTTCGTCTATTGCTAATAAATCAGTATTACGGGTGCATGTTCCTATAGAAAGACTTGCCGTCGCACTAAAAACCCCATTATGCACGAATAAAGTAGTTGCAAAACAGTATGGGTATGTTGAATTGTATTGGGGAGGCAATTTAGCTGAGCAAATTGAATTTCTAGCTAAAGGCGTTGCCGATGTTGTGTTAAGTAAAGAGAATGTCATGCAAGCATTAATGGCAGAGTCTACCCATAATTATCGACCAATTATTGGCTATCAAAACTACACTGCTTTTTTTATTTCGAATAAAGAAAAACCAAAATTGGATAAAGCCTACTTTTTAGATAAAAGAATCGGATTATTAGACTATCCAACGAGCCGTTCCGGTCATATTTTGCCAAAACAAGTGTTTAAAACTTTAGATATAGACTTAGATGCATTGGACATAGTCTATGCGAGCACCCACAAAGCATTGCGGGACAAACTTGCTCGTGGAGAAATTGACTTGATCTCTTCTTATTGGAGAAAAGATGATCAAAAACGTTTCTCTAATAATTATATTACCCCTATTAGTGGAGAGATTATCGGTAGTCGTTGGTTTTTGAAGATGAATGATGAAAATACAGATCTAGCATGTGAATTACAGTCTGTGATCAGTTTAATAGCAAAGTCGCAAAGCTCTTCCTACTTTGAATCATTACAAAATTACTGGCAATGTGTTTCATTACCCTATTACTTTGTTGAAGAGGGCTTGTAATGTCACACAGTAAGAACATAATTGTATTTACAATGGCCCTAATATTATTCTTATCGATATTTTACCTGTCACAAACTTATCAAATAAAACATGATATTAAGAAACAAGCATCTCAGGTTGTAACGCGTGTGGCACTTGATATCAATACATTACCGATTGCGGACCCTTTTTTCAGTTATTCGGGAAATACCTCTGTTGTTGAATCGTATATAGGTAAAATAAATGCGGTACTTGTAAGACAAGATGCACGCATACAGTTACAAAAAGTAAGTATTGAGCATGTTGACAGTACTGATAATATCATGGTGAAAAAGTTGGTTGATGCTCATCGCGATGTGTATGTATCGTTCGCTATTGATGATGCGCATGTGAAATCTGCGTATATTGTGCCTTTTATTCTCGCTTTGTTAAATACTGCATTCTATGGTTGGGTAAATATCAGCGTTGCAAGAACACGTGCGAGTAGGCCACAGCATAAAGATAAAACAGAGTTGCCAAAAAAGTTGGTTGTCGATTTATATTCTAAAACTATTATGCTTAATAGCCGTAAGCAAGATGCGGTGAAATTAGCGAATAAGCCATTATGCTTCTACTTGGCACTGGTTGAGTACTGTGAGTCACACCCTGATGTGGTATTAAACCAAAATAAAGATGTGCCTGACGAATTAATCGATATCGCAGACAAATATTTTCACCGGCTGATTGCTTTGGGGCATACCATACGAAAGAGACCTAATTTCTCTTCTAGTTTAGAAAAGACGTTAAGTGAAATTAGAGCGGCCTTAGACGATGTCATGGCAGAGCATATTGAGCTAAAAGCAAAGTACTACCCACCAAAAGCACACGGTGAAGGGTCACGTTCAAAAATTCACAGCTATGGGTTAATAAATGTGGCGCTAACTGACATTGAATTAATTGGAAAGTAGGCTGGATTGGGAACACCAAGACTAAAAGGTGTGACAGCAGCATAGCTTTTATATACTGCCATCATAAGGAGTCGTATTTTATAGTAACTCAGCGATTATTGGCGAGTTCTTTTCTAAGTAGTCTTTTAGTGCTTGTGCGTCAGTTGTGCTACTCGACTCAAAACCCTCTTTTTTACTTAATAAAGGGTACCCATCACCACCGGCTGCATTGTAGCTATTTATACTCATGGTGTAAGTGTGATCTTGTTTCAGCTGCTTACCATTCACTTTTACATTACTGAGTATACCTTTGCTTAGTTCAAAACTTATGCCATGATATTGCAAATAAGAGCCTGAATCAGCTGGGAATCGGGTTACGATATTTAAGTATTCATATAATTCAGCCCCAGTAAAAGTCACCTTGGTGATGCGGTTTTTAAAAGGGTGTACTTTAAGTACATCTTTATAGGTAATATTACCCGCTTTTATACTGTGCCTAATACCTCCACCACTTATTAGCCCAAAGTCGGCGCCTACAGCTGCCATTTGTGCTTTTATGATAAGGTTGGCTAAATTACTTTGTTTAAACCTGACGGTATCACGTCTTCCATCTAAAAATGTATCAACCGATCCTACGCTATCAGCTAATTGTTGTTCACCTATGTTTTGATATGGCTTTAGAAATGCATAGAGTGCAGGGTCTGGTTCTATATGCTGCTGAATATAGTGACCTTCTGAATCTTTGAGGTTGACGGGGATCAGCTCATAGCTAAGTAGCGTTTTTTCACCGCCTGCTATTTTGAACTGTGCTTTACCAACATACTTACCCCATTCGTGAGCTTGCATGATCCATGTACCATTTTGTTGATCAGGTTTACATGCTTTTCCCGCTGTAAATTCATTATCAGCTTCACCAGTTTGCGTAACACAAATCGGTTCTTGCGAGTGGCCTCCAATGATCATATCAAGCGTACCTGGTTTTAATGAACGTGCTAATGTGACGTCTCCAGGTGCATTAATGCCATAGGCCGCATCGTGATAGTGGCCCATATGAGTCACGGCTATCATGACATCAATGCTGTGTTTGGCGCGGATTTCATCGGTCACTTTTTCTGTTATTGAAGCGGGTTCAACAAAATCTAAATGGCCAATGTATAGTGGATTAGCAATTTTTGCGGTATCAGTCGTTGTTAGCCCAACAATTCCAATATTTAGCCCATTTCGGTTAAGCACGGTATAGGGTTGATATGCATGAGAACCATCTTTTTTGTGGACAATATTGGCCGACAGCAGCGGGAAGTTAGACCATTTAATTTGTTTATCGAGTACACTTAATGGGTTATCAAATTCATGATTGCCGATAGCCATCGCATCATACCCTATTAGGCTCATACCTTTAAAATCGGGTTCTGCTTTTTGAAGATCTGACTCAGGGATCCCTGTGTTAATGTCTCCGCCAGATAATAATAATACGGTATGGCCATTTTTTGCTGCGTCACGCCTTAATTTATCTATTAAGGTTTTGCGCGCAGCCATGCCATATTCACCATTTTCGTTGTGCCAGAAACGACCGTGATTATCGTTTGTATGTAATATAGTAAGGTATTGAACCTCTTGTTCTAAGGCTTTTTCAGAGATGGTTGGCGATATGTTGCATGCTGATAGAAGCAAACAACTAGCTAACAAAGTTATGCGCATAATATAATTTAGTCGAATAAAATAGTTATGCTCTAGTTTAAACTAAAAGCTCTAAGAAGAAACGTCTGATCAGAGATTTTTTGAGTCTCGAAAAGTATTTTCTACAGCAATAATACGCCGTTCTAGCTCATTTTTAGCAAAATGTGATTTGTTATGATTGGTTTCTATCATCCAGTTTAAAAATGTAGCGGGTAGCGCAGTATATGGTTCACCTTGATGCAAACCAAAATCGCATATTTCCTTATCGTTATTCATCCTATTAAGCCCCTTTCAGTTTTTATTGACGCGGTTATCCTATCAAATATAACGAATAGAAAAAGAACAATGCGTTACTAAATGATGATTTTTTATATTATTATGTTATAAAAGTGTGACCATCAATGTGATCCATTGAATAATTAGTAATGCACAACCGACCAAAAACACACAAAAGCGGGCAACGATAAAATTACCGTTCAGGTGTACATAGCTATGCACTATTCTAGAAACTACGAATAATACACTGACGACAGCAAAGAACAACGATGTGTTATTAAGGGAAATTGCGAGTAAACAGGCTACGAAAAACAAGTTAGGCATTTCAAATTGGTTGCTAAAATTTCTACCGGCAACAACAACACTTTCAGGTGCGTTGTCTAAATCCATGGTTTTAAAAGCATGACTCGGTATTGCTTTAGTTTTGTGTGCTGTAAATCGGCGGCGTCCCATAATGAACATCACCACAATAGTGAGTAGTACTTGTAAAAACATAGCCAGTATGACCAAAAATAACGCAGGGTGATGCATATTAAATCGCCTTTTTACACACAGTTACAATCAAAGTACATTTGTGATTGCAAATTGGCAAGTAAATAAAGAATATGGGGTATAAGAACCTATTTATGGATAAAATATGAGACGATTATTTACAGTAAGTGCGCTATCACTTTTGGTTATGACTGGCTGTGGGACAACTTCTCCAAGGCTTAATAGTCCATCTTCGGCGTTGGTTGCTGAGTCTTTGGTCGTGAGTCCTAACGATGATAGACAGTATCAAACAATGCGCCTTGAAAATGGCATCGACGTATTATTAATCTCAGATCCTAAAGTTGAAAAGTCAGCAGCTGCGTTGAGTGTTGGTGTTGGATTACTCCATGATCCGATGACACAACAGGGGATGGCACACTATTTAGAACATATGTTATTTCTTGGCACTGAACGTTACCCTGACTCTAAAGGTTATACGAACTTCATGACCAACAATGGTGGTACACATAATGCCTACACTTGGCTCGACATAACCAACTATATGTTCAAGGTCAATAACGATGCCTATGATGAAGGGTTGGACCGATTCTCTGATTTTTTTAAAGCGCCTAAGCTATACCCAGAATATACAGACAAAGAAAAAAACGCCGTAAACGCAGAGTGGTCTATGCGTCGTGAAATGGACTTCTTTGGTCAGTTTAAACTCGCAAGAAGCATGTATGGGGATCATCCAGCAAACCGCTTCCTAATTGGTAACCTAGAGACTCTAGGTGACAAAAAAAACAGTAGTTTACATGAAGAAACCGTGGCTTTTTATGAGCGTTATTATTCATCAAATATCATGAAGGTGGCGATGATCTCAAATGAGTCGACTGCTGATATGGCCAAAAAGGCGAAAAAGTATTTTTCTACCATAAAGAATAAGCACATTGATAAGCCTGAAGTTTCGAAATCTATCGAGTTTAGCAAAGTCGGCAAGAAGCTCATCCATTATGTTCCTAATGAAGATGTGAAGCAGCTTAAGATTGATTTTACTATTGACAATAACAGTGGTGATTTTGCCGTAAAACCTAATTACTTTGTGACTTACTTACTAAGTAATGAAATGGCAGGCGGGCCAGCACAGGTAATGAAAGATAAAGGGTGGATATCGAGTTTAACGGCTTACGCCAGTCCTAGTATGTATGGCAATTATGGCTCACTAACGATTGATATCAATGTAACTGATTCTGGTATGGACCATCGTAGCGACATTATATCTGCTGTTATGCAGTATATTGAGTTAATAAAAAAAGAAGGAGTGAACGACAAATACTTCGATGAAATCAGTACATCATTAAGTAATGAGTTTCAATTTCTTGAAAAAGGAGATGAATTTAGCTACGTCAGTAGCGTTGCTGATAGCATGCAAAAAGTTCCATTAAATCATGTGCTTAATTCGGATTTTTACTATGCAAAATTTGATGCAACCGCAGTAAATAATGTGCTTAAACAGCTAACTCCTGAGCGACTTAGGGTTTGGTATATCAGCCAGCAAGAACCGTCGGACAGTGATTTACATTTCTATGATGGTAAATATAAGATTTCAGCAATAACTGATGACGACATTGCTCAATGGTATCAACCGTCAGATTTAAACTTGGAATTGCCAACAGTAAATCGTTTATTACCACAAAACTTTGATATTAAAACCACCTCCGAGCAAGCACGTAATGGCGTATCTGAGGTTTATAAAGATGAAAGAGTGACTGTATGGCATGCAGCTAGCGAGCGCTTCGCACATCAGCCAAAAGGCTCAGTGGATATTTTCATTAATACTGCTGAACCGCTAAGTAATGTAAAGCATGCCATTGCGATGCAACTGTGGGCTGACTTGTTTTCATTGCAACAAAGTCGGCTGATCACCGAGGCAAGTGTGGCTGGTATGTCAGTGGGTTTGGCGCCAGGCAATGGCTTGATCTTATCTGTGTCAGGATTTACGGATAAACAACCTGTTTTGATAAGTCATGCGCTTAAAAATATTGAAATTTCAGTAAATAAAACCATGTTTGCGCAGGCTGTCGATAGGTACCGCCGGGGCTTAATGAATGCGCAAAAGCAGTTCCCATTTCGTCAGGCTTTTGGCCAATACTCTGACATGATTCGCTCAGGGGGCTTCAACCTTTCACAAAAGCTAAAAGCACTAGATGAAATTACCGTTATGGATTTTATCCAGTTGCAAAGAAAAACATTAACTGAAAATAATATTCGGGTATTTAGCTATGGGAATTATAGCCAAGAGGAAGTTGAAGCAATTTCGACTGAGATTAACCTCGCGTTACCTGAACCGAAAAAAGTAACCAGCTACACTCGTTCACAATATGTGTTGCCTAAGCAAGGACAAACACTTGTTTGGCAAGAAGACATAACGGTTGCTGATGTCGCAATTGTTGATATGCATGTTCACCCAGTCCCTGGATATCCACAAAAAGCACAAGGGTTAGTCTTGCAATCACACTTTAGACAACACGCCTTCGAAGTACTTCGTACAGAGGAGCAGCTAGCTTATGCTGTGGGCGCAACGGCACAAAGTATCGATGATTATTCGGCAATGGGTTTGTATATTCAGACTCCAGTGAATGGTGTTGAGAAAATGCAGCAGCGCTTTGAGGCATTTAAAATCGAATATGGACAGATTTTGACTCAGCTGAGTGAAAAAACGTTTACTGATTTAAAAACGGCTCTATTGGTTTCATTAAAAGAGGAACCAAAGAATCTAGCTGAAGAGTTTAACCCGTTAATCAACGACTGGTACAGAGAGCGCTACGACTATGATTCAAAGGATAAGTTGATCAAAGCGGTTGAGCAGGTATCTTTAGAAGACGTTAAGGCATATTACAAGAACACAATGTTAAACCCAGACGCTGCGAGAATTAATGTTCAAATGCGTGGTGAAAAGTTTGCTGATCAGCCTTTTGCAACATTGCCCAATCAAACCGTTGTCAAATCACTTAGTGTCTTGTATGAGCAAGTTGATATGCAATAACTTTCAACTGTATGGGCAGCGAGTATTCAATACTTGCTGCTCTGGTTTTTAATTTATTGCTCGCGAGTGGCACATAGGTATTTATCGTATTGTAAGAGAGTCAGGTTTATTTAAGTCAATCATCAACTCATGGCACGCCAAGCATAAACGTTTCACGTAACAACAAAGCAATATCAAATAATGTAGGAAAGGAAAGCTAAAAGCTTATTACAGCGCAGCGCGTACTTTTTCTAGTTCTGCTTTTAGTTCCATATTGACTTGGATCCAACTGTTTTCGAGGGCATTGACAAGCGCAGGGTAGCCATCTGCTTGTAATGGCTGAGAAGCCACAAAGTGTTGTGTTTTTAATAATCTCTTTTGATCATTGCGATAGTAAAAAATATACCAATTGCCCGAAATTATCCCACCATGTTTTTCATGTCCTGCAAAGTCACTCACATGAATTTCGACTTCAAAATATGGAAACTGCAAGGCGCCAGCCCGTGCGTCAATCACTTGCCATTTATTAAGCGCTTGGGACAAAAGATGCTGTGCGGATTTATACAACATATGTTTTGGGTGTTCTGACCAGTAATTAAAGTTAGCAATTGATACGCTATGGTTACTATGTATTTGGGCAATGGCCTGTTGATCAGATAAGCCAATGATCTTTATGGGCTTAAGCAATACAGTATTATCGGGTGCTAAGCTATTGCTCACTGTGGTGCTGGTATTAAACTGGTAGTACTCGATACCATTATTTGAATTACCTGTGCACCCAACAACAAAAAGTACACTGAAGAACGCGGGGATCAAGCCTTTCATTATTTTTTCCTTGGCTCTGGATCTTCAGGGCTTTGCTTGTTAAAAATAAGCATACTGGGTTGTTCTGTTAAGCCTTTTGATATTGGTTTTAGTGTATTAGAGAGGCTTTCTAATTCTTCTAATGTGTCTGTCAATTGTTCAACCATGCCAGAGCCTTGCTGGTAATTGGTTAACGTTTTCTCAAACTGTTTTAAGCTAGAGGTTAATTGGCTTAGAGTTGAGTTAATATTACCAAGACTGCTTTTTGTATCACCAGCAATATCGTTTTTGTTAAATTCGCTGATCAGTTTATTCATTTCCATTGCAAGTAACCTATATTCCTGTAATGTTCCGTCAAATGTTGTCATTGTTTTTGACAGAGGTAAATCGTTTAATTTATTAAGTAAATCTGTAACTTGTTCAGATAAAGCGGTAAATCCACTCGATACACTCGGCAATACGGGATAAACAGAAGATTGCACAAGTTGAGCTGGTGGCGCTTTAGTGTAAAAATCTAGTTCTATATATACCGCACCTGTGACTATGTTACCACTTTTTAATGATGCTCGTAGCCCATTACTAATCCATTTTTCTATATTAGTCTGCCAATATGTCTTGGCTAACTCGCTTTGTTCATAAATTCGACCATATTCAATTTTTATTAAAACTGGAACTGACGTGGTGTCTTGCTGAAAATAAAGCGGCTGGCCATCGCGCTCAATTTGAGCGGGGGCTTGTTCAACTGTTCCAATACGCATCCCCCTATATTCAACTGGCGCACCAATCCTGAGCCCTCTTATGGATTGCTCAAACTCTATCAAAAAGAAATCAGCATTATCAAACCGTTTTTCTAAAGCGGCAGAGAAGCTCTCGTGCAGTTTATATTGGTTAAGTGCTGGAGCTTGCTCTGCTGCGAGACTGTTGGGGGGGTAATCGACGGAAATACCGCCTTTTATAAGCTTTGATAAACTGCCCGTAGAGATATCTATTCCCTCTGTCGAGAGGCTAATATTTACTCCTGCACTGACCCAAAAAATTGCATTGGTGGTGATTAATTTATCATAAGGTGCAAATATGAAAATGCCATACTCCATCGTCAGCCCATCGATATTGAATTTAGCTGATTCAATTTTTCCAATCTTATAGTTTCTGAAGTAGATACCAGAGCCAACATCGAGTACTTCAGCCTGATTTGCAGTAAGGCTAAACCGCTTACCCATTACATCGGGGCTAATTAGGGCGGGTTCGTCTTGTAATGTAAATAAAGTAGAGCGAGTTTCACTTTGACCTGGCTCTAATTCTAAATAAACACCCGATAATAATGTATTCATACCTGAGATCCCTGATTCATCAATTCGAGGTTTTACTATCCAAAGCTTAGCGTCCTCGGTTAATAAATCATCGTAATGTGTGTCAATCTGAACTCGAGCGATAACGGCATTTTGTTCTAGCTGTAACCTCAATGAGTCGACAGCGCCTACTTTTACATTGCGCACTTTTACTTCGGTTTTTCCTGCGACAATACCCTCGGCATTTTGCATTTTTACAAAAATAGTGTGGCCTTTGTTTATTTGGTGTTGGTAAAGCATCCAAGCAGTAATGATGAGCGCAATAACAGGCACTAGCCAGATCGCTGAAAATTTTGGTTTAGTTGCAATATTAGCGTGTTCATTCATATGCGTGGTATTTATCCCATAGGATTCGAGGGTCAAAACTGTGTACGGCGATCATTTGGCATAACACCATGGTAGTAAAGAAGACTATTCCAATCATTGGCTCAACAGTCAAGACATTTCCTAACTGAACTAATGACACGAGTACAATGACAACAAATACGTCGATCATGGACCATTTACCAATTATCTCAAGCAGCCTATATAACTGACTGGCCTTTTTAGGGGAATGGCACTTGCTTGTTTGTGCGATTAAGTAAAAAAGTAATATGGCTTTGACTATTGGAATGCAGATACTGGCAAGAAAAATCAAGCTCGCAATCGGGTATGAACCAGACTTCCACATAATAACAATCCCAGAAAAAATCGTCGCGGGTGTATGTTGACCTAAATTTATCGTGTCCATTATAGGAAGGAGGTTGGCTGGTATTAATAGTATCAGTGCTGTAAGCATCCAGATAGTTGCACGCTCCATAGAGTTAGGTTTTCTAAAATAGGTTTTTGCTTCGCACCGTGGGCAAGTATCTTCGTGAGATAATTGGTTACAAATATGACAGCGGCGTAGTTTGTTTAACATTGCGGATTGACCGCATAAATGTTCAACAGGTTCAAATTGACATTGTTGACGCTCCCAAAGTTCACTTTCATCTACCAATGTCAGAAGTTCAATAAAGCAAATAACAAAAAGAACATAAGCCCAAAAGCCATATCCCAGAGTCAGATCAGCCAGCGACATTAACTTAAATGCGCTTACGAGCACTGCAACCAAAAATATATCAGCCAAATTAAGAGGGGTAATGTAGCTAAAGCTCTTTGTCAGCTTTCGTGCAATACTTAACCTGAGTTTTGGCCAAAGTTTACTATGAGAAATTAACGTTAATAGGCATACATACACAGGCATCAATAAGATGGTAAACAAAAAGAGACCTGCGAGTACGGCATTGTATTTTTCACTGAGTAATATACAGGCTTGCCAAAGACTAATTTGCTGGGTTAGTCCATGTTGACTAAAAGAAATGAAACTAGGATAGAGACTGGTAAATAAAAATAATAAAGAAGTGATGGCAAATGCCATATTCCATTGTGATAGATTTTGTCGACATGTAATTAAATGCGCGCCACAATTTGGACATGTTGCTTTTTGCTGAGTACTTAACTGTTCAACTTGAACTAATCTATCACATTGTTTGCACGCTATTATCACGATAAAGCCAATCACACCCACACTATATCTCTAGTGTGATACATCGTGTGTATGAGTGCAATTTGTTTTGGTGATTGTTTTTGTTATGCCAATTAGCCAAAAAGCGAATGGTTATCACATATCAAAGATGGCGACTGTTTGCCTGCTAATTGCTAACAGCGTGCCATCTGGTGCATAGATTTTTGCATCTTCTAGACCATAGCCATTAGCGGCATGGTGTGTTTGTGCATCTAAGCCAAACCATGCATCGTTATCGAGATTAACCTCTTGCACAAACTCAATATACCAAGACATACTACTAGCAGGAGAAGGTGAGTTGGCCATTTGTAATAAAGTCGGAGGCCAAGCATCAGCTAATGCAAGTAGATGTAATTCGTTTAGGTTATCAGATGGGGCTTTTTTAAAACGCATCCAGCCACCTAGATTTGAGTTATTCGAACCACTAAATGGCATGTCACCGGTTTGCAAATTTAGGTCAACATGTTGAAAGAATGCTGGCATGACATTCTCCTGATAGGGCAGCACGTGTGTGCTGCTAGCTGGGCGCAAATTATGCTGATGAGTTACAGGCACATTGACCTTTGACACACGTTCTTTTGCAAAGCAGGCTTGCGCAATCAGGCAAACTTTTGCGTCTTGTTTAATTGTGCACAACATTTGAGTTGCGTTTTTGCCACTACGGAGTATTTGCGTCTCTAAAATAAACGGTTGTTCGGCGAACAGAGGCCCGACAAAATTAGTACTCATTGACAGCAACCGACGTTCATCTGTTAGCTGGTGTTTCATGTTTTGCAGCATAATTGCTGCAGAAAGCCCGCCAAAAGCCGTACGGCCTTGACACCAATTTTGTGGAAATGTTAACTCGCAAGGGCTTGCTTTTAATAGCGGATTAGTAATTATTTCATCGAAGGTCATTGTTGGATCCTATATAATTCGTTTTTTTGTAATGATGGGTAGCATATCTGGTCATACCTGTTTAATAAACCGCTATTGTTGATGTTTTTTTGCCTAAAAAAGACGTTTATAGAAAAAATTTCAAAAAAAGTGCATTTTTTTTTGTTTTTACGGTTGAATTAGATTTTACCGCCCCTATTTACAAGTCATCTAAACAGAACAACGAATTTTGAAGTCGGAGAAGATTCATGGGTAAAATTATTGGAATCGATTTAGGTACTACTAACTCTTGTGTAGCAGTACTTGATGGTGAAAAAGCACGCGTTATCGAAAACGCAGAGGGCGATCGTACAACCCCTTCTATTATTGCATTTACTGCAGAGGGTGAAACGCTTGTAGGTCAACCTGCTAAGCGCCAAGCGGTTACAAACCCACAAAATACATTATTTGCAATCAAACGTTTGATCGGTCGTCGTTTTGAAGACGAAGAAGTACAACGTGACATCGATATCATGCCATTTAAGATTGCGAAAGCAGATAACGGTGACGCGTGGGTAGAAGTACGTGGCGAAAAACGTGCTGCACCACAGGTTTCAGCTGAAGTACTTAAAAAAATGAAGAAAACAGCTGAAGATTTTCTTGGTGAAGAAGTAACAGAAGCCGTAATCACTGTACCTGCGTACTTTAATGATTCACAGCGTCAAGCGACAAAAGATGCGGGCCGTATTGCTGGTCTAGAAGTTAAGCGTATCATTAACGAACCAACAGCTGCTGCTCTTGCATACGGTATGGACAAAAAGCAAGGCGATAACGTTATTGCTGTATACGACTTAGGTGGTGGTACATTCGATATTTCAATCATTGAGATTGATGAAGTAGATGGCGAGCACACATTCGAAGTTCTTGCAACGAATGGTGACACGCACCTTGGTGGTGAAGATTTCGATAATCGCGTAATAAACTACCTAGTAGATGAGTTTAAGAAAGATCAAGGTATCGACCTTAAAACTGATCCTCTAGCGATGCAACGTGTTAAAGAAGCGGCAGAAAAAGCGAAGATCGAATTGTCTTCAGCACAGCATACAGAAGTTAACCTTCCTTATGTAACGGCTGATGCAACGGGTCCTAAGCATATGAATGTGAAGCTTACTCGTGCCAAGCTTGAGTCTTTAGTTGAAGACTTAGTAACTCAATCAATCGAGCCGCTTAAGCGTGCACTAGCTGATGCTGACCTAACAGTAAGTGATGTGAATGACATCATCCTTGTTGGTGGTCAAACACGTATGCCACTAGTACAAACTACAGTGACAGAGTTTTTCGGTAAAGAGCCGCGTAAAGATGTAAACCCTGATGAAGCAGTAGCAGTTGGTGCTGCGGTTCAAGGTGGTGTACTAGCTGGTGATGTTAAGGACGTACTATTACTAGACGTTTCACCATTGTCTCTAGGTATCGAGACTATGGGTCAGGTTATGACTGCTCTAATTGAGAAGAACACAACGATTCCTACTAAGAAATCGCAAACATTCTCAACGGCTGAAGACAATCAGTCAGCGGTAACTATCCACGTATTACAAGGTGAGCGTAAACGTTCAAGCGATAACAAGTCTCTTGGTCAGTTCAACCTTGAAGGTATTCGCCCTGCACAACGAGGTGCACCGCAAATCGAAGTTACTTTCGATGTAGATGCTGATGGTATCTTACATGTATCTGCTAAAGATAAAGATACAGGTAAAGAGCAAAAGATCACAATCCAAGCTTCTTCTGGTCTAAATGATGAAGAAATTGAAAAAATGGTACGTGATGCAGAAGCAAATGCTGAAGAAGATAAAAAGTTTGAAGAATTAGTTGCATCACGCAACCAAGCTGATGCGATGCTACACGGCACGCGTAAGCAAGTTGAAGAAGCCGGTGAGGAACTTCCAGCAGCAGATAAAGAAGCAATTGAAGCGGCTTTAACTGAGCTTGAAACTGCAATCAAAGGTGATAGCAAAGAAGATATCGATGCTAAAGTACAAGCACTTGCAGAAAAATCACAAAAGCTAATGGAAATTGCACAAGCTAAGGCACAAGCACAGCAAGCGGGTCCTGAAGCTGGTGAGCAACAGCAGGGTGCTGGCTCTTCGAAGCAAGACGACGATGTTGTTGATGCCGAGTTTGAAGAAGTTAAAGACAACAAGTAATTGTTGACTTGTAAGGGCGCGCTGGCGAATTTCGCTTGTCGCGCCCTTAGTGTATGTAAATTTTGGTAATGTGGGCTCAACTACAGATTACCATCTTGGCAGATACTTTGTTTGCCAACCAATTAGAGTAGTGTGATAACTATGTCAAAAAGTGATTATTACGACGTACTAGGTGTGAGTAAAGACGCCAGTGAACGTGACATAAAAAAAGCATATAAACGCTTAGCAATGAAATATCACCCAGACCGTACAGCAGGTGATACTGCACTCGAAGCTAAATTCAAAGAAGTAAAAGAAGCTTACGAAGTACTGACTGATAGTCAAAAGCGTCAAATGTATGATCAATATGGCCATGCTGCATTTGATCAAAATGGCGGTGGCGGCCATGGTGGTGGTCAAGGTGATTTCGGCGATATTTTCGGTGATGTGTTTGGTGATATTTTTGGTGGTGGCGGTGGCCGTCGTCAATCTCGCCAGCAGCGTGGTGCCGATTTACGTTACAACATGGACCTTTCTTTAGAAGAAGCGGTGCGTGGCAAAGAAGTTGAAATTAAAGTACCTACATGGGTTGCTTGTAAACCATGTGATGGCAGTGGTGCTAAGCCAGGCTCTAAACCTAAAACATGTTCAACATGTCACGGTGCTGGCCAGGTGCAAATGCGTCAGGGCTTTTTTGCTGTGCAGCAAACTTGTCCAACCTGTAATGGAACTGGCCAGACAATTTCAGATCCTTGTAATAAGTGCCATGGTCAAGGTCGCGTAGAAAAAACGAAAACCCTGTCTGTGAAAATCCCAGCGGGTGTTGACACTGGTGACCGTATACGCTTATCAGGTGAAGGTGAAGCTGGCATGCATGGTGCACCTGCGGGTGATTTGTATGTACAAGTGTCAGTAAGAGAACACCCGATATTTGTTCGTGACGGTAACAACCTTTACTGTGAAGTACCAATTAGCTTTACAACGGCAGCAGTGGGTGGCGAGATTGAAGTACCGACATTAGACGGTCGTGCTAACCTGAAGATCCCTTCTGAAAGTCAAACTGGTAAAATGTTCCGTATGCGCGCGAAAGGTGTTAAGTCTGTACGCAGTGGTGCAGTTGGTGATTTGATCTGCAAAGTTGTTATTGAAACACCGGTTAACCTGAATGAACACCAACGCGAGCTTTTAAAACAGCTAGAAGATAGCATGGGCTCTGAAGGCAACAAAAACCGCCCGAAAGCACAAGGCTTCTTCGACGGTGTGAAAAAATTCTTTGATGACTTAACTAAATAAATTTGATGGCTAAAGTCATGAATTAAAGCGGTGCCTAGTGCACCGTTTTTTACATGTTCAGTTTAATAATACAAGATAGTCTTGTTTGCTATCGCATTTACAGCCAATCAATCGACGTCGCTCACCAAACATTAGTTTTCCAGATTTACACCCTAATACCTCACATTTACTGCTACAAGCTAAACTTGTTGTCCATAAAGCATACTCGGTCACCATAAAATTGATCGCAGAGAAAGCGATAATGATGAAGAATAAAACTCTAACGTTACGATTGAGCATATTGTCCAACCTTCAAAAAAGGTGCATTTATAGACTTTAGTCTAATGTCTGAATTAATCTAGTCGTGAATATTAAGACGTATATTGCACTAAGGATAGGTTATGACACCAGCCATAAAATCCTTGTCAAAACACCAGATACTTTTTGAAGTGTTGTAATTTAAGCAGATTGAAACCTCGGTAAACTTTGCCAATGATGCGGCTTAGCAACTCTGTTTAAAGCCTGAGACAGTATTTAAAACGATAGTAATGAATGTTGATGGTGTTTTGCATATAGCGATACTGCTTTCGACCAATAAAATCGACTTAAAAGCATATGCAATGGCTTGTAAGGGTAAAAGAGCTGATCTTGCTGATGCGCAGCTAGCGCAAAGTAGTACTGGCTATGTGATTGATGGGAACAGCCTCTTTGCGCAGAAGAAGCATGAAGGTTTTTGTTTGGCATCCACTAATCGATAAGCTACTTAATTTTATGATTTAGCTTATCGTAAGTATTTTATACTCGCAACGAGTGACGATTTCAGGTGGAGATAATAACCGCAAGATCGTGTTAACGACGGCAACAACGTGAGATATCAGAGTTGGTTCACCATAGATAATGGGTGACACTATTTACTAGGAGTCTGTTATGTCACTCATTCTATATGTTTTATTGGTTTGTATCTGGGGATTGTCTTGGATTGCGATTAAATGGCAGCACGGCATTGTGGCTTTGGAAGTGTCGATACTTTATCGGTTTTGTATTGCTGCTGTGATCATGCTAGTTGCAGGCAAGTTATTGAAGTTATTACAATCTACGTCTTATCAAAATCATATTTGGTTTGCACTACAAGGTGCTAGTCTATTTTGCTTCAACTTCATCGCATTTTATGCCGCTACTGCTTATATACCAAGTGGGTTAGTTGCTTTACTTATGGCAACTACGCCACTTTTTAATAGTATTCACAGTCGACTATTCTTTGGCGAATCTATCACGCTGAATTTCTTTTTCGGTATGTTTTTTGGGTTGGCTGGCATCGGTTTTTTATTTGTGAACGAGCTATCTGCTTTGCAATTGTCACTCGCTACATTTTACGGTGTGTTTTACTCATTGGTTGGTACATGGTGCTTTTCAATCGGAAACATGTTGAGCGTTAAAAATACAAACAAAGGGATCCTCCCTTTCACTGCAACCAGCTATGCAATGGCATATGGATGTGCATGCCTACTAATTGTCATATTTTTAAAAGAATTAAGTTTCAATTTTGAGTTCACCATGTTGTATATCAGCAGTTTATTGTATTTGGCTGTCCCTGCTTCAGTACTCGGTTTTACTGCATTTTTAGTATTAGTTAATCGTATTGGTGCGAGTAATGCAGCCTATATTTTAGTTTGCACCCCGGTCATTGCTTTGGCTATGTAGAGCATATTTGAAGGATATGTTTGGAGCTTAAATGCGAATATGGGACTGGTACTGATCTGTTTAGGCAATGTGGTTTCACGTCTGTGCACTGATATTGTTAGTTGGCGTCATAATTGGCTTAAATGGCGAGAGGTAAATTTGAAAAAGCGCTAGATGATTTATCGGTTTATTTGCTTAGAATACACTATTCAAGGCCTATTTATCGCTGCGTACTGTTAATTCACTAAATTAAGCTAAATAACATAAATTTAATATTTAAAACTTAATAGCTTGATTTTATGTATATTATGCTGCTTTTTTTCGATTTTATAGCAGCAAAGCCGTTAAAAACTTAATTGAGTATTTGATCTAATCTAATTTTTATGCCGTAATGTAGTTATATGTAGCTGGTCGGATGAGTTGATTATGAGCTTAAGAACACAATTAAAAAAAGTATTACCAAGTATTTCAGTCACTGAACAAGAAGCCTTAGATGCAGGGGATGTTTGGTTAGAAGGGTCAATTTATCAGGGTAAACCCGATTTTGACGCACTGAGAGCTGTGCCCGAAGCAAAGCTTTCAAGTGAAGAGCAGGCCTTTTTAGACGGCCCAGTAAAAGAGTTAATGGCAATGGTTGACGATTCTGTCATTCAGAATAGCAAACATTTACCAGACCATATTTTGGACTTCTTAAAGAAAGAGCGTTTCTTTTCATTGATTATACCAAAAGAATTTGGTGGTTTAGAATTTAGCCCCTATGCCAATTCAACGATTGTAGGGACAATTGCGACAAAGTCTTCAGCTGTTGCCGTAACGGTTATGGTGCCGAATTCACTCGGCCCAGGTGAGTTATTGCTTCATTACGGGACAAAAGAGCAGCAAGCGCATTACTTACCGAGACTTGCTAACGGTAGAGAGATCCCATGCTTCGCGTTAACAAGTCCAGAAGCGGGTTCTGATGCTGGGGGTATTCCTGACCGAGGTATTGTCACTAAAGGCATGTTTGAAGGCAAAGAAGTGGTTGGTATGGAAGTAACGTGGGACAAACGCTACATTACGCTTGCGCCTATTGCGACTGTACTTGGTCTGGCATTTAAAGTGGAAGATCCACAAGGGATACTCGGTGGTAAAGAACATTTAGGTATTACATGTGCCCTTATCCCTAAATCGCACCCTGGTGTAGAATTAGGCAACCGCCATGATCCAATGGGTATCCGCTTTTACAATGGTACAACTCGAGGTGATAAAGTATTCATTCCTATGGAGTTTATTATTGGTGGCCAACAGAATATTGGCCGAGGCTGGCAAATGCTCGTAAGTTGCTTAGGGGCGGGGCGCGGAATATCGCTACCGGCATTGGGTGTATCAACCAGTCAGGCTGCATTCAAATCGGCATCAGAATACGCAGCGGTGCGAGAACAGTTTGGCCTATCAATCGGTCAGTTTGAAGGTATTCAAGAAAAGCTTGCGGATATCGCAGGTAAAACCTATCTGCAAGAGTCAATGCGCGTATTGACGACCGAAGGGCTTGGGATGGGTTTGAAACCGTCAGTGGTTACAGCAATCGCTAAGTATCATATGACGGAAGTTGGCCGTGATGTTCTCGATTCTGCAATGGACATTCAGGCAGGCAAAGCGATACAAAATGGACCTCAGAATACGTTGGCGAGTGGTTATGTTGCACAACCTATTGCCATTACGGTAGAAGGTGCGAATATATTGACGCGTAATCTGATGATATTTGGTCAAGGTGTTATGCGTTGTCACCCGTATTTGCAGTCGATGGTTGAATCTATTCATAGTGAAGATAAATCTGCCGATAAAACGTTCAATAAAATCTTAGTAAAGACGGTGGGTTACAGTGTTGCTAATAGTTTCCGTGCATTTGGTTTGGGTTTATTACCCTTCAGCGCAGGCAGTAAATCAGCGTTACCAGAAGTACAAAAATATGAAAAAGCTGTACATCAACTGTCGGCAAAACTGGCTGTTTATGCAGACTTCTCATTGTTGGTATTGGGCGGAAAGCTAAAACAGGCAGAAATGTTATCGGCGAGACTGGGCGATGTGATGAGCCACTTATATGGCGCAATGGCATCAATCAAGTACTATGAGCAAAAAGTAGCGATTAGCGATAGACAATCAGCAGCCCCTTATTTTCATTACGCAACGCGTTGGTCACTACAAAAAGCAGAAGAGGCGCTTCACAAATTTTTAGATAACTTCCCAGCATCTGGTACGCGTAAATTAATGCGTACAATTACGCTGCAATTCCGTCATAAGATGCCAGCTATTTCAGATGATATGGTCCGAGAATTAGCGAAGGTTGCACAGCAAGATACCGCCTTTAAAGTGCAGCTAACCCATTTAGTAAAACCAAGTCCGGGTGACGGACACGATATAAACGAGCAAGCATTTAAAGCAAAACTTGCTTGCTTAGATTTATTGGCAAAGGTTAAAAAAGCATTGCGTAAAAAAGAAATTAAAGCCGGTGTGCGTTTTTCTCAAACGCTAGACAATGCACTTGCAGCTAACCTAATCAATGCGACAGAGTATGCACAGCTAATTGATTATAATAAAAAGCGCGAAAAAGCGATTCGGGTAGATGAATTCGATTTTGATATGAATTTGCTAGATGATAATGCGCAGCCCGTTGATAAAGTCGCCAAAGTGCGGCAAGCAAGCTAGTCAACAATGCCTAAGTGCCGCTATACATGGCACTTAATGATTAAAAACCTCGATAGTTGATATCGAGGTTTTTTTTATTAAAAAATGATTGTTTGAATAGTCAATGCAGAGCTTTTAAAGCTTTATTATTTTGCTAGAAACCATAAGGTTGGGGAAATAAATAGTGGGGGGAATCTAGGAAGGTCGTGATTAGGTTTAAATTGCATGCTAGGGTAGCAACAATAATAGGAACAATTTGACTATGTTAGTAGAAAGCCTCAATACAAAATTTGATAGCGTTACATTTAATGACGAACCATGTGCACTTTGGAGCGGGTGTGGTGAAGTTATAAAAGCAGACATTGATAACCAGCACGCTGTTATTAAGTTTTCATCTGTGCCCGATACTCTCGAACATCCTAATATTAGGCAAAGTTTGTTTGCAAAAGCGCGAAAAGCCAAGTCTTATTGTGTAGAAAGGCATTTCTACCAACTATATGCACCACGTTTACCCTATTGCACGGCAACACCGGAATTGTTATGGGCTGATGAGTGTGGCTCAGAGAATATATTGGTCTTTAAAGATTTTACAACTCAAGGGTTTCATGCTGTTGAAGGTGTAGATCTTGAAGCGGTAGGCAATATAGTTGCTTGGCTGGCAAGATTTCACGCGACGTTTTTATGGTGTGATATTGAGCCAGAACCAGAACACACAAAACTTTGGGAGCAAGGGGGTTATTGGCACTTAGCAACTCGTCCTGACGAATATGAAAAAATGCCCAAAGGGGATATTAAACGTTATGCGGTTGATCTCGATAATAGGTTGGTGAGTCAAAAATACAGGACCTTGATCCATGGCGATGCGAAACAGGCTAATTTTGCTATTAAGCAGAATGCCGTGATGGGTTATGATTTTCAGTATGTTGGCAAGGGGGTTGGGCTTCAAGATATTATGCTGTTATTTACCAGTGTATTTAGCTCGGAGCAACAGCATGTTTATGAGGAACCGTTGTTAGCACTATACTTTAGTGAATTACATTCAGCCCTTAAAACTAGATATGATATTGATATAAAAAGAGAAATTGAATCTCAGTGGCGAGGCGCATGGCCCATCATTTGGTCGGACTTCTATCGATTTTTACTTGGTTGGAAACCGAACCATTTAAAGATAAATAATTATATGAAGCGTCAGGTAAACGTGGTTATGTCTGAATTACTATGACAGCGCTTAAATATTAGATATGAATTATAAGGATAAAGGCACCGGATATAATCTGGTGCCTTTGATGTTTAAAAACTAGGTTTAGTTACAGTTTGCACCGCGAGTCCACACGTTTGAGAATACGTCTGGCTGAGCACCTCTTGACCACCAAGATGCTTGGTACTCTCTGTTGTTGTAAGATACTTTGTCGCCTACACGGTAGTATGTTGATGCATTCCAAGCTTCTAACCCTTGACAACCGCCACCGGTTGAACCATCAGTCACAGTAACGGTTGCTGTTTTAGATGATGTTTTTTGGCCAGCACCAGTTGCTGTTAGAGTAACTTGATAGCTACCAGCTGCTGCATATGTATGACTAGGAGATGCCGCTGAGCTACTTGAACCATCACCAAAGCTCCAACTATAGCTTTGTGCGTTACGTGATGTGTTGCTGAAGCTAACATTTAGACCAGACGCACTGCTTGTGAAGTTTGCAACTGGCGTTAAGACTGGGTCATCAGAACAGCCATTTTGCGCAATATAGTCATATGCAGCTTTTGCTTGAACAATACCGTAACCATATGATGTATCTTTACCCGCAGCGCCTTTGTCTTTAGCTGTGATATTAAGAATGTTACGGATCTGCTTATTACTACACTGTGGATAGTGGCTCCAAACTAATGCAGCTACACCTGAAACATGAGGTGTTGCCATTGATGTACCACTGATGCTTTTATACCCGTTATTGTTCCAAGTAGAGTTTACGCCCACACCTGGTCCTGCAATTTCGACTTGGCTGTTGTATTGAGAGAACGATGCCTTTCTTTCTCCACTATCGACAGCCGCAACAGATACAACCTCATCGTATGAAGCTGGGTAACTTAAACTGCTATTACCACCATTACCCGCTGCTGCAATATGTAAAACACCGCGATTGTAGCTTGCTTGGAAAGCATTTCTTTCAGCGGTTGAGCTGCCACTGCCACCTAAACTCATGCTAGTAACATTTGCGCCCGCAGCTTCACATTGCTCAATGGCTTTAATTAAGTCAGAACCATATGCCCAACGGCCTTGGTCATTGAAGACTTTAACAATATGAAGTCCAAGTTGACCTGATGGATTTACACCAACAACACCTTGACCATTGCCACCAACAGCAGCGATTGTACCTGCTACATGAGTTCCATGACCGTTACCGTCGTTATACCAGTTACCTGTGTTGTTACTGCCGTAGCCGTCATTACCAGTAATACCAGTGCTTGGTAAATCAGGGTGGTTAAGTGTGTAACCAGTATCCATGATACATACTTTACGGTTGCCACTCATATTATCAGCAAGTTGGTTAGCTTGAACCATACCAATACCATATGGCGTAGATTCCGCCATTAGGTAACGCTTTGGATCTACTTCAACATGAGCAACATCATCGCTTTCAGCAAGTAATGTCATTTGCTCTGGGGTTACTTCTGTTACAAAACTATTCACGCTTGGTAACGTTGAAATAGGCGCCGAATTCATTGACGTAGCAAAATTCGTTAAAGTTTGTTGTTTGAAAGACGTCATTTCAGCATCAGACATTTTCACGGGTAGTGAAGCATTCACTGAGTGAGACTTTAGAGTGACGATAACACGTTGTGTATCTTGTGCGTGTGTTGCTAAAGATGCACAAATACATGCTGATAGCGCTGTCATTTTTAAGCTTGTTGAAACCATATTTTTCATTGTTATTACCTTAGTTACATGTTGTTAACGGCTGTAAATAAAACAGGTAATTCGAGTGGTGTCAATTTTGTGTGTTTTATACAACAATGTTTTTATGGAAATAAAAGCCAAAAAAGAGACAATTATTGGCTTTTAAATGAGCTGGTTGGTGTTTTATGCGGCTATTTAATTTAATAAATTAAAGTTATGTGAATTTTATACGTTATTTAAAAAAGCTATTTAAAGCGTCAAGATTGTATTCCAGTGGCGCTTTATTTATGACGGTGAAGCGGCTGAAATCTATATCATCAATATTTTTGTTGTGTATCGCGTTGTAGATTGGTGCATATTTTTCGCTATATACAGTGAATATAGGGTATATATTATCGTCTACTGACATTGACTCCGGTTGGTTATGTTCAAAGACTTTTATCATCGCAAGACCGCCCAGTGTGACATGGCCGCCAATGGAGGTATCTAAGTGTGTAGTTTGTTTTTGGTCCCAATTAACGCCGCCAACTTTAATTTTTTCTCGCAACCCGAGTTCTGTAAGCGCTGCTGCTGCACCAAAAGCCATCGCATCGTTGGCACTCCATATGAGCTTTGTGTCTGGAAAACGTTTTAGTAAGCTGGGAGTAAGTTGAAATGCTTCATCATAAGACCAGTTGGCAGCCACTCTTTGCTTTAAGTTAAGATATGGTTCGCGATTTGAATAATTAAGCAAGCCTTGCTCACGTTGCTGAGCTGCAAGGGTTGCAGTCTCGCCTAACAAAGCAATCATTTCATTTTTATAACGCCGATGTGGCTTATCAATGAGCGACACTAACTTCTGCGCAAGTAGCCTCCCAGCTTGAAAGTTATCTGGTAATAAACTCCCCAAAATACCATATCCTTTTTTCACAAGCCTTTTGGTTTGTACTTGAGTCGGTTGGTTCAGTAAAAAAATGATCGCAGGGTGAATATGAGTAGAGTTTATAAGGGTATTGGCTATCACCGACTTTTCGTCGACCAAGATTAAATAGCTGTCAGTGTCTTTTAGCGCTTCTCGAACCAGTTGCTTCATAATAATATGATTCCTATCAGCGTATTGCACTGTTAGGTTTATATTTAGATCATCAGCTGCGGCTTGCATAAATAAGGTAACATTGAGCCAAAAGTCGCCTGTAGGATTACTGTGGGCGTAACCAGGATTGATAAATGTTACTTTCGTTTGCGAATGAGATTGAGGCGCAATAAAAACCAGCAATGCGAAGAGTATGATAATTGGCAATTTCATTGGGAATTCATAAAATTAAACTTATCTTAATTATGACACATATTTGCATTTTTGAGGCTAATTCATACACCTCCTTTACAGGGCAAATAAATGTTTAATCGCGCTATTTTCGGTATACTACGGCAACATATATAAGGGCGTTATAAGTAGGGCAATGCGTAATACACTATTTTTATTATTTTTTCTGTCGATAACTGTTTTTGCAAAAGAGACGAGCGAGCTGTCGGTCACGATGAAAAATATAGGGCTAAGTTATAAACAGGCAGTGCAAGCGACTAATAAGCAGGAACTCCTATCTTCATTAGAATCACTGTCGCGTTATTCACTTGAAGCGACAAAAGAAACTTTTAAACCTGAATTGAAAACTCAGTCGTTAGAAGGTTTGCAAAAAGTATTAGATACGATTGAACGGGCCAGGCAGTTGGCCAAAAACGGCGATATGAAAAGTGCACAAACTGAGTTAAAGAAAATAGATTCATTGAGAAAAGAGTACCATAAATTCCATGAACCCCCGAGCATTTGGCAACTTATATTTGGCTAATTAGTAAACTTGTAAGGTGGTGCTTTGTGGTGTAAACATCACCTTCCCATATTTTTCCTGTCCGCATTCAGTTTCACTCTAGAGACGAGGCTTTTAAAATATATCGTGCTGTTCTTGCTTTTTCAATAGGAACGATCCAATAATGGCGTTTGCATTCATTTGGAGAGTCTATGACATACCTAAAAAAAGCCTTATTTACCACACTGGTGATACTGGCATCGCCTGCCATATTAGCGAATGATCTCGTGTTGTATGATATGACCAAAAAAGACCCATTCACCGTTAACACGCAGTATCCAACTTACATAGAAAATGAAGGCGTTGATAAACTATTCGATACTTCCTTGCAAAGTAAATACATATCAAAGTACAGCCAAAGTTGGGTATCTATCCAGTTTGAGCGCCCAAAGCGAGTTTATGAGTATGTATTAACGTCGGCACTTGATGCGCCAAAGCGAGATCCAAAAAATTGGGTTTTATTTGGGTCAAATGATGGGGAGTCATGGTATGAGCTTGATAAACGAAATAGCATCACGTTTTCAAAACGCGGTCAGTCTCTCAGATTTCAAGTCAATGATAGTCTGTCATTTAGCCGATTTAAGCTAGATATGAAACAAGAGGGGACAACTGCATGGGGGGATAGCTATTTGCAACTTGCTAACTTTGCTCTTATCTCTGATACTCATTTGCCGATAGCGGATTTTAATGTCAGTCAACCGGTGTCTACAATTAATCAACCTATTGATATTTATGCTAATGTCGCTAATGATCCGAGTAAAATAATATGGAGTATCCCCGGTGCTACCCTGTTTGAAGCAGGCAATAAAGCCAAGGCATATTTTTCAAAGCCAGGTAGTTATTCAGTGTCACTGCAGGCAATAAATACGTTTGGTGAAGACAGAGTTTACCGTAACAATGTGATAAAAGTAGTCGACAAGTCAAAGCCTTGGGTAGGGCACACAACACCAAAAGTAAAAGTGGTAATTGAAGATTCAGAGTCGGCTGGCGCAAAGAGGTTGCTCCGATTATTTCCAAACATAGCACAGACAATTGACAGAGTGACTAGAGATCTAGCGCCCCTGCTATATAAAAATTTTGCTGAATTACCTGATTTTGAACAAGTAACGTTTACCTTAAAATGGATGGATACCATCGCTTACCGAGCTGGTGATGATACTAATATGGAAATTGCCTTTAGCTCAAAATATATTACTGAGAAATTAGCTGGCAAACCTGATGAAGATGTGAGGTATGAACTACTAGGTGTTTTATGGCATGAGTTGACTCATGGATATCAGCACTTTCCAAAGTCCGTAGGTTATGATGATGCTGGTGCGCACGCTTTTATTGAGGGTATGGCTGATTTAATTAGAATACAAGCCGGGTTTCACAAAACAAGGTCACCTAAGCCATCGCAAAGCTATCTAGGGGGTTACACAAACACTGGATTCTTTCTATATTGGTTGAGCAAAGAACATGACAATTTTGCGTATCGATTTAACAAAACAGCCATTGAGCTTGAAAAGTGGCGCTTTGATAAAGCAATAAAGCACGTAACAGGTAAAGATGTAGACTTGTTGTGGTCTGAATATCAACAGTCTTTGAATAGTATGTAATTAATTATTGAATAAAATACATTGACAGACTACCTTCTACCACCAATAATTGGAAGGTTCCATTTATGCGTATTAAACAAATAGCTCGTTAGCAGTGTTTTTTTAATGGTAATTGGAACGTTCTAATTTAGCAATAACAATATAAGTCAGCGGATGAAATATGAATAATAATAAATTAAGAAGGTTGTCACCAATTGCAATGGCTATAGCTGTCATTTGCACTAACTCAAGCCTCGCCTTGGCAGCTCAAGAAGTAAAAAAAATAGAACGAGTTGAAGTTACATCGTCGAGAATTAAACGTGTTGACATCGAAGGGGCAATTAACGTACATACGATCAGTTCTTCCGATATGGTTCGTAATGGCTTTGATTCTGTGTACGATGCTTTAATGGGATCAGTTGCAGCAGGTGGTGCTGTATTAGGTGAAGTCGAAACAGGCTCTTATACCCCCGGAGCCAAAGAATTAAATTTAAGAGGGTTAGGACCAGAATACACCCTAATTTTGGTTAATGGTAAACGACTAGCTTACTATCCGATGCCATTTGGCGGACAAACAAACTTTGTAAACCTAGATATGATCCCAACAGCGATGGTTGAAAGGATTGATATTCAAACCGGTGGAGCGTCAGCGATTTACGGTTCTGATGCAATGGCGGGTGTTGTAAATATCATAACTAAGAAAGGAATTGATGGGCACTTTATTGATGCGAAGTTTGGTCAAGATACCTATGGTAAGGGTGATAAAAAGTCTTTGACATTTGTTGGTGGAATGAAAAAAGACAATTTCACCTTTGATTACGCTTTAGAATACAAAAAAGAAGATGCGCTACTATCAAGTGATAGGCCTTATCACGATAGTGTTTGGGATAACCCAGACCCTGACTCGAACAGTGAAGTTAACCGCTCCATTACGGTTTGGGCTGAAAATACTGAGTATCGAAATCAGTATTCAGAGCAATATTGTAATACTGATGATAACCCACACCCACAAGCTACCCAGCACTTCATTAAGCGCAGTAATTATGGGCCGAGCTGTGGATGGGATGAAACGGGTGATAAGTTATTACGCAATGAAAGTGAAACTTACAGTGTTTATTTGAATTCTGAATATGAACTGTCTGAGACCACGGCACTATTTGCGAATGGATTTTATATTCAGCAAGATAAAAAAGGCCGACGTAATCCGTTTTTATGGGGCCATTTAGGCTCATTCCACGGTGGTAATTTTTGGGATCCTGATATTCAAAATAGTGATGGGGGATATGGCGCTCCAGTTAAGTATATGTGGCGAGTACTATCAGATGATGAATATACCGATGACGGTTTAGGGCGCATCTTTAACGATGAGTCTATGTCATTTAATTTTGGCGTAAAAGGTGAGGTTGGTGAGTTTTACTACTCTGTGGGTTACAGCCACGCTAACTACGATTTTGCTGATAGGTATTTATCACATACCGTTGCAGGAAATCAGTTTATCAAAGGAGAAAAACTTGGTGAAGTGAATGGAATAGATGTGTATCGTCCAAATTATAAACTGTTTTTTGGGGGCGCTACACCAGATAGTGTGATGCAGTTTATGGACTGGTCAACGTATGATGGTAATTCGTTTAATGACAGTGTAACGGCAGATATATCCGGAGACTTATTCGAATTATCGGCGGGAGCGGTTCAGTTTTCAGCGTATGTTGAAGTGATGCGAGAGGGCACGAGAGCCACACCCGACGATAGAATATTAAATAAACAATTTGTTGGTCTAACTGGCGTGATCACCGATGGGGAGCGAGATAGATATGCCGCTGCCTTTGAGTTCTTAGTTCCAATTACATCCGAATTAAGTGCTGAAGCAGCAGTACGATATGATTACTATGATGATGAAAGTCAAGTGGGTGGAGCAATGACGTCGCAGTTAGGTTTCACCTATAAACCTACTGAACAAGTTGTGATCAGGAGTGCTTATGGGACAACCTTTAGAGGCCCTGATATGTCTTCACTCTACCAAGGGTTCAGTGGTAACTTTGCTACCTTAAACGATAGGATCACCGCTGATGCGTGTCGCATGCTGCAAAGCACGCAACAAGTTGATGGATATAATACGGATGCGTTATCGCATACTTGTGAAACAGGTCAGTTAGATTTAACCAGTGCCAATATTAGTAGCCTACAAACCGGTTTTGAAACATTATCAGCGGGTGATCTGACGCTAAAAGAAGAAACGGGAAGTTCGTTTACCGCGGGTATTGTTTATGAGTACTCAGATGAACTGTCATTCAATATCGATTTTTACTCGATAAAAATCAAAGACAAAATTAAGAGGCTTGATTCAAGTTATATCCTAGACAAACTCTGGTTATGCCAAAACGGAGGCGAGAATAGTGATTCCGAGCTGTGTGGCAATATGCGTGAAAGAGTTAAGCGCTATGATGAAAATGGCCAAGGAATTGACCGACTAGGTAATGCAATATCAGGGTTAGCTTATACACCTCACACGATACAAGAGGGTTATATTAATGCTGCCGAACGTCAAGATGCGGGGATAGATCTTGGCATACGGGGTACATTTGATACGGCTTTTGGAACGTTCCGCTACAAAGCAGATTATAATCGTGTATTGAAAAAGAAAGAGCGGATCCGTGCAGAAGACCCATTAGTTGATATCTTAGATGACCAAAATAACAATGACTTTAAAGAATTAGGGTCTTTCTCTGCCACGTGGGAAAGTGGCGATACATCAGTGAGTTGGTTAATGCTATATAAAGGAAAAATGTGGAATAACGCTGTATACGGTGAGCGTCAAAAGTTACCCGCATGGATAAAGCACAATGTGACGCTGGGGTATCATATTAATGACGATACGCGTCTGATATTCACTGTTAAAAACTTACTCAATGCGATGCCACCTCAAGACGAAACATTCAGTAATTATCCATTTTATCATGGCGGTCGCTACGACAGCATTGGCCGAGAGTTTAGTGCAAGATTAACTTACCAATTCTAATAATAACAGGTGAATAATATGTTTAATTTAAAATATTCAGCAGTAACACTTGCTGTGTGTGTGGCACTAACGGGCTGTAATGATGGATCAGGTTTTACTTCTAGGCAAAGTAGTGAAGAAACACCAATGCAAACCGTTGTTAATGACTCAGCGCAGCGAAATATGGTTGGCGATACTGGCTCTAAAGTTGAAGCCATATTGACTGAAGGAACTGACTCCTCACCTGCTGGCGAGCAGGTTGAAAATCTAATTGATGGCAAGGCGGGTACTAAATTTTTAGCGTTTGATAGCAAAGCCACAGTGATTTTTTCAGCAGTTAAGGAATATGAGCTTAAAGGTTATAACTTTATATCGGCTGGGGATGAACCGAACAGAGACCCTAAAAATTGGGTAGTGTATGGCTCCAATGACAAGCAAGACTGGGTTGAAATAGATGCTCGTGCAGATGAAGTATTTGAATCACGTGGGTCAATGAGGTCATTTTCCATTGAGAATGAACAAGCATTTCAGTACTTCAATTTTGAAATGGTACATGCTGGGACTGACTCCTACGGCAGTAACATCTTACAGCTTGCTGAATTGCAGTTGATGGTAGTATCTGATGTCCCACTGGTAGAGTTTATAGCGACAAATGTGACACCAGCGGTCGATGAGCTGGTGGTTTTTAAAGACGAGTCATTGGTAAACCCGACCAGTTGGCAATGGACATTTGAAGATGGGACGCCGCAAACCAGTAATGAGCGATCGCCATTGGTTAAGTTTTCGTCGTTAGGTGCCAAGTCGGTAACCTTGAGCGCGGCAAATGACAAAGGTGAGTCAATGTTAATTAAGGAAGACTATATACGGGTGTGGGACGAACAACAGCCTTGGGCAGGTTTTGAAAACCCAAGCGTTACTTTTATAAAAAATAAACCTGAGCACGCAGGTCAAAAAGCACTTGAACGAGTATTTCCTGACCTTGAAGCAGTGATCCAAGAAATATCATTAAAAATTGCCAAGCGTTTATTCAACAACGTAACCGAAATAAATACTTTTGAGTCAGTGAAGTTTATTACTGATCTGTATGATTTCCCTGCCGCTAAGGGGGGGAGTGATAAACATATGGAACTGATGTTTGACTTAAACCATATAGCGAGCTTGGAAGGTCAAGGTGATGAAGCCATTAGAAGAGAAGTTCTTGGGGTACTTTGGCATGAATTAACACATGGTTATAATAACACACCAAAGACAGGGAGTTATGAAGCAGGTAACGACTATCATACGTACTTGGAGTCACTGGCAAATTTCATCCGAATTGAAGCCGGGTTCTACGAGCACGCGAGACCTAATATTGCTTGGGTAAAAGACCATAATGAAGATGCATATAACCAAACCGCATTTTTTTTAGAGTGGGTCGTTAATACAAATAAGAGTATCGATTTTATTAAGCGCTTTAATGCCAGTGCAAATGAGCTTGATAAATGGGACTTTGATTTGGCATTTAAGCATATATTTGGTGCAGATCGAGGGATTGAAGTGGTATTTTCTGAGTATATTGCCTACTTGAAAGATGAAAAAGGCATCACTGCACCTTTCCCTACGCCTGTGGCAGGGTTTAAAAATATTGCAATTTTAGAGTCGGTAATAGTAAACACAAACGCAACTCATATAGGTATTTGGGGTGAAGGGCCAGATAAGTTAGTCGATAATAATATAAATAATAAGTTCAATGCGTTGATTGAAGCACCTTGGTGGGTAGCTGAGTACGCTCCAGATTTACTGCCTATTGCGCAAGTAAACAGTGTATATACCGACTTTGTTTTAGCGCAAGCAACGAAAGTGTCAAAATATTCTATTGCAACAGCCAAAGATAACGCAATACGCTTTCCAAGCAGTTGGGATATGTATGGCTCAAACGATGGTGAGCAATGGACACTGCTGGATAGTCAAGAGTTCTCAAACTTACCTGAGTTGAGTGCGACCTACATGTTTGATGTTGCTAATACCGCTGAATATATACAATATCGAATTGATTTTCATAATACACGCACAGGAGAAGGGGTTGGTGGTGATAGTGGTCGTTTGATCCAAATAGGTGAAATTGCGTTATGGACCGAAGAATAAATAGCTGAATGAGCTAATAATAAAAAACCTCTACCAACTAGGTAGAGGTTTTTTGTCAGGGCAAGATAAAGTTACTTTTTCGAGCCGCCTTTCCCTTGTACAGCTTTAAAGCGCGGATTTGTTTTACAAATCACAAATACGCGACCACGTCTTTTTACTACTTGACAACCAGGGCGATTTTTTGCGCTTTTTAGTGAACTAAGTACCTTCATAGAGCCTCCGTTATTTTGTGCTTAAGTTTTTAAACCTGCGGTTAAATTGTGCAACACGTCCATCACTAGCAACTGCTTTTTGCTTACCAGTATAGAAAGGGTGAGATTCACTAGACACATCGATTGGCACATAAGGGTAAGTAACACCTTCTAGTTCAATCGTTCTGTCAGTTTTAATTGTTGAGCCTACAACAAAGTAGCTATCTGCAGCTGTATCGTGAAAAGCGACTTGTTGGTAATCGGGGTGGATACCAGGCTTCATAAAAACTCCGTAATGTTTTGTTATAATGTATCGAATTTTATTTCAAATAAGAATTAATTGCAACAATTAATAGCGACTCCCGCAATTTCTCCTCAGATCGCACGAATGTTGTGCAAACGGTTGCTTAGGGGGTACCAATTCCGTATCAGACTGTTATAACTAGTAACTATAACAAGAAAAGGGAAGAGTTATGATTCAGGGTAACGATCAACTAGACAACAGTGTAATTGCAACACTAAAAAATAAAGATCACTCTGCATTGAGTGCACAACTAGATAGTTTAAGTTGCACTCATACAGACATTATCGAGCTACTTGCTGAATATCAGGTGCTCAGCGAGCAAGAAGATGATGAAAAATTCGATAATTGGTACGATGCGTTATGTAAAGAGCAGCTTACTGTACTTAAGGCGTTTGAAGTAATGCGTGCGCACTGTGAGCAGTCCTAGCGTAAATAATTACTTTACGCTTAAATCGTACTTAATAACTAGGGCATCGATATACCGTTCACGCAATGATTGGTTCTGTTCATGCTTTGCTTGATGGCTTATGGCTCGATTTAATAGCTTTAGTGCTTTAAGCAATTGTGGGCGTACTGTTATGTTAATGCTTGATGCTGTGCGTTCTTCAGTTAGCTCATCGACAATCGCTCTGCCCAGCTCAATATAAACAATTTCTTCAATTAACCCATTTTGGCTTATTGTTCCGTATTTACTGCATAGATACTGTTGCCAACTGGTCTGGATCTGGTCCTCTAAATCATCACTAAAGCGAGCGTCTTGGCAATACAAAGCTTGTTGTTGGCATCGCTCTAGAGTTTGCGTGTATTGCTGATAAAACAATTCGTAAGCCTGAGAAGAGCTTTGCACTTTATATTTTATTAAGTCTTGACCCCATTGTACGCCACCTCTTGGGTAGTAGTCGGTAAACTCCTCGCATTCATAGAGCCCTAAGTAAGAACTACATTTTATGGTATTTTGAATACTATAAGAGGGCTTTGGGAATATGCGGCTTTCTTGCCATTTTAATAAAGTTTCTTCAGAAATTTTTAGCGCTTGGCATAGTTCTTCAGCGCGATAAAAGTAAGTATCTAAGTGGCTAAGTAGACTCATTGTTAATTGACTGGATAAATATACAGTAATTAAATTGTGGATGATTTAATTTAATATTTCAAGTAAAAAATTGCATCGTGAATTACTCGGATATTACGGCCATTTATGGTAAAACATAGCCAAACTGATCCAACGCCAATTAAAATCGAATGCGAACAATACAAACAATTAAACAAGCAAGCCTTATTACCGCGATAAAAACACCTTACACCATGTCTGGTGACATTGATTTAGCAACCTATGACCGCTTGGTTGAAGCGCAAGTCATTGCGGGCGTTGATGGCATTATCGTAGGTGGAACAACAGGTGAAGGCCAGTTAATGAACTGGGAAGAGCACCTAATGCTCATCGCACATAGCGTCAATAAGTTTTCGAAAGACTTAGTTATTGTTGGCAATACTGGTAGTAATAATACGCGAGAGGCGATAAAAGCTACAGAATATGGCTTTGCCTCTGGGATGGATGCAGCATTACAAATTAACCCGTATTATGGCCGTACATCACTGGCGGGCGTTAAAATCCATTTCGAGCGCTTGCTAGATCTTGGCCCAGCATTTGTTTATAACGTGCCGGGTAGAACTGGACAAGACTTGACCCCTGACATCATAGAACCACTTGCAAAGCACGTTAATTTTATTGGTGTAAAGGAGTGTGGTGGCAATGAGCGCATTGCACACTATGAGTCAAAAGGCATCGCGTGTTGGTCTGGAAACGATGATGAAGCGCATGATGGCCGCCATTTGCATCAATCGCATGGGGTAATTTCAGTAACCTCAAATTTGATCCCTAAGCTATTTCGCACATTAATGGACGCAAAAAGTCCAACGTTAAATGAGCAATTGACACCTCTTATGAACTGGCTGTTTTGTGAGCCGAATCCAATTGCAATCAACAGCGCGTTAATTATGACGGGTGCTGTTAAACCTGTATCACGTTTACCTTATGTTACTCTGAGCAAGGCACAGCAGTTGCAAGGGGTTGAACTTATAAATGCGCTTAACGAAGCCGATGTGGTCGGTGGAAAAGCAAATATCATTGATGAAACGCTATTAAAGCTTTGTTAGGTTGTAACAAATAACGTATAATCTGCGGCCCTTAAGTATTGGTCGCAGGTTTTTTCATGAATTTCAAATCTTTTAGTTTTTCTCCTTTGTTGCTTAAAGCACTCGACGAAATAAACTTTTCTACCCTAACCCCAATACAACAAGCTGCTATCCCCGTCGTACGCAAAGGGCATGATGTTTTAGCTACGGCTCAAACAGGCACAGGTAAAACAGCAGCGTTTGCATTACCTGTTATTCAAAAACTGCTAGATGCAGATAATGGCTCGCAAACCAAATCACCACGCGCTTTAATTTTAGCGCCTACGCGAGAGTTGGCGGAGCAGATAGGCCGTAACTGTGAGGAATTTGCACAGTATACAGAGCTAAAAACCGTATCGTTGTTTGGTGGTATAAATACAACTGGGCAAGCTGATAAGCTGGCTGCAGGTGCCGATATCGTTGTTGCAACACCTGGTAGATTGCTCGACCACATTCGCCTAGGTAACATTAGTTTGGCTAATGTTAAGCACTTGGTATTAGATGAAGCTGATCGCATGTTGGATATGGGGTTCATCACTGATATTCAACAAGTGATTGAGCTAACGCATACCGATAAACAGATTTTATTGTTTTCGGCCACTTTTCCACCCGCTATGAAGCAATTTGCTGGTTCAGTACTAAGACATCCTAAATATGTACAAGTAACGCCTGAGAACACCACAGCAGAAACGGTTCGTCATGTTGTATATCCTGTTGAACAATCTCGTAAACAAGAATTACTTTCAGAATTGATAGGTAAGAAAAACTGGCAGCAAGTGCTCGTGTTTGTAAACATGAAGGACGTTGCAGATGAATTAGTCAGTGAGCTGGTGTTAGATGGGATCCCAGCGATTGTATGTCATGGAGATAAAACGCAAGGCGCTCGTCGTCGTGCTCTTCGAGAGTTTAAAGAAGGCAAGGTACGCGTTTTAGTCGCAACAGAGGTCGCTGCTCGAGGTATTGATATTGAGGGCTTACCACGTGTTGTTAACTATGACTTGCCGTATTTGGCTGAAGATTATGTTCACCGTATTGGTCGAACAGGGCGAGCGGGTAACGAAGGGCAAGCTATCTCATTTGTGGCACGTGAAGAAGAGCAAGTTTTGGTGCATATTGAAGAACTGATTGAGCAGCAGATCAAGCGTTATTATTTGCCAGGGTATGAAGTAAGTAGCCGTGATAACTTAATTAAAAAGTTAAGTAAAAAGCAATCACATCAGCGTCGTCAACCTCGTAGTAACCGCCCTAGCAATCAGGCAAGTGGTGAAGCGCGTGCTAAAAACCGCTCACGTATTGCCAATGTCCGTAAACAAATAAAAGGGACGAAGTTAGGACTTGATAAATAATAAGGTCTTTTTAAGATTCTTAAAATAGCGGCTCAATTGCCGCTATTTTTTTATAAAGCGTGTTAATTTATTACACTGTTGGTGCGAGATAAAGTTTTAGCGCGATAGCAGCAATGATGAGTTAATAGGAATAAACTCGTCGCATGATTCAATCAATAAATTAGCGGTTAGTTTTGTCGCTCCATACACGGTGCTTTTTACGTTATAGTGATCACGCAAATGTGCCAGTAAAATAGCAAAGTCTCCATCACCTGATAGTAATATGATCTCATCGACTGTTTTGGCTGCCTCCATCATGTCAATGGTAATGCCTACGTCCCAATCCCCTTTTTTTGAACCATCTTGACGTTGTATATAGGGTTTAAGCTTCACATCAAACCCTATCGCGCGCAAGATATTTTGAAACTGAGTTTGTTTGTCGTCACCGCGATATGTTGCGTAAGCGTAGGCATGTTCTATTTGACCATACTCTTTTGCTTGTGCCCAAAATGCATTGTAATCAAAATTACCGCCCAAGGACTGTTTACAGGTGTAATAGATATTTTGTACATCAACAAAAATAGCAATTTTTTTCATGGATACATTTAATTTATAGTAGGTAAGCATGGAAGAGTACACTGTAACAGAAGTCGTCACCAATGTATGAAAGAATGGACTCTAAGTAACAATAAAACCTGAATTAGAACAGAGTATAGTTTTTAATAGAACACTCTACATTAATCAAAGTTTATAGAGATTATTAGTAGAGTGTATAGGTGTAGGATTTTTATGTTATTAAGCACTTAGCTATTTTATTTTTTAAATATTGCATTTTAGTATAAGCACCTTCAAAGCCAGAACCAGACCAAGTCCCAGGGCAAGAGCATGAAAAATCACTTGTATTAGTTCAGACAAGA
>NZ_PNBY01000057.1 GCF_005886875.1 Pseudoalteromonas aurantia | reverse complement strand
TTCGTCTTCCTGACGCAGGTCAGGATCCATGCCTGATAAACCACGTGATGTCACTTAGTACACAAGTACTGGACCCTGAAATGAATTCAGGGAGACGAATGGCGTGTATTCTTCTGTTTGATTTGTCTTCCTAACGCAGGTCAGGATCCATGTCTGATAACCCACGTAATGTCACTTAGTACACAAGTACTGGACCCTGAAATGAATTCAGGGAGACGAATGGCGTGTATTCTTCTGTTTGATTTGTCTTCCTGACGTAGGTCAGGATCCATGTTAAATAACCAACGTACTCTGACTAAGTACACAAAAAATAGACCCTGAAATGAATTCAGGGAGACGAATGGCGTATATTCTTCTGTTTGATTCGTCTTCCTGACGCAGAGCAGGTTTCATTTAAAACTCTATAAAGATAACCCTCCTTTGATGTTAAAAACTACAACAACAAGTTAGTTTTATCACTGTTCACTACTTTGATACCTTCAACATTTATCGGCTAAAGAAAATACTTGTAACTCACAACTTTATTGATAATAATTATCATTACAACAATTAAATAGGCTATTGACATGAACAAAAAAATGATGATTTTCGCATTCTTACTCGCTTTTTCGCATAATGTACTCGCAAAGTGTTCTTTCAATATTGACAGTAATGACGCTATGCAGTTTTCAGCTCAAACACTTACCGTTCCGTCAGATTGTAAAAAAGTCACTCTCACTTTAAATCACACAGGAAAACTCCCCGCCAAAGTGATGGGCCACAACTGGGTATTAGCAAAAACACCTGACGTAAAAGCAATTGCAATGGAAGGAATGAGCGCAGGCCTTGCAAACAAATATATCAAGAAAGGAGATGACCGCGTATTTGCAGCATCAGATATTATTGGCGGTGGTGAATCAACGACCCTTGAATTCTCAACAGATAAACTTAAAGCTGGAGGTGATTACACATTCTTTTGCTCTTTTCCAGGGCACTTTGGCATCATGAAAGGTAAGTTTGAGTTCGTATAAATTTTTATAGGCCTCAAATGTGGTTTTGAGGCCTATGTAAGCAAAACTATAAATCATCCATTTTATCGTCTGCTATGGTTGTTAGGCTATTTTTCCCTGTTTGAAGTTACCCGCGCGCTGCACCAAAATACTGTGCGACTTAATGCGATTTTTTATATATACGCTCAAAGTGAATATAACTATTCACAATTTCTTGAGCCCGAATACTTTGATTAAACCGGACTAATTCAAATGCTAAGTTAGCAACCTCGCGATAGCCTCGAAGTAAATAACTACTTAATTCACTCTTATTACTTTGTAAAAGCAAAGCGGCCAGCGCCTCACCCGCTTCTTCTAAAAAGTGGTATTCAGAGCAATCACACAGCACACTGCAATGATCAAAACAATAGTTGCTAATTTCTACCATTCTTTCAATTGAAACTCTGTTTGCAGTAGGGCTTTGTAATAATTTTAAACTTATATCGAATGCTGAGAGATAAAGTGATTCAGCTTCTTGTTGCTTTCCTACTAGAAATGCTGATTCGGCTCTCTTTAAAAGACGATTATACTCAATCGCCTGACACTCTAATTTTGTGCTAAATACTAAAGATGGCTTACTCATAGTGCTACTCAACTTAAAACGTTTGATAATAATAATGAAAATCAATATCATTTGCATTAATTAATTTTATCATTGCAAAATTTCTATCACTAAAACAACTAATCTAACAGGATGAATTACTATGAGTACAAACGTTGACCTAACCGAACGTCCAGAATATGACCAAGTCATTATAGATATAGCCGACTATGTAATTAACTATGAAGTCAAATCTCAAGAAGCATTAGATACGGCTCGTAATTGCTTAATGGACACTTTAGGTTGTGGGTTTTTAGCATTGAAGTTTCCCGAATGCACCAAACACCTTGGCCCACTAGTTCAAGGAACGAGCGTACCAAACGGTGCACGCGTGCCAGGTACACAATTCATTCTTGATCCGGTCAAAGCTGCCTGGGATATTGGCTGCATAATTCGATGGCTTGACTTTAACGATACTTGGCTTGCCGCTGAGTGGGGGCACCCATCAGACAACCTAGGGGGTATTCTAGCCATCGCTGATCATTTGTCTCAAGTACGCATTGCAAAAGGTGAAACACCGCTTTCAATGCAGCAAGTATTAGAGTCGATGGTAAAAGCGCATGAAATTCAGGGGGTTTTAGCATTAGAAAATAGCTTTAATCGTGTTGGTTTATGTCATGTTTTACTTGTTAGGATTGCGACCACAGCCGTAGTAACGCATTTAATGGGTGGCTCAAAAGAACACATTATGGCAGCCGTTTCACAAGCTTGGGTAGATGGCTCGGCATTACGTACATACAGGCATGCACCAAATGCAGGGTCTCGTAAATCATGGGCTGCTGGCGATGCAACATCTCGTGGTGTAAGGCTTGCTGATATCGCAATGCGCGGAGAAATGGGGATCCCTAGCGTATTAACCGCACCTCAGTGGGGATTTTACGATGTATCATTTAGCCATACCAATAAAGACCTTAAAACAAAACCAGAAGCACAGCGTCAGTTTAGCTTTCAGCGTGAGTATGGGAGTTACGTGATGGAAAATATATTATTTAAATTAAGTTTCCCTGCAGAATTTCATTCTCAAACAGCCTGTGAGGCAGCCGTTTTACTCCACCCAAAAGTAAAAGACAAATTAGCCGACATTAGCCGTATTGAGTTAACAACTCATGAATCGGCGATCCGTATTATTTCCAAACATGGGCCTTTAGCAAACCCAGCAGATCGCGATCACTGTTTACAATACATGGTTGCAGTACCCCTCATGCTCGGTAAGCTTAATGCAGAGCACTACGAAGACGACTTTCACCACAGTAACCCTATCATTGATACCTTAAGAGATAAGATGGTAGTAATAGAAGATGCTCGTTACAGTAAAGAATACCACGATCCAGACAAACGCTCTATTGCCAATGCCATACAGGTTTTCTTTAATGATGGTAGCTGTACAGATAAAATTGAAGTGGAATACCCTATTGGACATAAACGCAGAAGAGGCGAGGGAATTCCTGTTCTTGAAGCCAAATTCAAACAAAACTTAGCCTCTCGTTTTTCAGCACAACAAACTCAAGAAATTTTTAACTTATGCAAAAACACCTCTGAGTTAACAAAAATGCCTGTTAATCAATTCATGGATTTACTAGTCGTTTAAGTTAGCATTTTTTAATGAGGGAGTTGTGCCATTTAATTAAACCATAATCATATGGCATAACCCCTTGTTCTTATATACTTGTGTCTCCCTAAAAGAGATAACTCACCCTGACGCAGGCGAGGGTCTGTAAAGGCCCCCTATTAATCACTCCGTGAATTCAAGGTGGTAAATCCCCCAAATAAACTTAAACCCTTAAGCGCATCACTCCCACGATGGAAATGGATCAGGGAGTTTTGCCCACGATGATGCGCCTTGCAGCAGTTCATCTTCCTCTAACAAACAGGCGTTTAACCGATTGATAATATCGGTTTTATCTAGCCCTTGACCAATAAAAACCAGCTCTTGGCGCATATCGCCAAATGGTTCAACCCATTGCGCTTCTATTGATTGGCGATAATCAGGATCTGTGGGCCAATCTTTTTCGGGTACTGCTTTCCAAAATAAGCCCGCGACACCATATCGTGCCATACCGCCCGCTTGGCTCCAACTCCCCGCAAATTGCGGCCTTGTTGCCAACCAAAAAAAGCCTTTGGATCGGATCAACTTACCCGCGATCTCTTTACTGTGTAAGAAGTTATAAAACTTTTCTGGGTAAAATGGACGCCTCGCTTCAAATACAAAGCTGCTAATACCAAACTCTTCTGTTTCAGGTAAATGCTCACCTCGCATTTCTTTTAACCAACCTGCTGCAACACTTGCTTTTTCAAAACTGAATTTACCGGTCGCTAATACTTGTTTTAAAGGCACATTTCCGTTTGAAATAGCAATTTGTTCAGCATCAGTGTTAAGCGTTTTCAAGATACTTTTAAGGCGCTTTAGCTCTGTGTCTGAGATCAAATCGGTTTTACTAATTAATAACACATTAGCAAACTCTACCTGCTCAACCAATAAGTCGGCAACACTGCGCTCGTCTTCTTCACCTAAACTTTCGCCCACTTCATGTAAAGACCTCGCTTCATCGTAATCTTTTAAAAAGTTAAGCGCATCAACCACAGTGACCATGGTATCTAACTGGGCAACATCCGATAAACTAATGCCATTTTCATCTGCAAACGTAAAGGTTTCGGCCACCGGTAAAGGCTCTGAAATGCCGGTAGATTCAATGACCAAATAGTCATATTTGCCCTCTTTGGCTAAACGGGTGATCTCTTCAAGCAAATCTTCTCTGAGCGTGCAACAAATACAGCCATTACTCATTTCAACAAGCTTTTCTTCTGCCCTATTTAAGCTTATTTCATTTTGTACTGTTGCTGCATCAATATTAACTTCACTCATATCATTAACGATAACAGCCACTTTGAGGCCTTCTCGGTTACTCAATATATGATTTAGAACGGTAGTTTTACCTGCACCTAAAAAACCAGAAAGCACAGTAACTGGCAGTAAAGACGGTATATTAGACATAATTTTGACCACATTGCATTTTAAATTGACGGTTTTGATTTGATCATTAGCGATGACGAAGCGCTATTAACACGATCTAACAAATAACGTTATATTATAACATTTGATTGCGCAACTTTTATATAAAACCAAACTGTTTACCCCAAAACCCCACCATTCGACTCCCTAAAATAGATTCGCCACCCTGACATAAATTCGTCTCCCTGACGCAGGTCAGGGCCCATGCCAATTAACCCCAATCTCCACCCCCCCACCATCATCTCCCCGACGAAGGTCAGGGTCCATGCCAAATTAACCCCAGTCTTAACTCCACCACCATCGTCTCCCTGAC
>NZ_PNBY01000056.1 GCF_005886875.1 Pseudoalteromonas aurantia | reverse complement strand
TCAAAACACTTTGTCTTCCTAACGTAGGTCAGGATCCATTTTAAGCAACTACCTCTATTTCTGTACATCGTACAAAGTGGACCCTGAAATGAATTCAGGGCGACGAATGGCGTGTACTTGCCTGTTTGATTTGAATCTATTCAGCTGCTGAGAGAAGTTAGTAACGTTTAATCACCTGTTTAGTTTATTCGTCTTCCTGACGAAGGTCAGGATCCATATTCAGCAACTACCTCTATTTCTGTACATCGTACAAAGTGGACCCTTAAATGAATTCAGGGGGACAAACGCGGCGTACTTGCCTGTTTGATTTGAGTTTATTCGGCTGCTGAGAGAAGTTAGTAACGTTTAATCACCTGTTTAGTTTATTCGTCTTCCTGACGCAGGTCAGGATCCATGTTAAGCAACTACCTCTATTTCTTTACATCACACAAAGTGGACCCTGAAATGAATTCAGGGCGAATAATGGCGTGTACTTGCCTGTTTGATTTGAGTTTATTCAGGCCGATGAATAGCGTATTTGTCATCTAGAAGAGATGGCGAATAGTATTTATTTTCCTAACATAGGGCAAAAATGTGGATTACTTACTCTTATTAGAGAAACAAAAACCCGCTGTAAAGCCCCTTTACGATTTTATTAGCTCCTTTACAACGCGAAATAAAATAATTCGTTAAAAATCATAGAACAGAACAAAAACCAATACAAAAATACTATTTAATGTATTTTTTATGTTGCAAAACAAACATCCGAGTGCATAATGAAATCATAAAAGATGATAAATACCTATTTGACGTGCAAGGAAATGCCCATACGCCAAACAAAATCCCGGGGCTAATCTTATGTTCACTATCAAAAAAATAATCAATTCCATGGTACTCACTGGCTGTCTATTCACAGCTAACATTCAAGCAAATAACTGCACAGGTCAGCTTTTTAGTATCAACGCAGGCAGAGGTGAAGTTGGCTTGGTGGTTGCGGTCAATGAGTATAGCGGTGACGCATTTGTTCATTCAAAGGCTAAGTTTAGTTCAGCAGCAATGGCATACGCATCAGACTTAAATCGTTTGTATTATATTAGTGCACCAAGAGCGTCAGAATACAAACTCGATGTGTCGGGTGTTGACTTAAACAGTACTGAGCTAAAGTCGCTGCCTATTTCTGCACAAAAACAAAAGTACACAAAAATTGCCTATGTAGATATGAGCACCAAGGAGCATGTTACATTAGCCAATAGTAAGCCAATGTACCGACTTGCATACGACAGCACATCACAACTATTATATGGCTCATATTTTAACAAACTCTATTCAATTGAGCCCTCCACTGGCGCAACTACACTATTAGGCAGTCTGTCTGGGTATTCGAGCAACCCCGAAATGTGGCGTGGTGACTTGGCATTCAAGAATGGGCAGTTATATTTAATCTCTAATTCTGCAATTTTTACCGTTAATATTGCCACTTTAACCGTGGCGAAACTCGCTGAGCATAACTTACCAACAGTCACAGGCGCGGTATTTAATGGTGTGGGTGAGCTCATCATCAGCCGTGATAAAAGTAATGATTATGGCAGTCATAATATGTCTGAGCTGTATCACGTTATACCTACAACTGGCGCTGCATGCCTTATGGCAACCATACCTACTCAAATAAACGATTTAGCGGTCGACAATAGCAATGGCTATGCGTGCCCAGAGGTTCCTTTATGTCAATTAGTGACTAAGCCAACCGTGTCGCTTACGCCTGTGACTGCGTCTGCAAACGAAGGCTCACCGCTCAGTTTTAACATAGAGCTTAGTAGCTCTCACAGTGCTGATGTGACGGTCGATGTATCAACCACACCAGGCACCGCCACCAGCAGTGACTATAGTTATACAGATCAGACAGTTACTATTCCAGCTGGCAGTACTAGCTATACAATATCAATACCCACCGTTGATAACGCCGTTTTCCAAGGAAATAAACAATTTACTGTTCATATCAATGCGTCAAATAATGTTGCTGGCTCAGATAGTGAAACAGCCACAATTATTGAAAATGATACCGATCCAGCCGTCCAACTTCAAAACGCAGCTAAAAATGGCAGTGTAAACTGGGAAGGCTCAGACGGGTGTTGTGACGGTCAACGCATCAGAGGGATCAAAGGGCACTTTCCAAATGCACCGGCTGGCACAGTAGTTAACTTTTATATTAGTAGCCAAAAAATCGCGACTAAATCATTGCCTGCAAACAGCTTTAGTTACGCTGGAAACAGCCAAAGCACTTGGTGGATGAACAACGGTACAACAGCATGGGCTACGCTCACTTACAATGGGGTAACCGTTAATGTGCATACAGGCCATAGAGCCCAGATCCACAATCATCACAACGTAAACTGTGCCAACGGCTGTTGGTAGTATTTACTCCGTCATGGTGGCCGAGCCATCATGACATTGCTATATGTCTATATAAAAGCCCATACACAAGACCTAAAGACATACTTTTAACCATAAAAATGTGATTTGCAAGCAAGTTAAATATATGGATGATGTTTAATGATTTACTCTTAAATCAGAGTGTATTTAAACACTTCACGTTGCAACATTCACCAGTAAATAAACACCATGCAATTGTGGAAAGTACAACTGGCCGAATTTGTCTGCCATTTTAAAATCTAATCGGCAAGAACCAGGAACATGTGGCGTTTTAAATTTAATACTGATGTCGACAACTTCACCTGGTTGAGTAACCTCTATGGGAACCATGCTCGCAGACGAACACAACAAATCTGAGTGTGCAGTCAGGCGCTTTAAATAACGCCCTTGCCAAACATGTTTACCTGAATTTCTTAATCGCCATGTTTTAACATAGTGAGTATTGACCTTTAATGTAGTGCCATCAGGAATACTAATATCTTTCACAAATGTAGACCAATCATGTTCTAACTTTTGATTGTTCATTACTGATTGACGCACTTCATTAACAGCGGCGATGTTATATAGCACCGTAATAAAGAGTAACGTCAATAAAACGGCTATGATGAGCACTATATTTTTATTTTTGGATTGATGAAATACATGGCCAAAGCGCCCACGCGCAACCTTAAGACGACCCAACGGCTCACTAGTCTCAATATTACTCGCTGCATTAGCATAATTAAAAAACAGTGCACTTTCCTGCTCTGTTAAACACAGAGCCTTAATCATTCGTTTTTGTAACGCAGACCCAGCTTTTCTTTCGCCATTAATTACTTTGTTAAAATGTGAACGACTGCAGCTACATTCAAAAATTAGTTCTTTCTGACTTATTTTTCGTTGTACTAAAACCAAATCAACTTTCGCCTTTAAGTTGCCTTTAAAACCACCCATAAAAGTAACCGATTTGTATCCTTTTTGTATTCAAATTGTATCGGAGACACATTTTATATTCAAATAACTCTTTGAATGAGTAAGTTAGGGTCTAAACCGCAATTAATATAACTCAAGGAAATAAAATGAGATTACTTACTGCCAGCACATTGGCAACCATCATTATGCTTACTAATACAAGCTACGCCAATGAATATTCTGCAACTTTAAACGAAGGAAAACATCGACTAAATTTTGACAGCAATACAACCGAGCATAAATTTACATTGTCTGGTTCAGAACTTATGCGCCTCTCACTCTCTCACGATCGCAATGTAGATATTGACATGTATGTAAACTATGGAGATAACCCAGTACCATTTTATTCATCATCCAACTTGACGAACCAATGTGCACCTTGGAATGCTCCATCAATTAGTAAATATAATGGTTCCAAGGAAGAATGCTCTATTAACTTAGCCGAAACGAACTACGATAAAAAGTTTAAAGTACTGTTTAAATACAGCTCTAATAACCCAGTTAGCAACGAGGCCGTTGTAAGGTATTACCCAACAAGCTGTAAACCTTACTTATATAGCACTCGAACTGTGCTCAAGCTTTGTCCTGTAACTCATGCTCAAGAACGTCATGGTTATTCATACACTGAAGCCGAACGTTGGAAAGAAACAGTAGCTAGTGATGAGCATATTGAAGGAGATTCTCACGCTAGAGATTTCAACCGAGGAAGCAAGAACGATGATAAGGGCGAACACCTCTTTGCAGCTTTTGGCGGGGAAGTAATTTACGATGGGTATTCCACTGGATATGGATACAACATAGTTATTTATAATTCACAGTACCAGGTTGCAGCAAGATACGCTCATCTCAGTTACTATACAGATGAAACTGACATTGTTACCGGTCAGCATATAGGGCAAATTGGCAATTCAGGAACGACTGACGCACACCTCCATATGGCTGTATACAGAAACTTAAAAATCGGTTCCACAGGCTATAATCAAATAATACAAGGTAAAAGACCAGGCTCACAATATGCCGCTCAATTTGAATTCCCATCTCGTAGTGAGTTCGACATACGTCCATAATTTACTTGAGAGGAATACGACTAAGAGAAGTTTAATAAATCGTGGTCAATTAGAGAATGCTTGACCACATTTTTAGTTACTTATTTCGACCTGTACCACCACGGGTGCGTTGGTCTGACGGTCGAATATATTCCTCTGCCTGATATGAGGGACTTTGCCTTCCTGACGCAGGTCAGGAGCCATGCCTGATAACCCACGTAATGTCACTTAGTACAGAAGCACTGGACCCTGAAATGAATTCAGGGCGACGAATGGCGTGTACTTGCCTGTTTGATTTGAGTTTATTCGGCTGCTGAGAGAAGTTAGTAACGTTTAATCACCTGTTTAGTTTATTCGTCTTCCTGACGCAGGTCAGGATCCATGTCTGATAACCCACGTAATGTTACTTAGTACATAAGTACTGGACCCTGAAATGAATTCAGGGAGACGAATGGCGTATATTCTTCTGTTTGATTTGTCTTCCTGACGCAAGTCAGGATCCATGTCTGATAAACCACGTAATGTCACTTAGTATACAAGTACTGGACGAAATGAATTCAGGGAGACAAACGCGGCGTACTTGTTACTTTAAATAAGCGAACTTATTACTTTAAATGAGCCTACTTGTCAGCCTAAGGAGAATAATGGCTTTTATTCTTCTCCCTAACGCCAATTTAAAACAACATTAAAAAGCACGTATCTATTTCAAACAACAGCTAAAAAGGCAATAAACATAGATTTTTAACCAGAAAAGTTAATAACGATGAACTGTTATTTTACCTTTAAGAAAGCGCGAAAAATCTTGAGCTACGGCATTGTGTTTGCCAGATAAATATGGCCAAACATCATCACTATTTAGCACGTCGCATTTACTATTTTGTTCTGCAAGTAAATATTTTTTAAACGATAATTTATATGTAGTATTACTTGTTAAAAAATGGACAAATGCCCAGCTGCTTCTATACATTTTGGCATAATCCGTCTTACGCCAATGTGCTTTAGTATGAACCAACTGAAATGGCTGAATAACGCTTTTCAATAGCATGCCATTTGATATTACCCAGCTCCTATTCGGAGCAACAATACTGGTGTGCATGTTTGCGTAGGTATATTCAAAGTATTCAGCTAGCCCTTCATTTAGCCATTGAGGCGTATCGCCAATTACAGCTTCATTAATTGCATGCACCGCCTCGTGAATAGCAACATTAATTGTATGCTCAAACGTACTGTATTTAATATAGGCTGTATTTTTACTACCAAAATATACACCTGCAGTCCCCTCTGGGTTGCCACCTAAACGTTTAACCTTACGATTGTAAGCGCTACTATTCGGCAGTATGTGCAGGTTTAGTTTTACTTTACGCATTGCCTTTAAACCAATAAGACTGGTATATGCCCTAAAAACAGCGCGCAGGTTTGCAGGCAATTCATTCTTAAATTGAGAGGGTAAACCAGGAGCTTGCAAGTCCAGTTCAAAAAAGTCTAATGCTGTACTCGCAGTAGTTTGATATAGTTCAGCACGTGAATGTGGCTTTTTGTCACTGTAATTTTTAATGCCACGCTCATCAACCCACGTGTAAATACCTCCTACTTGCTCATATTTCACGGTACCTAGATTCTCTTTGCTACAGTTTTTACGAAATGTTCTATGCGTATGATGAATATAAGCGAACGAGTTAACTTTTTTAGGTGTGCTGAGTGCTTGTTGTGAGACTTTAGGTTCTGGTATTTTGCTTGGAGCAGTTACAGCAGGCTGTATAAAAAAAGAGCTAAACCAAAACTGCTTGCCAGTAAAAAACCACGCTAAAAAAATCGAAAAAATAACCAAGGCCGTGATCATTATATAACGCTTCCATCGCTGCATTTAACTATCCATAACCTACAAATTTGTTAAATTTTTAAGAAAAACCTTTAGGTATTAGTACCAATATGTCCATTTAACAAAGGCACTAACCTATAAATAATCATCAACAACCATTTTCACACTTGCGAGGTTGAACTTCCAAACCCGAATAATGCTGAATTGACTTAACCGGGCCATTATATTCATCTATCAACATTGTGCTAGATATCCATGGGTCCTTTAAAAATAAGCCTGCGTAAAAAAAACTAAAACAACATGTCGCCAAGCTCATACTCTGTAGGGTTAATTTGAGCTTACTGCTATCCATTAAACCTCTGCGGTATACTAAATAGATAAATAATCCAATACTCAATACCACTATAGGTACAAATCTAAGTATAGTCACACCGGAGTAAAGTACATAAAATTTTGCGCTCTCAATTAAATTAAAAGCATAAGCACTTGCAATCAATGAAATAACAAATACTAACAATCCCATCAATTTATTAGCAGAGAATGATACGGCCTTTGTCAAAAGTAGTTTTGGTTGGGTTACTTATTGGGTCTTGCACACAGGATCCTTTGAGGTAAATCATTAAGTCACAATTATAAAACAAATAACTTACACAAAAAACCATTTTAATACCAAGCAATAAAACTAAAAATAGCCTCTATCTGCAATACTATATATTCAATAACACAACGTTTAAGTACTATTATTATAAGAGGCTACTATTCATAAGACAGACCATTATTCAAATTCAAACTACGCAAATTTACTGCTGTTTTGAAGGCGTAACATTAGCAAAGTGCACTAATGAATCCCACTTATGTACGATGTCTTTGAGTGGTACGGATGTTTCGTAATTGAACAGTAAGACCTCACTACTAGGTTTTTTACGCAATAGTGTACGTACGTCTAGCACACATATTTCACAGTCTAATTTGTTCGCAGCGAACTCGACACTATTCCTTGCCAAAGCTGATACAGAGCGTGTTTTCATGCTCACAAAGTCGATGTATTGACCTGTTCCACCGGTAAAATGCGTTACGTGATAGGCGCTAGGGTATTGCGCAAACATCACTTGTCCAGCGTTTTGAGACCCGTCTACACGTTCTTTTTGTAGATGGTAAATATGTGCCCAAATAACCATTTTTTGCCCTTGGTGCTGATTGGCTTGCCACACTAAGTTATTGCCCATTTCATGACTTCTCATATCACTAAGTTGCCACTGTCTTTGTGCCTGCGCTTTTAAGCCCACAAGTATACGCTGCCAAAAATCAGGTCTAGTTTTCATACCCAACGCGTGTGCCTCAAGCTGTGCAAACAACTCAAAAAAAGCATCGGTATTTTTTGGTTTGGTACTTTTCATTTCAATAACGCTTTGCAAAACAGCCGCTACCGCTTGCCACTGTGTTTTACTAAACTGCGCATTAAAAGGGGGCAATAAACTGTCTAGCTCTTTAACCAAAAACTGCTTGGAAATACCGCCAGTTAGTTGCGAGTCAAACCCAACCAACTTTAGCGGTCGATCAGTTCTGTGTGATTGCTCAATATATGTAAATAACGGCTTAATTTCAGTACTATTTGCATACATGTAAAATATATTACCCGGCGCACTTCGCGCAATTGACGCACCGTTTTTCACAAACTCTCGATACAACCAGTCAACATCATACAAACCGCTTTCAAGTGCAAGTACAGTAAAATTATGGTTTTTATGTAATGCTTTAACCGCTTCTCGTTTAAAGTTAAACACATTCGCTGCGCCATGACTTTGTTCACCTAACGCCACATATTGGTGCTGTGCCACGTTTGCAGCAAACTCATTCGCCACCTCTGCCAAGTTTGTTGAAGCTACTGATAAAGGGCTGATAACCCACATCACTGCTATTAAAGCACCTGAAACGTAATTTCTAAACATAACTTTCCCTAAAAAATATACAGTCAAACCATTGTATAGAGGGTGTAAAAAATCAGGTACCGACTTTAGTCGTATAACGTGACAGCACAACGTTAACGCCGAGATCTCAGACCCTGAAATGAATTCAGGGAGACGAAGGGAATGTCTTGTCTTGCTTGGGGAGACTAATAGCATATATTCTTCTGTTTGATTCGTCTTCCTGACGTAGGTCAGGATCCATGTCTGATAAACCACGTGATGTCACTTAGTACACAAGTACTGGACCCTGAAATGAATTCAGGGTGACGAAGGGAGTATATTAGCCTGCTTAATTTAAAGGTCTTCGTCTTCCTGACGCAGGTCAGGATCCATGCCTGATAAACCACGTGATGTCACTTAGTACACAAGTACTGGACCCTGAAATGAATTCAGGGAGACGAAGGGAGTATATTAGCCTGCTTAATTTAAAGGTCTTCGTCTTCCTGACGCCGGTCAGGATCC
>NZ_PNBY01000055.1 GCF_005886875.1 Pseudoalteromonas aurantia | reverse complement strand
GCGACGGGTTTTTTGCTTTTTAAGGTTTAGGAAAAGGAATTAAGAACAATTGGATTAGGAAGGGGTTCAGGCTGCCATTAAAGAACAGTTAAAGACAATGGACCCTGAAATGAATTCAGGGAGACGAACCTCACACTTTTTTCTTCCTTACGCAGGTCAGGATCCAAAACACCCATGCTTCTTGCCGCTGTTAATATAACAGGCTTCATATACTTACCCTGTTGTTTTCCTGACGCAGGTCGGGGTCCAAAGTACTCATGTTTGAAGTTGTTATTATCATAGGTTCAGATTTTCCCCATTGTCTTCCTGACGAAGGTCAGGATCCATAAGACAGTTGTTATTTTTACACGGTTCTGAATTCTTAAAAGGCAGTGAAAAGCCATGGACCCTGAAATGAATGCAGGGAGACGGAGTTTTGATTACGCTAATCTCATAGCTTATGAATACCTTATTTTACAACGTAGCCAAGGCTTAACATGTTCTGTAAAGTTTAGCTCTGATGAGTATAGCGTTATAAAGCTCCTATTCAGAACGAGTATCTGGTTAAGTCAGGTAAAAGCTGTATTTGTATTAGAGCACTTTTTATCTTCAAGAATGTATTAAATATCTCATCGTAGCTGTGCCACATCCAATAGGTGTTTAAACCTATAAAGGTAAATTGAAACAGTGTTGCTGTAATATATCGAGTATCAAATAGTTTTAAGGCGCTGCCAAAAGATGCCTTGATTTCCTTATTACTAATATCGACGCTGTAACATTCATCGAGAATAAGGTGGGTCAGATACCCGACTAATACATATATCGCAGATAAAACGGCCAAAGTAATCGAAAAATTAAGCCACATAGCTAAATTTAACGTTGTTAATACGACCAGTACAACGGCTGAAAGTGAATGAAATGAACCTCTATGTACCGTTAAATGTTCAAAAATAGGCTTTATAGCAAAGTGGATAAAGCCATATATCAAAAGCAAAGAGGCCCAAATTTCTAGTAGTGAGTCAAAGTTGAAAGAGAGTATAACGATCGCACTGACCGCAAGAGAAAATATTGAAAAAAGCGTGTTTAACGACTTTGAACGATCGGCGTCGAGATCAGGCACGAGCCCAGAAAGAGAACCAATTATAAAAAGGCCACAGACTTGTATTAGTGGGATCAAGTCGACAGCTAATATGGCAGTAGATAGCGCTGCACTTGTAATAATAGATGCTTTTAAATGAGTGGAGAAATTAGCCATGTAAATTTACTTCTTATGATTTATACGATTGAATATTAACATAATGAAATTTATTTGCGTGTGGCCTTTTAGGAACAATCATTTATGAGCTTTCGAATAAAGGAGAAGTGATAAGCTAGTAATGTAATAATGGAATTGATTCTGTAACAGGTTCTGTGCAATGGTCACGTCCCCTAAGCTCGATGGCTGTTTATTGTGAATCACGTTTAAACGTTCATTTCATGTGTATATGGAAACTATAATGTTTTTCACGATATAGGAAAATTACAATGTGTATCTTTAAGCGCAAGAACCTACTCAGCATAAATACTCTACTTTTTATAGTCACTCAGAACAATTAATAATCAAGGGGTAGCTAGAACTAATCCATCGATAGCCTAGTGAGCAAATATATTACTGCCTCATTTTGTGCAGCATATAGGGTAAAGTGCTAGCTAGGGCTTATGAGGCTAGCAATCAGCGGTGTTGGGCTTTACAATATCTTGCTTGTTTAAGCTGAGTATTTAAAGGGGTATGGTTGTTTAATTTTGTAGGTTTGAAGCCAACATTAATCAGTATAGCGGGTGTGAGTGTTTTATTTATTCTGGCAACGTATTTTCAGGTATTCATAACAGAAGTATCAGATTCTATCCATAAAGCTGTTTACCCTGTGTTAGCTGCTGTTTTTCTATTTTCAGCGCAGTTTAATCGCAGTCGAATTAGCCTTTTATGTGGTATTTGGCTAATTTTTGTTTTTAATGAAAGGCATGATGTATATTGGAAGGCATGGCTTGATACCCATCAGCCATGGCTGATAATAACGCTTTCATTTATATTCGTTGTGTGCGCTTTGATAAAAGATCGAGCTTTGCTCTCCTTTCACCTTATTACTCGTATTATCTATTTTGTTTTATGCGGAGCACTATCTTGGTATTGGCTGCTGCATAATGATTCTCTGTTGTCGCTATTACCCGATAATCTTATATATGAGCCAATAAAGGCACTTATCCCAACCTTATTACCATTGTCACTTTGTAATGTAACCTTGTTGCTATTGAGCATGAGAAGTACTGACTTAACCAAGAGTATTTTATTGATCAGTTCTTTGTTATGGAGTGCCACTGCGTTTGAGTTACATGAATTTGCGTTTGACGCCATCCTTTTGGTTTTAGCTGTCCTTTATTTATTAGTTGTCTGTATTGAATCATATTTTTTGGCATATCGTGACGAGCTTACGAGCCTGCCGACACGCAGAGCTTTACATCAACTTGCCTTGTCACTAGGGCGTCGTTATACCGTCGCTATGATCGATATTGATCACTTTAAAAAGTTTAATGATACGTACGGTCATGATATTGGTGATCAGGTGTTAAAACTAGTGGCATCAAAGCTTGCCAAACTAAAGGGCGGTGGTCGAGTGTTTCGATATGGAGGAGAAGAGTTCACCGTCATTTTTTCGCGTAAAGGAATTGAACATGCTCAGGAGTATTTAGAGGTATTACGTGAAGAAATCGCTAATTATGACATGGTGATCAGAGATACTTCACGCAGTGGTAAACAAGCAAGGAAATCGACTCGTTCACAAAGCATGAAGACTGTTCACGTAACAGTATCAATTGGGGTGGCTGAAAAGTCGGCTAAATACCGGTTTGAGCAGGTACTTAAACGCGCAGATCTTGCACTTTATCGCGCTAAAAAACGAGGCAGGAATAATGTTTGCCAGTAGTTAACTTTTATTGAAAATATTTTAAGAGATCCCTTACATAAAGTATGTATACCTTAACTACCGTACTTTTCAAGTGAGATACAATCGAGTTTACTTGTTCCTATGGTACTTTTTTCCATTGAGGAGCTTACCCATAAAACTAAAACGTATGAGCAAATGATAACTTGCGAAGCTAATTGCCAATGTAAAGACAACAGATATTAAAAACTTTAAGTAAATCGAAATATCTAGGGCTAACAAAGGCATTTGTATATAAATTAGAATCGGTACATGAATTAAATAGACCCAGTATGAGGCATCTGAAATATAACGTGTCAGGGTATTTTTACATTGGAGAAACTTATACGCTAAAACGATGGCCAACAATGACCAGTAAACTATCGAGATACTTTGAATCGCTACTAACAGAAAGTGATGTGGGTCAAAAGTTGATTTATAGTGTGTTTGTAGTGGTCAACTAATTT
>NZ_PNBY01000054.1 GCF_005886875.1 Pseudoalteromonas aurantia | reverse complement strand
CCTGACGCAGGTCAGGGTCCATGCCAATTAACCCCTAACGCCAAGGCACAACACACACCCTAGGTCCTGAAATAAATTCAGAGAGACAAAATGTGAAGACCTCATTTAAAATAACCACACCATACACAACTGGTATAAAAAGTGCTTAATATTCATATAACTAATATCCGACAAAATATCGTCGCATAAGGACCATGTCACACATGAACTTTAACTCTTTACCACCTCAAGCTTACTCAAATCATGGCTATAACCTATCAGAGAACGCAACTACCAAAGATAAAAGTACGGCAACACCCGTAGCCGCTGATCAAATTACCACCTCGGATGCAAAAACGACTGAAAAGACTGAATCAAACGATGACAATCAAACATCCACCGAGAAAAAGTCAGATATCAGCGCGCAAGAAAAAATCGTGGGTAACATTAAAATTCTACAAAACAAAATGAGCGAAGTGCGGGCTGACACAAGCCTCACAAAAGAGCAAAGTGCCGAGCAACTGGCAGAGCTAAAAACGCAACTTGATGAACAACTGCAAAATGTGCAACTTATTATCAGAAAACAAACATCAACGTTAGTACAAAGCTTATTTGCCAGTAACGGCGCGAGTAACGCTGGCATGTTTTTCAACAATAAAGCCTAAACCTATTGCTATATCAGCCCCTAAGTAAGTGCTAAGTTAAAAAGGCAAACACAAAAAAGCGCATTATCTAAATGCGCATTAAAAATAGCGAGTTAACTCAACCGGCCGTTAAAAGTCGTAATGTAGCCCCATGTATAACGTTCTTGGCGCTCCAGGTTGAATACGCTCTCTGCCATAGCGTAACTCCCCTTGCAACGCGTATTTTTTATCGGTTAAATTAGCAACGCGCACATGGAGCTTTAACGCATCCGTTAAAAGGTAATTTACTTTCACATTGGCAACGGTATACCCTGAGTACTTTTGCGTATTCTTAGCATCCATCCAGTAGTCACCGATGCTTTGTATTTCAGCAACCACATTTAATCCATCGAATACATCACTGTTATAATTCAACCGTAAATTAGCCACATAGTCAGGCGCCATTTGTAAACTATTCCCAGATAAATCCAGCGCTTTACTGCGTTGCGTGTTACGGTCAATACGCCCTTGGTCTTGTATGTAATGGTCAAATTCATGCTCTGATTGACTATAAGCAAACGCAACAGCCACCGACTTGGAGACGTCATAGTTAACACCAAGCTCAATGCCGCTGTGTTTAACACGCGCAGCATTCACCCGATAAGAGGCGCCAAAATCGTCATAAACGGTAACGATTGCATCGTCAACTGCCATAAAATAATACGCCAGCTCGATGCTCAGCGCATCAAAATATACCTTATACCCCACTTCGTATGTATCAGAGGTCTCTTCATTTAACGCACTCAATTGCGCACTCGTTTCTTTGGTTTTTAAATGATATAACTCAGACGCGGTTGGAATACGGATCGCATTCGCAAAACGCACATAAACATTGCTGATATCATTCAACTCATAATTTAAGCTCGCCTTGGGGCTTAAATGGTCGAATGTATCTGTTCTATTCGCGATCGAGCGATTGCCAAAGCCATCATCGTCATAAGTGGGTAGGCTATTCTTAAACTCATATTCATTATTATCGTACCTAAGCCCAAAGCTATAACTAAGCTGTTTTGTTATTACACCATTATGTTGAATATAAGGTGCAATTCCCCGAAAACGGGTCTCATCATTATAAAATACATGCCCTTTAGGATAAGTTGCAGCCCCCCAGCCAGTGGTTGTACGCGTGGCAGCTTGATACGAAAGTGCATCGCCTTTGGCGCTTTCTACATCAATACCTATGGTGGTATCAAACCCATCACTGTGCGAAAAGTTAGCCAGTGCCAATATACCAACCGTTTTTACGCTCGATTCAACTTGCGGCATATTGGGTTGCCACGTCGCAATATAATCATTGCTTCTGTAGCGCGCATAAGGAATAACCGACGCAAACACACCGTCGCCATGATATTGATACTCCGAGCTAATACGCGTGTAATCAGTTTTACGGCGAGGGTCAATATTGACGACTTCTAAGGGTAATCCAGATTGCGACGGGTCATCGTTAAACTCATCTTCAGTAAGTGCATCCAGCATTTGTTGGTCAAGGCTTGACGTCATCACACTGGTTTTAAGCTGATGCTTATCAGAAAAACTCACTTCATGTAGCAGATTAAGCTCTGTTTTTTCTACACTGCTGTTGTCACGCCACCCATCGTTATTTAAATACGCACCCGACACTCGCACACCATTATTTTCACTAAAGTGTTCAGTAATACTGCCTTGATAACGCTCATAACCAGCTTCGCCAAGGGTTAGCCCTACCGCATTTTTGTTCGAGTCAACCGGCGCAGATAGTACATTAACTGTTGCAGCCACTGCGCCCGAGCCATACAAGCTTGTGCCCGCCCCTTTCATTACTTCTAAGCGCGACAAAGACGAATTGCTGCTCGCCCACCAGAGCGCATTGTGATTATAAAAAGCCGCCGACTGTAAAGGCACATTGTCTTGTAAATACAAGGTATAGCCGCCGTAATTAATGGGCATACGAATAGCCGCGTTATGCCCTTGCCCACCCGACAACTGGTTTAACAATACACCCGAGATAGTTTGCAAAGAATCTGACAGATGTTGGCTATTGTCATTATTTAATGCCTCTTCCGACACGCTGCCTATACTGAGCGCTAACTGGGTATTTAATTTAGCCGTACGGCTCGATGTAACGGTGATCTGCTCTATACCAGCCATCGCATTATCATCGTTCGCGTGAGCGTTGATTGAACACGCGGATAAAATAGACAATGAGATAAGTGAGTAGCAAAAACGCTGCTTCATTCTAGATATTCCTAAGTTATTTTTTAATAATTTTTTAATGAGTGGCTTTCCACATCACGGCCCGACGACAATACACCACGACGCACAATCGCACTTTTTTTTCGCCTACGTCGGCCAATATATAAACGAACACCAAATAACGCGGTTAATACCAAGCCAATAATAATACCGGTGACGATCGCGTCTCGAACTTCTCGGCCTAGCGGGTTTAAAAAGTGGTACTTATGTAAGTAACCAAAATGCCAACTACGTCCGCTTTGCCAATTTGTCTCTATGTTAGCAATAAACCCAGTGTGTGGCTCAACACTGTAAAGCACATCAGGAGCATTCACAAAGCGCATTTGAATAACAGGTAATCGCTTGTTTATAAACCCATAAGTTTGACCAAATTTATCAATTTTTTGCCAACTGAGCACCTTACCACTCACATTAAGTTGACGCTGTAACTGAGCCAGAGCAACGTCTACGCTCGTTATATTTACCGCTAAATTTTGCCAATAACTAAAGTCGACTATCGGCTTTTTTCGTGAATACGCCTGTTTGGCCACTTGTGTCACAACTTGCTCACCCACCGCCACCAGTTGAAAATTGTCGCCGTTAGAGTCAAACACATCTTTTAATGGATCGTGGTTTAGCCGGTCAGTAAAGATAGCGTTACCAGGCGACAACGCTCTAAACGTCTCAGGAAAAAACTTATCAACTAATATATGAATACTGCTGCTTGCAAACCCCAACATACATACGCTTAATACAACACCCAATGAACGATGCAGCACTGGCGTGTTAACACGTTTACTTTTTAAACGACGCCATAGCAGGGCATAACTTACTAAACCAAACACCCCAGTGCCAAATACTAGCAATGAAATTGCCAACATCGGGATCATGCGCCATAGGCTGTGTCGCTCGCCAATAAATTCAAAGGTATGTAATTGCTTAAACCAATAAGACAAACTTTCTCGCAGTGGCGTATTATGTGCTGCAATGCGGCTGCTTAACGTATCAACATACAATCGGTTTTGGTTTTGTAAGGTAACGCGATGAACAGGCAGTATACGGTTAATTTCAGCATATTCAGGGCTAAATTCGTTAATTAACTCAGTACCTAAAACGGCCTGTTCAGCCCATGATTGCGCCAAATAAAGTGCATAACGTTCGTCATTTAAAGCGCTATTTATTAAGCCCGTTTTCACTGAGAAGTAATAAATGTGTGGTAAGGGAGCATGCGCAACCGCCACTTGATAATAATAGGCCGCATTATATTCAATCACCCTTGCATGGCTAAAAGCCGTGATGTTATGGGCAACTAAAACCGATTTTAAAGGTACTGCTACCGCAGAAATATGATTGGGAACTTTAATAAATGGGGTGTTAAGCCGTTCAGCTTTGGCAAAATGCGACATTGCAGGGTGCAACAAGCCACTCAAAGCCCAAACAACAAAAGGAATAACGCACAATAAGGCAAAATGCCTATGCCAAACAAGCAACGACTTGATCATATTATTATTTTTATATCAGAAAGATAAGGGAGAGTATAATTCGAATTAACGCAGTGAGCGTGTGACATAATGTCGCAGGAGAGACAATACACCCTTTTGAATGAGAAACAGGGCAAGTGCCGTGCAAATTACATAGAACAGTGGTCAATCACATTTGCAAACTAAAATTGACCTAACAAAGCACCTCGAATGTTACGTGAGATAGAATATAAATCAGTCATTCTTTTTTTAGCTTCGAGGGTATCTATACCTTTAATTGCTTCTGCATCTTCTAAAAAAAACGCCATATCAAACTTCTTACGCCGTTTGTTAAACACATACACCAATACATAGCAATAACCGTCCACTGCGTTAGTGGTTCTGAAAAACTCCAAATCAGTATAAGTTAACTTTGGTTTTACTAAATTACTGTCTAAGTTTTTAATAAAAACGTGCTTAATGTACAATTTTTTTGTAGCAATAGAGTATTTAGTAACATCTTTTAACCCTAATTTATGCAGTGACTCCGAAGCCACGTCCAGTGGTAATAAACTTGTCATCAATGACCTATCCTTTTTACTATGAGTACCAACTGTTAACAATAATCAACTAGGTTGTGTGGAAAAATCTCCCCACATGTAAAAAAAGATAATAAAAAGTATCAACTCTTTACTTTTGTAATGTCTATTTACCTCAAAACAAGGGACCCTGAAATGAATTCAGGGAGACAAATAAAAGACAGTCTCATCCAAACCCACTACGACATTATTAAAGACACCTAATTCCGCCTCCCTGCTTTTGTACCCCTGATCCCACTTTCGTCTCAATACCCTGACCTTCCTTCCCCCCACTTCAATCTCCTTGCCCCTCTTTCGTCTCCCTGACGAAGGTCAGGGCCCTTACAAATCACACCACCCAAACCAACCCCTCCTCTTTCGTCTCCCTGACGCAGGTCAGGGCCCATACAAATCAAACCACCCAAACCCACAACACTCTTTCGTCTCCCTGACGCAGGTCAGGGCCCATACAAGTCACACCACCTAAACCCAAGCCCCTCTTTCGTCTCCCTGACGCAGGTCAGGGCCCATACAAATCAAACCACCCAAACCCACAACACTCTTTCGTCTCCCTGACGCAGGTCAGGGCCCATACAAGTCACACCACCTAAACCCACAACACTCTTTCATCTCCCTGATGTAGGTCAGGGCCCATACAAGTAATAGCACCCAAACTAAACAACACTCTTTCGTCGCCCTGACGCTGACCAGGGCCCATACCTAGCAGTTCCTCCATAACGAATAATAAAAAGAAGGTGGACCCTGAAATGAATTCAGGGAGACGAATAAAAAAACACTAAACCTAACAAACCAATTTCGTCTCGTGAGGCCATTCACCTAATCATGACGCCATTTACGTAATCATGACGCCATTTACGTAATCATGACGCTACTTTCGTCTTCCTGACGCAGGTCAGGATCCACCTCAAATACAGGCACCCAAATCAAACCTGTGTGCGGTCAGCCCTGTTTCAACCTCCCACCCCCCCTCTTTTCGTCGCCCTGACGAAGGTCAGGGTCCAATTACTCAATACCAATCACCAAAAACCCCAATACAAACCAACCAGCGACCATTAATAATGATAAAAACCCAAATTTATCGCACCAAAATATCAACAAGTACTTCACTAATTACATTATAAATATTATCATATACACCAAGGTTTACATTAAGTGATCTCAATGTTATATTTACGTTAAATATAATTAAAATAACCTTTCCATCTATATATTAAGGATAGGATGTGATCAATGGTGATGACCTTAAGGCCATGCGTACTCAGGCCGGTATTACACAAGCACAAATGGCAAGCAAACTCAGTTGTGATAGAAAGACCATCATTAACTATGAGTTAGGCGTTGGCGAGCCCAAGATGGGGCAACTTTTTAAATGGTTAGTAATTTGTCGGGTAGACGTGAAGCCTGTAATCAACCAAATAGCTAGTATAAGAGACAAGTTAAATGGTGAATAACATGATAATGCTAAGTTATAAAAAGCGCTTATCTACTTATGAAGATGAAATTAAGGCTATAATGTAGATTATAATTGTCACAAAAAAGAGATATCTAACTACTGGTTCAATCTGAAGTAAACCAATAATTGATCAGTAATTTAACATCTCATTTTTGACAGGGTTAATGTAAAGCCGATAAAGAATGATTTTTAAGTTAAAGGCATTGAAGATGAAGTTACTTGCACGTAAAAAATGTATCATTGTATCTGGAGGCGCAATTCCCTACAAGCCTTCATCTATGGCTACTTCAGACACATTAAAAAAATTAGTAAAAATAAAGAAACCGATGAAAAATAAGCCATGAAAAATTCGACAATAATTATTTACACCATTGTTTTCACAGCCATATTCTATAGCATCCTAAACAATCCAGATATAACAACAATAATCTATATTTCAACACTGGGCTCATTTGCGATTTATGGCTATGTTAGAAAAAATATAAACCTTACACACATAGCTTCGATTATTACAATAATCTACACTATAGAGTTTTGTATCTTCCACTTTATTATTCCTGTACTGTATGAAAGTAAACCAAGTGAAGAGGCCTTTTTTTATACGGCCTTTGGTGCTCAACTGCTAATTAGCGTACTATCATTAATATGTTTTCTTCTCAGGGTTCAGATATCAAGAGCCATATCAAAATCAGATGAAATACTTACCACGGCTTTCGATGGGGTGTTAGTTTGGGTATATATTTACTTTTCTACCATCTGTACCTTAGCAATATTATACAGCTTCAGTAAATTCAATCTAGAAATAAACTTGTTAAACTTTATTTATGACCACTATGAAAAATTCATATATGCAGGAATGTCAGTAATATTAGGTATTTTATTATCAATGTTGATCTGCCATGAAAAAGACTTAAAAAACAAACTAAAAATATAGAATAGGTAATGCTAGACGGCAGCGATCTTAAATCAGTCAGAAAAAATGCGGGTATCTCACAAACCGATATGGCCAAAAAGCTCAATTGCGATAGGCGTACAATCATCAATTATGAGCAAGGAGTGTGTGAGCCAAAAGCCAGTCAACTTTTTAGGTGGTTAGATGTCTGTAAGATTGATTTAAAGCCACTGGCAGCACAGCTTCGCAATATAAAAGAAAGTATATTAATTTTTCTTTCCTTAGTCATTATATCACCCTATATAATAATTTACTTTTACATTTCAGCTCTTATATCATTCTCCATATATGGATTAATTCGAAGAGAGGAAAACATCTCTTGCATTGCTTTTATTATAGCGTCCCTATGCACGTTTGAATTTATATCTATTGGTTATTTCGACAGTTTCATATCAAGCTTGACTACGGACGACCTAATCATAGCTATATTTTATTATTCCTTCCAAATAACTTTTAGCATGGCAGGCTATTACATTTTCTCTTATAGAATTAAAAAACGCCATCAAATTCACATAGAAAACCTAAAGCTATCGTTATTAGAAAAAGCACTACCTAAAATTTACATATACAATTCGATCATTACAACTGTACACCTCATTGATTTTTACATAAATAACAAATACAGCTACACGTTTTTATCTATGTTCTATACCTATTATGAGCATTTGGTATATATCGGTATGTCCCTAATTATCTTTACACTGGCTGCAATGGTTGCCTCTCATGAAAAAGAGCTAAGAAGGCTTAGACCCCCCCTAACGCCATAAATAGTTCAATAAAAACAAACTAAAACCGATAAAGAAACACGCTATTAATCCCCATTTACTGTACAATAAAGCCATGTAAATAGTTGGAATTACTTATGCTTAGCGGTAGTGACTTAAAAGCCATTAGAGAAAACGCGGGTATTTCGCAAATTGATATGGCAAAAAAGCTAGGTTGCGATAGACGAACAATCATTAACTATGAACAAGGTACATCAGAGCCCAAAGTAAAGCGACTACTCAACTGGCTCTCTCTTTGTAAGATAAATGTAAGCCCTATTTTAGAACAAATAAATAAAGTAAAAAACATTTCTTTATTAATACTCACCGTATCATATTTCAATCCTAACATTGTAAGCCCAATTTATATATCGACCTTATTTATCGCGCTAATATTTTCTATTGCAATTAAAAGGAAGGAGTTAGCTCTAACCTCCATCTCACTAATTATGATAAATGCAATGGGCTTTATTTTATTTGCTATGGGATATATTGAATCATTATACCCACCAGAAGTTGCAAATTACATTTCATATGACATTTATTTTTACATAATTCAAATAACTTTAAACACATCATTTTTCTTCTTGTTTAGGGAGAAATCAAAATCAACGAAAATCGCGAACAACTACTGCTCAAGTGCTATCTTTGAAAAGATAAACGACTTACTAATTTCATATATTTTCTTGTATTACACTTCTATTACTTCCCTAGCACTTATTGAAAGCTTGTTGCGTAGCTCAGGTAGCACCCCTAGATTAAGTGTTATATATAATAACTATGAATCTTTAATTTACATTGGGTGGATTTTCACATTGTCCGTTTTGGCATCATCGATTATGGTAAGCTTAAAAAATAAAAACTTCAATTAGGTTAAAAAATGCTAGACGGAAATGACCTAAAATCAGTCAGAAAAAATGCGGGTATCTCACAAACCGATATGGCCAAAAAGCTCGATTGCGATAGGCGCACAATCATCAATTATGAGCAAGGAGTGTGCGAACCAAAAGCCAGTCAACTTTTTAGGTGGTTATCAGTCTGTAAAATTGATTTAAAGCCACTGGCAAGTCAACTCCAACACTTCAAAGAATCAATTTTCGTACTCTTTGCACTGCCATTTATTTCTCCAGAAATAGTAAGTGCTGGTTACGTTGGAGTTATCGCTTTATGCGTGCTCTATGGGTTGTTCCGGAAATCCGTTAATATAACTCAGATGGCAATAATTTTTTGTGTAATTTATACATTTGAGTACATTATTACGACACTGATAACCTCCGAATTAAAATCATTAGGAGCTTCAAAGTATGTGATCGCTAATTCACATTTTATATTTCAAATATGTACAAGCATTATTGCTGCTTTCTCTTTTAAAAATCGGTTAAAAATATCTCAATATTTATTTAAATCAATGAAAGCAACGAAGACACTTTTTGATAATATAGCTGCATGGATTTACGTATATCATACAACCATACTTATACTTACTACTATTGATTATACTATTGACTATAACTACAAAATGACATACCTATCATTCATCTATGAATCTTTCGTGAAGTTGATGTATGCAGCTATGGTTGTAACAATCTGGCTACTCATAGCCATGATAATACGCCATGAAAAAGAGTTGAAAAATGGTAACTCTCAATGCTAGACGGAAATGACCTAAAATCAGTCAGAAAAAATGCGGGTATCTCACAAACCGATATGGCCAAAAAGCTCGATTGCGATAGGCGTACAATCATCAATTATGAGCAAGGAGTGTGCGAACCAAAAGCCAGTCAACTTTTTAGGTGGCTATCAGTCTGTAAAATTGATTTAAAACCACTGGCTGCACAGGTTAGAAGTACAAAAGAAAGTCTATTTCTTTTATTTACTCTAACTATAATATCTCCATATATAGCAAGCGTCTTTTATGTTGGAACTCTGTCTTCCTGTGCATTATACGGAGCAATTAGGAAACAAAAAAGCATTTTACAAATTTCACTTATAGCAATCACACTATACACTCTAGAATTTAACTCCCTCAGCTATTTTGAGGCTTTCCTCTCAAACCTTATTAATGACCAGCTAAAAGTTTCAGTAATTTATTATATGTTTCAAATAGCGTTCAGTATCTTAGGCTACTCTATATTTACCTATATAATTAAAAAAAACCATTGGCATTACGCGGAAAATCCACGGCTCTCGAACCTTGTAAGAGTTATTCCATTAATTTATATATACTTCGCAACCATTGTTACCTTACACCTTATAGACTTTTATATAGACGAGAAATACAACTACACGTTTCTATCGGTGTTCTATACTCACTACGAAAATTTAATATATATCGGTATGTCCCTAATTATCTTTACATTGGTTGCAATGGTTGTTTCTCATGAAAAAGAGCTAAAAAGGGCTGTATAGAAATAGGCAACATTTAGAGCTTAACTATTCTACTACTTTGCACTTTATTAATTAAGTTAATGGGTGCTCGGCTAAAACCACTCTACACCACACAAAAACCAATCATAGAGAACCAATAAATCTGAATTTAATCACACAAAAAGACCACCTTAGGTTTTATTTTTCACAATAACCTCTATTTCAACCACAGTTATTTGTCATTACTTGACAACCTAATGGCGTTGTTTCCTAAATAA
>NZ_PNBY01000053.1 GCF_005886875.1 Pseudoalteromonas aurantia | reverse complement strand
CATCTGACATATCAGACATATATGGACACTCCCGGTATGTCAAACAAAATAACTCTGGCGGGGTAGAATAAACTATCTCGTTTTTTCATTTCGTCGCTGCCACTGTTTGACGTTTGACCCATTTGCAATAAAGCGTTGCTCTGACATATACCCGGGGGTTGCTCAAGAAATTGAGATAGGTCGATTTCTAACGTTGGTACTTTGTTGCTTTTTATATAACTTACTTTCTCGCCGCTACAGTCAGCGGTGACTTTAACTTCAATGAATATTTTTCCTACAGATGTTTCCAGTTCAACATCCATTTTGTATTTATCCAAGGAAGACTATACCGAACTTTGTAATATTTTGACGAGTTTTGGAGGTCGTATTTTGGTTTTACCCATGTACTTACATTTTACTGAAGGCAGTAATATTTGCTCTTGAGCAGCTAAATATTCTTGCGCGAAACGATGTAGAGCTGTAACCAAGTTAAGGTTAGTACCTTAACTTGGTTCAAACGGATTGGTTTAGATCGCTTAATTACAGTTTCTTAGCCACTTCCACACAGCCCATGTAGATGAGTAATCTGCTGGAGACTGAGCTTGTGTCCACCATTTCGCTTCATAAACACTGCCATTTTGAGACGCTTGGTCGCCTTTGAGGTAAACCGTTGAACTATCCCATGCGCCAACATTACAGTTGCTATCAGTAACGACAACTGAACGTGATTTAGTGGATTGCTCACCTTGTGCATCGGTCACTGTGAGTGTCACAGGGTAAGTACCTGCTGCAACATAGGCATGAGATGGGTTTTGCACTTGGCTGCTATTACCATCACCAAACGCCCATAAATACCCGATAACGCCTGAGTCATCTGTTGAAGCATCGGTAAAGTTCACTGTCAGGCCATTAGCTGCATATGAGAAGTCAGCAACAGGCGCTTGGTTACCCGTTGCTGTGACTGTCACCTCAACTACAGCACTGTCTTGTGCGTTGTCGTTATCTGTAACGACCAACGAGACGTTATATTTCCCGGCTTGCTGATAAGTATGTGTGACTAAACCAGCCGTCGTGCTTGTTGTACCATCACCAAAATTCCACGTGGTTGCGACAATATTACCGTCAGAGTCAGACGAGCCACTTGAATCAAAGCGACATGTTAATTCTGAACACTGTGTCGTAATCTGAGCAACTGGTGGGTTATTACCTGAGTTACCATTATCTCCTATTGGTAATACACCACCAAAATGGGTGGCTACTTGTGGCCAAATTAACTCGATACGTGTGCCGCGGTTTAATTTAGTTGTACACTGCGTGCTATTACCATAATGGTGTAAAGCAATTACATTGTTATTTTTTGCCGACAGTACAGGTGAACCTGAAGAGCCACCTATGGTGTCACATTTATAACCCATGTCGGTATTACTGCCACGACCCTCTGTGACGGTTTGGTCAATCTGACACAGTCCATTTGCGTTTAAGTCACTTTCAATTGCTAACTCTTTCGGGTTACCTGCACCGTGCTGAGGGATGTAGATACGCTCGCCTTGATTCTGTGCATTAGTATCTAACCCAAAGTGACCAAACTGTTTAATTTTTTCAAACTCTTGCACAGTAAATAAGGTGTAATCTAGCGCATAATCGGTGGCCAAAAGCTGATCGCCGTTTACTTTCACTGTGCTATTGGTTGTGCCAGTACCACAGCCTGTGCGCTGGTAATTAAACCACACTTCGACATTTTTGGTCTCTGCTGCACGACTAAAGCAGTGATTGTTGGTAAACATATGGTTGTCGGCACCAACACGCCATGCTGTACACAGGCTACGGCCCCCAATGAGCAGGCGTGCAACTGGGCGACTACGCTCATGCTCCACAGGATGAGATGTTTCCCAACAGGCAACGTCTTGGCGCTCGTTAACACCGCAAGTTGAGTTAGGCTGAATATCACCCCTTTCAAACATAGCGGCGCGTTCAGCCAATTCAAAATCAGAGAAGCCGGCATAGAAATCTTGTATTTCAACACCATGATTTTCGCTCCACTGTACTGAGCTAGGCGAAACTAAAGTGACTTTTACTGTATCGGATGATACTGACATTGCTGCAATGACATCGCTGTCACTGTGATCGTAACGATAGCTTTCTGTGCCTTCTAAATTACTGACTTCAATGTATGCGCCTTCAGGTAACGACAACTGAGCAAAGTTTATTTTAATAAACTGTGCATCAGGGTGATTAATAATATGCTCTTTAACATCTTGGGTGGTGATCCCAGCGTGCCCCGCATTAAGCGATAGCTGATGAGAGACAATTTTAGCGATGTCTGTTTTTTGCGCTGAAGCGTCTAATACACCAGCAAAAGTCGCTGATGACAAAAGTAATGCACATGCAGGAAGCACGGCCTTACGAACTTTACACGGTATCATAAGTTGTTATCCTTTAATTTTAGTTGTTGTGTTTTTGAACAAAACACAACAAATGTATGTTAATTAAAGGTTGCGATCAAGTTTTTTAAGTGTGACTTAATAGGGCCGGTACAGTATTTTTACCTTATAGAATTGATAACTTTACCCGTTTACTAGCTTTAAACGGTGGCACTTTTTTCCGCCGACTTTCAGCGAGTCAGTCAGAGGTTTTTGGCACTAATCTATGATTGACGCTTGTCAGTGTCACGTGACTGCTTCTTGAATGAATTACTCTGTAGCAGCCTCATCCATCAGCTCTATCGCAACAATTTCAGAACGGTTCATGGTCAGTTTGTAGCGTTCTATTTGTGTGCTGTGGTCGGTTGAAAAACGTAGTACAAGGTTAATTTGGTAGCGCCGTTCTACTGACTTTTTTGATATTTTTTGGCCTTCCAAAGCATAGAGCTTTCCAGCCCCTTTTTTAAGGTAGCGAACAAATGACGCCATGTTAAAAGTAATACGCTGCTGTACCTCCTCATACCCGGGTAAAAACTCACTGACATGAACCTGATTTTTACTGCAAAAGTGCATTAAATGCGCTGCTTGTTTATTTTGCTGTCTGCGCTGTTTGAGTAATTTATTTACGTCAGGAGGTACGTCTTTTTTACGAATGTGTTCAAGCCAAATGGTTTGTGTGCAGACGATATCGTCGTTTACTGAGTTTTTAAACTTATTACGCCATTTAGGACGTTTTCGCTGGATCCTGCGCCATGCCCATTGGGTTAAGTCTTCTTTGAATGTTTCTCTTAACCCGTAAATAACCCCCAGTAGGACAATAAGAGCAACAGTGACTTCTTGAAAATTAGAGCGGGCATTAAGCACAATAAACATCACAAATGCCATGATCACACCGGTTACGAGCCCTTTAACTAATCGTTTTAAATTTAAGGTTAAATCAGTGGTTTGTTTATTAAATACCACCCCATATTCAATCAGCCGTTCGAGTAACTTCATTTTATTGGTGATGCGATTTGGATCGTCTAATGTTACTTGCGAGTTATATGTTTGTTCAGTGCGATATTGGCTTTCTTGCTGACAAAAACCAATCAACGTGGCGCGCTCATCATTAAATTCACTCGATTTTGGACCTCCAGACAGTAACTTTAGGAATGTTTGCTCGGTATGCCAGCTCAGGTAGTTGTCGGCATTTTGAAAGTAGGGTTTGAGCTTGTTATCAGGTGGCGTGTAGCGCCTTAAATTTTTAAGTAAGCGCTCTGTTTGTTCTACCAATAAAGCAGCTGCTGGGAAGAATTCGTCGGGTTCTTTAAGTTGCAGTGTGGCTTTTACGTCGGCATCAAGCGCGATCCTGAGCTGGTAGCAAAATAGGTTTAGGTTGAGTCGGTAGCCGGTTTTTTCTCGTTTGTTTTGGCTTATAAAGCGACTTTGAACCAAGGGTAAATGCAGCTGCTCAGAGTAATAAGCACTGTGTGACTTTATATTGGCGTTAAAGAAATCAACTTCATTAAGTGTATCAGCATTGATCCCCATGTCTGTCGGGATTGAAAAATACAGGTCGAGTTGATTGGTTTCTTTAGGAAGAAGTTGATAGTTGATCTTGAAGGATAGATTCTCATCTTGGCTTAGCTTTGCTCTACTCACTCTTGGTAACTGCCTCCTGAGTTGAATGTTTCTTATAGTTTAGCACAAATGCTTGAGTTACATCGATTTATGTTGAATAACACGGCTTTATTTCGGTTGAAGCGGGCTAAGTATTATTGCATATCTTTTTATTCTTGAAAGGGCAGTGCAGTATCGAGCGGTTTTTGTGGCGATTGTTAAAGGTGACAGCTTAACCGAAATATCGCCAATTGAGCTGGTATAGCTTCTGACATTGCCAAATATTTATTCTATTTCAAGAGGTTTGTGATTTATTCAGTAAAGCGGATTAATTCTTAACAGCTTCTTATACTCATGGTAAAGTACCCAAAACGTTATAACATATCAAAAATAAAGGATTGATAATGACACCCTTAGTTTATGCTTGTCGTTTAAGCGTATTATCTCTTTCATTGGCTGCGGCTTTTTCTTCTCACGCAGCTCAAAACTCTCAAGATTCAGACGTAGAGAAAATAGAAGTAACCGGTGAGCGCCAAGCTTACCGTGGCGATTTTACCCATTTACAATCACCAGAAGCGATTCTCGAACTTGATGCTGATCTAATTGAAAATACCGGTTTGACTGGATTAACACAGGTTCTAGATTTATCGGCGTCAGTAAGCCGTCAAAATAGTTTAGGAGGGCTGTGGGATAGCTTTGCCATTCGCGGTTTTTTTGGTGATGAGAATGTACCCAGCGGCTATTTAGTGAATGGTTTTAACGCAGGTCGTGGTTTTTCTGGACCAAGAGATGCATCTGGTATCGAACGTGTTGAAATACTCAAAGGGCCAAAAGCGGCGTTATTTGGCCGTGGTGAGCCGGGTGGGTCAATTAATTTGGTAACTAAAAAACCAACTTTTGAGTCATCAAGTGAATTAGAATTAACCTTAGGTAGTCGCAAACATCAGCGTGTAGAAGCCGATGTTAATACGGTCATAGCTGATAATTTAGCGGGTCGTTTTATTGGTTTTTATCAGCAAGAAGATAGCTTTAGAGACACCATTGAAACACAAAAACAAGGGATTACTGCCTCATTTTTATTCGACCAAAGTGACCGCTCTACTTGGACATATGAATTAGAATATGCCGAGCAAGAGATCCCATTTGACCGAGGTGTTATTGCACCCGGCGGTAACTTTGATTTTATGCCTATTGAGCGTTTTTTAGGTGAACCAGGTGATGGCCCTACCACGACAATGGTGCACGGACATCAATTACAATGGCTATATGACCTAAATTCGGTATGGCAGTTGAGTTCTGCTGTGGCCTTTAGGCAAACTGAATTAGACAGTCTATCAAGTGATGCCGATATGTCACCTTCACGTCAAAAGCTGTTCTATGATGGTCAAACATTGACTCGTCAGCACAGAGAAAGGGCCTATGATACAGACCAATATGTCGCGCGCTTTGAAATCGCAGGTGATATTGAAGCAGGTGGCTTTAAGCATAATATTATTGCGGGTGTGGACTATGACCGATTTGAGTTTGATAGAGATTACCGCGTAGCACGTGCACCTAAACTTAGTACTAATCCAACTGATGCGCAGTTGTACGCACTGAATGTTCATAACCCTGTATATGGGCTGCATACACCGCCAACGCCAATGCCGGTGATTGTTCGCCAGCAAAATCAATCAGCAACAGGTTTGTATATTCAAGACCAAATTGCCTTGACTGATTCATTACAAATACGTGTGGGTGGCCGTTTTGATTGGCTAAAGCAAACAACGAATGACAAAGTGCGTAATATGACGCTTGAACAGTCTGAGCAACACTTTAGCCCGCAGTTAGGTTTGGTTTATCAGTTCACTGATAACTTTTCTTTATACTCAACGTATGGTGAAGGCTACCGCTTAAACTTTGGTGCTGACTATCAAGGCAATGGCTTTGAGCCGAACCAAACTGAGTCTATTGAACTTGGTACTAAGTGGTCATTATTAGATAATGCATTAGATATTACTCTTGCGTATTTTGATAGTGAGCAGACCAATATTATTGTGGCTGATATGCAAAACTTAGGATTTGAAACCGCGATTGGTGAAGCAAGTAGCCGTGGTATTGAATTAGATATTGCCGGCCAGTTACCTGCAGATGCTGAAATTCGTTTTTCATATACTTACTTAGATGCTCAAGTTGAAAAGGATGCCTTAGATACTGGTCTTTATGTGGGTATTAAAGCGGGTGATGATTTATTAAATATTCCTGAGCATTCAGCGAGCTTACAACTGAGTCAACATTACACCGTGTATGGTAATGACCTATCAGCAGGTTTGGGTTTCCAGTATGTTGATGAACGTTTAGGTCAACGTGGCAGTGATTTTTACTTGCCGTCGTATGTGGTATTTAACATGTTCGCTAAATACGACGTAAATAAAGCGTGGACCGTAAAAGCGCAAGTACACAATGCGTTTGACCGCACACACTATACTAACTCGTATACGCAAATGTGGGTTCAGCCGGGTGAGCCACGTAAGGTGCTACTTTCAGCCGCTTATAAGTTCTAATTTATAAGTTCTAATATAACCATGCCTTGGTAACTCGTTTACCAAGGCATGTCTTTTTATGGGCTCTTATTTTCTAGTTTTCTAAATTATTAGTTTTCTTCATTTTATGGTTGCTGATCACTTTTTTTAATACTCACTTCTTTTTAATATTTTTCTAGGTGTACTTTATACACTGACCCACGACTAAGCGTTTTGTATTTTGGACTTGTTCATCAAGGGTAAGTGCAGGCGTTTTACATCTTCTAGTACTGCATATAAACATGGCACCATGATAAGGGTTACCACCGTTGCAAAGAGCACTGAAAAGCTCAAAGAGATGGCGGTCGGGATCACAAATTGTGCCTGTAAGCTTGATTCGAACATGATGGGGACAAGCCCAAAAAAGGTGGTCAATGATGTTAGTAGGATTGCCCTAAAGCGTGAAATGCTTGCTTGTACGACGGCGTCGTTTAATGCAACCCCCTTGGTGCGATTTCGGTTTATGACATCAGTCATGACCAATGAATCATTTATTACCACACCTGCAGCTGCCACAATGCCAAAAACTGACATGATACTTAATGTGTAACCGAACAAGAAATGCCCCCATAAAGCGCCAATCACTGAAAATGGAATAACCGACATCACAATCAATGGCTGCACATAGCTTTTAAGGGGTAAGGCCAGCAGTAAGTAAATTACCAGCAAACCAATTAACGCAAAAGTCAGCATTTGGCTGCGTTCGTTGCGTTGATCTAACAAAGTGCTGCCGAGCTGAGTTGTCACACCAGTATAACGACTCGTCACCGCAGGTAGAATATTCGCTTCTATCTTGTTCGATACAGTATTTAACTGCGCTTGTTGTGCATCAACGTTCGCGCTGATAGTCACCACCTGAAAGCCTTGCTCTCGGTCTATTTTAGCGACACTTGGCGTTTCGATGGTCTTTGCAATATCACCAAAGAACACCTGCTCGCCATTAGGCAAAGTGATAAGGGTTTGCGCCAACGCGCTGATGTTCTCTCTGTCGGTGCGTGCGCCTCGTACCATAAATATGACTTCTTGGCCTTCACGCATAACGCGTTGCAGCTCAAGGCCGTAAAACTTAGCTGCGACTTGTTCTGTGACGGTTTTCGCATCCAGTTGTAGCTGATAAGCAATGGGCTTGAGTTTTACTTTGTATTCTGTTTGTGCGCTGTCCATCGAAGAATAAACACTGTGTATGCCTTTTATTTGAGTCAGCTGGGCAATAAAGTCTTGGCTGGCACGCTGTAATGTTTGTATATCGTCTGCAAACAGCCGGTATTCCAAATCTCCTTTTTCTGCAATATCAATAACGTCTGACTCAATGGTGAACTTTTTCACACCCGGTATGTTTGGCAATTCAGCTTGCCAGCGCTTGGCGAGTTCGAATGTGTCGAACGGACGGTCTGCTTCTCCAACCAATGGCACCACAATTTCAGCCTCAGTTAGGTGATCAATACGGGTGTACATCGTTCTCATCATCGGCTGATTAGTTTGTGCAATGGTGTCACGCTCCACACGCTGGATCATCGCTTCAATTTCTTTTACGGCAGCCAAAGTTTGTGCTTCGGAAACATTTTGGTTCATTCGAATATTAATAGAAGGGAAGTCGTGTGGCACTTTGGGTACTGCCACAAATCGTACTAACCCCGTAACGATTAAACAGACAGTTATAACGAGCAGTGAAACAAACGCTAAAATAACGGCATATCGGTGATGAATACATGATGTTAATACTGGTTTAAAGCGGCTGTTTAATAGGTGTTGCAGTCGGTTATTAAAACGCACTCGCCAATGCGAGCTTGCAAGGCTAGGCATACGAGTGTGGGCAAGGTGCGCGGGTAAGATCAATTTAGATTCTACTAAGCTGAACAGTAAACATAAAATACAGACTCCCGCGATAGCAATAAATTGCCCTGAGTTGGGTCCCGTACTTAACATAAATGGCATAAATATAGCGATGGTGGTCAACACCCCAAATGTGGCCGGTATAGCCACTTTATGCGTGCCGAGTATTACTTGCTCGTTGTCATGGCCATGGCTTTCAACTTGGTCACAGACACTTTCACCTATGACTATCGCATCATCAACTACGATGCCCAGTACCATAATAAAGGCAAATAAAGACACCAAGTTAATCGTGATGCCAAACCATGGCATTAACCAAAAAGCGCCAAGCATTGAGACTGGCAGGCCAATCATCACCCAAATCGCAAGTCGTGTTCGTAAAAAGACAGCCAGCAGAATAAATACTAAAATAGCACCTTGAGCAAGGTTCTCTAGCATCATGTTTAAACGGCCTTCTAAGTAAAATGTTACATCAACAAACTCATAGAGTTCAATTTCACTGGGTAGCGTTCGGCGTTTTTCATCTAGGTAGGCTTGCGCGGTGGTAACAACGTGTGTGAGTGATTGCTCTTTTGACGCATCGACCATGATGTAAACGGCACGTTCGCCATTAAGCCGACCTTCATCTAAGGTTTCGGTAAATCCATCTTTGATGGTTGCAATGTCTTTTAAACGAATGGTCTCACCTAGTAAGCCAGAAACCACAGGAACATTTAACAGGTCATCGCCATGGTAACGACGTTCTTCTAATCTTAAATAAATATTACCGTTAGAAGTTTTAATATGCCCTGCTGACAGGTTGTCTGAATGGGACTGTATGGCTTGGACTACTTGTGACAAACTAAGGCTGAATTCTCGTAATTTTATTGGTGAAATCTCAATAGACACTTCATAGTTTGGCATTGCAGATAAGTTAACATGGGAAATGTCTTTGAGCTGTAATAGCTCTGTTTTGATCTCATTCCCCAGCTTTTTAAGTAAGCGGGGATCTGACAAACCTGACACCACAATACTGAGGGCACGCTGCTGTTGCGCATTTTCAAAAATAAGTAGCGGCTCCATTGCAATTGGGAAGCTGGCAATACTGTCTAACTTGAGTTTTATTTCATCGAGTCTAGCAGCAATGTTTTCACCGCTATTGAGCTCAACTTCTACTTTGGCCTGTGATGGCGTTGCGCTGCTCAATACCCGTTTTATTCCTATTTGAGGTTTTAAGGCCTGCTCTATTTTTAACAGTATATTTTCTTCAACCTCTTTAACGGATGCCCCTAACTGAGTCGCTTGAATAGTGACTTTATGATTATCAGATACTGGAAAGGTTTGTCGCTGTATACTTTGATAACTCAATACGCCCATACATACTATCAATAACATTAATAAGTTTGCCGCGACAGGATGACGTACAAAGTAGGCGATAAAACCATGTTGTTGGGTCATTGTTTGTCTCCTCGTTCGGCTAGCTGGGTATCGTGAGGCCAGCGTTTAACTTGCATGCCTGATTGAGGGTACTCAGGGAGTTGAGTAACGATCTGGTGGTTGATCCCTGTTGGTGCGTTAAGCAATGCAAAACCGTACTCTTCTCTTACTACTGTCACTGAGTTTTTTACTAAGGTGCCATCCGTATTGAGTAGCCACAGTGTTTGGTTTTTGATCCACTCCTGAGGCACCTTGATAACATTTTTAAGGATTTTACCTGGTATATTTACGGCCAGGAATTGGCCAAAATAGAGTGGCGCTTCTTGGCTGTTGAGTGCATAGGGGTCGTCAACCTTGACGATGTAGTAAGCCATTCTTGTTACATCATTAAATTGACCTGTGTGGCGAGTTAAAATGCCTTGTCGTTGCACATTGTCACTGTGGACTTGCACGTTATTTGCTGGGAGGGCAGGAATAAAGGGTTGTTCAAATCCAGCTATGGGAATATGTATTTCTCCGTAGCTTAAATTCACGATTTGTCCTAGCATCTCTCCTTTTGAAATAACTTGTCCAAGGCCTATGCTACGTGCTGCTATGAGGGCATCATAAGGCGCGAAATACTGAGTTCGAGAGAGATTTTTTTCAGCCAGAGACAGACTGGCTTTTGCTGCTTTTAGCTGTGCTCGTGCACTCGCTACTTGTGGCTCTCTTAGGGCTAAAGCGGGGATATGTGCACGGTTAGCCCATTCTTTTTTAGCGACTTCAGCCTTGGCGAGCTCTTCAGATAAGTGGGCTTGTGCTAAGGCAAAGCTTGCCTGTTTTTCTAAGACTTGCGTTTTATAATCAAACGGATCCAGCGTCGCGAGTAAATCGCCTTGTTTAACAATGCCTCCTACGACAAAGTTTGGATGCAAAGACGCCACTTTACCTGACAGTTCGAAGGCAATATCAGTCTGCTCTGCGGGCTTAAACACACCAGATAGGCGAAGCGTTGTTTGATAATCAATAGGGCTAATTGTACGCGCAGAGACTTTTGGCCGAGTATCTACTTCAGGATTAAGTTGTACGGTGTCACTTGCCATTGTAAATAGCCCAACACAAGCGATAACGCCGCTAAGCAACACCAACAGCAGGATACAAACGCGTTTGTGGCGAATAAAAAATGACGTGTTTTTTGTAATTGTCATGCCTAAGTCTCTATTACTAATTTATGTTAAAAGTAAACTTATTGTTACCAACCTGGTTTAAGGTACTAAGATTAATGAAAATAATCATAAAAACCAATTTACACACAGGTAACTCATGGGTTATGTTATAACATAAAAATAGGGACAATGCAGTAACAACTAACTTATGAACATACCTCACTCTGTAACTACCCATGCGGACTTGATAGCCGATGGGTACAAAAATATTAAAGCGATGTCTGCACTTTCAATCACGCCAGACAGCATGGTTAAATTTCATGGATTTTTAGATTTACTGTCGAATGAACACGGCAGCGAATTTGCAGAACATGTGTTGGCGCAACCGCAAATTCAAGACATTAAACCTGGGATCCAGCAGCTGTTTAGCCAGGCGTCGAGTTTGTATGAAAGGCACTGGGCAGAACGACTGGTAGAAAGCGAAGATGCACTCGCGCTATTAACACAAGAATACCCGTATTATCAGCATTATGAGCGAGCTACAACCCTTGAGATAAGTGCGATTAACTCACTATCGAGTGATGCTGTGAATCGGGTGCTTATGGTTGGATCGGGCGCTTTACCACTGACATCTTTGGCTTTGTTTAATGCGGGGTTAGCCGTAGATAACCTTGATATTAATCAACCTGATTTGTTATTAGGCAAATCTGTGTGTGACGCGTTACAGCCAGATAATCAAATGGCATTTATTCACAACGACGTATGTGTGCAAGAACAGCTAGACCAGTATGATGTAATATGGCTTGCTGCTTTGGTGGGTGATGAAAAAATCAAAGGCAAAATTATTCAGCACTTATTTGAAAACATGCGCCCTGGTGCGCATTTAGTCATTCGCACTGCGTATAATTTGCGTACATTGCTTTATCCAAGTACCAATGAACAAGCTCTGTTGCCATTTCAGCTAAAATTGAAAGTACAAACTTACGCAGATAATTTTCATTCTATTTTGATAGCTCAAAAGCCTGAGTGACCTCAATGTCTATTTTTTCATCTTATTTAAAACTCAGTAGCCAATACCGTTGGATGTTATCTGCGGCGTTTATCTTTAATCTGGGTTTTTACATGCTGATCCCATTTCTGGCTGGTTATTTAAAGCAAGATTTACTGCTCAGTGCCACCTTGGTTGGTATTGTTTTGGGCGTTCGCTCATTTTGTCAGCAAGGTCTGTTTTTAGTCGGAGGGCTACTCGCTGATTTATATGGTGCGAAGCCACTGATTGTCATTGGTTGCTTATTGCGTGCGATTGGCTTTTGCTTATTTTTATTTGCAGATGTTATCCCTATGCTATTTCTTGCGGCGTTTTTAACGGGCTTTGCTGGTGCATTATTTACCCCTGCAGCTCAAGCGTATTTTGCTAAACAAGAGATGTTAAGCAGAGCACAAATGTTTTCGCTGGTGGGGGTTGCACGAAACGGTGGTGAGCTCTTAGGGCCTGTGTGTGGCTTATTACTTCTGAATGTTGGGTTCGACATTTTATGCGCCGCAGCCGCGCTGCCATTTTTACTTTTTACCATTGTTTTTTGTGTTTTATTACCTAGCGCGTCGAAAGTAAAGAGCGCAAAGCCAGTCTCTAGTACGGGTGAAAAGAGTAATATTAAAACGATGGTGTCGGGTGTACTTGGCAACCGAGCGTTTTTAAAGTTTTCAGCCATTATGATGGGATATTTTATGCTCATCAATCAAATCTCGTTTGCGATCCCAATTCATATTGTTAATCAAGCGGGTGCGCAACAGGATGTTGCGTGGGTACTTACCTTATGTGCGATTATCTCTATTTTTTTACAATTTCCAGTGACCAGAATCTGTGAGCGTTGGTTAACGCCACAGCACTGGATCAGTATTGGTATTGCATTAATGGGCTTATCTTTCGCTACTTTAATACCCAATTGGCCATTTCAAACGGGCTTACTTTATTACGTCCCATTGAGTGTACTTGCAGTCGTTTTTACTGTCGGTACTATGGTGAGTTTTCCCTTTATTATGAGCCAGATATCTGATCTGGCAAACAACAAGTCTGTGGCCACTCATTATGGGTTTTTCTACCTATTTGCTGGCATTGGGCTTATTGCGGGCAGCAGTATCGTTGGTTTTGCATTTGACCTTGCTGATATTAGCGAACAATTAGCATGGTATTGCTTAATGGCTACTGGCCTAGTAACCGCAGTATTACATACGCTGCTAATGCACAAACATGTCGAGCAAGAAGACAGTCAGTTAACAAACCCATCTACTCATTAAGTTAAGGAACACATTATGATTCAACTTACTTCAGATCAGCAGCGTGCGTATATGTCAGACTATTTAGAAAATGGCTGGCGTGAAGAAAGAATGTCATTTAGCTCTGTCTCACTAGAGCCTGGATATATCGATGGCCGTATTGATGTTGAACACTTTCAAATGCCAGGTGATGGTCAATTTCACTTTAGTGCACAAAGCGCCATGATTTGGATTTCTCAGCTTGGCATTATTTACGGTTGCTGGGATAACCAAATGACGAAAAAAGCAGGGGAAGTGTACTTACGTGATTTAGATATTAAATTTAAGCGCTCAATAAATACCACTGAAGCAGTTCGGTTTGAGGGCTTTTTTCCAAAGCATTGTAAAAAACAGCTTTCAGAGGGGTTGGTGTATTATAAGAATGCGCAAATTCACGTTGAGGGCGGTGCTTTCACAGGCACGGCTAGCTTTTTAGTACCTACTATGTAATTTAAATTGTTTCTATTTAAACAACGGTTGTTATGTTATAACTAAACATTGTTGGTCATTTTCCCAAGATCCCGCTTCAGCGAGAGGTGTATGTACTAAATTTCAAACGTACATGACCCTAGCTGCAAGCGGATTTTTCGTTAAAGGAGTGTTTTTGTGTTAGAAGCCATAAATTTAAGTAAATCATTTTCCGATAAACAAGTGCTCGATAACCTGAATTTTACGGTGGCACCGGGTGAAATTATGTGTCTATTGGGCGCAAATGGTGCCGGTAAAAGCACCACGCTCAATTTATTCCTTAATTTTTTGCACCCTGACAGTGGTCAAGCCTTAATCGATGGCGCAGACGTTCATAGTAATAACAGCAGCAAAGACAAACTGGTCTACTTGCCAGAACAAGTTAACCTTTATCAAGAGTTTAATGCCATAGATAATTTAAAGTATCTTGCCAGCTTATCGGGTCTACAAGTTTCAGATGAGCAAATCAATGCTGCATTAGATGAAACTGGGTTGGAGCAAAGTGCCCGTAAACACTCTTTGAAAAGTTACTCGAAAGGCATGCGACAAAAAGTGGGGATTGCTTTTGCCATTATTCGTCAAGCAAAAGTGTTGCTACTAGATGAACCGACTTCAGGCCTTGATCCGAGTGCGACACGTGAGTTTATAAAAATTATTGAGCAACTGGCTAATAAGGGAGCCGCGATTTTGATGGTAACGCATGACTTTTATTGTGCGCACACCTTAGCCAATAAAATAGGCATTATGGATAAAGGGCAACTTCTGACATTGCTAGATAATAAGCAGCTTTCGATCAACACATTAGAAAATAAATATCATGAGTTGATTTCAGGGACAAGCGTCGTCCGAAAGGCGAGCTAATCGAGTTTAATTAGTACCTTACATGATTGTGAAAGTATTCATACAGGAAGTACATCTACATGATTAATAAAAAAGTAATGAAGATATTTCGACATGAGCTGGCCAGTAAGCGCAAAAGCCCCAGCTTATGGCTACTCTTCATCATGATCCAATTGCTATTGGCTGTTGCTTTGTATACGGGTTGGCAACAATTTCAACACAGTGTGAAAACCCAAACCGCAGCGCAAACTTTAGTAGAGCAACAGTGGCAAGCCCAGCCTGATAGGCACCCACATCGCGTGGCGCATTTTGGGCATTTTGCATTTCGTCCACCTAGTGCACTGAGCTTTTTTGATTTAGGCGTTAACGCATGGGTAGGAGACAGTATTTTTTTAGAGGCACATAAACAAAACAGTGCCAATTTCGCCAACGATCAAGACGGCGGAACATTGCTACGCTTTTCAGAGCTAAGCAGTGCCAATATATTGTTAACGATTTGGCCACTACTGATCATTGGTTTAGGATTTGCCAGTATTAGTGGCGAGCAAAAGAGCGGCACGTTACGACAATTAATGTCGATGGGGGTGTCTTTTAGAACGCTCATCGTAGGTAAAAGTCTCAGTTACTTGTTTTTATCTGTGTTGTTTATTTTACCGGTATTTATATTTTCATTGGTGTTGGCGACGAATGCAGGCGCTGCATTTTCCTCTGAAGGGGTTATTAGGCTACTCCTTTTATTTGGTGTGTATTTGCTCTATTGCTTATTTTGGATAGGCCTAACACTGCTCATTTCAAGTTATGTCAAAGAACCAAAACAAGCGTTGGTATTATTGACGTCTATATGGTTTATATTGACCATATTAATGCCGCGTATGCTGGCTGAATTTGCTCATAATCAATATCCGCATCAAAAACGAAATGACTTTGAATTGACGGTAAAACTAGACAACCGCAAGGTGGGTAATAGTCATAATCCAGATGATCCATACTTTAATCAATTTAGAGCTGACACGTTGAAAAAATACGGGGTCGATTCTATTGAGGAGCTACCTATCAATTATAAAGGGTTGGTGATGCAAGAGGGCGAAAAGTTAAATGCGCAGATCCACAATAAGCATTATAATAAGCAGCTCGCACAGTTCTCTGCTCAGCAGCAGTTTATTCGTCAATTCTATTGGTTAAATCCTTATTTGTTTGTACGCGATTTTTCGATGGCATTAACCCGAACTGATGCAAAGCACTTTTTAGATTTTGAGCAACAGGCTGAAGCGCACCGTTATGCAAGAATTCAAAAATTAAATAAGCTCCATACGCATGAGATCCACCTTCATAATGACAGAGACCAAAAGGTACATAAATCTTATTGGCAAGAATTTAAGCCCTTTCATTATCAAGCACCTAATTTAAATTGGTCGCTTAACCCCTTTTCTTGGTTATGGTTACTGCCGCTGTGCGTGGTGGTGCTTATGTTTATCACGTTAAATAGCAAAGTTATGCAGCGGAGGATTTATGCTACTGTTTAAACTTGAATGTATGAGACTCTTCTCAGGCAAGATCAATAAGTTGGTGCTGATCCTTTTTGTGATATCTGGGGTGTTTGCCATATACCAAGGCGCGCAAGGCTATAAAAACATTCGTATTGATCAATACAAATCGAAAATTGTGTTTCAAAAAGAGCGTGAACATGTCACTCAGCGTGAATCTTTACCGGAAGCAGGCTCATTGGCTTATTATGCCAGCGCGCCAACGAAATGGCAGTTAAGTCCTTGGGCAGCTTTGTTCGTTGGAGAAAGTCAATCTTCGATGGTGGCAACAAAAATTCGTGCTACTGCACTACAAAGTCAAATATTTAATCGAGAGACAGTGAACCCTTCTCAGCAACGAACGGGGGGGCTCGATTTAGGTTTTGTACTGGTCTATCTATTACCTTTGGTGATTGGGATCATGACCGTAACTTTAATTTCGGATGAACAACATGCGGGTCGTTGGCGACTTCTTAATGCATTACCAAAGAGCGCATTTAGTCAAGTATGTAAGCAAATTGCATTACGGTTTGCTGTTATTTGGTTACTGGTATTGAGCTTGCTCGTAAGTGCCGCGTTGCTGTTATCTTTACCCTTTGATGCGGCTTTTTGGGTAGTACTGCTAGCAACCAGTGTATACATGTTGTTCTGGTTTTCAGCCGCTGGGTTGATCATGAGCTTTGGGAAAAGCAGTGTGGTGAATAGCTTGGCATACTTGAGTAGCTGGGTGTTATTTGCAATGTTGATCCCTGGTGCTGTGCATTTGTACTTATCGAGTCAGTTTCACAGCGAAGCGCCATTAAAAATGAGCTTAGAGCAGCGTATGGTGCTTAATAATGGGTGGGATCAAGACCAAAACAAGCAGGCCATTTTGGATGAGTTCTTACAGCATGAACCACATTGGCAAGACACGGCTCCGTTGGGCGATGCATTTGAATGGAAGTGGTATTATGCTCAACAGCATATGAGTGACTTAGCGGTGCACGATCTGTGGTTGAGTTTTGTAGAGAATCACCAAGCACGTTACCAGCAATTACAGAATTTAAGCTTACTCTCACCTGCGTTGTTTTTTCAGTTACAATTGAATCAACTTGCTAACACAAGTAGTCGAGATCACGCTGAATATCAGCAGCAGATTGTTGATTATCACAAAGAGATAAGACATTTCTTCTATGATTATCTATTTTTTGATAAGTCGATATCGAAAGATGATATTGACAATTTTATCCTCTTTGCACCCAGTGATAAAACCCAGAGAAAAAGTGATACTCTGACGATATGGCACTTTGCGATGGGTACTTTTGTTATTTTTGTCATTATGATGTTTGCAGTGACTCGGTTAAAGCAGCTTAGCCCAACTTAATTTAATCTTTACAGACTGAGAGTATGAAGTTGAGCGCTTCATACTCTCAGTGAAGTTTTAAGGCATATGAATTAAACCTCGTTTTTCTTCACGTATCTAATCACCTTGACTCTTGAATACTGCTCCTTCCATTTAAGTTATTTTTACTTTATTTGAGCCTTAGATCTTCCTTTAAAATCGTCATTATGTTGAAGCGTTTGAGTCAACATTATTCATATGTTCAGCTTGAGTATATGGATTCTAATAAATAGGTGCCTACAAATAATTCTTTAGTGTTATTTTTATTGTTGAATATACCAACCTTCACGATAGAAAGAAAAATACCTTAGTATGATTTTTTTGTTGAGTTTCTGTTTTAAAAAAGCGGTTTAAATAGAGTCGAGTTTTTTGCTAGTGAGCAAATAGCTTGACACCTATTTATGATTTATATGGTTGTTAATAAAGTGTTTTACTGCGCAATAATTTAATAATAGGGTCTTGACGTAGTTTTACAATCTGCTTTTTTGATAGTAGTTTAGCGCTTAAACAATAACAAAAAGGAATAATCGATGAGAGTCGTTTTTGTAATAATTTCACTTCTGATCTCTTCCATACCGAACGTATCTTTTGCCCACAAGAGTAATTTTGTCAATTATAGCGTGAAGGTTTCAACAGTACTGGATGCCTATAAATTGGCGCATCAATATCATGATTCACTCTTAGAAATACAAGGGGATATGTTGATATTAAACCTTTCAGAAAAAGAGTATCTCCAACTGAAAAATACGGATCATGTCGTCTATATTGGTGTAAATAATGACCATGTATTTGACAGCCGAATTAAGCGTAACTCACTGACCAAATTAGTAAATAAATCGAGTGATAGTAATGTTGAACTCACTATACCTGAGTTTGAATGTTATAACACTGTGGAAGGTACGTATGCGGAGGCCAAGTCTCTGGCAATCGCCCATCCTGAGTTAGTCCAATGGAAAAAAATAGGGGAGTCTTGGAAAAAAACGCAAAAAGAATCCGGGTATGACTTAAATGTACTGGTAATAGGGGCTGATCAAAAAAATTCAAATAAGCCAAAACTATTCTTACAAAGTGGGTTACATGCCAGAGAATATGCGCCTGTTGCGTTAAATCTTGCATTTGCAAAGTACTTGATAACAAATCAGGGGGTTGATCCTGAGGTAGATTGGATCCTTGACAATACTGAAATTCATTTACTGTTGGTTGCCAACCCCGATGGTCGAAAAAAGGCCGAAGAAGGGCTATGGTGGCGCAAAAATACCAATAACAATTATTGCAGTGACGAGCCAAATCGTATGGGTGTAGATTTAAACAGAAACTACACTTTTAATTGGTTTTCGATAGAAAACGGCTCAAGTGGTGATGAGTGTATGAGTACCTTTCGAGGCCATGAAAAAGGCTCTGAGCCTGAAATTCAAGCAATAGAAGCATACGTCAAAAGTATCTTCCCAGATAGCAGAGGACCCAATGTCAATGATGCAGCACCGACCAGTACGCCGGGTTTATTCATTGATATTCATAGTGCTGGTGGAATGGTGATGTGGCCGTGGAGCACAACGGTTGATCCTGCGCCTAATGCAGCTGGTTTACAGCGCTTGGGGAGGCGTTTTGCGGCGATAAATGGATACCGTGCTTTCCAAAGTTCTAACCTGTACCCTGCTGATGGTGTTAGCACAGGGCTTGGCTATGGCGAGCTTGGTATTGCTTCAATTATCTTCGAGATAGGCACGCAATTTTTTGAGTCTTGCCAAACTTATGAGCAGGAGGTGCTACCGAATAACTTACGTGCGTTAATGTATGCAGCTAAAGCAGCGATATCACCTTATACCATTACTAAAGGGCCAGAGGTGGTTGGTATACGGTTGGAAGGTTCAGGTCAAAAGCCTGTCCCATCGGGCACGAACATTAATTTAAAAGCCAATGTATCTGATGCGTTGTTTAGGCAGCTTGCGGACGAAACTTTGGAAGCTTCACAATCGATTAAACAAGTCTTATTGACTATCAGTCATGTGGATACGGCAGAGGTGACCAAGGAGATACAATTATCGGCTGCTGACGGTGAGTTTGACTCGAATAATGAGCTGATCAGCTATGTGTTAAATACAGAAAATTGGTCTGAAGGCCGTTATAGCTTGTATATGAAAGCACAGGATCAAGATGGCAATTGGGGGACGGTTAAAGGTGCTAGCTTAGTGATTGACAATAATATCGAAAATCAAAATGTACTCCCGACAGCTGATTTTTCTTTCGAATGTGCAGATTTAGAATGTATTGTTTCTGGTGATAAAAGTACAGATGACGGAGAGTTAACCTATAGATGGCTGATTAATGATCGGGCCCCGCTTTTTGGTAAATCGGTGTCTTTCAACTACTATGAAACAGGGGAGTACAAAATTGTACTACAAGTTGAGGATGAGTTTGGCTTTGTTGCTAGCACAGAAAAGACCTTAACATTACAAGGGATCATAGAGCCGGTTGCAGTGCTTGAATATAGTTGTGATGGGTTAATATGTGATTTTGACTCTAGTAAGAGCAGTGATACGGATGGCCAAATTACACATCTAGAGTGGTATATTGATGGAATATATCAAGCAGATTATAGGGAAGCGACTTTTCAATATGAATTTCCTGTAGCAGGGACTTACGTTATCGGTTTGTTCGTCGTAGATAATCATAACGCCTACGACTTCAAAGAAATTAGCGTCGAAGTGAAGGATAAGCCAGTGCCCGTCAAAGCGATTGTCAAGCCTGTTAAAGAGGCGAGTAAATCAGGCGGTGCATTGATGGTTTTACTGACTTTACTCATAAGTTGTTTTTATATTCGACGAAGATGGTATTAGGATCTGCAGGTTAATTTAATCGAGAGGGCAAGCTTATAAATGTGAAGACCTATTGAGTTTTCACATTTATTTATGTTAGGTCACTGTTTATTAAAATGCCTATTAAATAGATCATCAGCTATATAAATGAAGGTAATGATGAGTGTGATGTAAGGAAGTTAGGCTGTAATATTAACCTTCTGTCATGCCAGTGCGTCTTTCTATATAAAGGCTGACCAATAAAGATGGCAGGTATAATTCACGGTAGAGTCCAGGTTGATAGGCGCTGTATTACAGCGAGACTAAAGGACAATGATGACTATAAAAAATTCCTTGCAACTTTCGTCATTAGGGAGGCTTTTATTCTCACTACTATGATATATAGCAGCAGTATACTGACGAAAAGCCAAACTGGTTTTTGTCCATATTGGCTAAATAGTGTCGTGCCTTGAATTAATTTTACGTCAACTTTCAGGGTATCAGCAGTAAATTGTGACAGGGCAGTTTGCTGTTTTGATATGGGGTCAAAGACGCCCGTAATACCATTGTTTGTAACACGGATTAAGGGGCGTTGCAGCTCAAGAGCGCGCATTCGTGCAATTTGCATATGCTGGTGTGGGCCATGAGAGTCACCAAACCAAGCATCATTACTGACGGTGAATAGCAAATCAGACTCATCGGTAAAGTTATCTCTTACTAATTCACTAAACGTAATCTCATAACAAATCGCTGGTAAAATATGCAATCCGTTAGCAACTAAGTTAGTTTGTACACGTTCACCACGATTGAACGACGACATTGCTAAGTTAAACAGTGGTGCGATGGGCCTGAGTATATCTTCAAACGGCACAAACTCTCCAATAGGTAATAACTGGTGTTTTTGATAACGGTTTCGGTGTAAATACTGATAATGGCCTTCGGTGTCGTGAGCTTGCTGTTTACCGAGCACAATGAGCGAATTGTAAACGGTTTTAGAATTAAATTGATAATCTGGGATCCCCGTGATCACCGCGGTATTATTAAAAGCCGCGGCTTTGTCTAGCCCTTCTAAAAAGGGATAGGCGATGTCTTCAATTTCAGGGATAGCGGCTTCTGGCCACACGACTAAGTCAACATCTTGCCAATGACGGCGGGTCATATCGCGATATTTAGACATGGTTGGCCAAAACTGCTCAGGTTCCCAGCGCAAACTTTGTTGAATATTGCCTTGTACCAGTAGGGTAGAAATCACTTTATTATTGTAAGTGGGTGATTGAATAAAATGATTAAACAAAAATAACAACGCGATAGCTGTGGTAGCGCCAATCGATAACACGTATTGTCGAGCTGTAATAAGCAGGTATAAACATGCTCCTAGCATAACACACAACAGTGTTAAGCCCACTTCACCCATAATTGGCGCCAATATACTAAAGGGACTGTCTGTTAACGTATAGCCAAAACTGAGCCAAGGGAATCCCGTAAGCAACTTACCCCGTAAAAACTCAAAAATAGCAAAGCCACTGATCAGGAGAAATACGCGTTGCCAAGGAGTTTGGCTGAATTTATGGGCACATATAAATGCGAGAGTGGGGTACAAGGCTAAATAGCCACACAAAAAGGCCATCAGTAATAATGAAGCGGGTAGCGGTAATCCACCAAATTGTGCAATGGATACGTGTACCCAACTTATACCTGCAGCAAACCAGCCAAAGCTAAAAATAAAACCATATATAGCGACTTGCTTTGTGCTTTTTACATCGGTGCAGTAACACGCAAGAGCAATGGCAATGAACACCAATGGCCAAAGGTTAAAGGGGGCATAAGCGAAAGTAAGCGACAGGCCTGCAAATAATGCAAGCCATGCGCGTAGATCTTTACAAAGGGTAATAAATTTATTCAGTTTCTTGCTCAACATGCTCGGTCTTGGGTACGCTGACCTGAAGTTGAATGATGCGACGGTTATCGGAGTTAGTTACTTTGAACTGTAGCCCCTCAATGTCAATGGTTTCACCGCGGCTGGGCATATGACCAAAAGCGTGCAAAATGATGCCACCAATTGTGTCGGCTTCGTGAGTGTCGTAACCGGTTTTAAAGAATTCATTGAACTCATCAAGCGGCGTGAGTGCCTGTACAGTATAAACATGCTTTGAAAGCTGGCGAATATCTTGCTGCTCTTCATCGTCGTCATGCTCGTCTTCAATTTCACCAACAATGATTTCAAGAATATCTTCGATGGTTACTAAACCTGAGACTCCACCATATTCATCAATGACGATGGCCATATGGTAGCGCTTTTGACGAAACTCGTTGAGTAACGTGTCAACACGCTTACTTTCAGGGACCACAATTGCAGGGCGCAAATACTCACGTATAACAGGTAATGCGTCATCTTTATTTAAGATAAGTGGCAATAAGTCTTTGGCAAGTAAAATACCTTCAACGTGGTCTTTATCTTCACATATCACAGGAAAGCGAGAGTGTGAAGATTCAACCATGCTGGGTAGTTGCTGCTCTAATGACTCATCAACATCGAGAGTGATCATTTGTGAGCGCGGGATCATGATGTCACGAACTTTAAGTTCAGACACGCCTAATACACCTTCCATCATATCTTTTGTTTCAGGATCGATTAAATCACGCTCCTGAGCATCAGCTATAACTTCTACCAACTCTTCTTTGTTTTGGGGTTCCCCTTGCAGCATCTGAGTGATGCGTCCCAACCAGGTTTTACTAGAAGAACCCTGGCTACTATGCGAGTTATCGTCGCTCATTACTATGTCTTACTCCGTAGTTTAAATATCATCGCGATAGGGGTCTGAAATCCCTATCTCGGCTAGAAATTCTTTTTCAAGGCTTTCCATTTCTATCGCGTCTTGTTCATTTATATGGTCAAACCCTAATAAATGCAAGCACCCGTGGATCACCATATGCGCAAAATGTTCGTGAAATGACTTTTCTTGTTCAATTGATTCACGTTTAACCACTTGAGGACAAATGATTAAATCACCAACAAGTGGTAAGTCTATACCAGGAGGTGCCTCAAAAGGAAACGATAATACATTGGTCGATTTATCTTTTCCGCGATATTGGCTATTGAGCTCTTGGCTTTGTGTTTCGTCGGCGATTAAAATGGTTAACTCTGGGTTTTCATGATAAGGCAGTAGTGCCTTACTCGCCCAAAGTTCAAATTGCTCGTGAGAGGGTAAATTCTCGAACTCACAGGCAATTTGTAAATCTAATTCAATGCTCATAATAACTCTTAGTCCGACTTTGCTGCGTTATGACGCGCTAATTCTTTTGCGGCTTTTTCTTTACGCTCAGCTTCTTCTTTTTTCTCATAGGCTTCGACAATACGGGCCACTACAGGGTGCCTAACAACATCGTGGGATTTGAAAAAGTTAAACGATATTTCGTCAACATCACCCAGCACGTCGATAGCATGGCGTAAGCCTGAACGTGCACCACGAGGTAAGTCAATTTGAGTAATATCACCGGTGATGACGGCTTTTGAATTAAAGCCAATACGCGTTAAGAACATTTTCATTTGCTCTGCGGTGGTATTTTGACTTTCATCTAAAATAATAAACGCATCATTTAGGGTTCGACCACGCATATAGGCTAAAGGCGCCACTTCAATGACATTTTTTTCTATGAGTCGCTCTACTTTTTCAAAACCTAGCATCTCAAAAAGCGCATCGTAAAGCGGGCGAAGGTATGGGTCTATTTTTTGGGTTAAGTCACCGGGCAAAAAACCAAGTTTTTCACCAGCTTCAACCGCTGGGCGAGTTAACAAAATGCGACGAATTTCTTGGCGTTCTAGGGCATCAACGGCTGCGGCCACCGCTAAGTAGGTTTTACCAGTACCTGCTGGGCCTACACCAAAACAGATGTCATGCATCAGAATGTTTGCAACGTATTGGCTCTGATTTTGGTTGCGAGGCTTAATAACACCACGGCGAGTTTTTATGTAAACTTCTTTATCCCATACGTTTGCAGTATCTTGCTCTAAACACTTTGACTCAGTAATTGCCAAATGAACATTATCGGGTTCAATTTCTTTGATTTCGCCTCGTACCGGTGCGGTATCAACATAAAGGGTCTTTAAAATATCCATTGCGGCTTTAACTTGGACAGCTTGGCCTGTGACTTTGAACCAATTGTCACGGTGAGTCACTTCGACACCGATACGACGTTCGATTTGTTTTATATTCTCGTCGAAAGGACCACACAAAGAAGAGAGGCGTGCGTTGTCTGATGGCTCTAGATAAAACTCAATATTTTTTGTTGGACTACTCAAAATTGATTCCTGTAATAATTACGCCAGCATATGCTGGCGTAATTTAAGTTAGCGTTATGGCGTAAAAGTCGCTACACCTAGCTCATCGGCTTCTGGCTCAGCCGGTGCACGATTTAAAATAGATGACGGTGCCACCTGTTTACGCAAGTTCATTTCTGCTTCGGTACGAATTAAATCGCCACGTAATGAGTTAGGCAGTGCTTCTGTAATACGTACATCAACAAACTGACCGATCACAGAATGAGGGCCTTCGAAGTTAACTACACGGTTGTTTTCAGTACGACCACGTAATTCCATCGGGTTTTTCTTTGAAGGGCCTTCAACTAAAATACGCTGCTCAGTATCAAACATTTTACGGCTAATGTCTTGTGACATTTGGTTGATACGGTTTTGTAAAATGTAAAGACGCTCTTTTTTCTCTTGCTCAGTCACATCGTCAGGCAAGTCGGCCGCAGGCGTTCCCGGGCGTGCTGAGTAAATAAAGCTGAAACTCATATCAAAGCCAATGCTGTTGATTAGGTTCATTGTTGCTTCAAAGTCTGCGGTAGATTCACCTGGGAAGCCGATGATGAAATCTGACGACATACTCAAGTTAGGGCGTACTTTACGTAGTTTACGAATTGTTGATTTGTACTCAAGTGCAGTGTGACCACGTTTCATTAAGTTCAATACACGGTCTGAACCACTTTGTACGGGTAAGTGTAAGTGATCAACGAGCTCTGGTACGTCTTCGTATGCGTCGATAATGTCAGGCGTAAACTCAACAGGGTGAGATGTGGTATAGCGAATACGGTCAATACCATCAATGGCTGCCACATAACGCAGAAGATCTGAGAAGTAACAGATTTCACCATCGTGTGTTTCACCACGATAAGCATTTACGTTTTGTCCTAGTAGGTTTACTTCACGCACGTTCTGCTCAGCTAATTGAGCCACTTCGAGTAAGACGTCATCTAATGGACGACTCACTTCTTCACCACGTGTATATGGCACAACACAGAATGTACAATATTTAGAGCAGCCTTCCATAATCGAAACAAATGCAGAAGGGCCTTCCGCTTTAGGTTCTGGTAAGCGGTCAAATTTTTCGATTTCAGGGAAAGAAATGTCAACCACAGAGCCTTGCTTGTTTTGTACTTGTTTGATCATTTCAGGTAAACGATGCAATGTTTGCGGACCGAATACGATATCAACAAAGGGTGCACGCTTGCGAATGGTGTCGCCTTCTTGTGAGGCAACACAGCCACCAACACCAATAACCAAATCAGGGTTATCGTCTTTTAATAACTTCCAGCGTCCAAGCTGATGAAATACTTTCTCTTGTGCCTTTTCACGAATTGAACAGGTATTGAGTAAGATGACATCCGCTTGCTCTGCTTCTTCGGTATATTGATAGCCATGAGTGGCATCTAGCAGATCTGCCATTTTCTGGGAGTCATATTCGTTCATCTGACAACCCCAGGTTTTAATATGCAATTTTTTACTCATTGAAATATTGCCTCGTATTCAATTCGGACTTCAGCACATAGCGCGCAATTTGACGTTTGCAAAGCGATCAGTGTTTCGTAACCACAAAGCTTAAAGGACGCGTATTTTATATGACCTAGCGTAACTAGCCAAGTATAGTTTTTAACTTTAGAAGCTGGGAGCAAACATAAGCGTATTTCCTGCATTACAAACGGACAAAACCGCATAAGGTGCGATACAATTTAATGGCATTCATTTGATTAAGGCAAAAGGCATGAAAAACAAGGTTGTGATTGTTGGTGGTGGCATGGTTGGCGCTGCAGCTGCGGTGAAATTAGCAATGCAAGGGGCAGATGTGACGCTTTTAGAACATCAGCCTATAACGCCTGATAGTGTGCTTGACAGTGAGAACGTCGATATTCGTATCTCAGCCATCAATCGTTTCTCAGAAGCTTTACTAGATGAACTTGGCGCAATGCCACTGTTACGCGAGCGCAGAATTGCGCCTTACCAACAACTTGAAGCATATGAGCACCTCTCAAATCGATTGCTATTCGATTGTGCTGATATGGGAGAGAGCCACTTAGGTCACTTAATTGAAAATAGCTTAGTGCAAGCCAGTTTATGGCGCCAATTTGAAAAATGGCATATTCGTGTAGAGCAGGTAACTAGCCAGCCAACAGAGATAGAACACGGCGTAGAGGATGTGGTTTTACATTATGGTGATAAAAGCTATATCGCGGATTTATTAATTGCGGCCGATGGTGGGCGTTCTCAGGTGCGTCAATTGGCCAATATTGGTACTACGGGCTGGCAGTATCAACAAAGTTGTATGGGGATATTAATAAAGTTAGATGCCGAACAACAAATAAAAACGTGGCAACAATTTAAGCCATCAGGTCCCATTGCGTTTTTACCTATGCAAGCGCCTTATGCAAATTTAATTTGGTATCAAGACAGTGACACACTCGCCTTGTTGGCAAAAATGAGCAACGCTCAACTTAAAGCGCAAATTGAAGCGTATTTTTTTGAGTTACCAGGTGACTTTAGTATCTGTGAAAAAGCGGTGTTTCCGCTGACTCGTCAACATGCTAACAGTTACAGTAAAGGGCGAGTAGTGCTAATTGGTGATGCGGCGCACACAATTAACCCATTGGCAGGGCAGGGAGTTAACTTAGGATTTAAAGATGTGGCTGCGCTAGCACATTGCTTAGAGAATCAACTTGATTTAGGTGCATTTAGCTTATTAAAAGCGTATGAAAAAGCGCGACGTAAAGATAATTTAGCCATGATGAGCATGATGGATGCGTGTTACTTTGGCTTTTCTAATGAGGTAGCACCTTTAAAGTTTTTACGTAATAGTGCTTTAAAGCTGGCAAATAATGCTGGGCCTTTGAAGGCGCAAGTCTTAAAGCATGCGATGGGTGGTGTTTTTTAACGTCACTTTAGTATAAGCATGTCGGATCAATAACGGGCTTTGGTCCGTTTTTTATTGGCTAAAGAATAAGGCTATCAGTTAAGTGAATTACGTAGGGTAAGTGAATAATGCAGAAAAAGTGAATAAAGATAAAAATGGCTGAATTTTATTAAAATGAACAATATTGAAAGTATCTAGAAGAGTTTAACTTGTAGGAGTATAAATGGTGCGGAGGGAGAGACTTGAACTCTCACACCCTAAGATACTGGAACCTAAATCCAGCGCGTCTACCAATTCCGCCACCCCCGCAGGTGAGTAGTTAAGCTACCAGCTATAGGATTGTAATACACTTCATCAGTGATAAGAAAGTGGCTGGAATACCAGGATTTGAACCTGGGAATGGCAGGATCAAAACCTGCTGCCTTACCGCTTGGCGATATTCCAACAATAATTACTTTCAATTCAATCGTTGAACCAGTGATTTGAGTCTGGGGACCATAAGAAGTATCAAAACCTCTGTTTCAGTCCTTACCGCTTAGCGATATTCCAACAATAATTACTTTCTGATTTTACATCTAAAAGATGGTGCGGAGGGAGAGACTTGAACTCTCACACCCTAAGATACTGGAACCTAAATCCAGCGCGTCTACCAATTCCGCCACCCCCGCAGGGTTTGTAGTTTAGCTACAAGCTTTAATTATATATACACTTTCATTGGTAGAGAAAGTGGCTGGAATACCAGGATTTGAACCTGGGAATGGCAGGATCAAAACCTGCTGCCTTACCGCTTGGCGATATTCCAACAATAATTACTTTCAATTCAATCGTTGAACCAGTGATTTGAGTCTGGAGACGAGAAGAAGTATCAAAACCTCTGTTTCAATCCTTACCGCTTAGCGATATTCCAACAATAATTACTTTCTGGTTTTACATCTAAAAGATGGTGCGGAGGGAGAGACTTGAACTCTCACACCCTAAGATACTGGAACCTAAATCCAGCGCGTCTACCAATTCCGCCACCCCCGCAGGGTTTGTAGTTTAGCTACAAGCTTTAATTATATACACTTTCATTGGTAGAGAAAGTGGCTGGAATACCAGGATTTGAACCTGGGAATGGCAGGATCAAAACCTGCTGCCTTACCGCTTGGCGATATTCCAACAATAATTACTTTCAATTCAAACGTTGAACCAGTGAACACAATCTGGAGAAGAATAGAGGAAATTAAAACCTCTGATTCTGTCCTTACCGCTTGGCGATATTCCAACAATTAGTTTTTAGTTTTACATCTAATTAAGATGGTGCGGAGGGAGAGACTTGAACTCTCACACCCTAAGATACTGGAACCTAAATCCAGCGCGTCTACCAATTCCGCCACCCCCGCACAGAAGGTAAGTAAATGGTGGCTATGCCCTGATTTGAACAGGGGACCCCATCATTATGAGTGATGTGCTCTAACCAGCTGAGCTACATAGCCATTGGCTGGAATACCAGGATTTGAACCTGGGAATGGCAGGATCAAAACCTGCTGCCTTACCGCTTGGCGATATTCCAACAATTACTTATTTGATAAGTTTACTTCTTATCGAGAAGTTGGTGCGGAGGGAGAGACTTGAACTCTCACACCCTAAGATACTGGAACCTAAATCCAGCGCGTCTACCAATTCCGCCACCCCCGCATATAGCGTCAGCAATTTATAATGAGATCTTGGTAGTAAAAAGAGTGGTGGCTATGCCCTGATTTGAACAGGGGACCCCATCATTATGAGTGATGTGCTCTAACCAGCTGAGCTACATAGCCATATCTTTTTTGTATCTCACCGTTGCTGGTGCGGGGCGTATTATGCTGATATGGCCTAAACTCGTCAACACCTTTTTTGCAAAAAATCACTGCCAGTGGCTTGTTTGCAGATTAAATAAACGAATTCGCCCAATAAACACAAGTGACAGAAGAGATTTTATACAAAAAGTGTGTGTGTATCTATATTTGTCAGAAAAATTTTGTGTTGGCTGCTTACAAGGAAAGTCATCAATATTGGTGTATTGGTAAAATAATGTACTGAAAACCCCCGACTAGCATAAAGTGGTGATTAAATTTATGTGAGGGTTGCCTGTCTTTTATAAGACTCTATGACAAATTTCGTTATGCGCTTTGCCATGTATCATGTTTTGGGTCTCTATAACGGTCTAAATAAGCAATTAGCTTTGTTAAAAACAATGCATATTGAAAACGTGATGCGATGAAGAAGCCGTTGTCGTGTTAATACAGATGATATTTTAGCTGTGTGGTGTTGCGGTATCGCTACTTAAAAAGCAAAAAGGGCCACAGTTGGCCCTTTATAGTAAGGTTCGATGTTTAGTTAGACATTGAACAAGAAGTTTAAGACATCACCATCTTTAACGATGTAATCTTTACCTTCTTGGCGCATTTTTCCTGCATCTTTAGAACCACTTTCACCGCGAAACTCAATGTAGTCATCAAATGCAATGGTTTGAGCACGAATAAAGCCTCGCTCAAAGTCAGTATGAATTTTACCCGCGGCTTGTGGTGCTGTTGCCCCAACAGGAACGGTCCAAGCACGGACTTCTTTTACACCAGCAGTAAAGTAAGTTTGCAACTTAAGAAGTTCATAACCACCGCGGATCACAAGGTTAAGTCCTGGCTCTTCTAGACCAAGATCTTCCATAAATTCGCGTTTGTCATCTTCTTCTAGTTCAGAAAGCTCAGACTCAATTGCCGCACATACCGGAATAACGACTGCGTCTTCTGCTGCTGCTATTTCACGAACTTTATCTAAGAATGGGTTATTTTCAAAACCATCTTCAGTCACATTGGCAATATACATGGTTGGTTTAATCGTTAGGAAGTTAATGCTTTTTATTGCATCTTTTTCTTCTTTGGTAAGCTCTAATGAGCGTAACGTTAAACCTTCATCGAGGTGCGCTTTTATTTTGACCAAAACATCATTTTGATATTTTGCGTCTTTATCACCACCTTTGGCTTTTTTTGCATTGCGCTGTACTGCGCGATCAGCTGCATCCATATCAGCAAGTACTAACTCAGTATTGATCACATCAATATCGTCAGCTGGGTCAATGGTACCTGATACGTGAACGATATTTTCATCTTCAAAACAACGGACAACATGCCCTATTGCATCTGTTTCACGAATATTAGCTAAGAATTGGTTACCTAAGCCTTCACCTTTTGATGCGCCTTTAACCAACCCTGCAATATCTACAAACTCCATTGAAGTTGGGATAATACGCTGTGGATTAACAATTTCAGCAAGTTGGTCTAAACGAGCGTCAGGCACTGGTACTACACCAGTGTTTGGCTCGATTGTACAAAATGGAAAGTTAGCGGCTTCAATGCCGGCTTTGGTTAATGCATTAAATAAGGTTGATTTACCTACATTAGGTAAACCGACAATGCCACATTTAAAACCCATAGTTTTGAACCTTTATGTTACTCAAAAAACCGCAATAACGTGTCGTTATTTACGGCTTAAATGAATGTAGTCTGTTTTGTGCTTTTAGCACACCATCTTTCGCTAATATTTCCATACAACGTACAGCTTCATCAACGGCTGCATCTATAACTTCTTGATCCGCTTGAGGTGCTTTTCCTAACACCCAGCCTGTCACTTTATCTCTGTGTCCAGGGTGACCGATACCAACACGAAGTCGCATAAAGTCTTTATTGTTAGCCATTTTGGCGATAATGTCTTTGAGTCCATTATGCCCGCCATGTCCGCCGCCTTTCTTTAATTTGGCAACGCCTGGGTCTAAATCCATTTCATCATGTGCAACGAGTATATTCTCAACAGGAATTTTATAAAAATTCGCTAAGCTGCTGACAGATTTACCACTTAAATTCATAAAAGTAGTGGGGATTAGTAGCTTAAATTCTTGATTTTTTATGAGTACTTTGCCTGTTAAGCCGTGGTGTTTGGCATCAGGTTTGAGTTGGCAATTATAGCGTCTGGCCAGTTCTTCGATGAACCATGCACCAGCATTGTGACGTGTATTTTGATATTCGGGGCCTGGATTAGCCAGGCCCACTAGCATTTGAATATTATTCAAGGTGCTGACACCTTTGAATTATTCAGCAGCTTCTTCAGCTTCTTCAGAAGCAGCGCCTTTAGGAGCGTTTAGAGTAACAACCGCTTGGTCGTGACCTTCGCCCTTAGCTAGCTCAACTGAAGTAACACCAGCTGGAAGAGTTACGTCTGAAAGGTGAAGAGTAACACCTACTGCTAGAGCAGCTACGTCGATTTCGATGAACTCAGGTAGTGCAGCTGGAAGACATGTGATTTCGATTTCAGTCACTTGGTGCGCTACAGTGTTTCCACCTTTAGTTGCTGCATCTTCGTTTAGGAAGTGTACAGGTACTTTTGTGTGGATTTTGTGAGAAGCATCTACACGTTGGAAATCCATGTGCATTACTTTAGGCTTAAATGGGTGACGTTGAATGTCTTTAAGAATTGCTTCAACAGACTCACCAGCGATGTTTAGCGTAAGGATGTGGCTGTAGAAACCTTCATCTTCTTGTGCTTTGATCACTTTGTTGTGCTCAAGAGTAAGCGCTAGCGCTTCTTTATCTGCACCGTAAAGGATAGCTGGAACTTTGTCTGCATGACGTAGACGGCGGCTCGCACCCGTACCTAGGTCAACACGTACTTCGGCATTCAATGTATATGATTCGTTAGACATGATGTCTCCAAAAATAATTTGATTAATGTTTTTAAGATACTCGCGACCAAGTACCTCAACTACCTAAAAAAGGCGCGCTACTATACCATTGCCATAGCGCAAATAAAACTATAGATACAAAAAAAGCACCCTTAGGGTGCTTTTTATTCTCTGATATACGATGTCACATTATTTATTAATGTTGGAACATTGCTGAGATAGACTCTTCATTACTGATACGGCGAATCGTTTCGGCTAACATATCTGCAAGGGTGAGTACTTTAATATTATCTAGGCTACGCAGTTCATCTGAAAGAGGAATAGAGTCAGTTACAATCACTTCGTCAATGACGGAGTTACGTAAATTCTCTGCTGCAGAGCCTGAAAGAACGGGGTGAGTTGCATACGCAAAGACACGCTTAGCACCGTGTTCTTTTAGTGCTTCAGCTGCTTTACATAATGTACCGCCAGTATCAATCATATCATCAACAATAATACAGTCACGACCAGCTACATCACCAATAATATGCATTACTTGTGATACGTTTGCTTGTGGACGGCGTTTATCAATGATTGCAAGGTCTGTGTCGTCTAATAACTTAGCGATTGCACGAGCACGAACAACACCACCGATATCAGGAGACACCACAACAACATCATCGAACTCACGTTCTTTCATGTCATCAAGTAAAACTGGGCTACCGAATACATTGTCGACAGGTACGTCGAAGAATCCTTGGATTTGTTCTGCGTGAAGGTCAACCGTTAACACACGGTCTACACCAACGCTAGATAGGAAGTCAGCAACAACCTTAGCAGTAATTGGTACACGGGCAGAACGTACACGACGGTCTTGACGGGCATAACCAAAGTAAGGGATCACAGCTGTAATACGACCTGCAGAGGCGCGACGCAAAGCATCGACCATAACGATAAGTTCCATAAGGTTATCGTTAGTAGGGGCACAAGTTGACTGGATAATGAAAACATCCGATCCGCGTACGTTTTCATTGATTTGAACACTGATCTCGCCGTCACTAAAACGACCAACTACAGCATCACCTAATTCAATGAATAAACGTTTTGCAACTTTTTGAGCTAACTCAGGTGTTGCGTTACCAGCGAAGAGCTTCATGTCAGGCACGGTAGGGTTCCTCAGGCACTGAATTTTTGGACTAACATGCAATGACAGAGTCAAAACAGGCTAACTTAAACAATTTTACTTCTACTTTAACCGCGCTTCTAACTGTGTATGTGCAGGAGAAATCGCGGAGTTTGGGGCTACAAACCCTTGCCAGCATGACGGTAATGAATTGAGCACACGCTGTGCGGCTATTTGCGAATCAAGTTCAACAAAGCAACACGCCCCTGTTCCCGTCATTCTGGATGGGCCGTATTTTAGCAACCACAGTAGGGTCTTTTCAACCTCGCTGTTGAGCTTTTTGACTAAAGCTTCACAATCGTTCTGCGTTTCTGCTAATTTCCAGCCTTCGGATAGTTTGGGGGTATTGCGTGGTAAATCAGGGTGAGTAAATATTTCAGCAGTACTAATATGGACATTTGGAAACACCACACAGTACCACTTTTTAGGGAGTTTTATCGGTGTTAATTTTTCACCAATCCCTTGTGCTACCGCGGTTTTACCATGGATAAATACAGGAACGTCCGCCCCGAGTTTTACCCCTATATTTGCCAATTCAGCAATAGTAAGTTGACAGTTCCACAGTGTGTTGAGGGTTAATAATGTGGTGGCTGCATCTGATGAACCGCCTCCAACTCCGCCGCCCATTGGTAGCTTTTTAATTAATTTTATATTAACGCCTAAAGGTACTTTTTTATAAGATTGTAATGCTAAAGCGGCTTTATATATTAAATTGTCGTGTTGGGGGATCCCATAATTGCCATCACAAAGACTGATAGTTTTTTCATTGGTTAGTGTAAAAGTTAGCTCGTCACCAAAATCTAAAAAGGTAAACAGGGTTTCTAATTCGTGATACCCATCGTCGCGTTTATTATTAATATGTAGAAAAAGGTTAAGTTTAGCTGGTGCTGTAATAGAAACGGAAGTCATTTTAAAATTGCCATTCATTGAGCTGAAGTTTTACGGTTAAGTCTTTTTGTGTCAGGACCATTCGTGTGGGGAGCCACATTTGGTCATATAATTTATATTTTTGATACTTTGCACGCCAAACTTGGCCTTGAGGGTCAACCCATTTTGTTGCCGTTAGACGATGTTGGGCGTCATATTCATTTGAATCATTTTTTACGGTTGCTGTTAGCCAGTTAGGCGCTTGACCCATTGGTAAGGTAAACCCACTTAGACGTTTGATTAAAGCACTACTATTATCATCTTTATAGGTTGTTCCATCATAAATAAGCTCGCTATGATTTTGGTGCTCAGTTAATTCAAGTAACCGAGTGCCGATGAAACTGGTCAAAATGAGATGTTGTTTATTATTGCTTAATTGCCAATTAAAGTTGGCAGATTGACGCTCTTGAGGGCTAATAAATGCCAATTTACCCCGTGCATGCCACGCAGTTTGTCCCTGTAACTGGGTTTTCCATTGCGGGTTTTCAGAGCTAACGGGTGATATTTTTTGCGCACATCCACTAATAAATAAATAAAACATGAGCAAAATCAAATGAAATTGTGTCAAATGAAGTTCCTTACTTTCCATATTCGATTGATTTTTGGTAAAATCGCCCACTTTAAAGCTGGGCTCGGGCAATACTGGCATCTATGACCATCATCGCACTTGGTATAAATCACAAAACCGCATCGGTAGAATTACGCGAAAAAGTCGCGTTTTCACCAGAACAACTGTCAGATGCGTTAACGCAACTTGCGCAAAGTGAGCTGTTTAAAGAGTCAGTTATTGTCTCTACCTGCAACCGTACCGAGGTCTATTGTAGCCTTGAGAGTGAGAATTCCCAAGCGCTTCTCAGTTGGTTAGCATCGTTTCATAAAATAGATGAAGCTCAGCTGAGTGATAATATTTATATTCACCATAATAATGATGCCATAAATCATTTAATGAGAGTGGCATGTGGACTCGATTCATTGGTATTGGGTGAGCCACAAATATTGGGGCAAATAAAGCAAGCATACAATAGCGCTAAGCATCACAATGGCATTAGGCCCACATTTGAGCGACTGTTTCAAAAAACTTTTTCTGTTGCAAAGCAGGTGAGAACGGAAACTGAAATTGGCGCGAGCGCTGTTTCGGTTGCGTATGCCGCAGTGAATTTGGCGAAGCATATTTATGGTCAACTAGACAAAACACGGGTGCTGCTTATCGGTGCAGGTGAAACCATAGAACTGGTTGCTAAACATTTATATCAGCATCACCCCAAATCTATCACGGTTGCTAACAGAACGATTGAGCGTGCGCAAGGGCTTGCAGAAGACATAGAGGGGGAAGTTATCTCACTTGCACAACTGCCCAATGAGTTGCATAAGTCGGATATTGTGATCAGTTCTACCGCCAGTACACTACCCATAATTGGTAAAGGGGTGGTGGAGCAAGCGCTCAAGAAGCGTCGGCATAAACCCATGTTATTGATTGATATTGCAGTCCCTAGAGACATTGAAAGCCAAGTTGGTGAATTAGATGCGGCCTATTTGTATTCGGTAGATGACTTACAGACGATTGTCAGTGAAAACATGGCCAGTCGAGAGCAAGCTGCGCGTCAAGCCCAAAATATTATAGAAGAAAAGACTCGCGAATTTATTCAGTGGCAGCGGTCATTGCAGTCGGTGGATGTGATCCGTGAATATAGAAAAAATGCACAAGATGTTAAAAACGAGCTGGTTGAAAAAGCACTCAATCAGTTACAATCGGGTAAGTCTTCAGAAAAAGTCTTGCTTGAGTTGGCCAATAAGCTTACTAACCGTTTAACGCATGCGCCAACGCGAGCCATTCAAGAGGCGGCTAAGCAGGGCGATATAGAGCAATTGGCACAGCTGAAACACACACTAGGAATTGAGCAGGAATAGTAAATTAATGAAAGAGTCTGTATATCGTAAGTTAGAGACCTTGGCAGAACGTTATGAAGAAGTTCAAGCGATGCTGAGTGATCCAAGTATTATTAGTGATCAAAATCGTTTTAGAGCATTATCAAAAGAATATTCTGAGCTAGAAGACGTTGTGAAGACGTTTGCATCATACCAACAGGCGCAAGACGATGTTGCAACAGCGGAAGAGATGTTGAAGGACTCTGATCCTGATATGCGTGAAATGGCGCAAGAAGAATATAAAGAAGCAAAAGCGTCGATTGTGCAGTTGGAAGATGATCTTCAAGTACTTATGCTACCAAAAGATCCTAAAGACAATAATAATGTGTTTTTAGAAGTCCGTGCAGGTACGGGTGGTGATGAAGCTGCAATTTTTGCCGGCGATTTATTCCGCATGTATAGCCGATACGCAGAAACACAGAAATGGAAGATAGAAATTATTAGCGTAAATGAAGGGGAGCATGGAGGCTATCGTGAAGTCATTGCTAATATAAGTGGTGACGGTGTTTACGGTAAATTGAAATTTGAGTCTGGAGCACACCGCGTACAACGAGTACCAGAAACCGAGTCTCAAGGCCGCGTACATACTTCTGCATGTACCGTTGCTGTGATGGCTGAAGTACCAGAAGCTGAAGCGATTCAAATAAATAGTGCGGATCTCAAAGTTGATACTTTCCGTGCCTCAGGAGCAGGTGGTCAGCACGTTAACAAAACAGACTCAGCAATTCGAATTACTCACCTTCCGACGGGGGTGGTGGTTGAATGTCAAGATGAACGTTCTCAGCATAAGAACCGGGCAAAGGCAATGTCAGTACTCGGTGCGCGCTTGCAACAAGCTGAAGATGAGAAGCGTCAAGCGGCAGAAGCATCCGAACGCCGGAATTTAGTGGGAAGTGGAGACCGTTCTGAACGCATTCGTACGTATAATTACCCACAGGGTCGTATTACTGATCACCGTATTAACCTGACATTATATCGCTTGAATGAAATTGTAGCGGGTGAGTTAGGCGCGATTGTCGATCCTCTTTTATTAGAACACCAAGCAGATTTACTTGCTGCGATGGGTGATGATTAACAGTGAGCTCTTTTACTGTTGCCCAAGCCATTGCTTGGGCCTCTTCTGAATTTTCTGCTACCTCTGATTCGGCGAAGCTTGATGCTGAGGTTTTACTCCTTCATATCTTAAGTAAACCACGCAGTTATTTATTTGCTTGGCCCGATGCACACTTGCTAGATGAACAGTATACGCAGTTTATAACGTGTGTTTCTCGACGCGTCAATGGTGAGCCAATTGCGCATATCATCAAAGAAAGAGAGTTTTGGAGTTTATCGCTTGAGGTAAACAACTGCACTTTGATCCCAAGACCTGACACAGAGACTTTGGTTGAGTATGCATTAAGCATTGAGCTAGAAGAGACTGCCAGTGTGCTTGATTTGGGCACAGGTACTGGGGCAATTGCGTTGGCGTTGGCATCTGAAATGCCTAACTGGCAAGTAACAGCATTAGACTTTTCAGTTGACGCAGTGGCACTTGCACAAAGAAACCAAGAAAAGTTGGCTATTAACAATGTAACCGTTAAGCAAAGTGATTGGTATCAATCCGTTGCTGGACAGTGTTTTGATCTGATAGTTAGCAACCCCCCGTATATTGAAGAAGATGATGAACACTTATTACAAGGTGATGTGCGCTTTGAGCCGTTAAGTGCTTTGGTCGCATCAGATGAAGGCATGTCTGATATTAAACATATTATTGATAAAGGGCGCGCGCATTTAAAACCTGGCGGTTATTTATTGATAGAGCATGGGTATCAGCAAGCCATTAAATTGCAGCAGTATTTTGCACAAATGGCGTATACCAATATACTTACTATACAAGATATGTCAGGCTGTGATCGCGTTACTTTAGCAATGTGGCCTGAGTAATCCCCTTCAACGAATAACAATAGTACGTTTAAAGGATCCGAACAATGGATGATTTTTTGTTTTCAGATGAGCCAACCGAAGTGGCCGAACAAGAAGCCAGTGGCACTTGGAAAGTCATTATTGTTGATGATGAACCTGAGGTGCATGCCGTAACAAAGCTGGCTCTCAGTGATTTTGAGTTTCAAAAAAAACGATTGGAATTTTTAAGTGCTTATTCTGGGGAAGAGGCACGCAAAGTTATTATTGATCATCCTGATGCGGCCATTGTGCTACTTGATGTTGTAATGGAAACCGATGACGCAGGCCTGCAAGTAGCACAGTTCATTCGTGAAACAGCCAAAAATAATCATATTCGAATTATTTTACGAACCGGCCAGCCAGGGCAAGCACCAGAAAGGCAAGTAATTGTTAATTATGATATTAACGATTATAAATCAAAAACAGAACTGACTGCACAGAAGTTATTTACTGTGGTAATGTCGAGTCTTCGTTCATATCGCGATATTTTGGCGATAGAGCAATCACGTCAGGGCCTTGAAAAAATTATTTGTGCTTCACGTGATATATTCGCAACCCATTCAATAGAGCATTTTATAAAAGGGGTGATGCAACAATTAACTTCTCTGTTAGGCACTGTGGATGAAGCGATTTATGCCACGTCTTTAGTTGCCAGCAATGAACCATATCAGAAGCAAGATCAACTCATTGTGTTTACAGGCCGTGGTGAGTTTGAAGAATCTGAGGGTAAACCCATTTCTGAAGTGCTCAAACCAGAGCAACTTGATGCATGTAACCAAGCGCTAAAAGAAAAAGGCATCATTTATAAAGATAATTACTTATTCGCATATTGTTCTAGTGAATATAACCATAGCTCGATGTTATTTATCTCGGGGATCCCTGAGTTTTTAACCGATACACAAAAGCACTTAATAAAAATATTTACTCAAAATGTGCAGTTGGCCTATGAAAATGTGCAACTTCAAGCAGAAATTGAAGATACCCAGCAAGAGTTAGTGTATCGGCTGAGTGAAGCATTAGAGCAACGCTCGACTGAAACGGGCAATCATGTTAAACGGGTTGCTTATATATGCCATGCGCTTGCTGAGGGGTATGGATTAAGCAACAGAGACGCTGAACTGGTTAGAATGGCATCTCCATTGCACGATGTAGGCAAAGTTGGCATACCCGATGCCATTTTAAATAAGCCGGCTAAATTGGCTGATGATGAATGGAAGGTGATGCAATCACATACCGATAAAGGGTTTCAAATACTAAAAGACTCTAGGCGTGAAATCGTCAATACGGGGGCAATTATTGCAAGAGATCACCATGAAAAATGGGATGGAACTGGTTACCCAGTAGGTAAAAAAGGCGAAGACATTCATGTTTTTGGCCGTATTGTTGCACTTGCTGATGTATATGATGCGTTACGACATAAGCGCTGTTACAAGGAGGCTTGGGATGTAGAACGGGTTGTTACTGAAATTAGTAATCAAAAAGGGTTGCATTTTGACCCGAAATTAGTCGATGTGTTTAATAACATCGTTGAAGATCTTGAAGCGATATTAGTGCGTTTTCCAGATTAAAGTACCGTCAAAAATATGAGAAATTATGGAATATATTGCGTTAAAACATACTCACGTTATGTTTGCTGTTCTGAGCATTTTATTGTTTTTAGTTCGTTCGGGGTCTCGTTTAAGAACGGGTAAATTAGCCGGTAATAAAGGGGTGTTTATTGCCAGCCATAGTATTGATACATTATTAATTGTTTCAGCAATTGCGTTAGCGGTTGTTGCTAGTTTAAACCCAATGCAGCAACCTTGGTTGTTGGAGAAAATAATTTTGGTTGCTATGTATATTGTCGCGGGTGTTGTGAGTGCTAAGGCGCAAACTAAATCAACACAAATAGGCGCTTTATCTCTTGCTATAGTGTCGTTACTGGCGATCGGCTATTTAGCTGGCTCAAAATCAAGTTTTTTGCTTTAAAACATGTGTGCTCAACGGTTTTTCGCCGTTTGTGCACGACCCATGTTATTTCAATAATCACAATGCCACTTTTAAATAAATAAGCCTCACTGCATTTGAAGTTATTTCCGTGCTTGGGTCTTTTGTAAAAACTGGTAAACTAGCCTTTCGATTTGAAAAAACAGAATGAGAACACTCGGTAGTTATGACTGATACTTGGTTTGAACAACAAGAAAGTACACAAGACTATGTACCGCAACATACATTGTTACGCTGTATTAGTGCAGAACAGCATTGGGATGCTCAAGCACAATTGGAGCAGAGTTATTGTCAATTGGCCGAGTTAGAGCTACTGGTTGATCAGATCAGTCATAAAACGGCTGATTTACATCTGCGCGTGAGTGAGATACTGGATGCGTTTTATACGCAATGGCTATTCAGTGGTAGCGAGCAGAATGAGCCTGAGCATTTACTTAATAGTGTATGTTATGTATTAAGTATGCGTAGTGGCTCACCAACGTCATTGGCGATTTTATTATGCCATTTACTCGAGCGGGCGGGGTTCGCTGCGAACCTTGCTATGGAGCAGGGTGATGTAATGGTACATATTGGCTTCAGTGAAGACGAAGGTTACATTGTTGAGCCCTGTGGCGGTCAGCAAACATGGTATGTGATACCTGAGAATGAGCCAGAAAAACAAGAAGAACCCATGGAAATAGTAACGGGTGATGAAGCGTTTAAGCTGTATTTAGCGCAGCAGAAATGGGCGTTTATTGCAGCCGACAAATTTGGTCATGCACTGAGTTGCGTTGAATTATTAATGAATATGTTAGGGGATGATCCATATGAGCGTCGTGACCGAGGCTATTTATTGAATCAAATCAATTGCCCTACAATGGCCAAAGTAGACTTACAATACTTTGTCGATGAGTGCCCAGATGATCCCACTATCGATATTATAGAACATCAAATATCTGAACTTGCAGACCATAACCATGTTTTGCATTAAATAATAAAAAATCAGTGAGGGTGCAATGCAAGAAGGAAGTGCTTTAGTAACAAATAACGCCGTAATTTTGGGGTTGATCGCAGCTATATTAGGATTTGTGTTTTATACCTCAAATTTAAAACAAGGCTTTTGGGCAAAGTTTTACAAGTATGTACCTGCTTTACTGATGTGTTACTTCTTACCTTCATTATTAAATACCTTTGGCATTGTCGATGGCAATAATAATGACGTCTACAGTGTTGCTAAATATTTCCTATTACCGGCTTGTTTGGTCTTACTGACACTGAGCATCGATCTTAAAGCGATCTCAGAGCTAGGAGGGAAAGCGGTCATTATGTTCTTGACGGGGACCGTAGGCGTTGTAATTGGGGGACCGATCGCGCTTTTAGTCACGTCGGTAACTATGCCTGAGCTATTAGGTGGTGCAGGCCCAGAGGCCGTTTGGCGAGGCATGGCTGCCCTTGCGGGGAGCTGGATCGGTGGCGGAGCTAATATGGTTGCCATGAAAGAGATCTATGGTGCTGGTGGGGAAATATTTACCATTATGGTCACTGTTGACATTGTGGTGGCTAATCTATGGATGGCTGCTCTGCTTTACATTGCTGGTCGTCATAAAGAAATTGATGCACACTCAGGTGCAGATACTACCTCAATTGACCGACTCATTGATAAGGTTCAAAAATTTGAACAAGAACATGCTCGTAAGCCAGAGCTAAAAGATTTGATGCTCCTGATTGCCTTTGCATTTGGCGCCACAGGCCTTGCCCATTTTGCCGCTGATTTATTGGTACCATTTTTTGTTGAGCATTACCCTGGACTTAAAAAGTTTTCATTACACAGCAAGTTATTTTGGATAATTGTACTCGTGACGACCATTGGCTTAGCGTTATCACTTACGAAAGTACGTCAATATGAAGCAGTTGGGGCATCTAAAATTGGCTCAAGTTTTTTATATATTTTGGTTGCAACCATAGGCTTGCATATGGATATTACCAAAATTGTTGAAGCCCCAAAATATGTTGTGATTGGCGTTATGTGGATGGCGGTACATATTGGGCTGCTATTCTTGGTGGCCAAAATTATTAAAGCACCTATTTTTTATGTCGCGGTGGGCAGTAAAGCAAACATCGGAGGTGCCGCGTCAGCACCGGTTGTTGCTTCGGCTTTCCACCCTGCACTCGCGCCAGTTGGTGTTTTACTGGCGGTACTAGGTTACGCACTTGGTACCTATATGGCTTGGTTATGCGGGCAATTACTACGCATAATTGGCAATTAAATTGGAATAAATATGAATACGCAATTAATCAACGTTGCCAACGTCGAAGTGGCAAATGACAAACCTTTTGTACTATTTGGTGGTATGAACGTGCTTGAGTCACGTGATTTAGCAATGAAAATTGCAGAGCATTATGCTGAAGTGACGACTAAATTGAACATACCTTATGTATTTAAGGCGTCGTTTGATAAAGCGAACCGCTCTTCAATTAACTCATACCGTGGACCTGGTATGGAGGAAGGGCTAAAAATATTTGAAGAGATTAAGCGTACGTTTAATGTCCCTTTGATCACGGATGTTCATGAACCTCATCAAGCTGCTCCAGTTGCGGAAGTGGTTGATGTGATCCAATTACCGGCGTTTTTAGCGCGCCAAACGGATTTAGTTGTCGCGATGGCTAAAACGAATGCGGTCATTAATGTAAAAAAACCGCAGTTTTTAGCACCGCATGAAATGCGTCATATCCTCAAAAAGCTAAATGAAGCAGGTAATAACAAAGTTATTTTATGTGAGCGTGGAAGTAGCTTTGGCTATAACAACTTAGTGGTTGATATGCTGGGAATGGATGACATGAAGCAGATGGCGCCCGTTATTTTTGATGCAACCCATGCACTACAGCGCCCAGGTGGACGTGAAGACTCTGCAGATGGTCGTAGAGCTCAAGCCGCTGAATTGGCAAGAAGTGGTATGGCATTGGGACTTGCTGGATTGTTTATTGAGGCCCATCCAAACCCAAATGAAGCGAAGTGTGACGGCCCATGTGCACTTCCGCTAGCTAAATTAGAAGGCTATTTACAGCAAATGAAGGCAGTGGATGAACTCGTCAAAAGTTTCTCTGCCCTAGATACTAGCGCTGCTGATTTATAATAATACTATGGCAGCTATAAAGGCTGCCATTTAATAAAGGCATCTAAGTCATGTCGAGACGACTCCCCCCGCTAAATGCACTGAAAGCTTTTGAAGCCGCAGCTCGACATTTGAGCTTTACAAAGGCAGCTGAAGAGTTATTTGTTACACAAGCTGCTGTCAGCCATCAAATAAAAATATTGGAAGAACATTTAGGTCTGAAACTATTTTTACGTAAAAACCGGTCATTACTACTGACTGAAGAAGGCCAAGGCTACTTTTTAGACATCAAAGAAATTTTCTCACAACTGATAGATTCTACCGAGAAGCTATTAGCACGAGGTGCAAAGGGCTCTATTACCGTTAGTTTAACCCCAAGCTTTGCGATCCAGTGGCTAGTCCCTAGATTGAGCAAATTTAATGAGTTACATCCTGAAATTGATGTGCGTATAAAAGCACAAGATCACGATGAGAATTCTTTAACCGATGATGTCGATGTCGCGATTTACTATGGCCGAGGTCACTGGAGTGGCGTGCAAACACATAAATTACATACAGAGTACTTGGTGCCTTTGTGTAGCCCGCTGTTACTGAGTGGCCCAAGACCGTTGGATCAACCAAGTGATTTAGAACACCATACTTTATTACATGATATGACACGTAGGGCATGGAAGGCGTGGACCAAAACTGCGGGAGTACGCAATGTTCAAGTGAACCAAGGCCCGATATTTAGTCACTCATCCATGGTGTTACAAGCCGCCGTACATGGTCAGGGGGTTGCGCTGGGCAATAGTGTGCTGGCTAAACCTGATATAGATGCTGGACGGTTAATTATTCCTTTTAGCCACAGTTTAGAAAGTAAAAATGCGTATTACTTGGTATTACGTGAGTCGCAATCGGAGCTTGGGAAAATTGTGTCATTTAAAGATTGGATGTTAAGTATGGTTGAGCAGGAGCAGCTTGCATGATCACATGGTTTAAACCAAAGCAGCCCATCGCACAGTTTGTGTTTGCCCATGGTGCGGGAGCTGGCTCAGACTCTGACTTTATGCAGGGAATGGCTAACTTGCTCTGTGAACTGAATATTCAAGTTGGTCTATTTGATTTTGAATATATGCAGTTAGCTAAGCAGCTAGAAAAACGCAGGCCGCCTGATAGGGCGCCTAAATTACTTGCTTATTATGAATATGTCCTCACGAGTGTTGAATCAGAGTTGCCATTATTTATCGGTGGAAAATCAATGGGGGGCAGGATGGCCTCGATGTTGGTGACCCAGACAGAGCAGCCAGTGTCAGGGGTAATAGCGATGGGCTACCCTTTTCATCCGCCAGGTAAACCCGATAAATTAAGAACTGAACACTTTGATAAAATAAGCTGCCCGTTTTTGATATTACAAGGAGAGCGAGACACATTTGGTAATAAACATGAAGTGCAGTCTTTGTCTCTTGATGCGTCAATTAAACTGGGTTGGTTAGTTGATGGTGATCATTCACTAAAACCCCGTAAGAAAAGTGGTTTCACAGAAGCTGGACATAGACAGCTGGCCGCACAGCTGGCCGCACAGCTGGCCGCACAGCTGGCTGCGGATTTTATATTAGAGGTGGTGAATGGTTAAATTATATTTGTTATTGGGTAGCGCATTTTGCATGTTGTCAGTGGTGCTCGGAGCGTTTGCTGCACATGGATTAAAGCGTCATGTGAGTGAGTATGCCATTGGTATATTTAAAACCGCGTCAGAATATCAAATGAGTCATGGTTTGGCGTTGATTGTCGTCGCGGTGATGATGCGCTGGGGCATAAATGTGTCTGCCGCTGGTTGGTTATTTATTGTAGGCATAGTATTATTTAGCGGTAGTTTGTACTTACTAGCGCTAACCGGTTTGAAATGGCTAGGGCCAATCACTCCGATTGGTGGAGTTTGTCTGATAGCAGGTTGGTCTGTTTTATTATATAAAATTGCTAAGCATTCATTTTAAAGAGAGCGCAGATGTCGAGTGTCGTTATTTATTGTCGTAGTGGGTTTGAAAGTGATGCCGCTGCAGAAATTAACCATCATGCTGCTTTGCAAGCTGTTGCTGGCTATGTAAAAGCGAAACCCAATACCGGCTTTGTGATCTTTGAATGTTTTGATCCACAACAGGCAGAGTTATTGGTAAAGAAAATAGATTTCAAAAGCTTAGTATTTGCTAGACAGTGGTTTACTGGGGTGTTGCTGAATAATATGTCCGTTGAAGATCGTGTGAGTGAAATCAAAGCTGTTGTTGGTGATTTTCCGCTTTGTGGCGATTTAAGAGTGGAAACTCCCGATACCAATGAGGGAAAAGAGCTTTCTAAGTTCTGTAAAAAATTCTCAACGCCTCTGTCTAAAAGTTTAGAAAAACAGAATAAGTTAACGCGAGAGCATAAACCCACCAAGCCAGTGCTACACGTATTATTTTTAGCGAATGATACCGCGTATGTGGGGTATTCTTTCAGTACTAACAATTCGCCATTTTTTATGGGGATCCCGCGTTTACGTATGCCCAGTGATGCACCAAGTCGTTCAACGTTGAAATTAGACGAGGCATTTAATGTATTCATTGGAAAAACTGACGTAGCAGGGCGTATTGAACCGGGTATGAAAGCCGTTGATTTGGGTGCGTGCCCTGGTGGTTGGACATACCAATTAGTGCGTCGTGGTATGTTTGTGACAGCGATTGATAATGGGCCTATGAATGAAGCATTAATGGAGTCTGGCCAAGTTAAACACCATACGGTTGATGGTTTTAAGTACTTACCTGAAAAGAAGAATGTAACTTGGTTAGTCTGCGATATGATAGAAAAGCCATTGAAAGTTGCAAATCTGATGTTGGATTGGATTGTTAATGGTTATGCCAAAGAGCTTATATTTAACCTCAAACTCCCGATGAAAAAGCGTTTTGATACAGTGTATGAGTGTTTGACTTTAATTCATGAAGAGTTGGCTGAATATGACGTTGATTACCGTCTGCAAGCTAAGCATTTATACCATGATAGAGAAGAAGTGACTGTCCATATACAAGTCAAAAAGCTAGGTAAAAAATAACGCATAAAAAAAGGGCTATAGGCCCTTTTTTTATGCGTGCGTTATATGATTAATTAACTCTTTGCATTTCCATACAACTTGCGTAATAAGTTGTCGTTGCCGGCCAATCGCTGAACACACCCATCACGCCAACTTGTTGAGCCAGAACATCGAGTAAAACCAGTGCATCATCATCGCTATTTATTGCATCGGTGATAGAGTGATAATACCAACCGCCACCACTGGCCAATGGTGCTGAACGTTCTAAAGTCCAGGTGATAATTTTTAATCCTGCTTGTTTTGCCGCGATAGCGTACTGTGATGGCACAATTTGGTTTTGAGCATCTAACGTGACAAGTACCCACAGTGGTGGAGCGATGATTTTGACACCGTCGTCGACTAACTGTGCCATGCTTGGTTGCCAAGTTTTTTCATTGAGAGGGTTGAATCCTGGCATATTATAACGACCATCAAGGTAGACTGCTTGCGTTGCAAATAAAGGCGCATTGTCTAGCCAATACCTGACATCGGCTAAGTTAAATGATTGAGGGAAAACCTTAGCTGGTGCGATACCCATTTCTTCATATTCATCCAGCATTTTCTGTGCATACATTGCTTGAGACATCCCGTCGAATGGCATTTGTACGCTAGCAGATTTAAGCTCTGGGGTCATTTTTACATTTAATGATTCAAATAAGGCAATGCTTTCTTTATGTGTTAATAATGTTCCCTGCGACGCATAAAGGTCCGTACGCCAATTGGCGGTACCATTTTGATAATCAATGACATTTGTAGCTTGTGGATTGGCACTGTCCATTTTTCCGCTAAGCTGTTTAAATTCAGCCAATGTAATATCTGAAGTACAACATTTTGCCGAAGCGGCGACTTGTTGTGCAGGATCTGCGGGTGTAAAGGGCTCGCTACACTTATTGGCAAGCTCAGGAATACTTAAAATATTTGTCGTGGTATGCAAATCACATTGTGAGTGGCGGCAAACAAGGGCTTTATCTTTGGTGAAAGTAACATCACATTCAAGGATACCAGCACCCATTTTGGCCGCAGCCACATATGACTCTTTAGTGTGCTCTGGGTATTGCATAGGGGCACCGCGGTGGCCAATTGAAAAGTCGGTTTTATAAAAAGGCCCATTTTGGCATGCCGCAAGCTTGTTTTTTAATGCGCCCTCATCAAGCTGGTTAACCAAAAACTGAGGTCGAGTACCAACCTGCACTGTGTTTAGTAACGGGACTGGCTCTGTGGTCAAGTCGCTGTGTTTATTGTATGGGGTTGCAGGGAGATCTTTTATGAGGTCAGAGTCGCTTGCACAACCATTTATAAGGAGTGTACCGAGGATCAAAAAGCATTTAGTGTTCATTATTGCTATTCACTTTTAAGATTAAGCCTATAGTTTATCTACATAAATTATAGGCTTAACGTGACAAACACGTGACAACTTGATTTGATTGAGAATGGCCTATTTACGTGCGGTAGTTTATTCTGTAATTTTCGACCCACAACTTGGTCGCGCCACATACAGCCACAGGCATAACAATTAAGTTAATAAATGGAATTGACGTTAATATAAATACAGCAAAGCCAAAGCCATAAGATAAACCCTGTTTCGATTTCAAGTCAGCTTTCATCTGTTTAAAGTGGATTTTGTGGTTATCAAAAGGGTAATCATTATACTGTACGTTATACATCCAGCAGGTGAATAAGATCCATAAAATTTGACCAAAAATGGGCAATACCCATAGCAAGATGAAAAAGCCAAGTGCCCTAGGAATATAGTAACAAAGCTTTGTCCATTCTCGGGCGAACATGCGAGGTACATCTTTTAACGTATCGCTGAGGCTATCATCGTTTATTGATTGGCCCGTCAAATATAACTCTACCTTTTCGCTGAGTAAGCCATTAAATGGGGCTGCAATAAAATTTGTGATCACGGTAAATACCATGGAGTAACTAAATAAGATGACTAATACAGCAATTGGCCACAGTAACCATTCGAGCCAACTTAACCAGCCTGGTAAAAGTGTGTTTAGGTAGTCAAAACCTTGTACGAGCCAATCGTATAAGAAAAATAATGAGCTACCAAAGAGTAAAATATTAATAACCAGTGGAATAAAGACGAAGCGCTTTAAGCCTTTTCGCGTGATTAATGAAAAGCCAGAAAAAAAGTATTCCATACCTTGGGCTAACTGCACTCGACACCTCAATGAATGTTGTTTGGTCTATTTATAGAGGTAGTATATCTTACTAATGTGACTAAGTAAGCCTTATTACGTAACAAACTATTGCAATATTCCATGGCTATTTATATTTAAAAATAATATATAACATTGATATAAAAGTTTTTATTTTTAATTTTGTGGTTATGGTGAGTTACATGAGTCTGTTTGACTCTGGTATTTTTAATAAATGTAGTCTTGTTTAATTTCTATGGTGCCCATACACTAGATTAAGAACTTTTAAGGTAATACGTCTGAATTTGGAGTGTTGTAAGCGTGCAGTTTTATAGGTGGCTAATGATATCTTGGCTTAGTGTTTTGTTATTGTTGATAACAAATACGCAGCCTAGTTACGCCTCTACTGAAACCCAGTATCAGCAGCAAACTATTACGTATGACGATACTAATCCTCAAGAATTTGACCCTCAAGATCTCCTGGCGACAGAGCCGTCAAAAGTCAGCCTGAAAGCAAAGTGTGATATTAGCGATGATAATCGTGATGTATTTATCCAGTGCACCCACAGCCATGCAATAATTCGAGCTCCACCTGTTATTTAAGTTTTAAACGCACTCAATTTTTTGTCGAAAGCTTAATTTATTAACAGGTGAGACTATGTCTACTTATACATCAGTACATACTGAAAAACTATCTGAATATCCTATCACTGCGCTATGTCATCAAAATGCGCCAAACTTAACGTTAGAAAGCCCTGCATGTGATGCAATGTATAATCTTGATTTGATACACCCAGTTATCATTGATGGTGATACGGGGTTAAACGATGCATTACTCATACTTAATAAAACCTATATGCGAACATGCTTGGTTGCTAATGAGCGTAATGTCTTTCAGGGGATCATTTCAAAAGCGAGGCTCTCTAGTAGTTATGTATTAAAAGTTGCCGCAAAATTAGGGCTAAAACGTGATGATCTTATGGTTTCACACGTGATGGTCCCACTTGCGCAATTACATACAGTGCCGCGACATATGATCGAACACTCATATGTTGGCGATATTCTACAAACTATGCAAAGTGCTGGGCATGAATTTTTGTTCGTTATGGATAAGCCAAGTAATAAGCTACGTGGGTATTTTGACTTGATCTGTTTAGCTAAGCAGGTGGCATGCCCCGTAAGCCAAGCAAAATTGGCTGGGACATTTAGCGAGATTATTGACTCACTGTGGCATCACAGTGAGATATAACTTATTTCGGACAGTGGGGGACTTTAATGTGCCACATAGTTTGATTTTCAAAAGTAATGTAAATTAAAGAAAAAACAAGGCGTCGAAAGGCGCCTTTTTCATGATTTAAGATGAATAGGGAGTTCTATATTCCACCGTTTGGCATACCATAAAAATAAGGGGGTTTTTAAAGCTAGAAAAGTAAGCAAGGTAAACCAGAACCAATCCACGTCAACCATAAGTAAAGTAAAGCTAAGTTGTTTATTGGCGAGATAAAAGCCCACCACCATGAGCGAAACGCTTAAAGCGATGAGATCTTGCGTTAACACTTTAATGAGGTTGCGCCCAGAAAACGTAGGGTTTAGTACTCCATATGCGAAAACTAATACGATAAGATTAAGCGTAACGACGATTAATTCAATATCCATTCAACGAAAGCCTTTTACTAATTATTATAGAATGCAAAAAGGTATCGACCTAAATGAGTATAACTTTAGCGAAAGGCTCTATAAGTTCAATAAAAGTCATTGATATCTATACATAGATGTATAGACAAATGGCGGTGCAATGCTCGTATTTTAACCTGAATTTATGATTCTTCATAGGGAATGTAAAGAAATGTGAAATTTTTATTTGCTTTTTTAAGGGTTCTATTTTTATAACACTTTAAATTGAATGCTTTTAATTTATAGTAATGGTTAATTATTGCTTTATATAAATTATTTTGTAATAAAACATAATATTTACATATGTGTTTTTTTTGTGTATTTTTAATCTTGTCGGACCAGAAATAAGTTCATTGTGAATTTGTGGAAAAAGAAAAGGTAATCACATGGGAAAAGCTGCGCGAATGGCAACAATTATCACAGCACAGCAAACAATCAAAGAACAGAGTAACCTTTATTATTTACGTAGTATTTTACTGATGTTAGATGTTGAAAATGTGTTTTTGGAAAACTTTGAATTAATAGCAGAACAAGTAGGATGTGATGCGACAGAGCAAGTTACTTTTATTGATATGGCAACAGTGAAGTGGACAGAGTATATACCGCAGAATATTAGTACACTTGCTAAAAAGAGGCCTATCGTTTTAATGAATGTCAGAGATGGGGCTGTATCAGAGAGAAGTGCATTGTTAGCTGGAATTAAAGGTATTATATATGAAACTGATAAGCCGGATGTACAGTTAAAAAGTATCAGAGCAATATTCGACGGTGAACTATGGTTTCGTCGCAGCATTATTAGCAGCACTTTCTCAGAATTATTGAGTGAGCATATACAGACTAAAAGTACTGTGCCGCAAGCTGAAATTGACGAATCAACGTACAATTTAACAAAACGCGAAAAAACGATTATTAAGTTAATTGCTGAAGGGGCTCAAAATAAAGAAATAGCCAACAAATTACACATCAGTGATCATACAGTAAAAACCCACCTTTATAGTGCCTTTAAAAAAACTAAGTCACGCAATCGCATCGAACTATTGAATTGGGCTAGGCAGTTTTTCCCTGATGCATTAACTCGCTATCATACTAATTAAGAGGCATTGATGTAAGTACTGTATTTCAGCACAGTTTTTTTTAGACAATTACGAAACTGCTTTTGTCTCGAATTATATAAAGCGACTGTGCTGTGAGGTGTTTCTTAGTCATTGTCTGACTTTATATGTCTTAATGTCTCCATTACCTTTTAATTCAGACTTGCTAGGTAGTCACCTTGGGAGACCAAATCCTTTTTTTGATACCGCTTTTGATTAAGTTCACCAATGCTTTTTCTATCGCTTGTTTGACACAAATATGCATAGGCTCATTATTAGTATAACCGGCCTCAGCTTCTGCGAGTCGCTTATAACTGACAAAGCGGAAAAACCCGGCCCTCACTTCATGGCTGAGTACTGTTTTTGTCGTTGCAACGGATGTTAGTACTACGCCAGTTCTGACATCTACTGCACGCATGTAAATAGATATAACATCTTCTCGGTATAGCTCTGAGGTACTTATTCCAAAATACTCCGCGCCAAGTCCACCTGTTTTTGTATTAGAGTCGTAGCTGATTATACCGCCTTCGATAAGAATTTTTGCGGTTTTAAGAGGGGGGAGTTTATCCGCTTTTCCATTGTTTGTATCTTGTGCAGCTCGAATTATCTTGCGCTCTGTAAGGATATTTTGTAATCCTTCTCGCTCCACAGGAATAAACCAGTCTGTTTCGTTTAAAGCTTGTACTAGGATCGCAGACGCCCCTTGAGTAACTGCGGTTGAAAATGAACTGACATTGGCAATGGGTTTGTATTGCCCCGTTTGGTCTCTAAATGAATACACTGAGACGGGTATACTGCCCATTGGCGCTGGTAATGTTTGTAATTCTGAAAATGTCTCTGTTTGTTCTAATGTTTGAGCAATCTTAATATCAGGGGGAAGGACCTGAGTTAAGCTTGAGCAGCCTACGGTTGTTCCTAGTAATAAAGTAATTAATGTTGTTTTTATTGTCCGCTTTTTCATGGTGTAAACCTTGGTACTTCTATGGTAGTGATTTCACCATTTATGAGGTTGGTAATTTGCACAGTAATACTGTCTGAATTGCTGGTGATCATTTTAATTTCATAATCGCCACTGATAAACGTTGAGTCTTGTCCAAATACATTATCAGTAGGATCTTCACCAAATGCTAAATCGGTAAGTTCACGCACGATTTTATTTATGTATGAACGTTCTAGAGACTCTTGAAGCCGCTCTGCATAGGTCTTTTCTACCGTATGAGCTTTGTGTTTGTTTTGTGATTGAGCTTTGTTGAGCAGCATGCTTGCGTTGAGCGGGCTACCACCAAAGCTTGGGTTAATGGGTGTATAAACAAGCTCGCTGGCCAGCAATAAAGACGGGTAAAAAAGAGTCGTTAATATTATTATTTTTTTCATGTTAAAGACCACTGATAGCCATATCTTGGCTAAATTCACTAAAGTTATTTGAGGCAATAAGATTGACGAGTGTTATGGCTGCTTGCTCGACTTGTTCATCAATGGGCTTGAGTCGTCTACCCATGAATGTTTTGTAAACAATGGTATTATTGAGTTCTATCGTTAATACGGTGCCAGCCCGCGGAATTAAAGTTTCTTTAATTACCACATTTGCACCGGACGTATTGGGAATGTCTTGCCATAGCATACTTAATTGGGTGTAAAATTCATAGCCGGATCGGCTGATGCTTTGATCAAGCAAAAAACCACCAATTTCCTCCTTGGCATGCAATGGGCTGGTGATAATACATATTATGAAAAAGAAATGTTTCAGTACCGCATTCATAATGACCACTTTTGTTATTAGAAAAGCAGTGTGAAGTTTTCACACTGCTCATTCATATTAAAGTTACTTTTGTGTAATGGTTGTAGTATTGAAATCACCCACTTGAGTAACTGATACATCACCATTAAGTTGTGACATACCGCCTTCAACTAAGTTACCAGTACCTGTTTGGCTGATTGTTAGACTCAAATCATTACCGGCTAACAAGAAAGCGCCATTATCAATACCAGCCACAACGTTCATGTCACCAATTTGTGCAATGTCTACGCTATTGCCGGTACCTTCAAGCATGAGGTCTAATGCATTCAGGTTACCAACTTGACTTGTCAAAATCGAATTATCATTGCTAGGAACAACGCTGCTTAAGGTAATACTCGTGTCATTGTCACTGCCAGTTTGAGAAAGTTGAATGTTATTAGACGATGTTTCTAAAGACGTATCAGGATAAGACGTTTGAATTGTTGCGTGATTACCAGTGCCTGCAACTTGAATAGTTTGGAAATTATTGTCTGAACCATTAAAGTTAGCGATATGTGTATTGTTACCTTGCTCTTCTTGAATTGCAGAGAAGGTATTGTTATCTCCAACAACTCCTAAATATGCTGTGTTTTCGTTACCACTTTGCGTAACATTCAATTCATTGTTATTGCCTTGAATATCGAATTGTAGTTGATTGGCAAAGCCAGTCTGCTCGGCGGATACTTTGTTATCATTTCCTGCAAAAAGCCCGCTGGAAAGCGTATTTGTACTGCCGTCTTGCTCTAAAAATACGTTATTTTCATTACCATTTATGCCTGCGGCTAACTCTACGATGTTTTCGTTACCTACTTGGCTTGCTCTAATATCATTTTCATTACCAGTGATGTCACTGCTAATTAGTTTGTTGTCATTGCCTCGTTGTTCTACAGAAATACTGTGATCTAAGCCCGACACACTGGTGAGGGCGATGTTATTACTATTACCAATTTGCTCAACTTTGATATCGTTATCATCACCTGATAATGCTTCAATAGTAAGGCGGTTTCTGTCACCGACTTGTTCGAAGTCAATTTCATTTTCTTCGCCCTGTAGCGATTCAATCGTCGCTATATTCCAAAAGCCATCTTGCTCAACATCAATTTCGTTGTCATCGCCTACGATGCTATTTAGGTGAACTTCACCCCACTCGCCATTTTGGAGAACGTTTATTTCATTTTCATTGCCTTGTAAGTCTCTGATAAATGCCCAGTGTCCACCGTCACCTTGTTCTATGCTAATAAGGTTGTCATCACCATTAATAGTGGTTATCACTTGACTGCCAATATTACCTAAACCCGCAGCACCTTCTTGCGTGATAGCAAGCATGTTAGCGTTACCAGCGATTTCAATTTGAGTTTTAGCATCGCTACCATTTTGATTATTAGCAATATGGTTACTGTTACCATTCACGCTGGTTGTTTGTAAGTTGTTATCACCGGCTTGTACAGAGCTTAATTGGTTGTCATCACCTTCAACGGCCAACTGAGCCCCATTAATATTACCTGTTTGCTCTACCGTTGCGTTGTTACCATTGGCTGGGTTAATCGATTTTTGTGAGATCTCCACTTTGTTTTGTTGTGCATTTGCCATAAAGTCAGACGTAATTGAATGGCTCGTGTCTTTTGAGTCATTTGCTACAGCTACGTTGCCATAACCTAGCGCCAATGCAACGGCACATGTAATTAGAGATTTTTTTAGCATAGTAATATCCTGTTCTATAGTGAATTATTTTGTAACGCTGACATCTACGACCATCTCATTACCCTGCTGATGAATAATGAATGACTGTTGCCCTAATTGCGTTAAGTTGACGATGTTGGCATGACCTTCTTGAATTATCACAGCTGAGTTATAACTGCCTTGTTGCAAAAGGTTGATGCGATTGTTTGAGCCCAATTGTGTAATGTCGGCAAGGTTACCTGTACCAAGCTGTTGTACGTTAATTGAGTTCAATTCGTCGTTAGATTGAAATATTGTTGCTTTATTAAATGTACCGATTTGATTTACTAAAGCATTGGTGTGGATGTGTTGTGCTTTAGATAAAAAAGACGGATTTATGCTGACTGATAAAGGAGATTCTTTTAAGTCATAGTCGCTGGCACTAATTTTTAACGATACACAAGATAGTATGGTACATAGCAATGAAGTAAAACAGCTCTGTGATAGAGCTTGATTCTTTTTTGTTATGTTTTTGTATCTCATTGTAACCATTTTATTTTTCGTGCGTCTGTTTTAATGACTTGAGCTCACTGTAATAAAGCCGTAATGGATAATATATAGGTAATTTTTTTGATTTATTTATTGATTAAAATCAGGGTTTTATCTGTTTCTTATGGACTTTTATACTTTTTCAGTAAAAAAGGTTGGGTTTTAGAGTGGGGGAAAACTGCTTAACTTCATACTATTTTGTTAAAATTATGTATTTATAAATAAGACTAATCTGTTTTTACTGTTTTTCAGTTTTACGCTTGCAGCTTCAATCTTTTTATTGTTATCTAATAGCGTTGCTTATATTAAATACCTTATGTTTTTACTAGGAATGCTGACCTAGTAATGTGTCTTGTTTGCTGTAGCTTGATATATAAGGCTACGTTCAAAAAAGTCACATGGAACATAGGGCTTTGTTGATATTGAGAGATCTAAAAACGAGTGTGATTTAACACTTTAAATTAATTAATAACGTCAAAGACGAGACCCTGTCGTATTCAACGTTATGAGAAAATATTGGATCTAACAATGAAATTAAAACTATCTGCCTTGACGCTTGCGTTATTACCTTGCCTTTCACAGGCTGCGATCAATATGAATACTAATACAGAGCGAATGAGCGCGGCTGACGATTCTGTTATCGTCGTATTTAAAGAAAGTGCAAGTAAAGCGCAAAGGTTAGCTGCACGCCAATTAGTGAATGCAAAAATCACTGATGTAAATAAAGATGAAGTTGATGATGGCTATAAAAATGTACTCAAAGGTCGCTTAGCTCAATTTAAACTTGATAAAACCAACCCTAAAGCGGCGATAAAGGCGCTTGCCTCTCATGCAGCTGTTCAATATGTTGAGCCTAACTATCAATTATCAATCCAAGCGATGCCAGACGATCCTAAGTTTTCCGAACTGTGGGGCCTTCATAACACAGGTCAAACGGGTGGTACGGCTGACGCAGATATTGATGCGGTAGAGGCATGGGATATTTCGATTGGTAGCCGAGATGTGATTGTGGGTGTTATTGACACCGGTGTTGACCATACGCACCCAGATCTGGCTGCTAATATGTGGGTTAACCCAAATGAAATTGCAGGAGATGGTATTGATAATGACAATAACGGCTTTATTGATGACGTACATGGCATAAATGCCATTACCGATGCAGGTGATCCAATGGATGACCAAGGCCATGGTTCTCATGTTGCAGGGACTATTGGTGCCGTGGGTAATGACGGAGTAGGCGTGGTTGGAGTAAACCAACAAGTGTCTATCGTTGGCTGTAAATTTTTAGACTCAAACGGGAGTGGCTCTTCTGCTAATGCCATTAAGTGTATTGACTATTTAGTCGGGCTTAAAAATGCGGGTGTTGATGTTCGAGTATCAAACAACAGCTGGGGCGGTGGTGGTTTTAGCCAAGCGCTATCTGATGCATTAACGGCATCTGAAGAAGCGGGAATTTTATTTGTCGCAGCGGCTGGTAATAGTGCAGTTGATAATGATTCTAACCCACACTATCCATCAAGCTATGAGCATGAGTCAGTCTTATCAGTAGCAAGTACGACGCATACAGATGCTATGTCGAGCTTCTCGCAATGGGGTTTAAACAGTGTTGATTTAGGCGCGCCGGGCTCGGCGATTGTATCGACTGTTCCTGGTGGTGGCTATGATAGCTTCTCAGGTACATCTATGGCAACGCCGCATGTTGCGGGTGCGGCGGCACTTGCTTTATCAGTGAACCCAGACTTAACAACCGCCGAGCTTAAAGCATTGCTTATGAATTCAGGTGACGATAATGCGGCATTAGCTGGGAAAACGGTATCTGGTAAACGTTTAAATGTTGCGACAGCGCTAGAGCAAGCGGATCCAACGCCTGGTTTCAGATTATCTGCAACACCTGCATCTCAGGAAATTGTTGCAGGCGACACAGTAACATACACCTTTGAAGTCTCAGCTATTGCTGGCTGGACAGGCGATATTAGTTTAGCAGTAACCAGTGATTTAGATGGAGCGGTGTTATCAGCAAGTACTGTCCAACCTGGTGGCTCATTTACACTCAGTGCGCCAACGCAAGCAGATACGCCGTGGGGCAGTTACTCATTCACAATTGATGCGACGAGTGGTGATTTGGCCAAGCAGAGCCAAGTGTCACTCTATGTTAATCCACAAGGGTTAACTGAGTTTGAATATAGCAATAATGAAAAAGTTGACATCCCTGATAATGATCCGGCTGGTGTAACTTCTGTTATCAGTATACCAGACGAAATTACCGTTTTTGGTTCAGAAACGTTTATTGATATTACACACACTTATATTGGCGATTTAGTCGTTACATTAACTTCTCCATCTGGTACTACTGCAACACTGCACAACAAAGCTGGTGGTAGTTCTGATGATATTAATAAATCATTTGCATCAAATGCCTTTAACGGTGAAGTTGCACAAGGTGATTGGACGTTAAAAGTTGTTGATACATATGCTGAAGATACAGGGACTGTCAATCAGTGGGCTGTAACATTAACTGGCATTGGTGAAGTTGCTCCTGCAGCACCAGAAGCAAACTTTTCTTATACGTCTGATTTGTTGCAGGTAAACTTTACTGATGGTAGTCGTGATGCGAACAATGATATTGCATCTTGGGCGTGGGACTTTGGTGACGGCAATACATCGACGGAGCAAAGTCCAATGCATGCGTATGCGGCAGCCGGTACTTATCAGGTTATGTTAACAGTGACGGATGCTGAGGGTTTAACAGATTCTAAAGTTATGGAAGTTTCTGTTGCTGAGACGGCTGTGGAATTGAAGTTAAAGCGTGCTAATAAAACTCGACTTGGCTTCGCCCGAATAGAGCTGGCGTATCAAGGTGCAGCGAGTGAGACAGTAGACGTGTATCGTGATGGTGAAAAGGTATCGACTACGGCTAATACTGGCTTATATAGAGACTTTATTCGTCGTGCGACGCAAGAACAATATGTGTACAAAGTCTGTGTATCTGCTGATGTTTGCTCTGAAGAAGTGACGGTTAACTTTCGTTAATTAGAACTTCGAAATAATAACAGCGCCTTTGTGGCGCTGTTATTATTGTATCGGTAGTTTGATACATACAAAAAGATTGCTTAATTTTAATAAACACTAAGCTAGGTGTTTCTCGCATTATTTCTCTGCTCAGGTATAATCTCTCCCTCAGGACATTGAGGTAGCTATGCTCTCTAAAAATCAATCGAAACTCTTACGTGCTTTAGCACAAAAAAAATATAGAAAACAATATCAGCAGTATTTAGTTCAGGGTGAGAAAAACATCTTGGAGCTTCTTGATGCTGGATTGAAAGTAGTACACCTTTTTGCGACTACGGAGTTTTTATCTGCGCATTCAGTAAAGTTAGCTGGCGTGACCTGTACAGAAACTGACAGTGACAGTTTATCAAAAGTCAGCACTTTAGTGAGTAATAACGCTGCGATTGCAATTGTCCCATTTCCTGAAAATGCACAAGTTGATACATCAGGGATCGTATTAGCACTCGATGGCGTGTCTGATCCAGGTAACCTTGGTACGATTATTCGGTTGGCTGATTGGTATGGACTAAATCAGGTCATTGTCAGTGACGATTGTGCTGACCACCTAAACCCCAAAGTGATCAGCGCTACGATGGGTTCTTTTGTACGTATTGATGTTGTACGTTGTGACCTTCCTGAGTTTTTAGCGTCTTACTCAGGTGATATTTATGGCGCATATTTAAATGGTGAAAATGTACATAACACAGCTTTTTCTGCGCGTGGTGTACTCGTTATGGGAAGCGAATCGCATGGTATACGTGAGCCTGTCGGTAAGTACATAAATACTCCGATCACCATTCCAGCGTTTGGTGTTGCAGAGTCTCTTAATGTGGCTATGGCGACAGGTATTATTTTAGATAATATGAAACGCCAGAAGTAACTATGTTTGATTTATAGCCCTTTATTTTGATGAGTAGCTAATTAGCATATGCGCTTAAGTAGTATTAAACTTGCGGGTTTTAAGTCTTTTGTTGAGCCAACAAAAATCCCCTTTCTTGATGAGATGACGTGTGTTGTTGGCCCTAATGGCTGTGGCAAATCGAATGTCATTGATGCCGTGCGGTGGGTGCTCGGTGAAAGTTCGGCGAAAAACTTACGCGGTGATGCGATGACCGATGTCATTTTTAATGGATCAACACACCGTAAGCCGATATCACAGGCATCTGTAGAGTTGATGTTTGACAATGCCCAAGGCCGTTTACCAGGTACATTAGCCGATCGTAACACGGTATCAATTAAAAGACTGGTGACGCGCGATGGCCAATCCTTGTATTTTCTTAATGGCAGCAAGTGCCGAAAGCGAGATATTACCGATATCTTTTTAGGCACAGGTCTGGGACCTCGCAGTTACGCAATTATTGAGCAGGGCATGATCTCGCGGCTGATAGAGAGTAAACCCCAAGAGTTGCGTGTTTTTCTTGAAGAGGCTGCGGGCGTATCTAAATATAAAGAGCGCCGAAGAGAGACGCAAACAAGGATTAAAAATACTCGAGAGAACTTAGAACGATTACTTGATGTACGCAAAGAGCTACAATTGCAGCTAGATCGTTTAGCGATACAGGCAAAAGACGCACAATATTATCGTGCATTGAAGCAACAAGAACGGACTTACAAAGGTCAATTAGCGGTTTTAAAGTGGCAGAGTTTTCATCAAAAGCAGCAACAAAGATTACAGCACATCACAAAAGTACAATCTGAGATTACATTTTTAAATACTGCGCATAGCGGTCATCATGACGTGCTTGCTGCACTGGAAGGGCAAGTAACACATCTAAATGACGGGATCGCAGAACAACAACTCAGTATTCATCAAATTCATACTAATTTGACCAAGGCTGAGCAGCAGAAAATACATTTAGTGGATAAGCATAGCGAGCTGCAAAAGCAGGCGATTATCTATAAAGCAGACACAGCTGACGCTCAGGTACAATTGACCGCACTCAAGGTTGAAGCAACTGAATCTCATGAACAATTACAAGAGAGTATTGAAAGTCAGTTAATTACGCAATTGCAGCTAGATGAATATCAACACATACATGATGAGTTGTTGTCAAAAAACCAAGCTGATGAAATAAAATTGCAGACGTCTATTGGGTTACTTGAACAATACCAAGCTGAATATACTAAAAAAGAACAGCACTATCTTCAGGCTCAGCAATCTCACAAGCACAACCAAGAAAAGCAACAAGAACTGACCGATCAAGTGAATGCTTTGGTTGCTGATGACCCTCGAGAGAAAAGCAAGCAAGACCAGCAAGCGCTTGTTGACAAAACACAGAAAGTTGCTCAATTACATGCTGTTGGACACGTGCTTACTTCACAGATTAACACCCTTACTCAGCAGCACAACGGAGCACAGCAAGCACTCAAAGAGCAGCAACAGGTGCATACGCATTTAATCGCTAATATAGATGCATTGGCGACCGTCTTAGCGGTAACAAATACAGACGAACACCGGAACTTGCTGAGCACTTTAAGAGTGACAGCGGGTTTTGAGATGCTGGTGGAGCGTGCTCTGTTAGGGTTGAGTACGTTAAACGTCACAGACAGCCCAGCTGATAATGCGGTCTGGCCATTTGCGCAACAAGCTAAAGTAGGCTCAGTAGCACAATTCATTGAAAGTGATATTTACCCATCATTGTTAAACAGAGTGCAACTGATAGAAAGTAACGGTTCATTTAATACTCATGAACAGTGGATTTTTGGTATTGATTTATCTGGCGGGTTACATGGGGATAATTGGCGTGCAACAATAAAAAATGACGAGCAAGACAGCATATTAAGCCAACATGCACGGTTGAGAACGCTTGAGGAAAGGTTACCTAACGTCGTCGCTAAATTAGCTTTAATAGAGCAAGATGTCTTAACACTCAAAACGCAATTAGCGGACCGCCAGTCAGCCCAAGCAGACAATAAAGAGCAAGTACATCAGTTGTCTCAGCAGGTTGCGGCATTGCAATCTCGCCATGAAATACTAAAGCAACAAAGTAGCCAGTGGCGTGAAAGTTATGAGTCTTTGCAGAACAAGCTGCAAATATTAAACGGGCATTTGGCGAATGATCAAATAGACTTAAATAATGCAGAGCAAGCTTATACCGATTCCAAAACAAGGCTGTCGCAGCATCAATCTCAATGTTTACAGTTAAAAGAGCAATTTGAGCTGAAAAAAAGTGAACAAAAGCAAGCCCTCATTAATAAAGAATTAGGACTAAAAAAGCTGCATTCAGCGACGCTCGCAGAGCAGCAAGCTAAAAGTGCTTGGCAATTAATTCAATCAAAAGTAGTACACAGTGAAAAAGGTTATACTCTCGCTTTTGAGCAGTCTCAAAGAGTGAATGAGGCGCTGCAACGATTAACCACACCGATGAAAGACATCGATGACAGTATCACGCAATTGCTATCAAGTCAGTCTAAGCAACAAAAGATATTAGATGACTTGCAACAGCAATTACAACACGCGAAAGTACAGCTACAAGAAAAGCAAATTGCGTTAAAAGGGGCGACCAGTGAGGTTGCACGTTTACGAGAGCTGCTACAAAAACATCAATTAGATGAGCAAGGTTTGGCGATTAAAGCACAAGCTGCGTTAGAGCCGCTAGAGAGTTTAGAGCAAAATGTGCATGACGTCTTGGCGACATTGCCTGAAAATAGTAATGTTAACGCGCTACAATTACAGTTAAATACAGCTTTGGACGCATTACAGGCTTTGGGCGCAGTAAATTTAGCGGCAATCAGCGAATTTGATGAAGCGAGCAAAAGGAAGCGTTACCTAGATAGCCAACTTGATGATTTAACCTCAGCATTAAAAACATTAGAGAATGCGATCAGAAAAATAGATAAAGAGACCAAAATTCGCTTTAAGGCGACATTTGATCAAATAAATGATGATTTAAAAGAGTTATTTCCTAAAGTTTTTGGAGGAGGTAGTGCATACTTAGAGTTAACCAGTGATGACTTGCTAGAAAGTGGTGTAAGCATCATGGCAAGACCACCAGGAAAGAAAAACTCAACAATTCATCTGTTAAGTGGTGGAGAAAAAGCGCTGACCGCATTATCATTGGTGTTTTCGATATTTAGACTGAATCCGGCACCGTTTTGTATGCTAGATGAGGTTGATGCACCGTTAGATGATGCAAACGTCGGACGTTTTTGTCGTTTAGTTGAGGAAATGTCTCAAACGGTACAATTTATTTATATTAGCCATAACAAAATTGCAATGGAAATGGCTGGTAAGCTGACGGGGGTAACTATGGCGGAACCTGGTGTTTCGAGAATGGTTGCCGTTGACATAGAACAAGCAGTGCAAATGGCACAAGCATGAGAATAAAAAAAGGTGAGCAATGGCCACAGAATTGAGATGGGCGTTAATCGTGATCAGCGCATTAGTAATTGGTGGATTACTGATCCATGGTTTATGGTCGGTGCGTAAAAAGGATCAACCTGATGAGCAACAACGAGAACAAGAGGCGGAGCCTCAAGTTGAGCAGCCTTCGTCAATACAAAGTAACGATGAACCAGACATTGGTGAGTTGAACTTCGCTGCCTTAGATGATGAGCCTATTGCGACGAAAGATGCTGACACTGCCACAGTGCAAACACAGCAAAATACGCAGGTAGACTCTGGCGCAGAATCAAGCACACAGGCCCACTCAGAACCATCTGATTTCATTATATTACACATTGCGATGCCAGAAGGGTTAACAATGGCAGGTTCAAGGCTCTTGCCAGCAGTATTAAGTTTAGGCTTTAAATACTCAGATGAGGGCTTTTTTAACCGTCATGTGGAGCCGTCAGGTAATGGGCCTGTATTATTTCGTTTAGTTAATATGTTCAATCCAGGCACATTTGACATTGATAATATGGAACAATTTGGTACCGCAGGGGTTAGCCTATTTATGACCCTACCGTGTGAAGGTGACAGTCTCGCTGCATTTAACATGTTGCACGGTGCAGCAAAAAAACTGGCTGATGAATTTGGTGCGACAGTGTTAGACAGTAGTCGTGAGCCTTTGTCGGTCAATGCAGTGCGTGCCTACGTTGAGAAAGTACGTGAGTATGCAGTTTAAGTAAAATGTTGGGCGTCAGAGCCATTTTTGTAAACCACGAGTAGCCGTGCCTACTCGTGGTTTTTGTTTTTTAGAGGTTAAGATGTCAGAGTCTATCAATAATCAAATCCAGTCATTAAAGCAGCAATTAGAAGAGCATAATTATCAATATTACGTCATGGATAACCCGTCGATACCTGATGCTGAATATGACCGTATCATGCGAGAATTAATGTCGCTAGAGCAGGAAAACCCTGAATATTTAACGGCTGATTCACCTTCGCAAAAAGTCGGCGGGGAGGCCTTAGGTAAGTTCGATCAAGTGAATCATCAGGTCCCTATGTTGTCATTGGATAATGCTTTTGATGAAGCTGAATTTACGGCGTTTAACCGTCGTATCAAAGAGCGGTTGCTCGAAAATCAAGAACTAGACTTTTGCTGTGAGCCCAAATTAGATGGGTTAGCGGTTTCTATTTTGTACCGTGATGGAGTGCTTGTTCAAGCTGCCACTCGTGGCGATGGACAAGTGGGGGAGAATATTACGGAGAATGTTAAGACAATTCGTAACATACCGCTTCGCCTGCGCGGTGACAATATACCAAAAGAAGTGGAAGTACGCGGCGAAGTATTTATGAATAACGCCGGGTTTGCCCGTTTAAATGAAACAGCTGCTGCAAAAGATGAAAAAACCTTTGCTAATCCGCGTAATGCTGCAGCAGGTAGCCTTAGACAGCTGGACTCAAAGATCACCGCAAAACGGCCATTAATGATGTATGCATATTCCATGGGGGTGGTCACAGGGGCTGAATTGCCTGATACACACTTTGGACAATTAGAGCAGTTAAAAGAATGGGGCTTACCGATGTGCCCTGAAACTAAGCTCGTGTCAGGCGCGGATAATGCCCTGGCCTATTATCAAGATATTATGCAGCGACGCTCAGAGTTGGCCTATGAAATTGATGGCGTGGTGATCAAGGTAAATAATAAAGCGTATCAGCAGCAGTTGGGTTTTGTTGCGCGAGCGCCAAGGTGGGCAATTGCTTTTAAATTTCCGGCACAAGAAGAAATTACTCAGTTACTCGATGTTGAATTTCAAGTAGGGCGTACTGGTGCAATAACGCCTGTGGCAAGGCTTGACCCTGTATTTGTTGGAGGGGTGACGGTATCTAATGCGACCTTGCATAACAGAGATGAAATAGAGCGGTTAGGAGTTAAAGTTGGGGACACGGTAATTGTGCGCCGTGCGGGGGATGTGATCCCGCAAGTAACGCAAGTGGTATTAGAACGTCGCCCTGATACGGTGCGTGATATTACGTTTCCAGACACTTGCCCTGTGTGTGACTCGCACGTTGAGCGGGTAGAAGGGGAGGCGATAACTCGTTGCACGGGCGGTTTGGTATGCCAAGCGCAGCGTAAACAAGCCATTAAACATTTCTCATCACGTAAAGCGCTTGATATTGATGGGTTGGGAGACAAAATTGTCGAACAATTGGTTGATAGAGAACTTGTACATACACCTGCAGATTTATTTATTTTAAAACAAGGTCATTTTGAATCGCTTGAGCGCATGGGACCTAAGTCAGCAAAAAACTTGGTCGCCGCATTAGAAGATGCAAAAACAACGTCGTTGGCGAAGTTTTTATATGCATTGGGTATTCGAGAAGTGGGTGAAGCGACAGCGCAAAATCTGGCGAATCATTATTTAACCCTTGAAAATGTATCAACCGCCTCTATTGATAGTCTTCAAGAGGTCAATGATGTGGGGGTGATTGTTGCTCAGCATTTACATGCCTTTTTCAATGAACCACATAATCAAACAGTGGTGAGTGCACTCCTTGACGTTGGTGTGAATTGGCCTGAGATTGCTGAAAAGTCGACACAAAGTCAGCCATTAGATGGCTTAACTTATGTATTAACAGGTACTCTCACACAGCTAAATCGAAATGATGCGAAAGCGCGTTTACAGGCGCTGGGGGCCAAAGTAGCGGGCAGTGTATCTAAAAATACCCATGCTCTGGTCGCGGGAGAGAAAGCCGGTTCTAAATTGACGAAAGCACAGGACTTAGGCATCGATATATTAGATGAAAATGCACTGATTGAGTTATTAGCAGAGCATGAATAATATTTAAGACTGTTAAGTATTATCGGCAAGAAGGAGAGTCAACTTTTTGCCGATAAGTGGAGTTGTATAATGAAACAGTATGGCCCTGAGTATTGGGATAAGTACGGCGTGTATCGCACCCCAATAGGGTTTAATCTCACTTTGATAGTATTACTTAGAGCTTATTTTCTTTGGGCCTTTTCTGCCATTGCTCGTCGGCCTGATTTAGATTTTATGTCTTTATTTTTTCAAACCAAACTCCATTTTTTTGTTGCTTTAGGCATTGGTGCTATCGCGTTAGTGCCCACCATTATTTTTTCATTACGCAGACCTTCTAGTTCACGGTATTTAGCAAAATACTGGCGTTATATGCGTTGGCCTTTATTGGTGGCTGCACTGGCGGATCTTAGTTGGCTTATTATACAGGCATCACAAAGTTACTATCAGTTTTCGTTATATCTTGCTGTGCAGATGGTGATGCTGCTTTGGGTGATTTTATATTTAGTACGCAGTCGTTATCTAAAGCATTTTTTTAATGATTGGCCTGAACCAGAAAAAAGCGCTAAAAAAGCTTGATTTTTATGCAAAAATGCTTGGATATAATTAATATAATTCAGACACAAAAATAAGGTAATGATGATGTGCGTTTGTGAACAGAGTTCTTGCATTGTCCTTTTGCATAATTGAGCCAAACAGGGTGCCATAAACGTAATACAGTAATTTGGTTTTCACTCTAACAATGAAAGGTGAATAATATGCTAAAATGGCGCGATATATTAAGATTGACTAACGATGGTAATCTAGCTCCCGATAAGCGGGTTGAAAAAACACCTGAGCAGTGGCAAATGCTGCTGGATGATGATGTGTATAATATTACGCGCAACAAAGGCACTGAACGGCCGTTTAGCAGTGGCAGTTGCACATTGTTTGAATCTGGTAAATATGCGTGTGTGTGTTGTGATAACTTATTATTTAATGCATATGAAAAGTTTGACAGTGGGTCGGGTTGGCCATCATTTACACAGCCAGCTGCAGAAAATGCCATTGCTTATATAGGCGACAATTCTCATGCAATGCAACGTGTTGAAATTGTATGTAATGTATGTGATGCCCATTTGGGCCATGTGTTTCCTGATGGGCCTAAACCAAGTGGTTTACGCTATTGTGTGAATGCCTTATCAATGGTGAAGGTATAGGGTTAATCAACGGACAGCCCCATTTCATTGAGCTGTGCCATGAGCTTATCGAGGCGGGTTATTTGCTCGGGTTCTAAAGTCGTGCTTTGATTAAGCGCAGACACACATTTTTTCGCTAATGTGGAATTGAATGTCTGACCATGTTTACCCGTATTATCGAGCAAGCATTGTAACAAGTTGAGTCCAATGCTTGCATTTTTAGGCATGATCCTAAATGCCTGAGAGAATGCTTCAAGGGCCATATCTAAGTGACCTCGATTAAATTGATTAACCGCATGGTTATTCAATTCTTTAGGTCCCATAGTAATATCACGACGCTCACTTTGTTGCTGCTGAATATAGTGCATTGTAATTGGGTCGCTCACATTATCGTGGCGTTCGCAGTGGGCGACTATCTGCGTAAACAGCTCTTGTGCTTTGTGGTGAAAGCCGAGTTCATGGTACGCTTTTGCTTTGTCTAGTGAGGCATCTAAGGACCGTATTGAAGGTTCATCTTCTAATTGCTCAATGAGCTTTCGTGCATTTCTGCTTTCATCTTTTAAATAATGTATTCGCGCATTGAGCACATCAATTTGAGCTTGATTATCGGCATTTGGAAATTGTTTTTTTAATTCCCCTAAATACTGCTGAGTCTGACGCGTTATACGGTTTACTTGCTCGGTTTTGTCGGTACTCAAAGCAAAATCAATTCCGGCTCTTACGGCGTTTAAATACACCTCTGGACTGTCATGAATGGAATGTTTGGCATATTGGGCAATGTCTTTTTGCGCATGGTAACTTCGTTCATAATCATGGTTTATGAGCGCGATACGACTGAGTGATTTTTGACGGTCAATATTACGTGGTGCAATTTTGGATGCTTCGCTTAAAAAGCCCTGAGCTGTTTCAAATTGGCTTAGCTTTATTTCCAGTTTTCCTAGTAGGTCTAGGGCGATTAAACGGGTCTCAGAGCGCTCCAGCATAGTTTTAAGCATGCGTTGTGCAAGGGCATCTTCGTTGTTAGCAATTAATGCTTCAATAAGGCCTATTTTTGCCCAAGTGAACTTTTGTAAATTGAGCGCCGACTTATAAAAATTTTTGGCATCTTTGACACGGTTGAGCCGCAATAAAGCTTCGCCTTTTAGTTTAAGTAGTATTGGGCTATACGCATGACCACGTTTATCTAATTCAATGTCAATTAACTTAACAGCTTTGGAGTCGTTACCATCATCAATAAAAGTATATATTTTTTTTAATGAGCGCTTGCGCTTTAATACGCGCTCAATCCGGCCTTTTAACTCTTTAATGGTAAAAGGTTTAACTAAAAAGTCGTCGGGCTGTAGCTCAATCACGCTATGAACGAGCTCTCCACCGGTTTCTGCAGAGACAAAAATAAAAGAGGTCGCATTTCGTACGAGGCGTTTACTTTTTAGTTCTTCATAAAGCTGGTAACCGTCTTGTCGCTTAGTAAGATCAAAAGAGCAAATCACTAAATCAAATTTTTCAATACGACAATGCTCAATCGCAGCTTGTGCATGTTCAGCAAATTTCAAATTCCTAAAGTCTAATTGCTCCAAAGAGCGCTTCATATGGCTCAGTGCCAAAGGCTGCTCTTCGACAATTAAAATCTTGGTGTTGATAAAGGGCTTAACACTCATGCAAATGAATAACTTATAATAAAATATGCTGTGAATAGTTTAGTCGCTTAACAAGCGTTTTGAAATAGTTTGGTTTCAAGATAGGAGATTTATTGCGAAATTAAGAATGTACATGAATATAATAAGAAATTTAACGATATGTGGTGGGTGATACTGGACTT
>NZ_PNBY01000052.1 GCF_005886875.1 Pseudoalteromonas aurantia | reverse complement strand
AGGGCTGCGCATATTACGCTGTCCTATTTTTTTGTCAACACTTAATTTTAAACATTTTCTTAAGTGAAAAGCTAAACTAAATTTTACTTAACGCTGACCTCGTTTTGCTTTGCTAAGTTAGCGTAGCGCTCCGTGTCAGTGGGGTCGCATTATAGGGCGATCCTTTTTTTGATCAAGCCTTTTTTTGATCTTTCTGTTTGTTCGAATAAAAAATCAGCAAAACTCGCATTATTTGTTATTTTTGTTTATTTTTAATACTGTATTCTTCGTTATTTACTGTTTTATTATTGCGAAGTTTATATATATCGCTAATATAGCCACTCGTTTTGTTAAATTAATGTTTATCCCCTGTTTATTGGTAGATCAATTATGAAATCATCAGATCAAAAGCCTTTTATAATCACCTTTGCACTTGCTGTGATTGGTTTTCTTATATTGCAATTTGTATTATCTAATATTGCATTAAGCGCCCCTATCCTTTTTGCCGCAGGTATTCTTGTAGGTGGTTTTGCTGTCATTTTTACTTCTGGCGAGGCACAAGAAGCTAAACAAGAAGTAAAAACTAAAACTCTGTACGTAGGTAACTTACCTTATAAGGCCAATGAAGGCGTAGTACGGGAGCTCTTCTCTGAACAAGGACAGGTTTTTAGTGTTCGACTATTAAAAGATAAAAATACAGGCAAACGTCGTGGGTTTGGGTTTGTTGAAATGGCAGAACTCGATGCCGATAAAGCAATCTCTGCTTTAAATGATCAAGAGTTCCAGCAGCGCACACTGAAAGTAAGAGCTGCAAAACAAAAGCAATACGACAATGAGGAAGAAATCGCTAGTCACTAAAACTGTTAAGGCTTATTAATTTAATGCTTTGCGCATTAGGGCTAATTTTATCTGGAGCCGTTGCATAAAACTGCAACGGCTTTTCTATTAGTAAATCATTGGCATCTAAATTAGCTGGGCAGTTGTTTACTTGAACTAATAACGATCTCACTCTCCTTGCTATCGCTTCTCCAGAATCAACTAATGTAACCCCTGAGCCATAAAAGCTTTTGAGATAAGGTTTGAGTATAGGAAAATGCGTACATCCTAATACAATGGTATCAACTTTAGTCGCGATCCCTATACGTTGTAATTCAGTGGCGACCTCCGCCTCATTGATAGGCCGATCCCAGTAAAGTGCTTCAGCAAATTTAACCAAGGAAGTGGAATGATGGCGGTCAACACGCGACCCTTGTGCAAACTGCTCTATCAAACCATGTGTATAAGCATTATTTGAAGTGGCTGGGGTTGCTAACAAAGCAATGTGATTAGTGCAACTAAAACGCACTGCAGGTTTAATCGCTGGCACAACCCCAACAACCGGTATCGTCGTTAAATGTCGAGTGGCGGCAAGTGCAGAAGTAGAGGCGGTATTACAGGCAATAACAATAATATCAACGTTGAGCTCTTGCGCTTCAATATACTGAACTAACGACGCTAAACGTGACCGAATCGTTTGTTCAGACTGCAAGCCATAAGGTAAAAGCGCATTATCCATGACATAGCTAAAATGTGCACTCGGTATGCTTGCTTTTATATGCTCCAGAACACTGGTTCCGCCAATCCCTGAATCAAATACGAGTATATGTGGTGACACGCTTGCGCTCCGCCGCTATCTATTAAGCGAAGTGTGCCACGCACGCAGCAGAAAATGAATCCCTAATTATTGTGCGCTATCTTCTTGCTGATTTAATTGGTTAAAAAAGCCCTGCGCATAATCTAAGAATTCATTGAGTCTTGATTGACCTTGGTTCATCCATTCTAAAATATCAGGTAACTGACTTTCTATTCTAAATGCCTTACCACTTTCATTAATACTCTCAAGTTGCTTATCAAGCGGTTGTAGTGCTTTTTCTAAATCTTTCAGTGGATTGCTTTGCTGATATTGGCTAATAGCTGCTGTGGTCTTCGTCTGCCTGAGGTCCATAGTGAAGTTTGCTATTTGATCGTTATCTATATTCAGCTCTTTCGCTTTTTCAAATGCATCATCATATTCACCACTGAAAAATGAATCACTGACATTACGAATGTCCTTCATCATTTCATTAATGGCTTTTTGTTCATCTTCATTTAAATCGCCATTCACACTAATGGAGAAGCTCACTTCTTGCTTGTTTTCTTCTGCATAAGCAACGCCTTCGTTATTGCCTTCTTTGTTGTAGCTTGCTCCTTTATTCTGCGAGTAAGCATCACTGAATGAGATCACAACTTCATCACCTTCTGCAGTCGTGAAGCTATAATCTGCTTGATTTGATAAACTCGCATACTGCGCTGAAGTAACCGACATTTTATCTGGCTGAGGTTCAAATAATGACTTTTCAAATTCATCAAGCCCGCTAAAAATACCCTCTCTAGACTTTTCGATGCCTTCTTCAATTTCATTATTAAAAACACTGCTCTCTTTAAGTGCATCAGTGGCTTCATCAATCCCCAGCTTTACACCCTTTCGAGCCTCACCTAGCATATTTCTGAGTTCATTATCATCTTTGCCGTTAGCTTTAGCCTTATTTACAGCACCTTTTACGAAATCTAAAACATTTTTTACGATAGATTCAAAATCAAACAGTGGCTTTTCTTTTTCTGGCTTCTTCTCAATACCCAACGCTTCGGCAAGTTTGTCATCTAAAAATTTCGCAGCCAATTTACTTTTATCGCCGGAGTAACTATCTGCATTATTCTGAATAGTCGGCATAAATGGTTTGTTATTACCTGCTTTGTAAGAATTTGCAGGGTTAAGTAATTGATTGAGTTGTCCTATTTTCATAACGTGGCTCCACACGGTGAGACAAGTAGGCTGAAAAGCCAACCGTAATGACTTCGTTATCGGCCAGTTTATATAAACCTAAAGACTTTTAGTATAGAAAGTAAACGGATTTTTTGCGATTAACTGGACAAATCGGCAACGACGCCTAAAATAGCGCGTCTCTATTTAGTAAGGTAATTCTGATCATGGCCGTCATAACAATTGATACTTCCACTTATGCCCAGCAGCTTGAAGAAAAGCAGCAGCGCATTTCTCAACAATTCACGCGTTTTGATGCACCTGAATTAGAAGTATACGACTCACCAAAAACACAGTATCGACAACGTGCTGAGTTTAGAGTTTGGCATGAAGGTGACGATTTATACCACATCATGTTTGACCAAGCGACAAAACAGAAAATCCGCGTTGATCAATTTGACCCCGCAGCCCCGCTTATCAGTGAGCTAATGGCAGTCATGATGGTTAAATTACGCGACAATGAAATACTACGTCGCAAACTGTTTCAAATTGATTATCTATCTACACTGAGCGGTGAAATCCTTATTAGCTTACTTTACCACAAACCACTTGGTGAACATTGGCAAGCAGCAATGGAGACACTGCGCGCTGAGTTAAAGCAAACTTATAAAATTGATTTTATTGGTCGAGCTAGAAAGCAAAAAGTGATTTTCGAACATGACTATGTCACCGAACAATTAAACGTCAATGGGCAGACTTATACGTATCAGCAAGTAGAGAATAGCTTTACCCAACCAAATGCCGTAGTAAACGAAAAAATGCTTACCTGGGCACAATCACTGTGTGCACCATTAGAAAACGATTTACTCGAGCTTTATTGTGGGAACGGAAATTTTTCAATTGCGCTAGCAGGCAGCTTTGATAAAGTGCTTGCAACAGAAATATCTAAACCGTCAGTTCATTCTGCGCAATTTAATATTGCCGCGAATAAAGTAGACAATTTAGACATCTTACGCATGTCTAGTGAAGAGTTTACCCAAGCAATGAAAGGTGAACGTAGCTTCTCACGATTAAATGGCATTGACCTTAAAGCATATAATTGCCAAACAATTCTTGTTGATCCACCCCGTGCCGGCATGGATGAACTAACCTGTCGCCTCGTCGCAAATTACGACAATGTTATCTATATCTCATGCAACCCAGACACGCTAGAACGTGATCTAGACTTACTCTGCGAAACTCACAAAGTGTCTCGCATCGCTATTTTCGATCAGTTTCCGTACACCCATCATGTAGAGTCCGGTGTATTTTTACAGCGCAAGTAAATCCGCTTTACCCCAGTACTTTGTTAAGTACTGGGAGTTGTTCTTCACTAAACACATGAATACCATTTTGTTCTAGAAGTTGAGCTGTCCAACCCATCCCCGTCACTTTACGACCACTATGTGTCCCATCATAAATAGTATTTCTGCCACAAGATGGGCTCGACTCTTTCAACAAAGCAAACCGTATATTATTGGCTTGGCATTGAGCCAAAGCCAATGTGGCCCCTCGTGCAAATTCAGCTGATAAATCAACGCCGTTATTCGTGACTATGCGTGATTCAACAATCTCAGCAGGCTCTCTAGGAATGGGTAAGCCCCCCGCCACTTCAGGACAAAATGACACCACCCTTTGCTGCGCAATAAGCTGAGAGATTAATGGGTGCCTCAACGTCTGTGTTTTGCCATCGTACCGCACTGGTTGGCCGAGCAAGCAGCTAGACACAAGCACTTTATCCAAACTTAATACTCCTAAAACAAAAAGCCCCACTTATGCGAGGCTTTTTGAGTCTAACAAATTATTACTTCGCAGCAAGATAATTAATTAACTCACTAATTTGTTCTGGTGTCGTCGTTTTAGATTCACGCAAACGTAGTTTGTACTTACCATTAACCACAAAGGTTGGCACGCCAGTCAAAGCGCGCTTATCTTGCATTTGCTTTTGCATGCGCACCATTTTAGAAGCTTTAGTACGAACAGAAAAGCTCTTATAAAGCTTATCAAACTTGTCGCCATCTACCCCTTGAGCAACAAAAATATCTTTCATATCAGCCAGCTCATTAATCTTACCGCGTGTACCATGTAAATGAGTAAAAATAGCACTCACTATCTGATCTTTTTGAGGTAACACTTCTGCGGTAGCTAATGCATTGCTCATGATTTTTTGCACTTTTTCGTCTCGAGTCCCAACAAAATCTACATGGCTTTTCTTAAACTTTACACCATCATCTAATTTAGGCTTCACTTTCGCAATCAACGGCTCAAATGCATTACAAGCCGGGCAATAAAATGAAAAGTACTCGGTTACTTCTGGCTTCTTAGTGCCACGTTCGGAGATCACTTCATAGTGAACGCCTTCTTCAAATACTGCTGCATTGGCCAACAGTGGCATCATCATGGCAACCGCAGCCGCTTTAATTACCTTTAACATTTTTTACTCCAATTCTTATTTTTTCAGCAGGTGCTTTACAAGCTCATTAAGTTCATCTTGGCTTTGTAGCTCACTCACGTTGATTTTGTATTTATCATTAACAATAAAAGTAGGAACACCTGTGAGTGCGCCTGCTTTTGAAAACTTCTCTTGCGCATCTTGCATCGCCGCCTCTTCGCTTATAATTGGCATTGTCGCCAGTGCCGCATCAAATTGTGCACCAGTAATACCATTAACCTCAAGCAATGTTTTTAGATCAGCAATATTATCTAAAGGTGCTTTTTTAATATGAATGCTGTCAAATAACTTTGCTGCAATTTCATCACCTTTACCGACACTTTTGGCGACAATATAGGCGTAGCTCAAATTACTTTGTACTTGCGCAGGTAAACCACCCAAAAAATTAACGTGGCTTTTTTCAAATACCGCACCTTTAGGTAAGTTATCCGCCAGGGCTTTCGCTATTGGTTCAAATTTAAAACAGTGTGGGCAGTAAAAAGAAAAGAATTCTGTCACCTTAGGTGATGCACTTTTTTCAGTCGTCAATGTTTGGTAATGCTTACCGTCAGTAAAATCTGCTGCCATCGCAAATAATGGTAAACAAAGTAACAGGATGGATAGTTGTATCTTTTTTAACATCGGTCTCTCTCAAATTTATGGAATTAGTTTCAATGCGGGTTCATTTAATGCCGCATATTGTTCTTTTAGTGCCAAAACCTGTTGCTCCCAGTATTTGTCTGTCGCAAACCACGAAAAGTTCCGGGGGAATGCAGGATCTTGCCATCTTGTTGCCAACCAGCCCATATAATGCACCATTCTCATAGCCCTTAATGGTTCAATCAACCCTAACTGGCGCTGGTCAAAGCTGTTAAATTCCTCATATCCACACAACATCGTATCTAATTGCATGGCTTTTTCTTGCCTATCACCATTGAGCATCATCCAAAGATCTTGAATCGCGGGCCCTTGTCGGCAATCATCTAAGTCAACAAGCAGTAATTTATTATTTGACCACAAGATATTGCCAGCATGGCAGTCTCCATGCAAACGTATTTGTGCCGTATCGTAATACGCGTTCTGCGTTTTTTCTATGAGCTGATCTAAGATGGTTAAAAATGGCGTTTCCATATACGTCGACAGCAACTGGCTGGACAAGATTGACTCGCGTGCACGCTCTAAATAATCTTGTGTGTTGATGGTCGGCCGATGTGTAAACGTCCGACCTCCCGCCACACTGTGTAAACGACCAATATAACGACCTAACATCTCGAGTTGATCTAAATTATCCATTTCAAATTGGCGTCCACCCACACTTGGAAACAAGGTAAAGCGATAGCCCTGATACTCGAATAAAGTTTGTCCATCTCGCTGAATAGGCGCAACCACAGGTACTTCAGCCTCAATGAGACTCAGTGAAAATTGATGTTCTTCCTGTATTTGTTCATCACTCCAGCGCTGCGGCCGATAAAACTTCACCACATATCGACAATTGTCATCTGCTCTAAATTGATAAACACGGTTTTCATAGCTATTTAGTGCTAATAGACCTGACTCTGGATAAATTCCAATGCTCTCAATGGCATCTAAAATTAAGTCTGGTGTTAAGTTGGCAAAGCTAAATTCACTCATACTTCTCTCAAATATTAAAAAAGCGGGGTAAGCCCCGCTTTTATCTTATCACTATAGTGTACTGAATTATCGTCCTTTAAAGAAGTTTGTCCGCTGCGATAACTGTTGCTGAGGGTTATCGACTGGCGCAATAACAAATTCAAACTCTGTCACTGGCTTTTTCAAATCATACGGGTCAATGATCACCGATAATGGCAGGTTCATAGAACGACCCGCTTCAACGTGCAACACCAATTTGCCAATGACTTCATAGTTACTGAGCCCTTTTATCGACACAGAGTATGTTTGAGATGCTTGCGCTTTATTAATGACCTTCAGCGTATAGGTATTTTCTATCAGGCCCTCATAATTCACTCGATATAGTTGGTTCCTGTCTCTAATAATATCGAGCTCCATCGGCTTACGCATCGTGATGTTCGCTACTAATGCGACGCACAACACCACTAAAATGAGTAAATAACCCACCAGCTTACTTCGAACAACTTTGGTTTGCTCGGATGATGTTTCGAGATTACGCTCTGTGGTGTATGAAATGAGCCCCGGAGCATAATTCATTTTTTCCATCACGCCATCACAAGCATCAATACATGCGCCGCAATTGATGCATTCATATTGTAAGCCATTACGAATATCGATACCTGTTGGGCACACTTGCACACATAAGTTACAGTCAATACAATCGCCTAACTCCAGCTCTTTGGGATCTTGCTTGCGAGAACGAGGTCCACGGGATTCGCCGCGTTTTTCATCATAGCTGACAGTAAAGGTATCTTTATCAAACATTGCAGATTGAAAACGTGAATACGGGCATATGTGTAAACACATGATCTCCCGCATCCAACCAGCATTACCATAGGTACATACGGTAAAAACAGCAATGCTCCATAGGGCATAACTACTTGCCGAGAGTGTTAACAGCTCCGGCAAGAGTGTACGAATAGGGGTAAAATAGCCTGCAAATGTGATCGCCGTGTACAGTGAAAAGAGCACCCAACAACTGTGTTTGGCCGTTTTTCGCCACAGCTTGTCAAAATTCATCTCACGTTGATCGAGCTTTTTACGTTGATTTGCCTTGCCTTCGCACTTCTCTTCAAACCATATAAAAATAAACGTCCAAACTGTTTGTGGACAGGTATAGCCACACCATACTCGACCATAAAACGTGGTCACAAAAAACAGTGCAAATGCTGCAATCATTAAAATAAAAGCAAGAATAGTTAAGTCTTGTGGTAATAAAGTAAGGCCAAATATGTTGAACTGCTGCTCAAATAAATCAAACAAGACAGCTTGCTGCCCATGAAAATGGACCCATGGCAGTAGCATAAACGCCAACATACCAATAAACCCTACCCTCTGCCGTAGTACTTGGTGTAAACCTTTAACAGCACGAACATAAATACGATTACGAGGATTAAACCTGTCCGGTTGGAGGTTATCCGGTTTTTGTATCTTAACCTCACTAGGGATAGTCTTTACTTTGATTTCATTGTCCATCTCAGCTCCTTAAGCCGCTACGATCGACAGGCTACTTGCTACAGTGACCCTATTAATAATATGGATATTATAAGCAAGCTTAGTAAGTTATGGATATAAATTCACATAAGAATCACTAAACTAATCAGTAAAGCTGACCAAAGATAACGCTTTAGCCATTTACCCATACACCTAAAGGCATTATTTTAAATAAAGGAAATGTCTACTTCACTTGCTTTTAAAACACGCATTTTATTACACTGGTACCCGTTGTCATGTTACCGAGATCAAAGTTGCCATCGTTATGAAGAAATTTTTAATATTAGTCATTGTGGTACTGGGCTTATTTACCATTGATCACCCGATGATCAAAGAACCCAGAGAGGCATTGCTAAATCAAGGGGTTGATATACTTAGTGAATCGAGCAAAGTGCAACGTAGCCCAGCAGCAAAACAAGCAAGAGATATCATCAGTCGAACCTTATCACTCAGTGCAGAAGAACAAAGCTATGTTGATGCTGCATTGGCAACCGATGATAAGCTCAGAGCATTTCATTTACGCTACTGTAAAGAAAGTGATATGAACCTGTATCTGTATGGCCCTACTTTAATGCAAGTGTGTGACATAACTACGGAAGCACTTCATCAGACGAAGGGGATGTAATGGATTTTAGTCAGCTTAACAAGGCCCGAGCAGCCTCGTTTAACCAGCAAAAAGCACTGTTAAAAAAGTTAGGTCAGGGGAAGACAATTTTATGCGAAACATGTCGTAAACCCTTGTCTCTAGACTTGGCCACACAGAGCATCAAACAAGGTGTTGTGCGCTGCGCTAAAGGCTGCACACATATTGAATTAGAAATAGGCTAGAAATCGCTCTCTGCATCATATAAGCCACTGCTTAATGCGGCGGCTTCAATTAATTGTGCATAGCCATTGGCAAACTCACTTGCGAGTTCAACCTGCTGCGCGATAAATTCCATCGGCACCGCCCCCGTTTTTTGGCAATATTCCCTTACCTGAGACTCCGCCAAGGAGAAAAAGCTTAACTGCTCTGTTGCCATTTGTAGCGCTTGCTTCAATTCATCGGGCAAGGCCTGAGCATTGAGTAACTTTTCATAATAAGGTTCCGTACCAACTAAGAACCCTTGGCTCCAATGATGACGACATGTGTAACTGCTTTTCTTATCCCACTCTAAACGGTATTGCTCAGTGTAAACACGTTCACTAATATCATGATGAAATGCCATAAATGCAAACATGACATCCTCCGCTAATGCATTATCATCAGCGGTAATAATGGCTATCCATTGCTCTACTTCCACCGCATCAGGGGAACAAATCTGAGCGAATAAATAACCCGATACCTGCGCTAAATTAAAAGCGCCCTTTCGCCCCAATAAATACTCCGTGAGTACCCGTTGATGTGCCTCAGTGTAACTGAATTCAAGCTCATTCATCATTATAAGTTCACCGGGTAACGGCCTTCGGCATCTGGCCTGCCTAAAAACTTTACGGCATCATGCACTTCTTTTGGTAATGACGCTTGTGGCTTTATATTACCCGCAACTCTAAATTGAAAATGCTCGGCAAGCACAGCATCGGCTTGTAACCCTAAGTTATTATCAGGGTCCACAAGTACTGCAATATCACCTGATTTACAACTCAGCTCTCCACCTAATGCACCAATATCAAACCACCCACTTAACCCTTGTACACTAATACCTGGGCTACGTATTTCGCCTGATAGTGCCTGACAATACGGCATACCTGTACTAAACGTATCAATGTCTAATAACACGCGTCCTTTGGCTTGAACAGGCAAGGGCAATGTTACCTGTGACATCGCTTGCTCAACACTAAACCTGACTGTGGTATCCGTTAACGTGACAGATTCATTCATTAGACTGACAACAAATAGGCCTTTTCCTGAAATCTCACGTTTGTCTTTGGCATTACCAAAGTTGATATTGCCTTTTACGTCGCCAAAGATCAGCGCACTGGCTTGCAGATCCCAGCGCACATTATTCAATTGGATATTATTTACACGTACCTCACTGACCTTCCCTTGCCACACAGTGCCCGTGATCACCCCCAATTTTAATGACGGGGGGAGCTGTTTATCTACTAGTTGTATAAACACAGCAGCGGGCATGGTGTACAGTGTAAACGCCAAAAATGCCACGACTAAGGTCAACGCCAAGCTAATTATTCTCTTCATCTTTTACTTCTCTAATACTAAGCGACTGACACGTACGTACCCAGGTAAATCTCCCTGAGCAATATCCAGGTTCTCTACTTTTAAACCATGCTTATTCGTTAACTCATCAATCCACGCTATCAAATGATTAAACTCAACAGAGTCAATATTTACTCTCAATGCGCCATCGCTTGGTTGCATTTTACTGATATTGATACCGTATTTACCACGGGTGCGATTCACCAATTGAGATAGATTTACACGGCTGGTATTTTTTATAGAGGCGCTTGATTTTAATGTCCCAACGCTGCTATTTACCCATGCCACCAACTCTTGCTGACGCTGTTTATCTTTGTATGCTTTATTAACACCTTCAGTTAATGGTCGAAAGACCCCCATCACTAAAACAAAAATGATAAAAATACCGCCAGCTAACAGCAGCAAACGCTGCTCTTGCTCTTTAAGTGACTGCCACTGTTTTATAATTTGCTGCTTCACGACTCACCTCGTAAACGGATCTCACCGATGACCACATCACCATCATTGTTTAATGAGCCCTGCTGAACATTTAAACCACGCTGCTCTAGAATCGCTTTCACTTGGCCAAACGTTTGAAAACCACCTGCTTGAGCACGAATACGTAATTCATTACGACGACGGTCATAGCGTAATGTCTCAGGCGTAAAGTCCTTCACTTCACCATATACAGCCACAAAATGGTTTGTTAACTCTAAGAAGCCACCTTGTTCTGCGCCACTCAAGCCTGCCAATTCATTTTTTATTTGCTGACGTAATAAATGGGGGCGAACCACTTTCCCTGGAAATGCCTTTTTATAAACATCAACAGCCTGAGCTCGGTAGTCATCAGCCTGCGACTGATAAATTACTAACTGCGTACTCTTTACAGCGACGAAAGATAGTACAGCAACCCCAGCAGCTATCACACCACTGCGCCAATCACGCCACCATTGTGGCTGTTTTTTCGCCGCAGCAAAAACCCCTTGCTGTAAATTAAAGCTCTGATTTTTCATCTCTTTTGCAAAGATGGCCAACGGCAAGTCATAGTCACTTTGCTTCGCCACCTTCGGGGCTACATCAGGCACTGATTCTGCGGGGCTATAGTGCTCAATGCTATCAGGGGCTAATGCATGTAAGTAATCAGCGCCCCAATTTCTTTCTATTGCACTAATATGCCATTGACCAAAACGACACAACCACTGATCTGCTAATTCCACCATCGCTAATGTTTTATGCTCTGGTTCAGGGAGCAATAAGGCATCTGGCGTAACACGATGCAGCTCAATATCAAAGTCAGCAAATAGCGTGATCCACGCCTGTAACCAAGCTTGATCACACAAAGCAATTTGTATGCTGTGTTGCTCATCTTCTTGAACAGGCTTACCGATTGCAATAAACACATCATCGACATCACATGCCAGTTGCTCTTCAAGCATAAATGGCAAAGCTTGCTCTAATTTGCGGTTCCATTTGGTTGGTAATGCCACGGCTTTTAATTGCACTTGAGAGCTTGGTAATAGCAGCGCGGTTTCACGTGTTGCAGCTTTCTCTGTTAGCTGGGATAACTCACCACCATTTGTTAATTCACCACTGGCAATTATCTGCTCATCGTGAGCCGAAAATATTAACCAATGTACCGAGTCTTGCTGAGACTGACCAACTCGGATCACCAATTTTTCTGTCACTGTACGCCTCCAAATTTGCGCGCTAAGATAGTCGCTTGACCTTGGTTTATTTGTATAATTGAGGTCATAGTAAAAAGCCTTTCATCAAATTCAGCTTTCGCGCGTAACTTAAAATAATTACTATCTACGGTAAATAGCTTACTGGGTTTAGAGCCTTTGCCTGAACCTTGATTTGCCACTTCCGCATAGAATTCATCCACTGTATCAAATCCTTTTTCTGGACGTGCTGAAATAACTGCTTCAGCGCCAGATTCAGATAAACCATCAACTAATGCACTTAGCAACAACGCTTGCTCCGATTTAACGGTATTCACATTAATATTTAACTCTGTATTACCCGGGATAACGCACACATAAGGTAATAGCTTTTTCATTACAAGCGGGTTAAACCCTTTAATGACTCTCAGTTCTGATACTGACGCTAATAAATTATTCGCAGTTAAATAAGGGGTTTGTCGAGACATATATTCATCTTCTTCGGCCCCAGAGCCATACGTCATACTGTCTTTATCTAACCAGTCATACAAGCTATCGGCTAATGCATCTTCACTTTCTTCTAGCGGTAAATCTTCTATATTCTTCAATAGCTCTAATAGTGCAACATGTGCGGCGTTCGTTTTTACTGTGCTCCCTGACTGATTATCGTCTTTGGGCGCAGCCAAGGCATTTAAGTTTAAGCAGGCTTGTAAATCAGTAACTTCACCACTTAAAGTACCATCATCAACAGGGTAAGGTACTTCTTCCCGCGCCCACGCTTGGCCTAAATGTACTTTATCTGGGTCTTCTTTTTTTGTTTCAATCAGCACTTTTTTTATTAATTCTTCTGCACCATAGCTGTACCACTTAGCTTGCTGGTGTGACTGAATATTTTGCGCTCTTTGTACTTGCACCATTAAATTAGATGCCATTTCAGCGGCAATCGTGGCAGCCAAAGCGACAATAAAAAGCACAATAATTAATGCGGCACCACGTTGCTCTCTCATGAACGGTCTCCCGATACCCGCTGCCCATTATTTGAATTAGGGTCATTGTTCGAGTTATTTCGACCATTACCCGAGGCACTGCTAGCCTGCTGCTCTTTGCCATCACCCGGTGTTAAGAATAAGCGACGAATTGGCTCGGCATCTTTAAATTGAATAGTAACCGCGACGGCTAAAGGCAGTGCTTTTTTCTTCCAGTCTTCTTGCCATTTTTGTTTGTCATCTAAGAACTCAAATTTAAGCTCTTCAATATTTTTCAATACCACCTGCACGCGAGGCTCTGATCCATCGAGTTCATCCACATAAATTCGATAAATACGCTCCAAGTTATCATCAACAACACGATAGCCCACCGCTTGTAGCTCTGAACGAGGTAATAGGTTAATGGGATTAGTCCAGCCATCACGCACAAACACAATCCCGTCGTATTGGCTATTTACGACATAACGTCCGTGAATAATATAACTCTCGTTATTATCACCGGCTTCATTGCGTACTTCGCGCTTTGTCATTTGATTAAAATCTTGGTCCATCAAACGAAACGCGGTTTGCAGCGATTCGAGCTCTCCAATGACTTCTTCTGAGGTTTCTTTCGCTCTAAGCGTTGAATTCAAGATCTGATGAGTCGCTAAAATAACAAACGCTAAAATCCCCAGCGCCACCATCACTTCTAATAAGGTAAAACCGCGTTGACGCATTATTATTTACCTTTCAACATAAAAGTCGTCAAATCATAAATGGAGTATTTTAACTCTTCATCTTGATAAACCGTCACTGTCACTTTCACAAAGCTGGCATCTTCGGTTTTGGTCACTGACTGCTGCCAATACCACGTTTGCCCCGCAAGCTCTTCTTCGCCTTTTTTACCATTCTTGCCAGTCCACTTTTCACCGCTTGAACGCATCATCACCATTTGATTTTCGGCGACCCAAGACGCGTAAGTTTGCTCTTCTAAAGAGCCCACATGGGTGATGTGTTCACCGGTGACTTGCATTGCAGCAATACCAGCCATTGCACAAATACTCAGAGCAACCATCACTTCTAACAGCGTAAAGCCTGCTGATTTTTGCTTCATTCTGGCTCTCGGCGTAAATTAACAGGTGCGATGAATTCACCTTCAATGAAATAATCACTTTCAGGGTCTTCATCTAACGTCAGGCTCAACTGAAACGCACTGACTTCGCCTGAAGATAAAAGTAATACTTGTGGCACTTTTAGCTTTTTAAGCTCCAGTAAACTGGCTTCATCGCCGGTGCCCATTAACTCTCGCCAGTTTGATTGTTCTAATAAATTATCTTGTGCCCAATCGAGTCCTTCAATGGTTAAGTTTACTCTGTAATCATCTTCGAACTTAATGGGTTTATATAAGTCTTCACCCTCAAAGGTAACCCATTTATCCCCATCAAAAACCAAAAACTCGAGTGTTTTTTTGTCTAAATGAAACCCCAGTTCAACCTGGTTTAAAACCGCAAACTCCGATGCCAAGTTGATCACACCGTGCGTTCGAAGCGCCTTTTTTTCAAGCGCCTCTTCCATATTGCCATCCAAGTTATAGGTGACTAACTTGGTAGCAAATGCAATGATCGTCAGCACAACAAGGATTTCAATTAGGCTAAACCCTTGCTGACGTTTCATCGGTGTAAGGTGGTTTTTATTCATCATAATATGACAAGCACTTAAGACTGCTCTTCAGGGTCCCAGTTACCGATGTCATCTTCAGTCCCCACTTCACCATCTGGACCCATTGAAAAGATATCAATTTTACCCATCTCACCTGGGCTCAATAATTGATAAGGGTTACCCCATGGATCTTCTGGTAATTCAGAAATATAGCCACCGTCAGGGAAACGCTTTGGCACTGGATCTATGGTTGTTTCAGTTACCAGCGCTTCCAGCCCTTGCTCAGTAGTTGGGTACTTTTTATTTTTCAACTTATACATGCTCATGGCATCTTCAAGTTGTTGAATATCTAAGTGTGCTTTATCTATTTGCGCTTCTTCTTGTTGACCCATAATATTAGGTGCAACAATCGACATAATCATGCCAATGATCACCAGTACTACCATCACTTCTAACAGTGAGAAACCACCTTGTTTTTTCACAATATATACCTCAATTAATTATTAGTTCTCTTATGTACTAAACGACATAACCACTATTTTTGACTACAAACCAATCGCTTGGTTCATTGCCATAATAGGTTGTAAAATTGCCATCACGATAAACAATACAATTATCGCCATGCTGGCTATCATGGCAGGCTCTAGCAACGCTAACGACACACTGACCATACTTTCAAATTCTCTGTCTTGGTTATTTGCAGCACGTTCTAACATTTGCTCTAGCTCACCAGACTTTTCACCACTGGCAATCATATGTAGCATCATCGGTGGGAACAATTTCGTTTGCTGCAAAGCTGCGCGTAGGCTCGCACCTTCACTTACTCGCGTGGCCGCTTCCGCGACTGCAAACTTTATTTTTTGATTCTCAAGAACCTTACCCGCAATCTTCATGCCCTCTAATAAGGGCACCGAGCTTGATGATAGAATACTGAGTGTTCGTGCAAAACGCGCGGTATTAATGCTTCGGCTGATCTTGCCAATACCTGGTAAAATCATTATTTGACTGTCATACCAAAACCGAACTTTAGGGCGTTTGAGCGCTTGCTTTATACCAAATGTTCCCCCTACTATCACCACAAGGCTAATCATCCAATAAGACTGGACAAAGTTACTTGCCGCCATAACCCACTCGGTCGTCCAAGGGAGTACTTGTTTTGACTTTTCAAAAGTTTTTAAAATTTGTGGCACCACAGTGCCCAACAAAACAGACACAATGGCGATTGCAAAAATAACCAAAATAGTTGGGTAGACCATCGCTTGGGTAATTTGACTGCGCATATGTTGGCGCTGTTCGGTATAATCAGCAAGACGATTGAGTACTTGGTCTAAGTGACCCGACTTCTCACCCGCAGCAACCATCGCGCGGTACAAGTTATCAAATACATGGGGAAACTCAGACATGCCATCGGCAAGGGTATATCCCTCAACCACCTTAGAGCGAACTGACATAAGCATGCGTTTAAGACGTGGCTTTTCACACTGCTCAGCCACCGCCATCACTGCGGCTTCAACCGGTAAAGATGACTGGATCAACGTCGCTAATTGACGTGTAACCAAGGCCAAATCCGCAACCGACGGCTTATAACCTTTAAAAAGCTGAAAACCATCTGACGACTGTTGCTTGTCTTTTTCTGCAGCAGGCGCGACTTCCAAAGGCATCAGCGCCTTTTCACGTAGCATCTGTCGCACTTGTTTTGCCGTATCGGCTTCTAGTATGCCTTTTTTTTCTTTGCCTTTGCTATCCAAAGCGCGGTATTCAAATGCAGCCATGCTTAACCTTCCTCGCGAGTCACTCGCAATACTTCTTCTAGCGTTGTCTTACCCGCTAATACGCGCGAACAACCATCTTGGCGAATACTCGGGCTATGTGTGCGGATATATTTCTCTACCGCTTGTTCACCCTTGCCGTTATGGATCAGCTCTCGTATATGCTCATCGACAATCAATAACTCATGGATCCCCGTTCGGCCTTTGTAGCCGTTGTAATTACACTCTTCACAACCAACTGCACGATAAATGGTGGTGTTCTCTCCCTTTGGAATGCCAAGTAATTCACACTCTCCATCATCCGCGTAGTGTGCTTCTTTACAGTTAGGGCACAAGGTTCTCACTAAGCGCTGTGACAACACACCAAGTAAAGATGATGAAAGTAGGAATGGCTCAACGCCCATATCTTCCATTCGGGTAATCGCACCTGAAGCGGTATTTGTGTGTAATGTTGACATCACTAAGTGACCAGTCAAAGATGCCTGAACTGCAATCTGACCTGTTTCTAAATCTCGAATCTCACCGACCATGACCACATCCGGGTCTTGACGCAGTATCGCCCGTAAACCCCGAGCAAATGTCATATCAACTTTTGCATTAACTTGGGTTTGACCAATACCGGGGATCTCATATTCAATCGGATCTTCGACTGTGAGAATATTTCGGTCTTTGGAGTTTATTTGGCTCATACCCGCATATAACGTGGTACTTTTACCTGACCCCGTTGGGCCTGTAACCAAAATAATACCGTGTGGCTTAGCAATAATACCGGCAAACAATTCACGGTTTCGTTCAGTCATCCCTAAATCTTCGAGGTTCAAACGCGCATTATTTTTATCTAATAGGCGTAAAACAACACGCTCGCCAAAGCTTGAAGGCATCGTTGATACCCGGACATCAACGGCTCGACCTGCTATACGTAAGCTGATCCGGCCATCTTGAGGAATTCGCTTTTCAGCGATATCAAGCTTCGCCATAACTTTAATACGCGATACCAACAAAGAGGCCAATTTACGATTCGGTTTTAATACCTCTTTCAGCACACCATCAACCCGAAAACGGATCACTAATGCTTGTTCAAAGGTTTCAATGTGAATATCTGATGCACCTTCTTTTATCGCTTCGCTGAGCATCGCATTGATCAATTTAATGATTGGAGCATCATCATCTGCAGCCAATAAGTCTTCCGTTTGTGGAAGCTCTTCCGCCAGAGAAAATAAATCAACTTCGTTGCCAATGTCTTCCATCATTTGCTGCGTTTCAGAACTATCACGTTGATAAGATTCTTCCAACAGCAGCTCAAATTTATCATCATCCAATTGTATTAGCTTAAAGCCACCACCAGCGACACGGCGAACTTCCAATAATGTATTGACTGAAAGCTCCCCCCGATAAAACACAGTCAGCTCATCAGGGGTTTCACTGAGTAAAACCCCTTCTCTTCGTGCATACGCAAACGGTAAACGTAAACGTCCACCTTGTTCGCTATCATCTTGCACTGGCACCTCTGCACTTACTTCAGCCAGCGTATCAAGTTGGCTATCAGTCATTACTTTCTTGCTCTTTATTGTTCTTACCACTTAAGAATTCTTCGTACGTCGGTGGTAATACCAATGCATCATCCCACTCAGGTAAAATAGGCGTATCTTCCGATGGCATCAATTGAATACCCGCTTCATTACGCTTGACTTGTTCGCTGCGGATAAAGTTATATTTAGCGTGGCTCAATTCATTCATGCTACGACTATCACGTACAATCGTTGGGCGAATAAAGACTAATAAGTTACGTTTGCTCTTTTTGGTGTTGGTTGACTTAAACAAGTGACCTATAAACGGAATATCTCCTAACAACGGCACTTTAGAGACACTTTCTTGAACATCTTCATCGATCAAGCCCCCTAAAATAACCATGCCACCGTCATCAGCAATCACCGTGGTATTAATCGCACGTTTATTGACGGAAATATCAACCGCTGTTGCCCCGCTGACACTCGATACTTCTTGTTCGATGGTCAACTGCACTGCACTGCCATCATTAATTTGCGGGGTTACTTTAAGTTTAATACCCACTTCTTGACGGTCTACGGTTTGGAATGGGTTAGAATTATTGTCACCCGAGGTTGAACCAGTAATGATAGGAACTTCTTGGCCCACAATCATCGACGCTTCTTCGTTGTCCATGGTGGTAATAGAAGGAGTGGCTAGAATGTTAGATTTCGTATCCGTTGAGATAGCTTGAACAATCGCGCCCCAGTCATTTTTAACAATACCCATAGCCAAGCCATTAACACCGCCAAGCAACTTGCCCAAAGGACCTAAGTCACCTTCTTCGGTTCGCACAGTGTTAGACACCGCATTATCATCAGTACCAACAATGGTCCCTTTAACTTCTTTGTCTTGCGCCAACTTCGCGGCAACAGCTAAAGACCCCACAGGCACTGTGCTGCCGTTATTAAATTGCAGCATACCGCCTTTTTCTGAGATCCATTGTAAGCCAAAGTTAACACCGTCGCCTTCTTGTACTTCAACAACGATGGCTTCAACTAACACTTGCGCACGGCGAATATCTAGCTTTTCGATGACGGAAGTTAAAGAGCGCATGGTGTCTGGTTGCGCCGTGATAACCAGAGAATTCGAATCAGCGTGGGCCTCAATACTGGTATCATTTCTATTATTACGAGAACGAGACGATTTATTATTACCGGCTTTCTTCTCTTCTTGCAGCGTTTTACTCACCCCTTGTAGCACTTTAACTAGGTCTTCAGCGGTCGCATAATTAAGATAAAATACCTTGGTATTACCTTGGCTTTCCAGCTCGCCGTCTAAACGCTTTATCAAATCAGTCGCACGGCTACGCGCTTGAGATTCACCACTGACAATCACACTGTTAGTTCTGTTATCTGCAACCACTTTTGGGATCAAAAACTCAGGCACACTGTTTTTACCTGTGCCTTTATAAATACTTTCAACTACTTTGACAACATCGTCTGCCGTTGCATGTTTAAGATTGATGATCTCAACACGCTTGTCACCTGCTTGGTCAACCGACCGGATAATATCTACTAGTCTATTCACTGATGCAGCATGGCCCGTTAACATCATGACATTCGCAGAACTAAAGTTTGTAACATGCCCACCGTCTTTTTGATCACTAAATTGCCTGATCAACGGGCCTAACTCTTGAACGCTGACATTTTTAACACGAATAACGCGTGTTACCATGACATCGCCATTACCAAACTCTTGACCTTTAACCAGGGGCACGTTGCCCTTTTTGCCATCAGAGCTACGTACGACTTTTAGCACACCGCTGTCCATTTCCATGACAGAGTAGCCATATACTTCTAATACATTCAGGAAAAATTGATAATAGATGGCTTCATCCATCAACTCATAGCTGCGCACGTTAATATTACCACGCACATTCGGGTCGATAATGATGGTTTTGTTTAAGTTTTTGCTGATAATGTAAATGAATTCATTGATATCAGTCCCCTTAAAGTTTGCTGCATATTCAACAGCAGAAACTGACAAAGATATACCAGCGGCAAACATGAGAGCTGCATACTTAGCTAACCCTTTTTTGATTGTTGTGAGGTGTAGCTTATTACCCATTTTTTTAAACTCCAAAATTAGTATCTTTACAGGCTAAATTGCACCGACATAGTTTGCCCATCTCGTTCAACTGTTATGCTTGCATCTGAGCTATTCCGTAGCTCATTCATAGCAGACATAGCCTGTTTCATATCCGTGAGTTGATAGCCGTTTATTGCAACCGCTAAGTCATTATTTTTGAGCCCCATTTCACGAAAAAGTTCAGGGTCTTTGCCTGGGCTTAATCGATATCCTATGAGCTTGCCATCCTTCATCGCCCGAGAAATTCTTATATAATCAAATAATTTGCCAGGCTCTTTCAATAATTCATCACGACGATCTGCTAACTGTGACGTAGCACGTTCACTTATTTTTCTATTGCTAGAGGGAGCCTTATTTGCTTTTGATGCGACTGGCATCGCCACATTTTTCGAATACTCTATGCCGTCTAACATCAATGTTTCAAATCGGCCACTGACATCTAAAATAACGCGATCGGGTAATACTCTAGATAATTTGGCACGCGTGCCTTGAATCGCTTCTTTCACTTCATAAGTTGATTGTCGACCTTGAGATTCAATAATCGCTAAGCCTGCACCATCGTCTAAACTCACCGCAACAATACCGGTCAATCTCACATTTAACGTTGTCTCAGGTGCATCAGAGATAATGGGTTCTGGCTTTACTTGTGCTTTGGCATCAGCCCGGCCGAACAAATGTTGAGCTGTAATTGTTTGAGTATTTATTGTCTTATTGCCCGCCGCATAAACAGATGATTGACTCAGAAGAGGCTGATTAACTGGCTGTGGCCATAACAACCAGAACATTTGTGATAATAGATAAGCAATATACACAACAACTAGCAGCACGACTGCACGGCTCAACTTAGCGTGAGGTAATGCCAATAAAGCTTTCTGTAACTGGTGTAGTTGTAATTCCATATGCGACTTTTCTTATTCTACGGTAACAGCCCAGTGTACCCTTTAAGCAAAAATTCAACAAGCACCCAAATATGACACTTTAAGTTACTCAGAATACACACTCAATAATGCAGCTCAAGCCTATCGTAAGGCCTTCCTTGCAAACTTTTGTTCAATGTCAAAATATGTTAGATTTCGACTATTAATTCACACTCTACATGGTTAATAAATTGTGACTAAAAATTCATCTGTATCAGACGAAAAAAATGTGGGAGTCAGACTCGACAAATGGCTTTGGGCCACTCGGTTTTATAAAACAAGAGCGCTCGCACGTGAAATGATACAGGGAGGTAAAGTACACTATAACGGCCAACGCTGTAAACCCAGTAAAATCACTGAGGTAGGCGCTACGATAAAGCTTGCACAGGGCTTCGATGAAAAAGAAGTAACTATTTTAGTGCTTTTTGACAAGAGACAAGCCGCGCCAATAGCCCATACAGCGTACCTAGAGTCGGAATATAGTATCCGTAAACGCGAAGAAAATGCCATCGCAAGAAAAAACAATAGTTTTTTTGCACCACATCCTGTTAACAAACCGGATAAAAAGCAAAGACGCGAACTGTTAAAACTGAAATCAAGCTAGGATTTAATCAATGCAACCCGATTTACTACATCGCTATATTTTTGACGAACTTGATGTTCGCGGCGAACTTGTCCAAATTTCACAGACCTTTAACGACATTGTCGCAGGTCATGACTACCCAGAGCCCGTGAAGCACTTATTAGGGGAATTGTTAGTCGCGACCAGTTTACTGACTGCAACGCTAAAGTTTGAAGGAGACATTGCTGTGCAACTGCAAGGCGATGGCCCGGTAAAATATGCTGTTATTAATGGTGACCACCAACAAAACATGCGTGGCATTGCACGCATGCAAAGTGAAGTAATGGGCAGCCGTATCTCCGATTTAATGGGTCATGGCCATATGGTCATCACGATTACACCGATTAAAGGCGAACGTTACCAAGGTATTGTTCCGCTAACGAAAGACACATTAGCAGAATGTATTGAAGACTACTTTACACAATCAGAGCAGCTCACCACTCGACTATGGTTTGCGACCCAAACTGATACCGATAATGTGAAAGCTGCGGGTCTATTTTTGCAGGTTCTGCCTGTTAATAAGGAGAAATCTCAACAGGATTTTACCCATTTAGAGGCGTTAAGCCATACGGTAAAAGATGAAGAGTTATTAGAGCTAGACGCACAGACAGTGTTAACTCGTCTATACCATGAAGATAACCCACAGTTGTTTGAGCCACAGGAAATCAACTTTGTTTGTGGTTGTAGCCGTGATAAAACCATTGCCGCATTAGTGAATGTTGGCCAAGAAGCGTTATTAGAAGATGTACAAGCGCAAGGCGAAGTGGTCATTAGCTGCCACTACTGCCTAACAGATTACCGCTTCGATGAACAAGATATTCGCAATATTTTTAACTAAATATACGGTTGCACCTAAATTGAATACCAAGCCGTCAAAATGACGGCTTTTTTGTGTTTAAAAAATGATACCGGTGTCATTTAAATGTGACTTTCAATGACACCGGTATCATTGAAATTATTCAAGTTTTTTGACAAATTAATGTGATTTCAGGCCCTACAAAGGCTCGAATATCTCAATATCATCTGTTACTATCAATTCAGCTTAAGGTTAGTAAGAACTCAGAGCTATCCCGTTCAATTCTCACATTTTAGGTAATAACATGACTTCAAGCGCTACTCGTTTTGTCGATTTAACTGCAGCTGAACTTGTCGAACTCGCCATCTCTCGCGGCGAAGGAACTTTGGCAGCAAACGGAGCATTCGTTGCAAAAACAGGCCGTCGCACTGGACGCTCTCCAAATGACCGTTTTATCGTTAAAGAGCAAAGCACTGAAAATGATATCCAATGGGGTAAGGTCAACCGCCCATTCGATGCTGATAAATTTGATGCTCTTTGGACACGTGTTGAAGCACATGTGCAAAGCGGTGACCACTTCGTCTCTCACCTTGAAGTGGGTGCTGATCCTGAGCATTATTTACCAGTTGTGGTTACCACTGAAACTGCGTGGCACCACATTTTTGCAAAAAACATGTTTATTGAACCTAAAAAATATAACAGCGCCGACTTACCACAGTGGCAAGTTATGAATGTGCCTTCATTTGTTTGTGATCCTGAGCGCGACGGCACAAATAGTGATGGCACTGTGATCATTAACTTTGCAGAACGCAAAGTATTACTTGCTGGCATGCACTACGCAGGTGAAATGAAGAAATCGATGTTCTCTGTACAGAACTTCTTGCTTCCTGCAAAAGGCGTTCTACCAATGCACTGTAGTGCTAACGTGGGTGAAGCAGGTGATACTGCATTGTTCTTCGGTTTATCTGGCACAGGTAAAACAACATTATCAGCGGATCCAACTCGCTTCTTAATCGGTGATGATGAACATGGCTGGGCACCGGGCAGCGTATTTAATATCGAAGGGGGTTGTTACGCAAAATGTATCGACTTATCTCAGAAGAATGAGCCTGTTATTTGGAATGCCATCAAGTTTGGGACAATTCTAGAAAACGTTGTATTAGATGAAAACCGCACCCCTGATTTCAACGATACTAGCTTAACGCAAAACACGCGTGCTGCTTATCCACTGGAGCATGTTGAAAAGCGTAAAGTTGAAAACCGTGCTGGTGAGCCAAAAGCAGTGGTATTCTTAACCTGTGACGTAAGTGGTGTTTTACCACCAGTGTCTGTTTTATCTGAAGAAGCAGCTGCATACCACTTTTTAAGTGGTTATACCGCAAAGGTAGGGTCAACGGAGATTGGGTCAACATCTGATATTGAATCAACTTTCTCGACTTGTTTCGGCGCACCTTTCTTCCCACGCCCTGCTGGCGTATATGCAGAGCTACTTATGAAGCGTGTGCGTGAATTTGATGCAAAAGTATACCTTGTGAATACAGGCTGGACAGGTGGCCCTTATGGCATTGGTAAACGCTTTGATATTCCAACAACTCGTGCTGTCATTGATGCGATTGTATCAGGTACTTTGGCCGATGTTGAAACAACGCACATTGAATCACTGAACCTAGACGTGCCAGTGGCTGTACCAGGTGTTGATGCTAATTTGCTTAACCCAATCAATACGTGGGAAGACAAAGCTAAGTATGCTGAGTACGCTGCAAAATTAGCAGCAGATTTCCAAGAAAACTTTACGAAGTATGACGTCTCAGACGCCATTAAACAGGCTGGCCCTCGCAGCTAACTTGTTATCGAGTTTTACTAAAAACGCCCTCAGTGGGCGTTTTTTGTTTATACACTAAACCTATTCCACACTCATCAGTCGTTGGTATTTCGCAATAAATCATTACAAGTGTGAATAAATACTGACAGATCACCCGCGCTATTATTTGTTATCAGTGCCTCAAAAGTGGTAAAGCACGCAGAGTTATGGTTTGATTAAGCTTTGCTCAATCCTAATAAAAAGAATATGACATGCTTGAAAACTTATCTTTGAGGAAAAAGATCCTCTTGCTTATTGGCGGTACCATCTCCGTTTTACTTATCATCGCCTCAAGTTATTTTGTTAACCATATCGCTTCATTATCACGCAATAGTATTGAAAGAGAAGCGCAAAGCCATCTGTATTCAGAAAAGCTCTCTATGGAAGCATTTTTTGCACAATACGGTAAGTTAGTCACGACTTTTGCTAATAACACCAGCTTGGTTAATTTCTTCAGCCAATATGACCAAAGAGAAAGTAAGCTTGACACTCAACCTGGTTACCTTGAGGTCAATAAAGACTTCGTTAACCTGACAGTGAACGATGATAATATTTTATCAACCTTCTTTGCCTCCGCCATCACCGGGGAGTACTTTAAAGAAAACGAGCGGACCTCTCGCTTTTCTGATGGCCGCGAGTATTACGCATATAAGCGGGGTTGGTGGCCAGAAGCCATGAAGATGGGTGGCTTACATGTTAGCCCTGTCTCGGTGGATGCCAATACGGGTGACGTCTCTGCGGTGATAAAAGAGCCTATCTATAATGATCAACGTCAGCTCATTGGTATTGCCGGTATTGATTTGCAAATGGCCAATGTCAACGCGCTGGTAGAAGACATTCGATTTAATAATCAAGGGTACGGGTTTTTATTAGATAGTGATTTAAAAGTCGTGCATTTATCAGAGCAAACAGGCCATCAATTATCCATTACTGATGAAGGCCCCAATGGCAAAGAGGGATTGGATGGATTAGAAAAGCAATTCAATAATACCTCTGGCTTTAATGCACTCAATAGTGCAATAAAAAATAACGCTGCGGGCACCGCATATGTCATGTTTAAGGGAAATGAATACTACGTAATTTTTAATAGTGTGCAATTAGATAGCCCTATTCTCGATTGGCATGTTGGACTCATGATCCCTGTCAGCTTAATTAACGCACCAGTAGAAGAAGCGGTCATGACCACGACTGTTTCGGTCATCGTTATTATCTTAATTATTGTATTAATGATTTTATGGGCCACACATTTAATTACCAAACCCATTACCACATTAACAGAGACAATGAGAGAAATAGCCTCTGGAGATGGCGATTTAACACGCCGTATCAATATCACCAGTAAGGATGAAGTGGGGCAATTAGCTCAGCACATGAATACCTTTATTGATAAATTACGTGCCATGATGCTAGATACCGCAGCGCAAGCCTCACAGCTGGGCAACGCATCAGAACAACTCAGTGCCGTCTCATCCAGTACCAATCATGAAATTCAACAAGAAAAAGAGCAAGTTGATAGTGTAAGTGCGGCTGTGACACAAATGGCTGCGACTGTCACCGAAATATCACGCAATGCACAAGAGACTAACCAAGCAGCTGAACTGGTGCAACGTATGACAAATGAAGGCACCACTCGCTCAACTCAAGCACAGGCTGATATGACCAATCTAGCAACTCATATTGGTGAAGCTGCCAAAGTTGTCGCGGGGCTTGAGCAAGAAACCAGTAACATCGGTGCAGTGATTGATGTGATCAATAGCATCGCAGAGCAAACGAACTTACTTGCGCTTAATGCCGCTATTGAAGCGGCAAGAGCCGGTGAACAAGGCCGTGGTTTTGCGGTTGTAGCTGACGAAGTACGCTCTTTGGCGAGTCGTACACAGGAATCTACTGACGACATTCAAAAGATGATCTCTAAGTTGCAGCAAATAGCGCAACAAGCATCCACCATGATGCAACAAGGACAGCAGCAGGCTGAAGGGTCAGTATCGCAAACGCAAGATGTACTCGACTCGCTGCAAGATATTTCAGGCTCAGTAACCACAGTACAAGATCAAAGCCATCAAATTGCCACCTCGACAGAGCAGCAGACCGTGGTTGCAGAAGACATTAACAGCAGCTTAAATGCCATCAACGACTTAGTAAACAGTACCGCTCATCACGCCCACACCTTAGCTGATGAAGCAAAGGACTTAAATGACTTAGCACGGGCCTTAAATAGCACGGTGAATCAATTTAAGCTTTAAACACCTGCCCACAACACATGCCAAAAGCTGGCATGTGTTGATTTGCGATAGATCAACACGCAGCATCCACTTCTCTTTTACACTATTCATTTTTAGTAATAGTGAGTGCCGTCGTCATGAATACACCTACCTGGGATGATACCCTGATCAATAAATATAATGTGTCAGGACCAAGATACACCTCTTATCCCACCGCATTATCTTTACAAAGTGGCTCCCAGCAAAGCGATTTACTCACTGCCATTGAGCGTTCAAGCAGCCATTCACTCTCACTGTACATTCATATCCCTTTTTGTCACCAACTCTGCTATTACTGTGGTTGCAATAAAATAATCACTCGTCATCAATCAAAAGCCGATGTCTACTTAGATCACCTAGAAAAAGAAGTTCAATTGCAAGCACCTCTTTTTAAAGCGTATAAAATAGAGCAACTGCATCTCGGGGGAGGAACACCGACGTTTTTAACTGCTACACAAATGACACGGTTAATATCAATATTAGAGCAACATTTTTACTTTCAAGATGATGCACAGCGGGGTATTGAAATAGACCCACGCGCTTTAGAGCAAAATATGTTGAAGACCTTACACACGCTTAAATTCAACAGAGTGTCTTTTGGCATTCAAGACTTTAACGATCAAGTACAAGCTGCGGTCAATCGTCCACAGCATGTTGATGGTGTAATTACCTTAGTTCGTCAAGCGCGTGAACTCGGTTTCGCGTCAATTAATACCGATATGATTTATGGTTTACCTCACCAAACGCCTGAAAGCTTTGCTGATAGCATCAAGCAACTCATTGCCCTGAGTCCTGATCGTGTCTCGGTTTTTAACTATGCGCATCTACCAGAGCGATTTGCTGCGCAACGTAAACTGAAAGAGTCTGACATGCCAACCCCTCAGCAAAAGTTGGACATATTTAAAAATACCCTACTGCAAATGAATGAGGCGGGATATCAATTTATTGGCATGGACCATTTTGCCAAAAAAGCGGATGAACTCGCCATTGCGCAAAACACGGGTAAACTGCATCGTAACTTCCAAGGCTACACAACACATGGCGAGTGTGACTTACTTGGTTTAGGCGTCTCGTCAATTTCACAAATTGGCAACGCCATACTACAAAACCATAAAGCGCTAAAAAGCTATTATCAGACGATTTCAGAAACAGGCTGCGCACTGAGCAAAGGCGTGATACTCAATCCCGATGATGTACTTAGAGCTGATATCATCAAACAACTTATTTGCCATTTTTCATTGCGTATTGCAGACATTGAACATGCCCATTCAATTCATTTTTTTGAGTATTTCGAGCGGGAGCTCAAAAGCTTACAACCCTTGATCGATGACGGGTTAGTCATACTGTCTGAGTCTCATATTACCATTACTCGTAAAGGTAACTTGTTCATTCGAATTATTTGTATGTGCTTTGATGTCTATTTACAAAACCAACTACAAAACACCCGTTTTTCTCGTGTGATTTAAAAATGAAATAAAAAAAGCCCGTGTACATTACGCGGGCTTTTTGTTGTATTACTTCCTATTAAGCAATACTTTGCGTGTTCTTCATCACAGGTACTTCTGTTAATTTACCATTTTCCATCTTCAGCAACCTATCAGCCAAATGGAAGTACTTGTCATCATGGGTGATCACCAATACCGTTTTACCTCTGACCGTAAGTTCTGGTAATAATTCCTTATAAAATACATCTTTGAATAACGGATCTTGATCGGCCGCCCATTCGTCAAATAAGTAAAATGCACGATCTTCTAAATAAGCAACAACTAATGCTAAACGCTTTCTTTGCCCCTGAGATAAGTCTCTGGTGGTAAACGCACCATCCTTAATAGCCACTTTATGATGTAAGTTTAACTTTTTAATAAGTGCATTACCCTTATCTTCTAATGCTTGATTAGCAACGCCTAATAAACGGTCAAATAAATAAAAATCCGTAAACACTGTGCTAAATAGTTGGCGGTAATTATCTAAACTGGGCGCCTCTATTATGGTGTTATCAACAGTAATATGTCCATTGTTAGCGGCATACAAACCACTAAACACTTTCGCAAAGGTGGTTTTTCCACTGCCATTGCCTCCGACTAAGTAAATTAACTCTCCGGCATTAATCGTCAGATTTATAGGGGAAAGCGCAAAGACTTCATCACTTTGTTCATGGTAATAACTATGACTTAATTCTTTAACATGTAGCTGAGAGAAGCTGGTTATTTTTTGATTGGAATACTGCTCTATTTGTTCAAGATCATCTTGAAACTCCGCAATTGTCTTGGCTGATGCTTTCGCTTCAAAAGCACGCGGGATCGCTTCGAGCATAACCTCCAATGGAGTAAGCATGTATAAAAATAACAGCGCAAATCCTGACATGATCTTGCCACTATCAGAGTCAACGCCTGACAAGTAATAAAGCGTCCCACCAATAAAAGCAAAAATACTAAACCCACCCCAAGACGCAGCTAAATGGTAAATACTCGCCCCAGCGACTCTACGCGTTTTCAATTTATCAATGGCTTGGCCTAAGACGTCCTTTAAAAATACTTGCCGTTTGCTCTGATTCAATTTAAGTTCTTTTGCACCCTCGACAATCGCATCAAAGTGTACAAAAAGCTCATCTTGCAACCTTGCTGCTTCTGACACCTTTTTATACGCCTTCGCATTTGCCAAACTGTAACCTGCAGAGCCCAAAAATAAGGTTAATAAAGCAAATAAAAACACCTGCCAATCGAGCCAAGCCATATATCCCAGACTACCCAGAACAATCATGGCATTCGTCAGTATGTTAGGTAAGTTTTTAAAGAAAGTAGCAACTTTTAAGCTATGCTCCGTGAGGCATGATTTAATTTTTGCGCCCCCTTGCTTTTCCATACTCTCTAATTTGGCAGAAATAACCAGCTCTGCAACCTGACTTCTTATCACAGCCTGACTTTGTTCACTCAATTGTTCTGATATAAGTTTAGAAAACAATTGCAAAGCCACTCCAGATATCGCCAAAACTGCAAAGTAGATAAACTTTTGATCTAGCTGGTCACTTTCACTATTAATGATCTCATTAATCAGTGCGACAAGCGATACACTGATCAATCCAAACAGCACACTGCTCGCAGCGGTAGCGAGAAAACGCCAACGCGTTTTTTTTATTAAATGCCCTAACACAATTAACCCTAACTTAGTTCAATTAGATACAAGACGAGGATCCAGTAAAAAAATTCAGTGTCAATTCGTCTTAGTCATAGAAAGTTCACTTATACACATAAACTAAAGGCTCTATACCGTCATATGCTGCCCATTCTATCCCCTTATTTAAGCGGCCCTTTTGCCAACTATGGTAAAGGGGTTGGCTTACACACTGGACATACTGCGTTCACGCTTGATGAGCAGATGAAAAATGGCATGCTACGCCATGAAGTGAGTACTTTTGCACTGAGCAAAGGAGTAGCAAAGTCAAGAAGCCAAGCCTCTGTTTGGCATATGCATTACACTTTGCAAATACTTCCCAGTATTATTATCGCCCATACTGTTTTACAGCAACCGCTGACGTTATCGTTAAAAAGCGTCTTTTGGCATACACAATTACAACAACTACAGCTGCCAGATCAAGGTATGAGTTTATATGGTACAAGCATAGAAACCCGCTATTCAGACCTCATTTTCAATCATTTAGCCCCGCTTCATGATTGGCTAGAGCAGCATTTTTCGATCTCAAATAAAGTGCTTTGGAGTAATTGTACTTTTCGGTTCAACCAATTCTTACATGCTATTGAGCACGCACTCGGTCACTCAGAACACTTGGCAAACGAAAAGCGTATGTTGCTGAGTGAGCGTTATATCAATGGCCATATTAACCCGCTTTACAGTAAACCCATTATGCTTACAAACTCTTTCGGCACCTATCGGATCCGTAACCACTGCTGCTTATTACATGATGTCCCAAATAAATCTCACTGTAATGACTGCCCTAAATTACCAAAGCATATTGCACACTACAGTGCTAATCGCGAGTAAGAGACTAAATCTTTTGCAATGACCCTCGTCTTGAAAAAATAATGTTTGCGTCAGATTACATCGTTAATCTGCGCACAGCTGTACCATCACGACAAGGTGACTTATGTATATGAAGCATGCTTTTGAAATGCCAGACCCCAACAAAACACTAAACTTTCAAAGTCAACGCGACTGTTTATTTATGTCTGGGGAACAATGTATTGTTACCCAAGGGATCAAAAGTCGTTTTACATCACCTATCAACAATACTCAGCAATTAGTTGAAACCGTGCAGCAGCAGCTCACTAAGCAACCAGAGGGTACTTTAGCGTTTGGAGTTCTGCCTTTTTGCAAAACACAACAAGCCCACTTCATCATCCCAAATAAAACCACACGCTGGGAAAGACCGGCCATCAGTAGCTGGTTAAAGGCAGAGCTAAGCACCTTAAATAAAAAAGTAAATCACATAGAAGCTGTGACATATTTACAAAATCAAGCGCAATTTAAGTCATCCGTCAATGCTGCAAAACAGCTATTTTCCGAAACAACATTAGAAAAAATAGTCCTGAGTAAACAAGTCGATCTCACGTTTAAAGACCCAATAAATAAAGAGCTTGTTTTATCACAGCTGCTGCAACAAAGTCGCAATGGTTACCACTTTTCATTTCCTGTCAATGATCATAGAACACTCATGGGGGTCAGCCCTGAATTGCTATTAGCCAAGCATGGCCCACATGTTTTAAGCAACCCATTAGCTGGATCAATCCCCAGAGCAGCTTCAGCGGAGCAAGAGGCCAAGCATAAAAAAGCACTTTTTAACTCCCATAAAGATCGCTTTGAACACGCTGTCGTGATTGAAGATATGGAAAAAGTGCTTACCCCTTTTTGTAACACATTAGATGTGCCACTCGAACCCTCGCTATTAAGCACAGCAACTATGTGGCATTTATCTACCGAATTAAAAGGTGAATTACAAAACCAGCATACGCACATTCTTGATATCGCTAATAAATTACACCCATCGCCTGCTTTATGTGGCAAACCAACTAAAGCAGCCTACTCACACATTTTAGACCTTGAAAAACATAGTCGAGATTTATTCTCAGGTATTATTGGTTGGTGTGATCAACATGGCAATGGCGAATGGGTGGTGGTGATCCGCTGCGCCCAACTTGAGAAATATCAAGCTCGTTTATTTGCGGGTGCAGGTATCGTATCGGCCTCGGAGCCAGCCCTCGAATGGCAAGAAACAGATGCTAAATTAAAAACAATGCTGAATGCATTAGGCTTAGAGCTAAAAGATATTCAGCAATTATCCAACCTAAAAGAGAAAGCTGAATTATGAGCATTGAATACACTCCTTGGCCAACCGATTTAGCACAGCGATATCGTGAAAAAGGGTATTGGCAAGACAAGCCATTAACTTGCTTACTTGAAGAACAGCTCGCAACCAATAGTAATGGTATCGCGCTCGCAGATGGCAAGCGCTCGGTTAGTTACCAGCAATTATCGCAATATAGTAGTAATTTAGCCGCTAGTTTGGCGCAAAAAGGCTTAAAGCAGCACGATACGGCTCTTATCCAACTGCCCAATTGTATTGAGTTTTATATTAGCTACTTTGCGTTGCTTAAACTCGGCATCGCACCGGTGTGCGCACTCTTTAACCATCAAAAAACCGAATTACAAAGCTACTGTGAAATACTACAACCTACGCTCATTATAGCCTCTTCTATGCATGAGCTATTTAACGATGATCAATTCACTCATAAATTATTTAATCGCTTTAATTGCCTTAGCACGGTGATAGTAGATCATCACAAAGGCAATAGTGAATTAAAACAGGCCTACTTACTAGATCAGCAGTTCAATGCTCCCGCGTTAAATCCCAGTGACGTCGCGTTCTTTCAACTAAGTGGTGGCAGTACCGGTACACCCAAGTTAATACCTCGCACCCACAATGACTATTTATATAGTGTGGTTGCCAGTGCAGAAATCTGCCAACTTGATGGCGAAACACGCTATTTATGTGCCTTACCCGCACCACATAACTTTCCGTTAAGTTCACCTGGTGCGCTTGGCGTATTCCACGTGGGAGGGAGCGTGGTACTGGCAGCTGATCCCAGTCCAACGAGCTGTTTTTCATTAATTGAGCACTACCAAATAACCCACACAGCATTAGTACCACCAGCGCTCCAGTTATGGCTCAGTCATGCGGCGCAAGCTGGATATGACTTAACGAGTCTAAAACTCATCCAAGTGGGTGGCGCAAAGCTGAGTATTAGCGTTGCTGAACAAGTCGAACCCATTTTAGGCTGTCAATTACAGCAAGTATTTGGCATGGCTGAAGGCCTGGTCAATTACACACGTCATGATGACGACATATGGTCTGTCATAAATACTCAAGGTAAACCCATTAGCCCTGATGACGAAATTAAAATTGTTGATGAACAAGGAAATGACGTTCCATCAGGTACCGTTGGCAGATTGCTTACGCGTGGGCCATACACTTTTAGGGGGTATTATAAGTCTCCGCTCCACAATGCTGATGCGTTTGATGATGAAGGGTTTTATAGCTCCGGCGATCTAGTTAAACAGTTACCATCAGGACATTTAGTTGTTGAAGGTAGAGACAAGGATCAAATAAATCGCGGCGGTGAGAAAATTGCCGCCGAAGAGGTGGAAAATTTACTTTTAGGTCATGACGACATTGCACATGTGGCTATCGTGTCGATGCCAGACAGCACCCTTGGAGAGAAAAGCTGCGCCTTTATCGTACTGCAAGAAAACCCAACAACCAAACTGTCCGCCTTAGTGCTGCGAAAATACTTACGCCAATTAGGTATCGCTGATTTTAAAGTTCCGGATAAATTCCAATTCGTTGCAGCACTGCCATTAACTGCAGTCGGTAAGGTCAATAAAAAAGCACTGCGTGCTACATTTGAACAACAATAAGATTAATTATGAGTATTCCAAAGTTAAGTCATTACCCATTACCACGAGAAGCACAACTGCCCCAGAACCGTGTTGAGTGGCAAGTTGATCCGCAACGCGCTGCGTTGCTTATCCATGATATGCAGCATTATTTCATTAATTTTTACGGTGAGAACAACCCCCTAATCGATGCCATTATCGCCAATATACAAGCATTAAAACATTATTGCTATGAGCATGATATTCCTGTTTATTACACTGCTCAGCCTATTAAGCAAGGCACTCAGGAACGCGGTTTATTACGTGATATGTGGGGGGATGGCCTACAAGACCCAACGCAGCAGCCTGTCATTGATGCACTTGCCCCAACTGACAAAGACATTGTTTTAACCAAATGGCGTTACAGTGCATTTCAAAAGTGTGATTTTGAGGAACGCTTAATAAGCTCAGACCGCGACCAATTACTTATCGTCGGCATTTATGCGCATATTGGTGTAATGACCACCGCCGTTGATGCATTTATGCGTGATATTAAACCATTTGTCATAGCCGATGCCGTTGCTGACTTTAGTTATGATGAACATCAGATGGCGCTGAATTTCGTTGCGCAGCGCTGCGGAAAAGTCGTCAATACCGCGCAAGTATTAGGTGAAGAAACATTAGATTTAACCTCTCTTGACGGGCTTAAAGCACATATTCTGCCACTTATCGACTGTGAACCAGATGAATTTGATGAATTCGAAAGCCTGATTGACTATGGGTTAGATTCAGTACAAGTCATGAACCTCATTGCATTGTGGCAACAACAAGGTATTGAGACTAACTTCATCGAACTAGCGCAAATTCCAACCCTATCTGCATGGGTTGAATTGCTGGAAGAACGCAAGGACGCCTAATGACTCAACCAATAGCAAAACCTCTGCCACTGACGACATCTCAGCATGCCATGTGGTTACTCCACACCATTAGTGGCCGAGGTGAGTTATTTAATGTTGCTGAATGTATGGTATTCAAAGGTAAAGTTGCAGCAACGACGCTGCAACATGCTTTCAATCATGTTTGGCAATCCAGTGATACCTTAAGTTGTCGCTTTCCGCATGATGCAGATTACACACCGGCGTTACAACCGACACATACGCCCCCTGTGATTGAGGTCATTCAACTTGAGCATGATATTGAACACATAGCTGAATATGCTCAACAATTTATGGCTCCAAAGTTTTGCCAGTCATTTGACTTATCATCACAGCCACTAATGCAGTTGCAACTCCTTAGAGGAGAGTCTCAAGATTATTTGATGATTTTAGCGCACCACTTATTATTAGACGGCTATGGATTTGGCCTATTTAGCCAAGCATTGAGTCGCAGCTATAACGCACTCATGAAAAATAAAACGCTGCCAAATTTACGCTTTTCTGATCAACAAACCTTGCTGGAGGCACAGCAACAAACCGCCTATTTAGCTACGGTTGATTCGGCACGCGAAACATTAAACCAATGGCTGGATGATATAGGCGAAGTTCACAGCTTTAGCGACAGTAAAGCCGACGTCACTACCGTAAATAAAAGAACTAGTCAGAAATTTACGCGCACTCAATGGCAAACTATTCAATCGGCCGCTTCATTAATTAACTCTAGTAGCTCGGAAATACTATTAGCTGCGATCGCCGCCGCATTAATTGCTAAAACTCAGCATTATCATGTCACACTCGGCCTTATCATGATGAATCGTCAATCAATGGCTGAGTTATCAGCGCCTTGTGTACAAAGCAATGTATTACCTTTACCACTGAACTTAACGAAAAGTATGACATTGCAAGACACCACCACATTAGTGAACCTGCAGATAAAAGCATTGAAACAATTACAAAGCTACCGGGTAGAGTCTTTAAAACGCGACCGGCAAAAGCAAGGTAAATCATTGACCGTCTTTGGTCCAACCATTAACTTGCTGCCGTTTACGAGCAACCCGAAATATGCAGGCATTGAAACCCATAGCCATATTCTCAGTGCGGGCACCACTGATGACATCATGCTGCAAATTCATTTGCTAGGTGATACCCCTGCGAACATTGACTTTGATGTGAACGAAGCACGGTATCAACCAAGCCAAGTCAATGCCATCCAAGCACAGGTTTTTGATGCCGCGATACACTGGGCAAATCAGCCGACTCTTACCTTATCTGAGCTTGTACAATGTCTTATAAAGGAGCCTGAGTATGTCGTTTGATGCACAATTAAAGGCAGAATACCAAGACAAAGTCGTGTGGATAACCGGAGTAGGTCAAGGGATTGGGCTCAGCGCTGCGCAGCATTTCGCAAAGCTAGGGGCCAAAGTCATCGGCTTTGACAAACACTTCAGCGATACCGCTTGTCTCTATAAATCTGTACAGTGTGATTTAGCAAAATTAACGGAACTAGAAGCAATATTAAGTCAATTGGTTGCTCAAGGTTTAGCACCTTATAATTTGATTAATGTCGCAGGCGTTTTAGAGTTTGAAACCATTGAACAACTCTCTCTCGCGCAATGGATGCAATGCCAAACTATTAATAGCAGTGCCGTTTTTTTATTTATAAAAGCCTGTTATGAACACTTTAAAACCACGCAAAACGGCAGCATCGTCACGGTTGGTTCAAATGCAGCGAATACCCCTAGACAAAAAATGGCAGCGTATTGCGCATCCAAAGCGGCGGTTACTCAGTTAACACTCACTGCGGGATTAGAGCTTGCTAATTATGGCATACGCTGTAACGTGATAGCCCCTGGTTCCACGCTCACCCCGATGCAAACGGGCATGTGGCTAGATGAGTCTGGTGCTAACAATGTCATTGCAGGTTTTGCCCAAGAATATAAACTGGGGATCCCATTACAGAAAATTGCCACTGCGAATGAAATAGCGCGTAGTGTTGTTTTTATTGCGTCAAAGCTCTCCTCACACACCACAATGCAAGTGCTTACTATTGACGGCGGCGCCACTTTTTAAGCCTATTTAATTCGGTTTATCATTAGCAAAAAGGAGGCATATGCCTCCTTTTTTGGGTATCACTGTATGGCGATCTTAGAATCGATAATTTATCTGTGCAGAGTAATTACGAGGGGTGCCAGGTCTGCTACTAAACCACGAAACCTTACCTTCATATTCTTTGTCAAATGCATTATTAATATTTGCTTTAATACTTAGGTTATCCGTCACGTCATAGCTTGCCACTAAACCAATGACAGTATAAGCACTTAACTCTGGATAGCGAAAGCTCCAATCAGGGTTAGCAATAAAGCCATGCCTTTCACCCGTCCAATTAATAAAGCCACCGACCGTTAACCCTGCTAACGAGCCGTCAAACTCATAATCCGTATTAAACTTAGCCACTTTATCAGGCACAATTTTAGAAATACGGCCTTCATTGTTATCTGACAGACTTAAATTACTATACGCGATTGATGCGCGCCAATGATCATTAATATAACCACTGATTTCAATTTCATAGCCTTTCGACTCTACGCCATCGACTGACTTATAAATACGGGCTGCTGCTGCGCTCGTGTCTGTAATAGGGAAATTTTCTTGATTAATCTTAAATAAAGCCACATCAATATTTAAATTACCATCAAGTGTTGAATAACGTGCACCGATTTCCCTATTTTTACCAACGGTTGGATCAAGTAAATCGCCATTTTTATCGAACACCATTGGTAATTCAAAAATGTCGGTATAGCTGCTATACACCGAAACCGCTTCTGTTACATCATAAGTTGCGCCAATGTATAGGCTAGTATCACTATCGTTGACCCAATCACTCAAGATATCGCCAGCGCCTGCACGTGAATCAATGTCTTTATAATTTGCACCCAATAGAATATTAAGCGATTCCGCAAAACTTAAATTAGCCGCAATACGGTAGTTCTTAGATTCTTGTTCTGAATTGGTGATTGAAGGATCAGAAAATAACGGTTTTGGAATACTTAAGCTACTGCTAGGATCATTCGCATTTATATCAGGATAGCTCGGAGGAAATGTACGCGTTTCAATTTCTGAAAAGCTGGCATCTGCTACACTAAACGTGACATTATGCTCACGGTTTAAAAGTATAAAGTTACCGGTTAAATTGATCTCAGCCCGCTCACTTTCATTCTTGCGATCAGAGTGATTAAAGTACGAATAATAGAATCCAGACTCAACATCCGGTAATGAATCTGCACTAAAATAAATACCGTCTGATTCAACATCTGAGCGATGGTAGCGGCCCTGAATGGACCAATCATCATTCAAAGAATATTGTAGATCAACCATCACACTATCTTGATTGACATCTTCATACACCCAGCTTGGGTTGTCATTGTGACCAATGTCACCGTGAAACGCAAAGCCATCGTTATAGCTAAATGGTAAACCGCCTGAATACTCATCCAGTTCATCTTCTTGTTGCGACCAAAATACAGAAGCCGAAAGGTCATCAGTTAACTCAGCGCTGATTGTCCCGTAAATCACTTTACGTGCGGTATTAACACGCTCTTGAAAAGAATCTACGTTTTCGTAAACCGCAACCGCACGTGCTTTTATTGAACCATCATTGGTCAGTGCACCTGTCACATCCCCCTCAACTCGACGCTTACCCCAAGAGCCTAGTTCAGCATTTACGTAACCAGAAAAACCCTCTTGTGCGCGTTTTTGAATAAGATTAACAGTCCCTGACGGCTGGCCGACTTCCTGTAGCATACCTGTTGAGCCGCGGATCACTTCAACCGTCTCAAACATACTGGCATCAAGCAATGAACTTTGAAAAGAGCGACCCGCCGAGACCATACCGTCAACTAAATAACGGTTCATCGCAAAGCCTCTTGCATACGTAAAACGGTCACGCCCAGAAGGTGAAGGATCTGTATGAATTGCCGTACTGTGTTCTAACGCTTCACCCACAGAGTTTAAGTCATACAATACAATATATTCAGCATCAATTAAAGAAATCGATTGTGGTGTATCACCAATGGCAAGCGGTAATCCTGTTGCACCAATATTACGGTAGTGTTTGCCAAGTACTTCTATTTTTTCAATATCGTTTACTTCGCTATTCACATTGACATTATCCGACGCATAAACAGAGGCGCTGAGTAATACAGCAATACTTATAGCGATTTTTCAAACTCTTGTCATTCGACCCTCATCATCATTAAATAGTAACTATCTTTGACGACGTGACAAAATTATAGGAACAAAATTTATAAAGGTTCGAAAAAAACACTTAATTAACAATGGTGTATCATTTAAATCATAAGAACCGAAAAGCAGTTACTATATTGCCTAATACCTTCTCGTTAAAAGAGTCTATTGCCCCATGTTCGTAAAACACCTAGACCAAAGCAATTTCTCTGAAGGAACTAACTCACCTTTCATCAACACAAAATGCAGCGATTACTTGTTTGTAAATCATCGCTAAGTCACCAATATCAGAAAGTGATGCTGATTCATTAACTTGATGAATATTATCATTGCGCAACCCAAACTCAATCACTTCAGTGTGGCGTGACGCGATAAACCGTCCATCCGATGTTCCACCATCCGTCGTCAATATGGGTTTTATGCCTACTGTATTTTCAATCGCTGAATTCAAGGTATTTACAAACTTATTAGCTTGATTAAAGTAGGGAGCACAAGGTCGCTGCCATTCAATTTCAAAGCGAACGTCGTCACTGCGCAATGCTTTTTTTATCAATTGTTTCAGGGAGTGTTCCGAGTGTAAGCTACTATAACGAATATTGAAGCAAATATCCGTTGTACCCGGTACAGTATTATCTACAAACTCCCCACTATTGAGTTGAGTGATCTGTAAGCTAGTACCTGGCATTGTGATCGACCCATTATCCCACTCTAATGCCAATAAACGTTGGCTCAGCACAATGGCGCTATGCGCTGCATTTTGACAATTATGAGGATAGGCAACATGCCCTTGCTGCCCAAATACGCGAACATGACCAGATAAGGAGCCTCGTCGACCAATTTTAACCGTATCACCCAACTGCGACTTACTTGAGGGCTCACCAACCAAGCAATAATCAGGTAAGTACGCTGTACCCAATGCGTTTAGCGTATCCATAATACACGATGTACCATGTTCCGCTTCCCCCTCTTCATCACACGTTATTAGCAACATAATTTTGCCTTTATTGCACTGTGACAATAGTCCCTCTACAGCGGCAATAAAACAGGCTATGCCCCCTTTCATATCCGCAACACCTCGGCCATATAAACGCTCTGATATAATATTGCCAGCGAAAGGGGGACTGGTCCAAAGCTCTGTAGGTCCAGCAGGCACAACATCTAAATGGCCAGCAAACGCAAACGTTTTACCTTGGCCAAATGTTTGTGTTGCAATTAAATTACGTACACCATGCTTAGTTACCTCTTGGCACGTAAACCCTAATCCTTTTAGATACTGATAAACATAATCAAAGCTGCCCGCATCATCAGGCGTGATAGAAGGGAATCGCACTAAGTGCTGTGTGAGCTCAATCGCTTTGTTTTTAAGTGACAAATTATTTAGTTCGACATCACAAACGCTGGTCATAATTCTTCGCTAATCGCTGGTAGTAAATCGTCTAAAGTATGTCATCAACTTACGTATGCACATACTTTGTGTTAGACCCTCTAGACGAAGCAACAACAGAGAAAGTTAGACTATCGTAATTATTCCTAAATAAACTTTCTCTCACAACGCTGTTTTACCGCGATAAAATGAAAAACCACAAAGAAAATAAAGAAAACCTAAATAATTATTATAAGCTTTCGTCTCATGGTGACTACTAATAGTTACAGCAGCATGCAAATGCGCTTTGATGAGGCAAACATGAAATTATACGACGTTATCGGGATAGGATTTGGTCCAGCTAACCTAGCTTTAGCCATTGCGTTACAAGAGCAAGGTAAACTCACCGACAAGGTTTGCTTCATTGAGAAACAACCCAATTTCTTATGGCATGGTGGGATGTTACTTGATGATACGACAATGCAAATTTCTTACCTGAAAGATCTCGTAACGCAAAGGAACCCGACCAGTCACTTTAGTTTCACTAACTTTTTGCATCATCAAAATAGACTAGATAGCTATATTAATTTAAAAACGTTTTATCCATCAAGGTTAGAATTTAACAGTTATTTAAGCTGGGCCGCATCACATTTTAACGACTTCTGTCACTATGCTGAAGAGGTGACCGATATCATCCCTATCATCGAACAAAACGGGGTTGAGTTCTTAGCAATTACCACTCGTAACAGTGAAGGTCATGAGCAAACTCGCCATGCCAAGAATATCATTTTAAGCCCCGGTGGTAATGCAAAAATACCCGACGTATTTAATGATGTATTTCAGCATAAAAACGTTTGGCACTCGTCTCAATATTTAATGAATAAAGACAAAATAAAGCCCGGCGAAAAGGTCGCAGTAATTGGCGCTGGCCAAAGTGCAGCAGAGATCTTCGTGGATGTGCAAAATATTCCTCATCAACCGCAAGTCGACTTAGTTTTCCGTGCAGGGGCAATGAAACCAGCTGATTCAAGCCCATTTGTAAATGAAATCTTTGACCCTCGCTACACTGATTTAATGTACCAAAATACGCCTGAGCAACGCAGTGCATTTTTAACTGAATTTAGAAATACCAATTATGCAGTTGTCGATGAGCCATTATTAAATGATATATACGGTCGCCTATACACACAAAAGCTAAAAAACGAAACCCGTTTTTCCATCAAAAATAATACCCATATTGACGCAGCGACTCTCTCTGGAGATAAGATCTGTTTGACCCTGCGTCACGGACAGCACAATAGTCAGTTTGAAAAGTATGACCATATGATACTCGCAACAGGCTATCATTATTCCTCGCGACCACCTTTATTAGAGTCAGTAACTCAATGGTTAGAAAATGATATTGCCCGCGACTATCAATTACGGACTGTCGAAACCTTTAAACCTAAAATATTCACGCAAGGAATTAATGAAGCGACACATGGGATCAGTGATTCTCTTTTATCGATCTTAGCCATTCGCTCTGCTGAAATCGCCAATGCACTCGAACTAAGCTAAAATATCTCGCCAGTAACCCGATCATCAGTATTGGGTTACTTAACCTCTCACTTCACACTCATCACCCGCTTATCTTATTGGACTTTTCATCTTATACATTTTGATATAGTGCGCCTTTTCAGCTCTGTAATATTTATGGTCATTTATACCAGTGTTAGCATCTTCTAATCGTCTCTTTTCAAAGGATAAAAAGAAGACAATAAAAAATGCCGTTATCTATAAGAAAACGGCACTTTTACTCAGTTATTATTAAAGTAATTTACACTTATAGAAATTTTTCCATCGCTTGTTCAATGCTATCTAATACCTCAGAACTCATTACAATGCCTTGGTGATCATACTCCAATTTAGTTTCAGGGAGAGATTGATCCAGCCCACAATAGTAATTGGCAATACTTTCTGTAGATGTATCACTCGACCACCAACAGTGTATGCTTTCAGCGTTCACCACTTTATAATTTATTGGTCGACGTGAGATAGTGTACAAATGATATGCAACTTGAATTAATGTTACCAATTCTGTCGCTGGTAAATGAGTAATCTCGTCGCTAAAGCTCTCTTTATATTGCATCAATAAGTCAACCAATGGCATAACTGCTTCAGTATTGGTTGCAATATAAGTTTCAACAACAGCTTCAACCTCATCTTCTTGCGCAATAACATGTTGCATAACCCACTTTGAGACCCATTGATGCCACATTAAGACCTCGCTGTTTTGGTATTCAAATGGATTCCAACTGTCAATTAGTTGCACCATTGAAACTGTATGGCCCAAATCTGAAAGTGCATTTGCTACCAACAAAGCTATCGGTGCACCCATTGACCAACCAGCTAAATAATAAGGCCCTGATTGCTGATAACGTAAAATTTCACTCGCGTAGTGGTTTGCCAATTGTTGCAGATCAGATTGCATATCAAAAGCATCATCAGGTGCAATACCAATGCAATTTACTCGCCCTTCTAAACGCTGAGCTAGTGGTCGGTAAGCTATTGTGAGTCCACTACCTTCATGTAAACAGAAAAGGTTTGGCCCCGTCGTAATAACCGAATTCAAACTATGTACACTGGGGATCGCATCATTCAATAACGCGTTTACTAATGAGCTTAAATCTGGCGCTTGCCACAATAGTCTAATATTGAATGGTAGGTGATGACGCTGCTGCCATTGACTGGTTACCTTTAATCCATTAATTGAATCCCCACCTAGCGC
>NZ_PNBY01000051.1 GCF_005886875.1 Pseudoalteromonas aurantia | reverse complement strand
ATTGGACTTAAGTGGTTGTATGTCAATAGTAAACCTTGATGCCGTAGCGGGACTGACGAACTTAACACAATTGGATTTAAGTGGTTGCAGGTCAACAATCAATCTTGATGCCATAGGAGAGTTGACTCAGTTAGCTCACTTACGCTTGCGAGGGAACCGGTCATTAACGAATCTAGATGCTTTAGCAGGGTTGCACCAGTTAACCCTATTGGATTTACACTCCTGTAGGGCAGTAACAAGTCTTGATGCCTTGTCGAGCTTGACGCAATTGGAAAAACTGGATTTAAGTCTCTGTGAGTCAGTAAGTAACCTTGATGCTTTGTCGAACTTGACCCATTTGATAGAGTTGGATTTAAGTTTCTGTGAATCAGTTACAAATCTTGACGCCTTGTCGAGCTTGACGCAATTGGAAAAGCTGGATTTAAGTTTCTGTGAGTCAGTAACTAACTTTGATTCATTAAGAGAGCTGATTAGGTTAACTCAATTGGACTTAAGCAATTGCCGGTTATTTGCGGGCCTCGATGTATTGGCGAAGTTGACTCAGTTGACGAAATTGGATTTGAGTGGCAATAAATTACTAGTGAACCTGAAAGGATTGATGGGTTTGACTAAGTTACGTGAACTAGACTTAAATGAATGCCAGTCATTAACGAGCCTTGATGCTATAGCTAAGTTGACTCAGTTGAACCAATTAGATGTAAGTGATTGCGAGTCATTGACGAGCCTTACAGGCATTACAGGGCTGACTCAATTAACCCAGCTTAACTTGATGAATTGCGCTCGTATTGGCAATATTGAATCAGTGGCAACATTAACAAACCTAACCTGGTTGCGACTTGACGGGGTAGCGTTAGATGATATTGGGTTTGTGCCTGCATTACACAAGTTAGAATACATCGACTTAGATAATAATAGTATTACAGATATTACCCCTTTGCATACGCTCTCACAGTTAAATACAGTATTGTTGCAGTACAATGCATTGGTGAATGTTGTGCAGCTACAGACATTACTTGAGTGCCCCACGCTTGAAGAATTACAGTTGTACAGTAACCCTTTTGCTAGTCACTATGGCATTAAATTAGAAGATGGTATGGATTCACGCAGTGTGCTGCGAAATTTACTGTTTCGCATAGATGACAGTCATGGCAAGTATATTGTGCTGCCCAGCAAAGTATTGCTACTGGGTAACCATGCAGCGGGTAAAAGTAGCTTGGCACATTATTTAACCCAAGGCACTTTAGCGCATAATGGTGACTCAACCCATATTTTGCAAATAAAGCCGTATAAAAAACAGGCTGATGTGAGGGCGCGCAAGGCGACCCATAAAGCGTCGGCTTTGCCTGATGCGCTCATTTATGATTTTGGTGGCCAAGATTATTACCATGGCATATATCGGGTTTTTATGAGTCAACATGCGTTGACGTGTCTATTATGGCACCCACAGTCAGACTGCAATAAGGTTGAAAAAGACAGTGAAAAAGTGATGAGCCGTCATTTTAACCGAGACTACTGGTTGGGGTATTGGCAACATTATAATGCACTATCGAGCGAGCGTACTATCAGCACAGCACAATTAACCTCACCGATAGACGCGGCCCCTTTTAATGCACCGCCTACCGGTGACGCGAAAAAAGAAGCCAATGCGGAGCCGGCTGCCCCACTATTACTGATACAAACTCACGCTGATGAAGAGGCAAACTTACGCCCTTGTGATAACCCCTATGTCCTTAATCAGCATATTGTCAGTTTAGACTCAGCGCAAGACACCCCGTTATTTTCAGCCAGTTTACAGTATTTTCAGGCACAACTTGATACGTTAATTAGCCAAACGCAAAAAACCGTTGCAGCCGCGCTGTGGTACGAGAAGTTTTTAAAGATGATTTTTAGCGAGCATAAAAAAAGTGTTAAACGTCATTGGCAGGCAAAAGCCGTGGGGGAGTTGGTAGCCCTGTATAATCCTTCGGTGAGTGATTTAGCTCAGCAGCTTACCCATTTAAAAACAGAATTAAGTCAGTTGCATGCACAAGGTATGGTGTTGTATTACCCCAGTGTTAATGCTGAGAAAGTCTGGTTGCATCCTATGTCTTTTGCTTATTATGTACACACAAAGGTGTTAAGCAAAGCCACGCTGGGGGAATATAAAGGAGTGATCCCCGCTCAAGCGCTGCGTAATATTGATCAAGATATCATTAGTGTACTTGAAAAAGAGCAAGTGATATTTAAGCATGATTATGGCGACCAAGCCGGTGAGTACATAGTCCCTAATTACTTGCCTTTGACCGACGACACTCAGCATGATTATCATTTACTCACATTTGGTGTACAGCGTGATTTTGCGTTTGGGTTGTGGTTTAAAGCATATTTACCGCTGGGCCTGATCAACCAGTTAATTTGTCACTTTGGTAATTTACCCAACTATAAAAAGTTTTGGCGTGATCAACTGTTATTTACCTTAGGGGTGACGGAGCAAGGCGGGAAAAGCCAAGCCAGCCAAGTACTTATTAAGCTTATTTTTACCGAGCAACTGCAAATTAAAGTCTTTATTAACAACAGTGATGAGTACATAAGGGCGGCCCACAGTCGGTATGTTTATTATGTGATCATGAGTTTATACAACGACGGGCAGCCTTTGCAGCACGTTGGTGAGTTTGAACAGTACTTTGCGGCTTTATCACATGGTTCAGCTGAAAAATCAGCGACTAAGTACGAAGATACTTTGGCCGCAATGAAAGATAAAAAACCAACAGAAAAAGCCTTACCTCACTCTTTTGAAAAAAGTGATGACACCGTCGCGCATGCAGTTGAGCACTTAAAAGCCTTAGAGCGCATTTATGTTACACCACCACAAGGGTTGTGGGTGTCGGTTGATGAACGCCATTATATTAACGCCTTGGCTTTGTCGAAAATTAATAAAGAAACCCGTTTACCGTGTGAGCTAATAACGCCGGTTAGAGCGCCATCGAATAAAAAACAGTGGTTGTCGCTGGCACCATTTAAACCTTTTACCCATAGGAGGCCAAGTGCGATGTTAAAAGTATTTGTTTCTTATTCTCATGATGATATAGCCTCACGCCGTGAGCTACAGCAGTACCTGATCAATTTAGAGCGTGATGGCATTATTGAGCTTTGGCAAGATGGTATGATCAACACCGGCGATGACTGGCATGACACCATAGTGACGGCGCTCGATGACGCGGATGTGATCATTATGTTGGTCAGTCAGAGCTTTATTGCTTCAAGTTATGTCCATAGCGTTGAAATGCCGCTGGCCCTGAAAAATATGGCGCGCAGTCAGGCTAAAATCTTCCCGATATTATTGAGCAACTGCGATTATCAAGACTGGCAAATTATGCCTACTGACGTGCGTACACAGCTCAAGGAAAAGCAAGGTATGGGGAATAAAAAAGAGGCTGAGGGTACGCAGAAAACAGCCGCAACTCCTGTGGTAATGGGGAAATATCAATTTTTTCCGCAGGATGAAGAGGCGCAGCGTTTAAAACCGCTTAATCGTTGGCAATACCCTGAAGATGCATGGACGCAAGTTACTCAACAGCTGCGCACATTATCGACCAATACAAAGTAAAACAAGGCAATAAATACCATGGATAAAGACACCTATTTAACAGATCGCGTTAATGAGCAAATTACCTGGTTTGATAACGCGAGTATGAAAAACCAACGGGCGTTTAACCGCTGTCGAGTAATCGAAATGGTAAGTGCTGCGGCGATCCCTTTTATTACTGGTATGTGGGGAGATACCACCATAGGCAAAGTGATTGTGGGCGGCCTTGGGGTACTGATCGGCATTTGTGCTGGCTTGATCAGCTTAAAAAAATATCAGGAAAATTGGGTCAGCTACCGTGCGCAATGTGAGGCACTCAAACATGAAAAATATGTATTCTTAAGCCGTTGTGATGATTGCAAAGAAGAAGAGGCATTTTGTCAGTTTGTAAAAAAGGTGGAAGGGATCCTATCGCAAGAAAATACTCAATGGCAGGCGCGAAACCGCAATACAGGCAAAGAAAAACGATAAAATACGAGAAAGGATAATAGGCTGGTGGCCTTTAACTTAGCTTAACTCAGTATATATAGCTTGGATTTTTAATCACAGCTTAAGAAGTTATTCGCTGCTAGCTTAAGCTAGGTAAGTTACTTGTGATGTGCGATTGAGTGCAGATCACAAGTAAGTGCGAGCCAGTTATTAACGATAGAACGCTTCAACCGTGCCTTTAACTGTTAATAGTAGAGGTTGGCCACGACGATCTAGCGCTTTAGGAGAAGCCACTTTGATCCAGCCTTCACTGATGCAGTACTCTTCAACATCAAAGCGCTCTTTACCATTAATTTTAATGCCTATATCGTGCTTAAACACTGCTTCATCGTGAAAACGGCTGCGTGGGTTGATTGAAAGGCGATCTGGTAGTGCTGGTTGTGATGTAGTGTCGTTCATAACATAACTTCTTGTGAGTAAAATATGCGCCATTGTAGGCAATCGTTGTTTGATGCTCAAGCGTGATGCAATAAATATAAATAACTTGATGTTAAAAATGAATGCGAAAGCTGTATTTAAAATTCATTTACAGAGCGTTGCTTAGAATGAGTCGTGAAAATGGCATCATATGTTTGCTTTTACACCACACTTTACACGAGCAATTACCATGTTTAAGCAGGTGCCTTGTTACTACTTTTGCGCTGAAAATAAAATACATTAGCGAAGTGATAGCGACGGGTTCTTTCGCCGTTAACACGCAACAGTCGATGAATAAAATGGAGGGGTGTATTGCGACAAAAAGTTGAGTAGAAAAATCGCGATTTGTGTTTTGTGTTACTACACTGTTTACACAACAGTAATAATTGGTCGTGTAGTTTATGAAAAGATTAAGTATTGGCAGCCGTATTTATGCGATGGGTATAGCGCAGTTATGTTTATTACTCATTGTGAGTGTGTTGTCTTTAGTGCAAATGGCAAAAATAGGCGATGAGCTAATAGATATTGCTGAAGAAGATATTCCACTCACGCGATACTTAACACAACTCACAGAACATCAATTAGAGCAAGCGATTTTATTTGAGCGTGCGTTGCTCTATCAGTCACTCCTTGATCAGGGCAATCAAAAGTTTGAGCCTAAGCTCAATACTGTGTTGGGTGAAATATCGGCGCTCAGTGAAAAAATCACAAAAGAGCTCTCATTTGCTACGTCTTTTGCTGCAGAGGCAATCACAAAAGCACATTCAGACTCTGCCAGACAAGAGTTTACCAAAGTAACGAAAAAATTACGGGTCATAGACGGGCACTATGCCAGCGCGAATTCGCATATGACGAGTGTGCTAGATAAGCTGGCTGATAGCCCGCTTTTACAGGTTATGGACGAAGTGGTGAAGGTGGAGCAAGAAGAAGATGACTTGAAAAATGAACTGATCGCTTTACTGGATGACATTCAGTCTTATACCCAAGAAGCATCATTGCAAGCTGAGCATGATGAGCAAGCAGCAATTGTATGGATTGCGGTAACTTCTGCGATGGCGGTTGGGTTTGCTTTATTTATCTCGTTTGTGATTGGCCGCTCTATTACGGTGCCAATCAATGAACTGATCGTTAGGTTGAAAGCCGTGGCCAATGGTGACGGTGATTTAACGGTTAAGTTAGATGAGTCGGCCAGAGATGAAACCGGTATTATGGCACACGAGTTTAATAAATTTATTGGTAACTTACGCCATATCATTGCCAGTACTAATAACATTGTGAAGAGCCTTGGAGAGTCATCAGAATTAGCCATTCATGTTGTTGGTCAGACTCAGCAAAATGTGATTGCACAAAAGGATCAAACTGAGATGGTGGCCTCGGCTATTTATCAAATGACAACAACCACACAAGATATGTCTAAAAGTACAGCGAACGCAGCAGAAGCGACACAAAATGTACGAAACAAGGTGGCATCAAGCAAAGCAATTGCTTCTGAAACAAATAATATTATTGAAAATCTTGTAGAGGAAATGAACGAAGCGTCAAGTGATATTACGTCGTTAGTGGAAGAAACCAATAACATAAGTACGGTACTTGAGTCGATTCAGAGTATTTCTGAGCAAACAAATTTACTGGCACTCAATGCTGCTATCGAGGCTGCTCGAGCGGGAGAAACAGGACGAGGGTTTGCAGTTGTAGCTGATGAAGTCAGAACGCTTGCAAGCCGCACACAAGGTTCAACGGCTGATATTCAAGACTTATTGGCTCGCTTAAAAACAGAGGCCAATAAAGTGGTTGTGAGCATGGCAAAAGGGACCGAAAGTGCCAGTGCTTGTTTAGGAAAAAGCAGAGAAACACGCAGTACACTAGATGAAGCGGCTCAGTCTATAGACTTAATTAATGACTTAAACACACAAATCGCGACAGCCACAGAGGAGCAATCAGTGGTTGCGGTCGATATTGATAAGAGTGTGACCAACATCAATGACCTTGCCAGTGAAACAGCTGAAGGAGCGAGTGAAACATCACAAGCTAATCAAAACATAGCCCAACGGGTCGTTGATTTACATGCGAACTTTGCCCGTTTTTTGACCTGAGCATTAAGCATCGCTTCTTCATATTAAGCCTACGCAATGCGCTATATGAATAAGTGAGGATTGCAGATCAGAGCCTAACTAGAATGATATTTTAGTTAGGCTTTTTTAATTGTGAAACGTTACATTGTTAAACGTGACAGTGATGGGTGAGAATACGGGTAAGTCATATGGTGATGAAGCAAGTGCACCAAAATGATTGCCCCATGCCTCATTGCCCGGTTGTTCGAGGTGTTTGTAACGATTATTTATCACAGTTTAGCTGTGTATGACTCAGTGAAAATGTTGTGTGCGCAGTGATTAAACGACGTCAGATGATGGCGGGTATGATGGTTTGCGAAGTATATATGCCAGCACCATAACTTCGATAGTTGCCACGAGTGCGAGCACCCAGATTGCTGGTTGGCTGTAGCATAAAACAATAAAACCCAGTGACATGCCAATACCTGCGCCCCACTTACCTTTGGGGGGCACTACTTGGTGTTGTTGCCACATTTGCAAACTTGGTCCAAAACGAGGATGGATTAATAGCCAGTTGGCAAAGCGAGGTGATGAACGGGTAAAACAGGCTAATGCCAGAATAAAAAAAATGGTTGTGGGCATAACAGGGAGCACGATGCCAATAAAGCCCAGCGCAACGAAAATAATGCCAATCAAATGTAGCCAAAAACATCGGTTGAAAATACGACTGAAACTGTTCTTCATACCTATGACCCTGTAATACCGCTCTTTTTAAGCTTATCACAGGGCCAATTAAAAGCGAATTTTTGTATTTAACCTCAGCTCTGAGTAAGCGAATTTGCCTAATAAAGCTATTTTTCTCACTCTCGGCGTTACTTTCATTTGTAATAGCCCGCTATTACTGCATAAAAGTGCCTTGATATTGGGCAAAATATCATCATTGGATGGTACGTAAATTTGTTTGCAAAACATTTTCTATCTCAAAACCCTTATCCAAACCTGAGGTTACTTAGATAAACACTTTAAACGGTTGGTCAAGTGGGGTTTGGGCTAAGTGATTCACATAGTTACTCATAACTTTTTGTGCCAAACCTAAAATGATATCGAGCAAATGTTGTTGTGTATATCCAACAGCAAAAAACGGCTGCTGGTCTTGCTCACTGATCCGTCCTCTATTTCGTACTAATAACAAAGTAATGGTACGTAAGATTTCTAGCTTATCGGTTGGTAGCGTCGTGTGATTGCGCAGCGAGTGCGTTAAGGCATCGTCAATGCCCATTGATTTCGCAATAGCGCTATGTGCGGGGACGCAGTAATGACAGTGATGCTCAATATTAATGGTTTACCACACCACGGTTTTTTCTTCGTCGTTAAAAGCGCAATTAAGAAACAAACTGTGTAATGTTTGATAGGCCTGCAAGTGAGGTGCAGACTCGGCCATAACTGCGTGTAAATTTGGTAGCATACCAAACGTATTGATTGAATCTTGTAACAAAGGTTTGCTTGGTTCAGGCGCGCTTTCTAAAGTGTGAAGGGTAAATTGGGTCATGTGGAAATACCCTTTATTGGTTAAGTTATATACCACACCAGCCTTATTTTAATGGTTGTTCAAATAAGGTTTGGCTATATTGAGTGCATAAATAGAATAGTTGCTGTTGATAGTTTTTTAATTGAGAGTCGGTCGCACAGAAACCCTTGTGCGACCGTAATATTAGGTGTTAACTAATGTGTATTACTAAAAATAGTAGCCGATATTGATGTTAAAACGTCGCTCAGTGTCGGTGCTATCACCCGCGATAGAACCACCAACGAAAGGTTGGTTTTTGGCATGTACTAAATCAAAGTAAGTAAACAACCCTCCTGCAGCAACAGACACGCCAGTCACATTCATCCAAGTGTCTTCACTGGCGTCTGATTTGTCATAAATAATGCCAAAGTCGTTGTAAAACTGCAGCCCGGTGATTGCGCCCCATTTTACAGAGAAACTGTAAGCAATGTTAGCACTGGAGGTGGTGGCTTGCGCTGCAATACTGTCGTAAAACGCATACGCTCCAACGGCCATACGATTTACACCGTCAATATCATGATCGTATTCACCGTGCTGTAGCTGGAGGTTCCAAGGTCCAATATTGCTGTTTAAATGTAGTGCCCATGCGAGACTGTCCCCAACACGCTCAGTGCCGTCATGTAATCCACCAACTTGCCCAGAAAATCCAAATTCTGTAGAGCCGCCAGTATGTTGGATATGATACCCATAGCGCGCAGCAAAAGTATTGTATTCACCAATTGATTTAGTTGGGGTATCGTAAATACCTTCAGAGCCTTGGCGATAGCCAACAACGTCATATGAATAGCGATCTGCCCGGTCATCAACGTAGCCGTCAACACCACCTAGCTCATCATTTTTAAAGAAGCCGAGGTCTAACTGCCAATTGTCAGCTAATTTACGTTGAAATAATACGCCTAAATCATGATCGTCTTCTAAGCCAATATAATAATTGGTACTAAAAAAGTAGTTATGAGAATTGTACGGCCAATTACCAAAAGGGACTTTGGTGATCCCCGCTTGCACTTGCCAGTCCTTTGCAAAGTTATAGGCAGCGTAAGCATATTTTACCGCGGTCATGTAATCAAAGAAGCGAACTTCAGCGTTTAGTGCAACGTCGCCGATATCACCAGCAAAGTTGATACGGAGCAGGTCAAAATCAAAATCACCACCGCGATTTTTATTGCCGTCATTATAAGATGTATGGCTATAGTTGGTTCTGACCGCGCCACCTACTTTAACGCCTGATGTGACGCTTGGTTGAGGTTGTTTCGCTTTTATTGCTTTTTCTTCAATTCTTTGTATTTGCTGCTGTAGTTTTGCTAATTGTTGTTTTAATTGGGCTAACTCGTCGTTATTCGCCAAAGTTGGCAGTGAGAGTAGTCCTGTAGCTAGGGCGAGCGCAGTGTATTTTAACATGGTTATTATTCAATGAAGTTGTCAATGGTAGGCTATTAGGGTAGACCATTTCGTATATGGATTCTAATAACATATTTGTAATATTTGATTCTTCCGTAATTTTTGTTGTGGCTTAAGTTATGTGGAAGGGCCTAGTTTTCAACGTTTAAGATCAAATAGGGCGTTAGTTAGATGTTGTATAAAGCGAGTAGTTTAGTGAAAGAGGACACATTGTATGTACTATATCAAAGGTGCCCGTGAAAAGTGGTTATAGAGTGATTATACACTCGATCGGGAGAGCATGTTTACAGTCAGGCATATGAAGATGCTTCATATTCGCGGTTATTTATTTACTCAGTACGCGTAAATTAGGTAACCTAGCTCATGAATTTCAACACTTAAATAAGGTGAAGTATGGATCTTTCAGCATCAGTGTCTATCCAGCGTACCGAGAGCGGCCTTGAGTATATACAAGTCGATAGCTCGTTGTGTCATGGTAAGGTTTTTTTACAAGGGGCACAGCTAACGGAGTTTACGCCTAAAGGCCAAGATAATTTAATCTGGGTGTCAGCTGATGAAGATTACTTAGAAGGAAAAGCCGTGCGCGGTGGGATCCCTATTTGCTGGCCTTGGTTTGGTGTGCATAGCGACGCTGATTGGCCGATCCATGGTGTTGCTAGAAAACTGGTTTGGCGTGCAGAGGAAGTGATTGAACATGACACACATATTGAAGTGCGTTTATCGCTTCCGATGACGTTGGTTGATGAGACGTATTGGCCACACCAGTCAAAATTGGAAGTGACTTTTGTGTTTGGAGAAAGTATCGAAGTACGCTTAACCAATACCAATTTAGGGCCACAAGCCTTTACGCTCACTCAGGCTTTACATACTTATTTTCCAACCTCAGACATCAGTGAAACGTCTGTAGAAGGGTTACAAGGGTCGCAGTATATTGAATTTGGCGAAGGGCCTTTTGCACAAAACGAGGTGGTGTATTTTGCCCGAGAAACTGACATGGTGTATACCCAAGCCCCAGCAGTACAAGTGATAAACACACCAAAAGGCCGTATAGAAGTTACGCGAGAAAATTCACAGTCATGCGTACTATGGAATCCGTGGATAGAAAAGTCGCAGCGTTTAAGTAATTTTAAAGATGATGAGTACCTGTCGATGTTATGTTTAGAAGCGGCCAATGTGATGGATGATGCCATTACGGTGCAGCCCGGAGAAAGTCACACTTTGACCACGCGTCTGCGTTGGATCTAATACCCATTTCATTTTGATTATCGTATTCTTGTAGAGAATCATTTACTGCAAGGATACGATATGTCTGTGCTCATTATTGATGACAACCCTGAAGTACGTTTAAGTGCGGTCTATTTATTGGAAGATCACGGCTATGCGGTGCTTGAAGCTGACGCCCCCGAGTGTGCAAAACAACTGTTATCAGTAAAACCTATTCAGTTAATTCTGTTAGATATGAATTTTAGCCGAGATACCACCTCAGGTGAGGAAGGGTTAGCATTTTTACGTTGGCTGAATATACATTACCCAGATAGAGCGGTGATATGTCTGACTGGCTGGTCGAGTGTAAACCTTGCTGTTGAAGCGATGCAATTGGGGGCGTGCGATTTCATAGAAAAGCCTTGGCAAAATGAAAGCTTATTGGCGTCGATTTTGGATCAGTTCAAACTGATGTCAAAACAAAAAGACAATGCTTCTAAGTCGGTTAGTGAGCCACATACTGATGCGCCGTATCAATGGCAAAGTCAATGTATGAAAGCCCTAGAGCAGCAATTACAAAAAGTAGCACCTACCAATGCGACTATCTTGCTTACGGGCCCAAGTGGGGTTGGAAAAAGCCATATAGCGCAGTCAGTACATCAATTGTCAGCGCGTCGGACCGGACCTTGGGTGAGCGTAAATATGGGCTCATTAAGTAGCAGCTTGTTTGAAAGTGAAATGTTTGGCCACGTGAAGGGGGCGTTTACTGACGCTAAATCAGCGCGTGAAGGTCGTTTTACCATGGCGCGACAAGGGACGTTGTTCTTAGATGAAATTGGCACGTTGGACATATCGTTGCAAGCTAAGTTGCTGAGAGTACTTGAATCTGGAGAGTATGAGCGAGTGGGCAGCAGTGTGACCGAGCAAACGGATATTCGACTTATTTGTGCCAGTAATATTGATTTTGACCAGGCAATGGCGCAAGCAGCATTTAGGACTGACTTATTTTACCGTATTAATACGTTTAGCTTCTCGGTGCCTCGTTTTTATGAACGGCGAGATGATATTCTCCCATTTGCACAGTATATGTTAGCTGTCCATGCGCAGCGCTATGGGCTGCCTACTAAATCATTGGCTGAGTGTGCGAAAACCAAATTACGGCAGTACACTTGGCCGGGCAATGTGCGTGAAGTGAGCCATGTTATGGAACGCGCTTTGTTATTAAGTGAACACCCCGTAATTAAAGCCACAGATTGCCAACTGCGATTAGTTGATCCTCAATTAGAGCACAATGTAAACGAGGCGAAGACGTTAGCAGACATTGAAAAAAGCCATATCGTGTTTATCTTAAATCAGTGTGATGGACATATTGGTGATGCAGCACAACGGTTAGGGCTCACTAAGTCGTCATTATATCGGCGTATTGAAAAGTATGGCCTGAAAGAACATGGCTAATTTTGAGCAACGACAAGCCCGTTATATAGGGTTACTTAGCCTTGGTATACTCATTTTATTGATGATCAGTTTATGGCAACTTGGTTTATCGCCAGTTTGGCTGGTGGTGAGTTGTTTATTATTCGCTGTCGTATTGTTGCTTGGGTACCGACGTCAAAAAATACAGCTGATACAGGTATTTTCACGGGCCAACTGGCAATTAGAAGCGATTTTTGCAGAAGACTTTAATCAGCAAATTAAGGCCCAGTATGAAAGCGGTGAGGTGGCGCTTTTTGAACAGCAGTTAATAGCACTAAGTGAGCATTTACACCATCATAAAAGTCGCTATAACAGTCAAATTTTTGTTATCTATCAGTTGATAGACAAACTCGATATGCCCGTAATGGTTTTTGATCAGGCCCACTCGTTAAGCTATTCAAATAATGCGTTTGAGCATTTGTACCGACAGCCTTGGCAAACGATGAAAGGTGTGTCACTCGACACGTTACAATTAACTTGTAAAAATGACCTCTGGCAATTTACTAATCGTAATTTAGCGCGGCATTGGCAGTTACACAGTAGTGAGTTTAAAGAGCGTGAAGGGCAATATGTACTATTAATTGCATCGAATATACGGCAACGGTTAAGAGAGAGTGAATTGCAGGCATGGCAGCAGTTGATCAGAGTTATAAGTCATGAAATTAATAACTCTCTGACACCTGTTAGCTCATTGGCCCAAAGCTTAAGTGGTAAAATGACGGTACATAGAGACACCCAAGCATTACATGTTATAAAGCAGCGTTGCGAGCATTTACAGTCGTTTGTCGGACGATATGCTAAGGCAAGTGAACACTTGGAGGTGTCGCCAAGTGTGATAGCACTACAGCCTGTTTTTGACCATGTTGTGCAGCTTTTCCCTGAGCAACGTTTCAAACTAGATTGTCGGGCATCTCGGTGCATGGCAGATCAGCAACTGTTGCAGCAAGTTTTGATTAATGTGTGTAAAAATGCCATTGAATCTCAACAGCAGCCAGATATTTATATATTATTATCAAGTGCTTACTCCCAGGAGAAAGTGGTTATTTCAGTATGTGACAATGGAGCTGGATTTGCGAATTTAGATAATGTTTTTACGCCATTTTATACTACAAAACACACGGGGCAAGGTATTGGTTTAACACTCAGCCGAAATATTATTGAACAACTTAATGGTGAACTCTTATTAGAAAACACCGCACAAGGTGCGCAAGTAACAATTATATTACCCACACTAGTTGATAATAATTCTCATTAGCATATAATAAAGTTGTAAAGGAGGTTAATATGTTAGTGATACTGTGTTTGTTAGCGTTATTATTAGTGGTAGCTGTTCTTATCAATGTGAAGGCAAGTAACACATTCAGCCGTTGGTTGCATCGTGTTGGTGTATGGTGTGCCGCATCCTTATTGGCATCCGCCATGTATTATGCAGGCCTGAGCGCTTTACTTGCTATGTGTGTGTTAATTATTTCTGCAGGCATATTGAGTTTGTTTGTGTCTTTAGCGAATCCTGTTACTAACCCAAGTTAATACCTAATCTATATTAATGTTCATGATACACTGCGAAAAGTAGGCAAAGTTTGCAATACTAAACATAAGATGCCTTTTTCGAGTGAGTTATATTGCGATTGCTAGCTCGACTATTTGCGTGTTGTTATTCATCGTTGTGTTGGGGAGCACCGCATTGGGAAACCATACAGACCGAACACTTCAATGTGCATTACACCAAAGGACATCAAGCGTGGAGGCCGGTCGCAGCGCAAGAGTTAGAAACTGTTCGTGATATTGTTTTAGTACAGCAGAAACGGAGTTTACCCAGGGTTGCAGATGTCGTGGTGTTTGACCCATATCATGGTGCCAATGGGTTTGCCTTACCCAGTACAGACAATAACAGCCATGTGAATACTCTGTTTATTCCTGATCTTAGTATGGCGGGTCTTCGCGGATCACATTACCAACAGTTTGGTACGGGGGTTACTTGGCGCGCAAATAGGCCGTAGCTTTATTATCATCAACATCATTTAGACAGACAACTTTTTGGCCACAGTTATTGATTGCGCTTATCAACGAAGATAGAAAAAGGCAGTTGGCTTGGTAAGTTTGCTCCTGCAGGCGTGAGTAATGTGCATATTGATATGGAATTAAGCCGATTATCTGGCACATCGTTTAATGATGAAAATAGCGCGTGGTTAGGTATTTGGTATGACTTACGGTAGCCCTGATAAAAGGGCAGCCTTCGAGTGAGGCCGCCCTAAGTCTTCATTTAACTTGGAGGTAGAAATAGGTTAATTAATTAGTATAGTCGGCTTTTAAAGACACACCATTAAATGTTCTATAAGCTCTTAACATCACATGATATCGACCAGCACCTTGGTTGACCGTACATGTTTCACTATTGCCATTTCTATACGGACGACATGCATAATTAGATGTGGTTGGCTTTTGATCTTTTCTTACATAAAGATCAGCATCACCCGTTCCGCCAGAGATCACAAAGTTGATGTTCGAGGCACCAGCCGGGACGTCTATATAATAAAAGGTTTCAGAACGATAACTGCCTTGTAAACCTGTTTTTGCAACCCCTTTTTGTAGCTGAGCGGGGTCTTTACCATCATTTACAGATACCGTTTTGCTGGTGGTTGCTTGATTGCCTGCTGAGTCTGTCACAGTCAAAGAGACTGTATAGTCGCCAACAGCTTGATAGACATGTGTTGAGTTAACACCAAAGCCGTTGTTACTATTATCACCAAACTGCCATTCATATTGGCTAATTGAACCATTCGGTGTGCTTGATGCCGCACCATCAAATGTGCAATTGAGCGCTGAGCAGTTAAATGAGAAGCTTGCTGTTGGCAGCCTGTCGCCTGGTCCGTTATCACCAACGGGCACTTGGTTGTTGAAATGGCTGGCTACTTGTGGCCAAATTCGACTGATCTTTGCACCTTTATTGGTACATCCACCTAAATGATGTAATGCGATTACATTATTTGTCGCAGCTGCTAATACTGGAGAACCTGATGAACCACCAATTGTGTCACAGTAGTATCCTAAATCAGTGCCTGTGCCACGGCCGTTGGCATTTGGTTCATTTACTTGGCATAAACTATTGCTATCTTGATCAGATTCAATTGACAGCTCTTTAGGGTTACCCGAACCATGCTGAGGAATATAAATACGTTCACCTTGTGTGGCGTCGCGCGTATCTAATCCGAAGTAACCAAATGGTGCCGCTTTTGCGAAATCGTTAATTGAAAATAAGGTGTAATCCAAGGTGTAGTCAGTTTTAAAAAAGTCTTTACCGGTCACTTTAACGACGGTTTCTTTGGTTGAGCCATTACAGCTGGTATTTTGATAGTTAAACCAGACTTCAGTCGAAGCAAGCTCTGCTGCCGACTCGACGCAGTGATTATTGGTAAACATATTATTATCTGCACCAACACGCCACCCGGTACATAGGCTACGACCACCAATCACTAGGCGTGCAACGGGGCGGCTGCGTTCAAATTCTACAGGGTGAGAATTTGCCCAACATTGTACATCTTTACGTTCATTAACGCCGCAGGTTGATTGAGTGCCTGTATCCGGCCCACCTAATATACTGACCTCATTTTCTGTACCATAGTAGTAATGATCTATGATCGGTGCTTGCTTACTCGTGCCTGCTGTATATTCAACGACCACAGTATCACTAGAAATAGACATGGCAGAGAATGAGCTCACGCCATTATCGCCCGCTTCGGTATCCAGTGTAGCCTTATTCATATTCGCGAGTGTGTATTCATAGCGTTCGCTACTGTCGAGGTTTCTCACGATGAGTTTACCACCGCCTTTTAGATCGAGATCTTTGAAGTGCAATTTGATGTAACTTGCATCAGGGTGAGAAATGGTTTGCTTAAATGCCCCAGCCTTTGTTGTAAGCACAATATTGGTTTCTGCTTTTGCACCAATAATGGCCTCACTTGTTTTGTTGGTGTATTTAAGCATTTGCGCTTCAGTGAGCGGCGCTTGTGCCATTGCAGTTAGTGATACTGAGCCTATTAAGGGGAGTAAGTAACGCACTTTCATTTTAATTTCCTTTACATGTAGTTGTCGTTTGTCGAAAATTCGAACACAACCAACATAGTTATTAAAATGTTAACTGTAAAGTATTTTGTTTACTTTGTAGTTACTTTTTGTGTGTTATTTGTTCTAAAGTTGACAGTTTAGCTTGGTAAATACCTAATTTCTTTTGGTCTTCAGCTTTACTGAGCGCTTTAGATAAATATGCTTTTGATTGTACTAACTCGTTTTTAAGGTAATAAAGTTTTGCTAACTCAAAGTAAGGCTCTGGCAAATAAGAGTATTCGATAGAGAGCTCACTGAGCAGCTTTTCTGCTGTGGTGTAATGCTGCTTATGGATCGCTTTTTGTGCAATAGCAATAATATCAAACGGGGTTTTAGCTATCTGATTCGTCATATTCTCCAGCTTAGTTACCAGCGTATAGTTACTATTTTCTTGTGCTAAAGCAGCGTAGCTAGTAAGTAAGTTGGTACTTACTAAATTATGTGTTAAAGCAAATGCAAAGAGTTGTTTTGCTGTCTTTGAGTCGCCTGCCCTGCGGTGTAAGATAGCGGCTATATTAATTAGTTCAGGATCATCTTTGACATGTTTTAACGCTTGAATTATATGTGAATAGCTCTCATTAAAGCGTTTGTTTAAGAGTGCGTCAGCAGCATGGTTAGCGTAAAATTTTGCTGTGAGATCATCAACTGTTGCGGTATCTACGAAGTAAATATCTTGCGCTGGAAAATAATCAATCACTGTGCCCGGACGGATAGCACTGATCCAGCCTTCTTCTTTTTCAGTGGGAGCCAGTAGCTTGGTGTTGAAATGGTTCGAAATAAGTAAAGTTTGACCCGACATTTTATAGACGGGTATGGAGGCGACTTCTCTAAAGCTTGTTTCTATGCCAATTAAGTTGGCGTAAGCCTGCGTTAATATAGCGAGGCTAATACAGTTACCTTGATCTTGGTCAAGGGTTTGTGTTGCTGATAAGGTCGCGCCATCGTATGAAAAGCTATTGAGCTTACTTTCTAAGTACTCAGATATGACACGATCTTGTCGCACCCCTTGTTTAAGCGCATTTTGATGATAAGCAAAAAACTTATTTTGTTCAGTCACAGGAAGATTAAAGATGTCTTTGACTTGTGGTGTGGGCTGAGAATTAAACAAAGTATGATTAAATAGCAAGACTGGGTCTACAGGGACTGTGGGGATTTTCTTTGTCGCTGTACAGCCAGAAAGAAAAGCTAACCCCATAATAAATAGTATCTGTTTCATTTTATTATTTCTATCACACATGTGTTTATCAATTTATCGCGTTCTATAGATCTCGGCAAGTGTAATGGTTTCTTTGCGTCTCATTAATTGTTTTTTGTTGCCTTTATTGCAATGTGATGCTGTGTGATTACAATGCACATCTCCAATTTATATTCACAACTTGTTGTTTTACAAGTTTTGTTTTTAAATTACGTCGTGTTTACCTATTTACAAAAAAGTAACTGGAGTGTGTTGCATTGGCCATCTATTTACCTATTATTTCATCGTTGATATTAATGTTTAGCTTTTTGCCGCTGGTCAAAAAAATCCGCAAAAACCGCAGTGTGTCGGGGTTATCCTTGTTGATGATGAGCTTTGGCGTGGCACAAAGCAGTTATTTTATCGCTTATAACGTGTTTTTTGATAGGTTATTTATGATGTTGCCATTTTTGGTGACCGGCATGTTAAGTTCACTGATATTGTATTATTTTGTTCGTTATAATGCTTGCTCACAGCAACGCCGACAATTAGCGATGATGCTAGGTTTGTCCGTGTTACCATTTTTTTTGTTATTAAGTCCGTTAGTGACTGCTGCAGAGTTATTTACGTGGTTGACATTTGTTGGTTTGATAATGAGTTCACTTCGGGTGATGCCTCAGACTTATAAAACGATAAAAAGCAAAGATGTCGCAAACCTCAGTGTTGGTTACTTTAGTTTGCAGTTTTTAGCTGGGGGGGTCGGTTTATCAGCAGAGCTGAATATGGCGCAGGTCAGTGTGGCTCATTTGATGACCTTTGTGATGATTTTATTAACTAATGCTGCTCAAATGGGATGTATTTTATATTATCGTTGTCGCCCTGCTGTGGCATAAATAGCAAGCTAGGTTAGCTGTATCAGGGGGCGTCCAGATTTTTTACCTGTGTTTAGGGCCTTATGAAGTGCATTATTATGGCATAACAAGCGCTCTGAACCATGACCATACCAAGTATATTGTTTAAATTAGAAAAGTCGTACATGTTATCTTGTATTCTATAATATGGGTCGTTCACAGGATTTATTTATTTTTGATGGCTGGTCATTACGAGCCATCTCACCTTAGCACTCATTAACTATACCAGTGATACTCAATCGCACGTTCATGGCTACATGAATGTTTAATTATTTGCCACTTTTCCTCGCCTTTTTATCGTTTTCACTTAATGGGGTTAATCGGTAATACTTTAAATCCAGATCAGATTCTCAAAACCGGAATATTGGTCCGGTTTTGAGAATCAAACTTAATTCCACCCTATAATTATTTCTAAGTAATTAAAAAATATATACTTTTATTTTGGCACGTTTTTGGCTTTGTATTTTCAAGAACATGAACCATGAGAATTGGATATTGTGGATACTGTAAAGCATAAAGCGCCGAGAACGGTTAGTTATATGATTATTGTAGTGAGCCTCACTTTAATAGGGGTTTGCCTAGGCTGGGTTTGGTTTGCTGCGAGTCCGGTGACACATGTAAAGCGTACGGATATTTTGGTTGATACGGTCAAGCGGGGGCCTGTATCTATCAAGGTCAGTAGTTTTGGTAAATTACACAGTGCTGAGCGCTATATGATTACCAGTGAAAGTGATGCAACTGTAGAAGAGGTTCTGCATCAAGCGGGTAGTATTTTACAAAAAGGTCAGGTCATTGCACGTTTGTCTAATCCCGATTTGCAGTTGCAAGTAAAGCGGCATGAGCAGTTATTACAGCAAGCAATAATAATGCGAGCGCAGCTACAACTTACTCATCAGCGGGAGTTACTTTTAGAGCAAGCTGAAATTGATACCCTTATAGGGGATTTAAAGACGGCTGAACTTGAATTCACGGCACAACAAGCCTTATTGCGTAAAGGTATTATCTCGATGTTGACGTTTTTACAAGTGAAATCCAAAAAAGAGAATTTGACACGTCAATTAAGCAGTATAAAAACGCGTTTTTTACAACTGGAAAAATTACAAGCCAGCCTGCTACAACTTGCGAAGCAACGTATAGATATGCAGTCTTGGGAGCTGACGCGGTTGCGTACTCGAGAGGCAAATTTAACTGTAAAAGCACCTCAGCTTGGCGTTTTACAGCGTATGCCTTTAACTGTGGGGCAAAGTGTGAAAAAAGGAGCTGAGTTGGCATTATTGGGTAGCCCGAAAAACTTAACTGCACGGTTGAAAGTACCGCAAAGTGTCATAGCCAAAGTGGCTATTGGCCAAAATTGTGAAGTACGGATCCGCGAGCATAGTGTGGCTGGGGTTGTGCAGAGAATAAGCTCTCAAGTAGAAAATAACAGTGTGGAGGTTGAAGTTAGTCTTCAAGGAGAGTTGCCTTTGAGTGCGAGGCCTTTGTTGAATATTGATGCTGAGATTATTGTGGCACATTTGCATGATGCATTGTATATGTTGCGACCAGCTCACTACAGTGCATTTAAGCCGGTGGTTTTATATAAAATATTAGCCGGAGGTCAGACAAAAGCGACCACGGTTAGTTTCGATAATAGTTCAGGAAAACTGGCCGTGATCGCTGACGGGGCAAGTGCTGGTGAACAGTTCATTATTTCAGACTTAACGACACTGGCGCAGCAAGGTGCGCAGGTGGAGTTGTATTAATCAAATTTTGGGAGCACATGATGGACGTTGTAATTTCAATGCAAGCTGTGAATAAGGTATTTGAAACAGAACTATTGCAAACGCATGCTTTAAGGAATATTCAGTTAATTATCAAAGAAGGGGAGTTTGTTTCTATATCTGGGCCTTCAGGCTGTGGTAAGTCTACATTATTGTCGATTATGGGGTTATTGGAGTCGCCCAGTAGTGGTGAGTACTACATCAATGGCACTGATGTGTCAAAACTGACACCAGATGATGCTGCCGAAATTAGAAATAAATCAATAGGGTTCATATTTCAGTCCTTTAATTTGGCAAATGAGTTGTCGGTATTGGAGAACGTCTCACTGCCTCTACGTTATAGTAGTGCCAAGCCAGACAAAGCGAGTATAAAGCAGCGAGCGTTAGCCTGCCTTGAGCAAGTGGGCTTATCGCATAGAGCTGGCCATAAACCGAATCAGTTATCAGGCGGTCAACAGCAGCGTGTTGCCATTGCCAGAGCGCTTATTGCTGAACCCGCAATTTTGCTCATTGATGAGCCGACAGGTAATTTGGATTCAAAAAGTGGTGATTCAGTGATGCGTTTGATTGGTGAGCTGCACAGGCAAGGCTGCACGATTTGTATGGTGACACATGATCCAAGATATGCAGATATGGCCCCCAAAAAAATTAAACTACTCGATGGTGAAATACTGGGTGATATAAGCACAGTGGTAGCGCATGCTACTTTGGAGGTATGATGATGATCATGCATGCATTTTCACAGGTTTTAACTACCCCGCGTTACACGTTCAGTGTGATGATGAGTATGGTGATAGCATTAACGACGTTATTTATTGCTGTGACACTCACCTATTCTCTTTTATTTAGTCCGTTGCCTTACCCGAATTCAGATCGCCTCGTTAAAGTCGAATTTGCTCAGTATGATGAAAATGATCAGTTTAATGTCGAGGCATTCAATTATCCGAGTCTTATGGCTTTGTACCAGCAAAGGCGTCATTTAGAAGAGGTTGCATTAGTACACTATGCAGAGCAACTTTTATTGTCCCATGTGGATAGCCCCAAAGTGAATACGGCATTTGTAACACATGAATGGTTCTCAATGTTTGATATACCCATGCATTTGGGGCGAGGCTTTACACATCAAAGCGATAATACCCTCCCTGTTGCGGTAATGAGCTTTGAGCATTGGCAAAAGTACTCTGAGCAAGACCCTCAAATTGTCGGTAAAACGATTTCTTTTGGAAAGGCGAGTTTTCAAGTTATCGGCGTGACGGCGGCACATTTTAACGAGGCGAATTTAGCACAATTTAATCAAAAAACGGGAGTATGGTTAGCGTGGGATCATAATTTAACCACACACAGAGCCAGAAGCTTTTGGTGGAACCGATATTCAAATAATTTAATGGTCGCCCGGTTACCTGAGTCTGAAACGATTGAGACTGTGAGTTTGAATTTATCACAAGAAATGAATAGTGTGTGGCAAACGAACGTCAAGGGTGAAACCTATTTTGATGGTTGGCACATAAAAATATGGTTAACCCCTTTGAAAGCAGTCTTATTGGGGTCGAGCCGTTCGCTCGTTTTAGGTGTACTAGCTGGCGCGATAGGGCTATTACTCATGGTTTTGTTTAATGTCTGTAACTTGTACATCGCCATGTTGGCGACTCGAAGACATCAATTGGTGCTCCGTGTCGCATTGGGTGCCAAAAAGAAACAATTGTATGCGCAGTTGTGGTGTGAAGGATTGCTTATCATGTTTACGGCCACGGCTTTAGCGATGATAATTGCCCACTTAAGCTTGCTTTATGGCGCACCTTGGTTAGCGACTTTGTTTCCTCATGTAAGTTTGCTGACACTATCTTGGCCTATTGTGGTAATGATACTAGCCAGCGTGCTACTGCTAAACAGTGTGTTGGTTTCAGTTGGACTGTCGCGATTTCCCTATCAAGGTTTAGCGCAAGCTATGGCGGGTGCGACAAAGGGGGTTGGTGTGCAAGTCAGTGCGCAGCAAATTAATATATCCGTGGTCAGCCAGCTCGCCATTGCGATGATGATTGTTAGTTGTTTATTGACTGTTGCATGGCAGCAATGGCAACAAATTGAACTGGCACATACGCTGCCATTAAAAGATAAATTTATTGTGCAACTTTCGGATACCACAGGGAGTGGGGAGGCTGCGCAACAAGCAGCCTATACACACGCTGCTAATGTTCTTGAAGCGCTCCCAATGGTTGAACAAGTTAGTCGTAGCAATTCACCGTTAGGAGAGCAACTTATTACCTGGGACCTAACTTTGGTTGATACGCTGAAAAAGGTGACGCCATTAGGAAAAGTGGTAGATTATCGCTATGCAACGTTTTTTTCACAGACATTATTGGCAGGACGGTTTTTTGATGTCACCGATGTTCAAAATAATGCCAATGTTTTAATGATCAGTGAGTCATTGGCTAAACAACTGGGTGGTATTGACCAAGCATTATCAACTCGACTGAGTTTTAATATCGATGACCCCGATGCAGCGATGCAGATTATTGGGGTAGTGGCTGATCAAGTGAGTGTGAATGGCTCAAGAACCCCGAGTTTTGTGTATCGTGCAACACAGGGCAGGCATTATTTGTTAGTGCATTTAGTGCCAGGTCACTCACTATCAAAAGTGAAGATGGAGCAGCTTTTTGAACAACATCAGCCAGGTATGAAAGTATTTAGGGTTCAGAGCCTTGAAAGTCAGCGATCAGCGTTATTACTCGCCAATAAGCTACTGCTATGGGTAAGTATCTGTATCACAATTGTGACACTCGTTTTAGCTGCAGTAGGATTATTTGGTGTCATGAGCATCTGTCAATCAGCTCAGAGGCAAACCATCGCCATGAAACGAGCGATAGGGGCAAAAAATTCGCAATTGGTGACGGAAATGCTACTTCAATTTGGACGAGTTGCAGCCATCGCCACGCTCATTGCTGTCGTTGGTAGTATATTACTCGTTAATTATTTTACTACTGCGATGGATGTATGGGCTGCAAGCTTCTGTATTGCTGTTTGTGTGGTGTTGATAAATGCGGCTTTTTGGGTTTACCAACCGTTGCAGCAGCAATTGAAGCACGCAATCGGATCTCAGTTACGTGGAGGTAAGGAGTAGGCCATCCGCCTTCGTTTATCTAATGCCTATTATTAGAATTTTTTGATGAATTTACCACATCATAAAGTCCTTTTTACTGATTTTTATAATTAGCAACAGAATCTTACAAATGTCACGTTTATTGCTTTGTGAATCTTGCTAGTATTGCATGAGGAAATAATTTTGGGGTGATATTGGACATGCAAACAAAAATATTAAAAATAATCTTGCCACTAGTCATGCTAGCAGCAGGGGGGATGGGAACAGTGGCCATCAATGCGCTAGCGACAGAGCCAGATGAGAAAGCATTAGTTGATACTCGACCTGTCGTCGAAGTCGAAACTGCTTTTGCCTTAGATCATCAAGTTGTGATTAACAGCTATGGCGAAGTTAAGCCCTTTGAGTCAACACAGCTTTCAGTTCAAGTTTCGGGTGAAGTGACTGCATGGCACCCTAATTTTGTCAGTGGGGGGATTGTTGCACGTGGTGACGTGTTAATGGAAATTGAAAAAGACAATTACGAAGCGGCTGTATTACAAGCTGAGGCTGACTTATCGCGCGCTCAAGCAACATTAATAGAAGAGCAAGCACAGGCCGATGTTGCCGCAGATGAAGCCAAACGTTTTCCTAATCGTAAGCATACCGACTTATTTTTACGTAAACCCCAAGTATTAAGTGCGCAAGCAGGCGTAAAATCTGCACGCGCAGCACTCAAAAGGGCGCAAAGGGATTTGGCAAATTGCGAAGTGCGAGCACCTTACGATGCGTTAGTTATTTCTCGAGATGTGGGGTTAGGTCAATTTGTTAGTACAGGCTCGCCGGTCGCCACGCTTAATGGTGTTGAGTATGCTGAGGTTGTGATCCCAATCGCTGGCTTTGACAGTGCCTTTTTACCAGAACGGATCACGGGCTTAACTGCCACAATAAAACAAACAGGGCTAAATGGTTTTACACGACAAGCGGTTGTGCATCGTGATCTGGGTGTTGTTGACAGAGATACGCGTATGGTGAATTTGGTTGTACGTATTCAAGATCCATATGGGTTAAAAACACGCCAACCGCAAGTGAAATTTGGCTCGTACGTACAAGTCACATTTGGTGGTAAAACATTAAGTAGAATTTATCGCTTGCAACAAGATTTAGTAAATGACCAAACTATATGGTTGCTCAATGCTGACAATCAATTAGAGCCACGTAAAGTGACTGTTATTCGAGAAGAAGGAACTTATTTTTATGTCAGTACGGGCTTAAGTGACAATGAAAAAATTGTGACGACGGTACCAGAATACCCACAAAAGGGCATGACAGTAAAAGTGGCTGGGGAAGATTCAACTCAGTCAGCTACAACTGAAAAATTATAAGGGTGGGTGTATATCGTGAGTACGCATGAACAGCAAAAACAAACCGGCTTAATTGCTTTTTTTGCTAATAACCCGGTTGCGGCAAACCTACTAATGTGGTTTATCATCATTATTGGTATTTTTACCTATTCTACCATTCAGAGGCAGATGTTTCCGAATGTAGAAATTAACTATATTACTGTATCTGCAAACTACCCTGGGGCATCGCCACAAGAGATAGAAGAAAGTATCTTAATTAAGGTTGAAGAGTCGCTACAAGATGTTACTGATATAGAAGAAGCGGTTTACCGCGCATCTCATGGCAGTGGTAGCGCGCAGCTGAAAATAGACCCAGATGTTGAACTGACTGATGTGTTGGATAAGGTCAAACTGCGAGTCGATAGCATCGCAACTTTTCCTGCCGCAATGGAGCCTTTGACAGTAAGCCAGATTGAGTTTCGACAAGATGTGGTTGGTATGACAGTATCTGCTGACTTGCCATTGACTCAGCTAAAACCAATCGCGAAAGAAATAGAAGATGAGTTGTTACATTTAGGGAATGTATCTCTCGTATCCGTTGACGTCCCATTGGATGAAATCGCGATAGAAATAAAGCCAGATGTGTTGCGTCAATATAACTTAACCATTGCAGATATAGCGAATTCTATACGTAATTATTCGGCAAATATTTCTGCAGGTGAGCTCAGAACTGAAGCGGGTATTATTTCAGTGCGCGTTGAAAACCAGTCATACAGTGGTAATGAATTTCGTCAGCTTCCTATCAAAGTAGGTGCGAATGGTGCGCAGGTATTACTTAAAGATGTTGCATTCATAAAGGACGAATTTACTGAAGGTGAGCGGTACTTCAAACTAAATGGCAAAAATGCGGTTTATATTCAGGTCAAAGCGACGACTGAGCAAAATATGGTGCCGGTGGCAAACTCTGTTAACGCATATATCAAGCAAAAGAATGAGCAGCTGCCAGTCGGTGTGACGATAGAGTCTTTAGTGGATATGACATACTACTTGAATGGCCGCTTGAGTATGATGAAAACAAACCTATTACAGGGGATGTTTCTGGTGGCACTAATGTTGTTTGTATTTTTGCGCTTTAAGTTGGCGATGTGGGTAACAATCGGCATACCTGTTTGTTTCTTGGGAGCCATTATGTTAATGCCTGCATTGGGGATAACACTAAATGTGACCTCATTGTTTGCTTTCATTATGGTGCTTGGGATCGTGGTTGATGATGCCATTGTGATAGGTGAAAGCGCGTATACAGAGGTAGAGAAAAAAGGTCCAGGTGTAGAAAATGTGATCCGAGGTGCTAAACGTGTTGCGACACCTGCGACATTTGGGGTGTTAACAACCATGGCGGTATTTGCACCGCTGATGTTCTCAACTGGACCTGAAAGTTCAAACTTCATTTCAATTGCGGGCGTTGTGTTACTGTGTTTATTTTTTAGTTTAATTGAATCTAAGCTCATTCTCCCTGCGCATATTGCGCAAATAAAGTTTAAGCCCCTTGCAGAAAAAAGCTGGCGAAATGGGTTTAATCGTCGCTTCTTTGGCTTTGTAAATGGGCCTTATAAACGTTTTGTAACGCGCTGTGTAGAATGGCGATGGACGGTATTATTTTCGTTTATCAGTATTTTTATAATCAGTATAAGCTTAATGACGAGTGGCCATATTAGAACGCTATTCTTACCAAAAATACCTCATGATTTTCCTGCGATTAAATTGACCATGAACAATAATGTGTCAGATGATCAGACCATTGCTGCGGCGAAGCTGCTAGAGCAATTAGTCATTGATATAGATCAGCAAGTTGAACAAGAGTATGGCGTGAAAATGGTGAAAAACGTCATGGTTTTTAATATGGACAGAACCAGTGCGCAAGTGATGGCGCCGCTGGTTGATGAAGAGTTGCGCCCCTTTGACACCTTTGAGCTGAGTCGTCGCTGGCGGGAAAACATGCCAGAGATTGCAGGGGTGAAATCTATACTTGTTGAAGACGAAGTGATTAACCTCGGTGATGATGGTGATTTTGGTTATTTACTTTATGGCTCTGACATTGAAACACTCAATGCTGCAGGACGTCAGCTTATAACCTTATTACAGCAAGAAAGCGGTTTATTTGATATTAGCTCGACGATTGACCCTGCCAGTAAAGAAATTCAATTATCTTTAAAGCCGGTCGCTTATGATTTAGGGCTTACATTGCGTGATATTGGCTCGCAAGTCGGCGCAAGTTTTTATGGTGGTGAGGCACAGCGTGTTATTCGTAATGGGGAAGAAGTGCGTGTGATGGTGCGCTACCCTAAGTTAACCCGTGAAGCATATTCATCACTAAAACATACGGTGATCACGACACCACAGGGCAAAGAAGTGGTGTTAGGAGATGTAGTCGATTTGATAGAAAAACCAGGGATCAGCTATATTCGACGTGAAGAAGGCTACAGAACGGTGTATGTCTATGGCAACATTGATGAAGAAGCCATTGAACCCACTGCGGTAACCAAACGCATTGATGAGGTTATTTTACCTGAACTACTCAAGAGCTTTCCTACGGTGAAAACCAAATTAAGTGGTGCTGTAGAAGAGCAACAAGCACAAGCAAATGAGCAGATTGTTTTTTTCGTGATAGGCATGCTGATGGTTTACATTTTGCTGGCGATCCCGTTAAAAAGTTATGCACAGCCTTTGATCGTCATGTCTGTTATCCCATTTAGTCTAGTGGGGGCATTGTGGGGGCACTTAGCGTTTGGCTTAGATCTGAGCTTGATGTCTGCGTATGGTATTATTGCGGCGGCAGGGGTTGTTATTAATGACTCGCTGGTGATGACTGACTTTGTTAATCAGGTACGCCGTCAAGGTATGGCGCTAAAAGAGGCAGTTATAGAGGCTGGTTGTGCCCGTTTTCGTGCCATTACCTTAACGTCTATCACGACGTTCATGGGGGTCTTACCTATTATGTTTGAGACCAGTTTACAGGCGATGTTTGTGATCCCAATGGCTGTCTCACTTGGTTTTGCTGTTGTGTTTGCAACATTAATTACGTTGTTACTCGTGCCATGTTTGTACATTATCTTAACGGATATACAGGGAGCCTCTAGTAAGGTATTTGGTTTTACTACCAAAGTCTTTTATACCATAAAGCCGCGTTCATCAAAGGTATAAACGACTATGAACGCTTAAAAAGCCAGTATCTCACTGGCTTTTTTTAATTTTAAAGTGCTGCTATATTGGTCATTGGTAGTCAAAAAGTTGTATTTCGTTTTTTCATCATTATACTTGCGAATATTCTAATTATTGATGAGCTTTATTGGTGTCTGACAAGCATGAACTTGCGCAGTGGAAACAAATAGGCATGCTTTCACAGATGCGACAACTACATATTGGAGATGTAGTCTCTGCGCGCTTTTTTACAGAGACAGGAGAGGTAAGTGCGCTTCAAGTAAATACCAAAATAATCTACCACTCTCAAAAAGATTCACATGCGTGGCGAGCAGAACTTGCGAATGCAATCAATGTACATGTGCCTTTAGTCAAGGTAGGGTGCTATTCGACCCAAGGTTGGGTATTTGGCTCAGGAGCTCAACCCGTGATGGCACATATTAATAGTGGGATCACGTATTTTAAGCTTGAGTTTAAATGTAAAATACAGCCCAAAAAATCGGTCGACAGGCGGCCTGAATATGATCATGTCTTTCCACTAGCTCAGCACAGTTATCGACAAGGTACTCGGGTGTGGCATGCACCGTCGAAACGATGCTATCGATGTAAACCTTGGCCATTTACGGAATATTGTCGCAATAGCTCACCGCAATTTGAACCAGATGGTGGCGCATTGTGGCAAGTTGCTTGGGAGGTTATGTAATAACATTGCATGCTTTTCAAAACAGCACTGGCTTGCAACTATGACTATGATAGACTGGAAAAAATATCATAAGTTAGGAACAATCTGTGGCTGAAAACACGTCTGCTTTAACAGCAAAAAAAATCCCCCATAGTATGACTCATCATGGACACCAACGTACCGATAATTATTATTGGATGCGAGATGATAAACGCAGTAATGACGAAGTATTACAGCATTTACATATTGAAAACGAGCATGTTGCCGCGCAAATGGCGCCTCATAAAGTATTGCAAGATTCGTTATTTACCGAAATGAAATCACGGATCGTGAAAGATGATAGCTCTGTACCTGTAAAAGATGGTGCGTATTGGTATGTCTCAGATGTGACTGGAGATAACGAATATGCGTCACACTATCGAGCAAGCGATGCAGCGCTGAGTGATAAATCACTTTTGTTAGACGTTAATGCTTTGGCGCAAAGTCATGAATACTATGATATCGGGGATTTGGCTGTTAGCCCAGATGATAAATTGTTAGCTTATAGCGAAGACTTAGATGGGAGGCGTATTTATACCTTCCGATTTAAAGATATTGCCAGTGATACCTATTTAGAAGATGTGTTATCTAACACTGAGGGTGAACTTGTTTGGGCCAATGACAATAAAACCGTCTTTTATGTGAAAAAAGATGCGCAAACGCTGTTGGGCACTCAGGTATACAGACATGTATTGGGCACACCACAAAGCGACGATGTTTTAGTTTATGAAGAGCAAGATCATCAGTTTTATATGGGGCTTGGTAAAAGTCGCGATGATAGCCAGATTTATATCTATTTATCGGCAACAGAAACCAGTGACTTATTGGTATTAGATGCGAATACTCCTACAGGCGCTTTTGAACGGTTATTACCGCGCACAATAGGTCATGAATATGGTTTAGATAAACTGGGCGACTCTTTTTATATTTTATCGAATCATAAAGCAATCAACTTTCGCTTAATGCGCGCGTCAGCAGAAACCATTGCAGAGATAGCACGCTGGGAAGAAGTCGTCGCACATCGAGCACACGTGCTACTGGAAGGGTTAGAGTTATTCGATAGCCACTTTGTTGTGACCGAGCGTGAAATGGGCCAAATTCGTTTTGTGGTGCATACATACCAAGGCGATAGCTATCAGCTAACGTTTAATGATGAATGTTATTTTGCGGGAGTAGGACAAAACCCAGAAGCCAGTGCTACGACGGTTCGTATTTACTATTCAAGCCTGACAACACCGAGCTCAGTATTCGACTGTGAATTGGCAACAGGTCAGAAGGTGTTACGTAAACAACAAGAAGTCTTGGGTGAGTTTAATAGTGACGCTTATGCGTCTGAGCGTATTTTCGTGACCTCTCGCGATGGCGTAGATATTCCTGTTTCATTGGTATATAAAAAATCGACATTCAAAAAAGATGGCACTAACCCTTTATTGCAATATGGGTATGGTGCATACGGTATTACCATTGATCCTACTTTCTCGAGTACAACGCTGAGCTTACTTGATCGTGGTTTTGTGTATGCAATTGCACATATTCGTGGCTCTGAAATGCTCGGACGTGCTTGGTATGAGCATGGGAAAAAATCGTTTAAAGAAAACAGTTTTAATGATTTTGTTGATGTAACACGCTCATTAGTTAAAGAGGGCTATGGCGCATCAGATAAGATATTCGCTTCAGGTGGCAGTGCTGGTGGCTTGCTGATGGGGGCTGTGGTTAATCAGGCTCCAGAACTCTACTTAGGAGTTGGTTGCCATGTGCCATTTTTAGATGTTTTGACCACCATGTTGGACGAAACGATCCCTCTGACGACCAATGAGTATGATGAATGGGGTAATCCAAATAATGAAGCGGATTATAAAACCATTTTAGCGTATTCACCGTACGATAATATTGAAGCAAAAGCGTACCCTAATATCTTAGTGACTACAGGCCTACATGACTCTCAGGTGCAATATTGGGAGCCTATGAAGTGGGTGGTAAAGCTACGAGAATATAAAACAGACAATAATTTATTGTTGTTTAAAACAGATATGGATGCTGGTCATGGTGGGGCGTCAGGTCGTTTTAAGAGCTTACATGAGAAAGCATTAGAAATGGCATTTTTCATTGGTTTACTCGATTCATAAATAACGATACAAAGCATAACCATTAACTTGTTGATGGTTATGCTTTTGACAGAGGGTACCGAATGTTTGTAGCACATGGCCTGTGGCGAGTGTATGTTGAAGCGCCAGTGATTTATATTGGCCTGCAAGGTGCGTTTAATCGAGAAGGCATTATTGACTTACAGAATGATTTGCTGGCTCAAGCGATGCAATATCCTCAAGGGAATTTGCAAAGTGCTGTTATCGATCTTTCTATGTTTGAGATGAGTACAGCGGATAGCTTTGATGTTATTCGCAATTATTTTGAAGGTGTGAAGTCGCGTGGCTATGTACGTGTTGATTATATTGGGGCGAATGCGTTAGCACGGCAAGTGCTTGAACAGCTTTGGCGAAACGCAAAAACGCAGATCTATTTTTTTGATGATGCGGCTGACTTATTGGTGAGCCAACCACAGCACCACAATGGGTTATTAACACTAGTTCAAATAAGCTTTGAGCATCCACACTAGCTTTTCTTGCTCTTTTATATAGTCACTCATCAGTGCCGCAGTTCCTTCATCTTGTGCATCACCAGCTTGTGCTAACACTTCGCGCTGCATACCGATTAAAGTGGTGAAACCTGCGAGTAGGTTTTCCAGTGCTGCGGTCCCTTCACTGATCCCTTTCGCTTCGGCTATTTTGCTGCGCTCAAGATAGTCAGAGAACGCGTGTAATGGTTGACCTTCAATGGTGAGTATACGTTCAGCTATTTCATCTACTTTTTCCAACAAAAGGTTATAGATCTCTTCAAACTTTAAATGTAGTTCAAAGAAGTTACGCCCTTTAATATTCCAATGAAAGCCGCGAGCATTCATGTATTGAATTTGATAGCTGCTCAAGAGTGTATTTAAAGCAGTTACAAGCGCTTGGCTTTTTTGGTTATCTAAACCGATAGAATTAATGTGTGTCATAGTTGGCTCCTTATTTCGATGGGTTAAGTATGGATGAGCGTTGAAGGATTGGCTAATAAGATAAATCAATATGTACAATCCATAAAATCAATTGAAATCTTGTTTTCTTATCTTTTTTTGGTTGTGAATAAAGCTTGCCAGTTTGGGAGTGAGCCGCAGGCGAACATCATGACACTTGAGCTCAAGCAAAAGTGCTAAGACACGATCTAAACATAAATCAGAACTGCTGGTGGTTGTTATTGCTCTGCTGGCTTTTGTGGTGGGTTTGGTCTGCCTGTCCCGCTTATTGTTGGATGAATTGCCATGGTCGCTTATAAGATAGCTGAACACAGTGATCACTGAGTTTCATTCTAAAGCAGCGAGTTTATATACCGAGTGACTTGGCGGGAGTAAATCATACTGGTGTGACTGACATGAAATACCTTATGTTCAGCCATCCCCGGCAACTGAGTTTCCTCTAAGAGGACAGTACCATCTGAGCGGCTGCCTTTTTGTAATAAGGGCATTAAACCCAGGGGCAAGTCGCCAGCTATGCTATATAACTTTGCAGAAAAGGGCCAATTTTGATTGTCTGACATTAAAAACTCAATGCTGTTTTTTAATAGCATGTTGAGGCCTTTATCATGCATATGCTTGGCAATGGCACTGCCTTTATGTGGTGTGCCTAACGTGATGACTTTTTCAACATATTGGCTAGGCGCTGAATTATGTTCTAAATATGCCCGTGCGATAAGGCCTCCCATAGAGTGGCATACCAGCGCTGTTGCCTGGGTGTCAATAAACGCATCTAGTTCATTAAAGATGACCGACTTATCTGGCTCTAGGGTGTTATAACTGAAGTTTAAGATTTCAAAGCCGCGCTTTTTAAGCTTGGCGCACAATGGGCGCATAACAAAGCCTGACATATACAAACCATGTAATACTACGATGCGCCGAATAGTCATATGGGTCTCTTACTTTAGTTGCTGTGGTATAATATGCACACTGTTTTGTTCATCACTGAACCAGATTTCACCGTCCTGAATTGTGATGGTGAGCGTAATGGCACGACTGACCATATTGGCCAACTGTGCGGTGGCTTCATAAGGCAAACTGATCACCGTTAAGTTTTGATAACTTGCCAACTTTTGTTGGTTCTTTTGCCACCATATTGGCTGGCTATTTTCACCGTAAGTATACAGCACGACGTTCTTAGCGCGGTTGCAGGCTTTTTTCAAACGCTTCTCTTCTGGTAAGCCGAGCTCAACCCACAGTTCTATTTCATCACTGTAATTTTTCACCCAGACTTCAGGCTCATCATCGGCACATAGGCCTTTGGTAAATTCTAACCGTTCTTGAAACTGTAATACGTAAGCTAAAATTCTAACCATCAAGCGCTGTTCAGTCTCTGATGGGTGCTGTGCTAACGTGAGTGATAAGTCTTGGTATACATGCCTATCCATGTCGCTAATAGATAGGTGAGTTTTGATTATAGTTGATTTAAGCGCCATGGTTTTTGGTTTCATAATATTCAGTGGCATGCAGTATACAAGAGATCTGGTTGCGAGTGCGCGGCTTATACTTTGATTGATAAATTTTTTCTGCTTTTAAAGCAATTGTGCGTTGAACTAGGTAAAATGGCGCGTTAATCAATATTTCACACAGGAGAATAGCGTATGGCAATTCAGTGGTTTCCAGGACACATGAACAAAGCGCGTAATGAGATCAAAGAAATTATGCCGCAAATGGACGTAATTATTGAAGTGCTTGATGCACGTATTCCCTATAGTAGTGAAAACCCAATGGTGTCTGCGCTGCGCGAAGATAAGCCGGTTATCAAAATTTTAAACAAAGCGGATTTGGCCGATCCTGTCATGACCGATCGTTGGATGCAATATTTAGAGCAAGAGAGCGGTGTTAAAGCGGTGGCATTTGGTCATGATAAAGCGGCTGAAGTGCATAAAATAAACGAGTTATGTAAAAAGTTGGCGCCGCAAAAAGTGGGAGTTGATAAGCAACTTAAAGCCATGATCATGGGGATCCCAAATGTTGGTAAGTCGACATTAATTAATACCCTGGCGGGACGAATTGTCGCAAAAACAGGTAACGAGCCTGCGGTTACTAAAGCGCAGCAACGTATTAAGCTTGAAGACGGTATTATGCTATATGATACGCCAGGGATGTTGTGGCCAAAGGTTGAGAATGAAAACTCAGGCTACCGTTTGGCGGCAACCGGTGCGATCCGAGATACGGCGATTGATTATGAAGAAGTGGCCAGTTATACCGCGGAATACTTATTAGAAGCTTACCCTAAATTATTACAAACCCGCTATAAAATTGAAGAACTGCCAGAGCAAGACTGGGAGTTTATGGAAATGGCAGGCAAAAAGCGTGGCTGTATACGCGGCGGGAATCAGGTGGATACCCATAAAATGTCTGAAATACTGATCAACGAATTACGTGATGCAGTGATTGGTCGTATCACCATGGAAACGCCAGAAATGCGAGAGCGTGAAGAAGTGGTGGTAGCAGAGCTAAGAGCACAAGCTGAGGCTAAAAAAGCGGCCAAAGAAGAAGAAAAGAAGCAACGAAGAGCGCGTGCGAGAAAGAATAGACGCTAACTGAGCGATAAATATTAAGCATTATGACAAAAGCCCTTGTAGGGCTTTTTTATTTTAAAAATACTTTAGGGGCTGTTGATCTTTCAGCTTCATTTTTGCAGCAGTGTGATTGGCTTTTATACCAGGCAGAGGCTGCGTAGCATGGTTATTTCATGTGAGTCAGCCGATAACATAGTAGAAAAGCCAATCAAGCACTGCCTACCGGTTCTTTTGAGCGCTCGTTTCTCTTTGTTGATTAATATTCGCTTACATTACTAGGCCACACATTAAGCGCCGTGATAAAAGCACGCTCAAAGAGAACAAAAATAGAACAGCGAAGATCAACAGCCCCTAAGTTTATCGGGTGTTTAGCTTGTACGTCGTGGTGGTAAATTACAGCGCTGGGTGAGTTTCAGGCATAAAAAAAGCCCTGTTAGGGCTTTTCCGTTTCAT